>SVLO01000001.1 GCA_015067885.1 Oscillospiraceae bacterium | reverse complement strand
GTTGGCCTTGATGGGGATCTCGATGGTACGGCCGGCGGTATCGGCCATCAGGCCGCGCATACCGGCCAGCTGACGGATCTGAGCCATAGAACCACGGGCGCCGGAGTCCGCCATCATCCAGATGGGGTTGAACTTATCCATGGACTCCTGCAGAGCGTCGGTCACGTCCTTGGTGGTCTTTTCCCAGGTCTTGACGGCCAGGGCGTAGCGCTCGTCGTTGGTGATCAGACCGCGCTGGTACTGACGCTCGATCTTGATGATCTCCTTCTCGGTCTCGGCGATCAGATCGTACTTCTTCTGAGGCACGGTCATGTCCGCGATGGCCACGGTCAGAGAGCCGCGGGTGGAGTAGTGGTAACCCAGATCCTTGATGTCGTCCAGCACGCGGGCAGACTCGGTAAAGCCGTGCTTGGTGATGCACTTGTCGATGATCTTGCCCAGTTGCTTTTTGCCCACCACGAAGTTGATCTCGGGGTCGAACATGGTCTCGGGATCGGTACGGTCCACAAAGCCCAGGTCCTGAGGAATGGCCTCGTTGTAGATCAGGCGGCCAACGGTGGTCTGCACCAGCTTGTGCTGCATCTCGCCGTCCACCTCACGGAACATACGCACCTTGATGGGGGCGTGCAGGGTGACCACGCCGGAATCGTAGGCCATCATAGCCTCGTCCTTGCTGGCGAAGATGTGGCCGGAACCCTCCTCCTCCCGCTCGAAGGTCAGGTAGTAGGCACCCAAGATCATATCCTGAGAGGGGATGGTGACGGGGCCGCCGTCCTGAGGACGCAGCAGGTTGTTGGCAGAGAGCATCAGCACGCGGGCCTCGGTCTGCGCCTCGGCAGACAGGGGGACGTGGACGGCCATCTGGTCGCCGTCAAAGTCGGCGTTAAAGGCGGTACACACCAGGGGGTGCAGCTTGATGGCGCGACCCTCCACCAGCACGGGTTCGAAGGCCTGGATACCCAGGCGGTGCAGGGTGGGCGCGCGGTTGAGCATGACAGGATGCTCCTTGATGACGAACTCCAGGGCGTCCCACACGGCGGGGTTGCCCTTATCCACCATCTTCTTGGCGGACTTGATGTTGTTGGCCAGGCCGTCCTCAACCAGCTTCTTCATAACGAAGGGGCGGAACAGCTCGATGGCCATCTCCTTGGGCAGGCCGCACTGATAGATCTTCAGGTTGGGGCCAACCACGATAACGCTTCGGCCGGAGTAGTCCACGCGCTTACCCAGCAGGTTCTGACGGAAGCGGCCCTGCTTGCCCTTGAGGAAGTCGGACAGGGACTTCAGGGCGCGGTTGTTAGCGCCCACCACGGCGCGGCCACGGCGGCCGTTGTCGATCAGGGCGTCCACCGCCTCCTGCAGCATACGCTTTTCGTTGCGCACGATGATGTCGGGGGCGTTGAGCTGCATCAGTCGCTTCAGGCGGTTGTTGCGGTTGATGACGCGGCGGTACAGGTCGTTCAGGTCGGAGGTAGCGAAGCGGCCGCCGTCCAACTGGACCATGGGACGAATTTCGGGGGGGATGACGGGCAGGACGTTGATGACCATCCACTCAGGCTTGTTGCCGGACTGGCGGAAGGCGTCAACGACCTCCAAACGCTTGACGATGCGGGCCTTTTTCTGACCGGAGGCATCCTTCAGCTCGGCGTGGAGCTGGGTGGAAAGCTGCTCCAGGTCGATGTCGGCCAGCAGCTTCTGCACCGCCTCGGCACCCATGCCGGCGTCGAAATCGTCCTCGTACTTCTCGCGCATATCCTGATATTCCTTTTCGGTCAGGATCTGGTTCTTGGCCAGGGGGGAGAAGCCGGGGTCGGTAACGATATAGGCAGCGAAGTACAGCACCTTCTCCAAAATGCGGGGGCTGATGTCCAGCAGCAGACCCATGCGGGAGGGGATGCCCTTGAAGTACCAAATGTGGGACACGGGGGCAGCCAGCTGAATGTGGCCCATGCGCTCGCGACGGACCTTGGCGCGAGTCACCTCAACGCCACAGCGGTCACACACCTTGCCCTTGTAGCGGATCTTCTTGTACTTGCCGCAGTGGCATTCCCAGTCCTTGGTGGGGCCAAAGATCTTCTCGCAGTACAGGCCGTCCCGCTCGGGCTTCAGGGTGCGGTAGTTGATGGTCTCGGGCTTGGTGACCTCGCCGTAGGACCACTCCATGATCTTTTCGGGGGAGGCGATGCCGATCTGAATGGCAGAAAACTCGTTGTAACTCATAATCTTTTCTCCTCCCTTTCTCACATATCGTCGTCCATCAGCTCGACGCCCATGAAGTCATCGTCTTCATCGGCCTCGTCGTCGGACAGGCTCAGGTCATCGTCGTCGTTCTCACCCTTCAGGCCGAAACCGGCCTCCACAAAGTCGGCGTCGGAGTCGGTGAAGAAGAAGTCGTCGTCATCGCGGCGGCCGGGGATGTAAACATCCTCTTCCTCGTCCTTGATCTCGATCTCGGCGCCGTCCTCGTCCAGCACCTTGATGTCCAGGCACAGGGCCTGCAGTTCCTTGATAAGGACCTTGAAGGACTCGGGTACGCCGGGACGGGGTACGTTGTGGCCCTTGACGATGGCCTCGTAAGTCTTGACACGACCGGTCACGTCGTCGGACTTGACGGTCAGGATCTCCTGCAGGGTGTAAGCAGCACCGTAAGCCTCCAGGGCCCAAACCTCCATCTCACCGAAGCGCTGGCCGCCGAACTGGGCCTTACCGCCCAAAGGCTGCTGGGTGACCATGGAGTAGGGGCCGGTGGAACGGGCGTGGATCTTATCGTCCACCAGGTGGTGCAGCTTCAGGAAGTAGACGTAGCCCACGGTGACGGGGTTATCAAACCGCTCGCCGGTGCGGCCGTCGTACAGCCAGTTCTTGCCGTCCACCAGGCGCAGCTGACCGGCCTTCTGCCACTGGCGCACCTGTTCGTCGTTGGCCATCTCCTCGGCAGTCAGCTCGCGCATACCGGCCTCGGACTCGTCGGCCAGGTACAGCTGCTTGCCGATGAGGGGCTCGTCCCGACCCACCTCGCGGGCCAGACCGGCCATCTTCAGACATTCCTGAATGTCGCCCTCGTTGGCGCCGGAGAAGATGGGGGTAGCCACCTTCCAGCCCAGGGTCTTGGCGGCGTAGCCCAAGTGGACCTCCAGTACCTGACCGATATTCATACGGGAAGGCACGCCCAGGGGGTTCAGCACGATGTCCAGGGGGGTGCCGTCGGGCAGGAAGGGCATATCCTCCTGGGGCATGATGCGGGATACGACGCCCTTGTTACCGTGGCGGCCGGCCATCTTGTCGCCCACGCTGATCTTGCGCTTTTGGGCGATGTAGACACGAACCACCTGGTTGACGCCGGGGGACAGCTCGTCGCCGTTCTCGCGGGTGTACACCTTGACGTCCACGATGATACCGGCCTCGCCGTGAGGCACCTTCAGGGAGGTGTCACGGACCTCGCGGGCCTTCTCACCGAAGATGGCGCGCAGCAGGCGCTCCTCGGCGGTCAAGTCGGTCTCGCCCTTGGGGGTGACCTTACCCACCAGGATGTCGCCGGCACGGACCTCGGCACCGATACGGATGATGCCGCGCTCGTCCAGGTCCTTCAGGGCATCCTCGCCCACGTTGGGGATATCGCGGGTGATCTCCTCGGGACCCAGCTTGGTGTCCCGGGACTCGGTTTCATATTCCTCGATATGGATGGAGGTGAACACGTCCTCCTTGACCATACGCTCGTTGAGCAGGATAGCGTCCTCGTAGTTATAGCCTTCCCAGGTCATAAAGCCCATGAGGATGTTGCGGCCCAGGGCGATCTCGCCGTGGTCGCTGGACTGGCCGTCGGCCAGCACGTCCTGATAGTCCACCCGGTCGCCCACGTTGACGATGGGGCGCTGGTTGATGCAGGTGGTGTGGTTGGAGCGCAGGTACTTGGTCAGGCGGTACTCCTTGACCTCGCCGTTGTCGTACTGGACGGTGATATAGCGGGCGGACACCTTGGTGACCACGCCGGGACCCTCGGCCAGGACGGACACCTCGGAGTCGATGCAGTTCTTATGCTCCTGACCGGTGGCGACGATGGGGGCCTCGGGACGCAGCAGAGGCACGGCCTGACGCTGCATGTTGGCGCCCATCAGGGCGCGGTTGGCGTCGTCGTTCTGCAGGAAGGGGATCATGGCGGTGGCCACGGACACCATCATCTTGGGAGACACGTCCACGTAGTCCACGCGCTTGGGATCCACGGACACAATCTCGTTGCGGTGACGGCAGGTCACGCGCTGGTTGGTGAAGCAGCCCTTGTCGTCCACAGGCTCGGTGGCCTGGGCGATGATGAACTCGTCCTCCACGTCGGCGGTCATGTACAGGATCTCGTCGGTGACACGGCCGCTCTCCTTATCCACCTTGCGGTAGGGAGTTTCGATAAAACCAAAGCGGTTGACCCGGGCGTAAGAGGCCAGGTAGGAGATCAGACCGATGTTGGGACCTTCGGGGGTCTCGATGGGACACAGACGGCCGTAGTGGCTGTAGTGAACGTCACGCACGTCGAAGCTGGCGCGGTCGCGGCTCAGACCGCCGGGACCCAGAGCGGACAGACGGCGCTTGTGAGTCAGCTCGGCCAGGGGGTTGGTCTGGTCCATGAACTGGGACAGGGGGCTGGAACCGAAGAACTCCTTGATGGCGGCGGTGACGGGACGAATGTTGATCAGAGTCTGGGGGGTGACCACGTCCAGGTCCTGGATGGTCATACGCTCACGGATGACGCGCTCCATACGGCTGAAGCCGATGCGGAACTGGTTCTGGATCAGCTCGCCCACGCAGCGCAGGCGGCGGTTGCCCAGGTGGTCGATGTCGTCCACATTGCCCACGCCGTGGGCCAGAGCGTTGAGGTAGTTGATGGAGGCCATCATGTCCTCCACGGTGATGTGCTTGGGGATCAGGTTGTCCAAATTCTCACGGACAGCATCCTTCAGCTCCTCGCCGCTGTACTGGTCCAGCAGGGCGCACAGCACGGGGAAGGACACCAGCTCGTCCACGCCGCACTCGGCGGGGTCGAAGTCCACAAAGTTCTTCATGTCCACCATGCCGTTGGCGAAGACCTTGACGTTCTTCTCGTCCACCAGCACCACGGCCTCATTCACGCCGCAGGCAGCCAGCTGAGCGGCCTCCTCCCGGGTGAGGGTGTGGCCGGCCTCGAACAGGATCTCGCCGGTGCGGGGGTCGGCCACGGGGGCGGCCAGGGTGTGACCGGGCAGACGGCCGGCCAGGGACATCTTCTTGTTGAACTTGTAACGGCCCACCGCGGACAGGTCGTAGCGGCGGGGGTCGAAGAACAGATTGTTCAGCAGGGTAACGGAGGAGTCCACCGTGGGAGGCTCGCCGGGGCGCTGCTTGCGGTAGATCTCCAGCAGGGCGTCCTCGTAGGTCTTGCAGGCGTCCTTCTCCAGGGTGGCCACGATGCGCTCGTCCTCACCGAACATCTCCAGGATCTCGGCGTCGGTCTTGGGACCCACGGCGCGGATCAGGCAGGTAATGGGCAGCTTGCGGTTCTTGTCGATGCGGACGTAGAACACGTCGTTCAGGTCGGTTTCATACTCCAGCCAGGCGCCGCGGTAGGGGATGACGGTGGTGGCGTAGGACACGTTGTCGGCCTTGTCCACGGTACGGCTGTAGTACATACCGGGAGAGCGGACGATCTGGGAGACGATCACGCGCTCGGCACCGTTGATGACGAAGGTGCCGGACTGGGTCATCACGGGGAAATCGCCCATGAAGATCTCCTGCTCCTTGATCTCCTCGGTCTCCTTATTGCGCAGGCGCACCCGGACCTTGATGGGGGCGGCGTACGTGGCGTCGCGGGCCTTGCACTCCTCCACGTCGTACTTGGGCGCCTCGTCCATGGAAAAATCGATGAAGGACAGCTCCAAATTTTCGGCGTAGTCGGTGATGCAGTCTACGTCCCGGAACACCTCGCGCAGGCCCTTCTCCAGGAACCACTGATAGGAATCCTTCTGGATCTCCAACAGGTTGGGCATCTCCAGAATTTCCTCGTAGCGGTTAAAGCTCTTGCGCAGGGTCTTGCCGTAGTACACGTCTTTGACCATTCTACAATCAACTCGCTTTCTTCCGTCTGAACGGGTAATTTTCTGATTTGTGGTGCGCACGCTCGGCGCAGTTGTCACCTTTTCAACTCCCCCTCTTGTCAACCACACCGCCACCTGTTATACTTCGCTTACAACATGATGGGGGCATGGCTGCCTCCGATGGGGATATAAAAGCATTTTAGTTTACCACATACTATATATGTTTGTCAACTGTTTTTTCGCTTTTACTCTCATTTTTATTGCGGACGGGTCCTCCCGGTCCGTTTTCTTTTTGTCCAAATCCGGAAGATTATGGATTTGACAGAGCGTGGAAATCATGTTAAAATCTTAGCATAAAAATTATGATGAGGAGGATATGCACTATGGCATCCGAAAAGCTCCCCTTGACTTATAAGGGCCGCCCCCTGCGCCGTAAGGATAACCTGATCTATTACGGCACCATGGCCGAAAAATACATCATCATGCTGCAGGTCCTGTCCACCATCAAGGTGGACGATCTGGACGTTGCCACCAAGGTGGCGGTCCAGCTGCAACTGACCGACCCCGACCTGAAAAGCCGGGACCGCGTGGTGAAGAAAACCGAAAAGGACAGCCTGTACGCCGCCATGGACGTGGCCTGCGTGTGGCTGGACCGCGCCCTGAGCAGTAAGTAAGCCTATGAAACGAATGAACGAGCGACGATTTTTGCGTGCTGCCGCCCGTCCCATCCTGTCTGTCCTGATCGCCGGTCTGCTGACCGGCTCCGCCCTGGCCGCCCCCGGGGTCGTCACTGCGGAGGATGGCCTGCGCCTGCGTTCGGCCAGTAGTACCTCCTCTTCCGTGATCACCCTGCTGCGCTCCGGCAGCGCGCTGGAGGTGCTGGAGGCCGTAGGCGACAGCTGGTACCGTGTCCGTGCCGGCGAGCGGGAGGGATACGTGGCCAGCCAGTATGTCCGTCTGACCGACGGCGAGACCGCCCCCACGGACGAGACCACCCCCCCTGCGGACGAGGCCCCCACTCCGGCGGAACCCGCCAAAACCTATGGTTTTGTCAGCGCGTCCTCCCTGAACGTGCGCAAGGGTCCCGGCACCGACCAGGCCAAGGTGGCCACTCTGTCCGCCGGCGCCCAGGTGGAAATTCTGGAAACGCTGGACGGCTGGTACCGCATCGAGCAGGGCTACGTCAGCGCCGACTACGTCACCCTGCTGGACCCCGGTATGACCGCCAAGCAGGCCGAGATCGTGGCCTTTGCCCACAAGTTCCTCGGCTGCCCTTACGTCCTTGGCGGCTCCGGCCCCAACAAGTTTGACTGCTCCGGCCTGACGCAATATGTCTACAAGAACTTCGGCTACTCTATCCGCCGTACCGCCACCCAACAGTTGGATAACGGCGTGGAGGTCAGCAAGGAAAACCTGCTCCCCGGCGACCTGGTGTTCTTCAACAACGCCAACAGCAACAAAGCCCGGGCCACCCACGTGGGCATCTACATCGGCAACGGAGAATTTCTCCACGCCTCCTCTTCCAAGGTGGGTGTAATCATCAGCAGCCTGAACACCCCCTATTACACCCGTGTCTACACCACCGCACGGCGAATTCTCTGACAAGATTTGACCGCCGCTCCGCAAAAACAGCGGGGCGGCGGTTCTTTTTTCAAAACCGCCGTCCCGCTCCCCAATCCATGTTTTATGTCTACCTGCGGCGAACTTTTATTTTTTGTTTCTCAGCGTTTCACAATTCCCTGTTTTTTCCACCGCAACAGCTTACCCCTTGTGCGGCAATCGTTTTATCCATGTGGAAAACTCTGTGGAAATTGTGTAAAACTTTTAGTAGTTTATTTTCCGCATCTAGATTATGTCCCCCTTTTCCAAGGGCGTTCTCACGGTATTTCATGCTGTTTTGTACCCGCTTTTCGGGGAATTCTCCGCTTTTGAGAACCCATCACCCACGGACCTTTCGCCGCCCCCGCGCAGACTATACAAATTGTATAATTCTTTTCCCCTGCCGCGATTGACAGGGGCGTTTTTTTGTGGTATCATGCCCCTGTCGCAGTTGCGACAAACCGAATACGCTGGTGTGGCGCAGGGGTAGCGCAACTGATTCGTAATTGTATTACGAGTTTTACAACTAAATAGCAATGCTGGTGTGGCGCAGGGGTAGCGCAATTGATTCGTAATCAATAGGCCGAGGGTTCAAATCCCTCCACCAGCTCCAAACCCTTATAACAAGCCTCTTTTCGTGGTTTTTACAATCACGGAAAGGGGTTTGTTTTTTGTGTAATCAATAGGTCTGTAATTTTTTGATTTTCAGCTAGACGAGGAAAAATATTTTTGAGTATTTTTTCTAACAATTTGCTGATGCTGGGAAAACGCATATTATACTAAATAAACTCAATTCTGTTTTTAGTATAATATGATTTGCCCACAATTTCGTAATTATCTTACGCTATCAAAAATAATCGGTAATTTTTGACCGCTCACTCTTTACTTTTGCCAAAAAATATGTTACAATACTGGTACAAGCAAAAAAATAATCTCTGCGCAGAGGTGATGCTGATTATAGATATATTGTGATAAAGGAGATTAAACTGTTATGAAGAGAAAAATTAAGAACATAGAGAAAAGTGGCGTTTCGATTATAAACGCTTTCGATAGTTTTATTACATCAAAGATTGCCGAGGGTCGCAGAGATGCTACCATTCGTTCCTACAAAGGCTCAATTAAGGACTTCTTGAAGTTCTGCGACGATAAAGCCTATACAGATATTTCCGAGATAGACAAAGACCTTGTTGAAAAATACAAGCTTCATCTTTTAGATATGGAGATAGCCGTAGAAACACGCAACACATATTTGAGGACATTAAAAGCCTTTACTTCCTATCTATTTGAGGAAGAAAACCTTGTACCTTTCAAAATCAAACTCTTTCAAGCCCCTGCTAAAGACGAGGTTACGGTGTATTCCGATGAAGAAATAAAGCAACTCTTGAATTGCCGATACAAAACCTCTAAAACATTCAGCGAGGTAAGGGACTATTATATGATGATTACATTTTTGCTCACTGGCATAAGACGAGGCACACTTGTCAATATGCTGATTGAAGATGTGCGGTTTGAAGAAAACCTCTTGATTCTCCGACACATTAAGAGAAACAATGTATTCAAGATTCAGCAAATCCCCCTTAACTCCGATTTGAAAGTCGCTTTGAGAAGATATTTGAAAATGACACGGCTTAAAGAGGAAGGCTATGAGTACCTTTTCCCCAATGTTGAGGGGAATATGCTTCACCCTGACACAGTTTCCAAGAATATGTATGAGCTTTGTAATGTGGCAGGGGTCAAGCCGAGAGCGTGTCATGAGTTTAGACGAACATTCGCAACCAAAACATACGGCACTCTTGAAGATACCGAGAAAACAAGAAAACTTATGCTGATTAGTGATGTCCGTGTGTTAAGACGATATATAAACGAAGATATATGATTTTCAATAACCTCTTAGGGCGTGTCATCACAGATGCGACACTCCGCCGTAAAATGTCGGGCAAGTCGGATTTCACCGCAAGTGAGATTATGGCGTTAGCCTTGATTTTGGATATGACCCCCAATGATGTTTTAGAGTGTTTCCACCTCTTTCCCAATATGTAAAAAGAAAATGGCGTTCTGTGCGATAGCAGAACGCCATTAGTCAATTTTTATCCAACTGTTTGAGAAACAAAGGGATTTCGTTTCCCTCTTTATCGTAAAGCCTTACTCGGCTGATAAAATCCTTTCTTTCCTCGTTGTCGTTTATCTGTCGGGCAATGGTTAAGATTACCTTGATAACCATATATTCATATTTGCCAAAGCCATTTTTATTCTTTCTCATTGTATTTCCCCCTTAATTAGAATGGTAATTCTTCCTCACTACAAGCATCCGCCCCGAACTTGACACCTGCCAGACTTCTTTCGATTTCTTCCTCGGACACAAAGTTTTTCATCGAGTCGAAATAATGATTGATTGCCCCACTCACGAACTCGTCTGTCTTTTTTGCCTTTTCTGCTTCATTGACGAGTGTAGGCACTACGTTCGGGAGCGTGGCAGAAAGGGTGTTGTTCAAGTCAGCGTCTGTCGTGTAAATCTTGATTTCCTCTTTTTCGACTTCAACATAAAGCGATATTCTGCGGTATAACTGTCTTTTAGCATCACGAGGGACTTTGGAATACCAATCGTTAAGGGTCTTATAACTCGTTATGATTATAAGTTTTCCTATGAATATCTTGTTGCTGTATCTGCTCTTGGCACTTGATGAGGTGTGAGGGTCAAGGATTTTCAAAAGGTCTTGAAACTTGAAATCATCATCACGCAAATCATCAAGAATAAGAACGTCTTGGTCGCAGTAGTCTTGAAGTGGGTCATTTGAGGACGAGGAAACGCAAACGCCATTATAGCCGTTGCCGAATGATTTGGCAAAGGTTGTCTTTCCGTTGCCTGCTGCTCCCGTCACAAAGATTACATCTATATTTCTGTTCGGGTTATTCATAAGTTTAATATCTCTGTACTTAAAGGCGTTTTCGATTTTCGTTCGGTGTTTGCTATAAAGTTCTACGCTGATATGCTCAAACATGTTGAAACGCCTAATTTCGTTGTTGCCTATGCTTTCCAATATGTCGGTAAGTTCGGACTCCTCATTGAGTTTTTCCATTTTCTTGTTGTTGAGAAACAGATAGTCAATCTGCTCTTGTGTAAAATTGGTAATAACCTCGTCTTTGCTATACTGTGTCTTTTCGGGATTGTTCTTGTGTATGAGGTATTGAACACAAGCATTAGCCGACCTCGACTTCTCGATGTCCCCATAAGGAAAAGCCTCTTTTAGATAGGGGAAATGAACTGGGGTCTTGAACTTAAAGTAAATGTGATAGTGTGTCGGAACGGCTCCGTCGGGGGAAATGTCTTTGTCGTGGCAGATGTAGGCGTATTTGGTATTGGTGTATCTGTCGCAGAAGCCCTCCACCATTGACTTGATTTGCTCTTTGGTGTATTCCACTAAGCCGTCCTTTGTGTTATTTGTGGCTGAGATTCTTATAAAAGCACTTCTCATAGTGCGAGTTTTACTCATATTGAGTCCTCCTTATTTTTAGTATTTTTATGATTTTTGCTACATTGTGCTACATCGTGGCAGGAATGATAACTGCCACGATGTAGCCTTAAAGTAGTTGAAATAATGTGAGAAAATAGTGTTTGTTACTTTGCTACATATACATTATTCATATTTTTTTGGAAAAATAAAGAGGAAAGGTGTTCGAGCAAAAATATAATGCTACCGAAAGGGTAATTTCGATAGCCTCACCATTTTATTTCCGCCCACTTGTATTACCCATTCGGGCTTAATATATTCTATGTAATAACAAGCAAAATATAATTATGCTATGTTCAAATAACTGTAATATACAACGCTGATACGGTTGTGTCCGAGATTTTGGGAGACTTCCGCAAGGATATCACGCTCAAACCCCTTGATTATCTCGGCTCTGCCGTGTGTGGCTCTCTCGAAGTTGTACTCATCTATAAACTGCTCTCTCATATTGGCGTAGTAGTCGAAACCGCTTTCCTTTGCGTTGATAAGGTCTGTATATAATCTCTCGGCGTACTCTCTGCGTTCATAGTGCGGATTGGCGTTTGAGTCGGGTGTTTTCAAGAACGGCTGATGCTCTCCGCTTTGCTCTATGGCTCTATTGACAATCTCGGTAATGCGTTCCCTGTCTTGCTCAATAATAACCGCCATTCTCTCACGGCCACCCTTTTCAATGAGATGTACCCCGACACACAGACCGTCTTTATCCCTCAAAAAATCGCTCGGTGTTATTCGGTCTATGCTCTCCCTACGCATACCGCAGGCACGAACAAAAGAAAGTGCCTCTCGGTTGCGTTCTGCTCCGCTCGTATCTCTTACCGCAAGACCTCTGTTGTTTGACACATCGTGATAACTGCGTTGCGGTAGTCCAAACTCTCGGACAGTATAGCGTGTATCAAGTATTTTGTTGATAGCCGACAAATCCTTGCTATGCGTGAACGCAGACAAGTCCTTACGCTCGGACATAAACCCTGCTATGTGTGTTCGGTCAATATCCCCGATATTCCTCACGCCCTGCTCTTTGAGGTATTCTCCCAGTTGCTTTGCTACCGCTCGGTAGGTTGAGGCGGTCTGTATCGAGTGAATACCCTCGACACGATTTGAGTTTGTCGGGTCATCTTTTACTTTCTTCTCACCGATGCGGAGCAATTCGTCTATGCGTTTGTTCAACAGCATAGTGATATTACCGCTCTTTCTTCCCATAGTCGCACCCCCTTTACGTTTTGATAGTTAAGACTATAACCGCTTTTTTATCCCGATAGGGACGAGGACAAAGGGTATAACCCCATTTTGCGAAACGCTCAAATGAGAGCGTTTTTCCATTTTCGTATGAAGAAGCGACACTTCGTGCCGTTTCTTCATACTCATTTTGGTAGAAAGTAAAGTTTGACAAACAAGTCTCATAACCTTATTGTCTAACCGTCCTTTCAGTTGCCTTTTCTTTCCGACCATCTTTTTTCCTGCCTTTCTATATTCTTTCCATTTGGATTTGTTTGTTATATTTTACTGTCGATTGCTCCCGAAATATAACAAGAGCGGAGGAAAAACCTCCGCTCTTGAATGTATGTAGTGTTAAATTATCTAATCACCGCTTTATACGCTTCGATAAACGCCATATCTAAATCAGGATGCTTGCTCTTTACCAGTCCAGACTCATACTCTTCCAAAGTCTTTTTTAGATTTCTTTGGCTAATACCAGAATATTGTAATGATTCTACTTTAAGTTCAATAAACTTCTTTTTGTCATAAACCTTTCCTTTGTATTCGAACATTTCAACATCCGTAGAAGTATCAACTATCAAACACTTTTTCAACATACTTTTGAACTTAATGTTCGCAATAATCATTGCTATAATTGCCTGTATCATACTTTCGCTCTCCTTATATTTGTTTATTTTATTATAACTTTTTCGCCACAACGGTGACAAA
The DNA here is from genome assembly GCA_015067885.1 of Oscillospiraceae bacterium. GTDB lineage: Bacteria > Bacillota > Clostridia > Oscillospirales > Oscillospiraceae > Lawsonibacter. Next base: position 124,931 of record SVLO01000001.1, on the reverse strand, counting down.
AGTCGCTATCCACAAGCAACTCTGTACCACATTTTCTACAAAAAAGTTTAATGCTCATATCTATATTGGGGATTTCTTTGGTATCATTCTGTTCGGCAATATTGTCAGATTCAACCTGTTCGTTGTTTTCATTGGTATCGACAGTTTCGTTCAACAATTCGTATTTATGTATAATGCTATCAACATCAAGAATAAAATCTAAATTGTTTGATAGATTGTACTTTCTCAAAAGTGAAACAACATCTGCATTTCCGTTAGAAGCAACAATTAACTGTTCTTGATAATCAACACTAGATAATCTTTGTTGCGAATCCCTTAAGAGTTTAAGATAGTGTTCGTTTCTTTTGTTCTTATCTCGGTATGTCGACCATATCAAAAGTACAGAACCAGCTGTCCATACCAATCCAAAAATCAGAAACAATAAATAATCTGTACCTTCAGTAAAAACTCCCGATAAACCAAATATTGTGAATCCCAAACCAAAAAAGACTCCTAAGTATATAAAAAAACTTAATTTTTCCCTTTCGTTTATTGGTGGTGGATTTAACGCAGGTTCTTTTATTTTGTTGTCATAGAATAATTTCTTACATGAATCACAATGTACCAATGGTGTCCCATAGAGTTCTGTATCTACAATTTTTTGTTTTCCACAAAATGAACATTTTACAATCAATTATCATCACCCTATTTATTTTATCACAAAATTATGAATAATTCAAGGTTATAAAGAGAATTTGTGTCTAAAAGTTAAAATCATCTTGAAATGTTCATAACTTTATGATACAATAAAAACGTAATCAATAGCACCTAATGGCGAGATTTTCGTTCATCAATTACCGTTTCGGTCAATGCCGACCAAAAAAACGTTGTAAAGACCAATATTAAGAGTGTCAAAGGGGCTATTTAGACCTGTTGATTCGTAATCAGTAGGTCGAGGGTTCAAATCCCTCCACCAGCTCCAAAGACCCGCGAAAGCATTTGCTTTCGCGGGTCTTTGTTTTCGTTTCTATAAATTGGTTTCACCGTCTGCGCCGGAACCCGGCCGCAATAGCTATCCCGACCGCAAGGACCGGTACCGACACGGCGAGCAGCACCGCATTGGTCCCCAACAGACCATTCTGCTGCCCTGTGGTCACGCCGCCGCGACCGCCGCCCATATCCATGCCGTCCGGCTGCATGACCGCCCGCAGCCGCTGGCGCAGGATCAACATATCCCCATAGGTAATGGGCTGTTTCCATTCATGTCGGTATTGCGTAACGATTACCTCCTTTCCATTCAAGCCTTATGATCGCACGGTGAGTATAGCAGGTCCCCACGAACAAATATCGACGTGGTTATGAAGATTTTGCAAACTTTCCACATCCCTCCGTCTTTGCCACACTCCACGCGCCTTATTTATACCCACAATTTTCCGCTCCACCTGTTGCCTTTGGGCCAAATCAATGCTATGATAAGGACAAGCGCAACACTTATAAATATGGAATAAGGAGAATGTATCATGGATTATAAGAAACTGCAAAACGGCAGCGACATCCGTGGCGTAGCTTTGGAGGGCATCGAGGGCCAGCACGTCAACCTGACCGAGCAGGCCTGCCGGGACATCGGCCGCGGCTTTGCCCTGTGGCTGCGCCAGCGGCTGGGCAAGGACACCCTGCGTGTGTCCGTAGGCCGTGACTCCCGCCTGTCCGGCCCCACCCTGTGCGATTGGCTGTGTTCCGCCATGGCCCAGCAGGGCGTCCAGGTCACCGACATCGGTATGGCCTCCACCCCCGCCATGTTCATGAGTACCGTGGCCGGCGCCCAGCCCTATGACGCCTCCGTCATGATCACCGCCAGCCACCTGCCCTTCAACCGCAACGGCTTTAAGTTCTTCACCAAGGACGGCGGCCTGGAGAAGCAGGACATCGCCGCCATTCTGACCTTCGCCGCCGGCGACGAGGTCACCGGCCTGCCCGCCACCACCGTGGCCAAGGGTGAGTTCATGGACGACTACGCCGCCATTTTGGTGGACAAGGTCCGCACCGCCACCGGCGAGGCCAAGCCCCTGGACGGCTTCCGCATCGTGGTGGACGCCGGCAACGGCGCGGGCGGCTTCTACGTGGAGAAGGTGCTGCAGCCTCTGGGCGCCAACACCGAGGGCAGCCAGTTCCTGGACCCCGACGGTTCCTTCCCCAACCACATCCCCAACCCCGAGGACGGCGCCGCCATGGAAGCCATCACCGGTGCTGTGAAAGCCAACAAGGCCGACCTGGGCATTATCTTTGACACCGACGTAGACCGCGCCGGCGCCGTGCTGGCCGACGGCAGCGAACTCAACCGCAACCGCATCATCGCCATGCTGGCGGTCATCCTGCTGCGGGAGCATCCCGGCACCACCATCGTCACCGACTCCATCACCTCCACCGGCCTGGCCGAGTTCATCGCCAAGCGGGGCGGTGTCCATCACCGCTTCAAGCGCGGCTATCGCAACGTCATCAACGAGTCCATCCGTCTGAACGCCGCCGGCCAGGACAGCCAGCTGGCCATCGAGACCTCCGGCCACGGCGCCCTGAAGGAAAACTACTTCCTGGACGACGGCGCTTACCTGGTCACCAAGCTGCTCATCGAGCTGGCCCGGGGCAAGAAGGAGGGGTACACCCTGGCCTCCCTCATCGACGATTTGGCCGAGCCCGCCGAGAGCAAGGAGCTGCGCCTGAACATCCTCCCCGAGGACTTCAAGGCCTGCGGCCAGCAGGTGCTGGACGAACTGCAGGCCTACGCCGCCAACCAGCCCGGCTGGACCATCGCCCCCAACAATTACGAGGGCGTGCGCGTCAACCTGGACGCCGACCACGGCAACGGCTGGTTCCTGCTGCGCCTTTCTCTGCACGATCCCCTGCTGCCTCTGAACATCGAATCTGACGAGGCGGGCGGCGTGCTGACCATCGCCCGTGAGCTGGCCCGGTTCCTGCTGAACCGCGAGGGTCTGGACACCCAGAAGCTTGCCGATTTCGTGGGTTGATCCACCCCACCTCTCCCCTGCCCAAAACGCCCCAAACCGCAAGGTTTTGGGGCGTTTTTTTGCCGGGAAAAATTTTGCGCATTTTTCGAAAAAAGGTGTTGACAAAGCCGGGCGGTAGTGGTAATATATCACTTGTTCCGAGCGGAACTCCACTACCAAATGCGCGAGTGGTGGAATTGGTAGACTCGCTGGCTTCAGGTGCCAGTGCTCGCAAGGGCGTGTGGGTTCGACTCCCACCTCGCGCACCAAAAAAGGAAGTTACCCTTTTGGGTAACTTCCTTTTTTCGTCCACCGGGAGGCGACCCCGGTTCGATATACGGACCCTCGTACAAAACCATGCGCCCGCAGCCGAAAGGTTGCGGGCGCATGGTTTCGTTTCATTGGTTTTCCTCATCACCCAAGGCGGGTAAAGCCAAAATCCTTCACGGTATATTCCGATTGGCACAGCTCCTGCAAAACAACATCAACAAATTCCAGTGAATCCACGATCAACAGATTGGATATGCTCCGGATCACGCTCTCCTGTCCCGGGACCGCTCCCTCATACTCATCAAAGGGAGTGGTAGACTCCTCATGAAACGTTTTGGCATCAATGGTACGCAGTCCGTGGTAGCTCCACTCATACTCATCCGGCTCATACATATAAATCGCCGTGGCGTAGGTCGTCCCCTGCGCATCCAGCATGATATACGACACGTATTCGCCGCTGTCCGCCCAAAAAATTTCCCGGACTGCAACGGCGTCAATTTGTTTGTCATAAATCAGTTGGTAGGTGAAGTCCTCCGTTTCGTACTCAAACATCTTTTCTTTCGTTTCACTAAATGTTTCGTTGTAATGATTCAGTACAAAATTCTTCAAAGCCGTGTACGCCGCCTGCCGCCTCGTGGTCGCTGTGACGACGATGGGGACGGAAATGGTGTCATCGGTCTGGTCGTTGCTGATAATGAGGGTGGTGCTGCCCGCCTTAACGCCGGTGATACGAATATCCCAGGGCAGATACTCGTCATCCATGTCGTCCCAATCCACCGTGGCAACGGAGTCATCCTCACTCTCTATGTAGTAGGTAACACCGTCATTGATATTGGTTTCCACTGTATCCATGCTGATCAGGGCGCTGTTCCCCTCCCCCACCGCAACAGACTGGGCGCTGAGCCGGTAGCTGATACTGGCCGCCGGTGCCGCCACGACGATGGGAATGGAAATCGTATCCTCGGTTTTGTCGTTATAGATAGTCAGAGTGGTGCTGCCCGCCTTGATGCCGGTAATGCGGATATCCCAGGGCAGCTGTCGGTCATCCATGTCGTCCCAATCCACCGTGGCAACGGATTTATCCCCGCTCTTTATGGAGTAAGTGATCGTCCCGCCAACGTTGGTCTCCACGGCATCCATGCTGACCAAAGCGCTCTCGCCCACCTTCAGCGACACGGAGTTCTTGTCCAGTTCATAACTGACAGAGGGTTTGGGGGTGGCCGCGCTTACAGGCTGCAGACCGGCTGTGCTGTAACCTTCAATAATGGTAATAGGCAGGGCCAGGTTCAGATTTTGCCCCTCCAGATAGGAGGCAGAAGTGATACCCACCACCTCGCCGTACTTGTTGATCAGCGCACCGCCACTGCTGCCCGAGGAAATCGCCGCAGAGGTTTGGATGTAGCTGACGCCGTTTTCAATGCGGGACACATTGGAAATCAAGCCCTGGGAAATGCTGTTCTGCAAGCCGAGGGGGCTGCCAATGGCATAGACTGTGGCGCCGCCCACCACAGTGGACGTGTCACCGATCTCAAGGCAGGAGAAGCCGCTTCCGTCCACTTGGATGACCGCCCAATCCTCCTGCACACTGTAGTCGTATACGCCGGTAACTTTATAGGTTTTCTTTGTGTCGGAGGTGGTTATGCTTGCCGATTGCGCACCCTCGATCACGTGGTAATTGGTAACAGCCTTTCCGGTGGAATCAATAAAGAAACCGCTTCCGGTGGCAATCGCTCGGTTGGCGGAATCATACACCTCAACATAAAACACCGCCGGCGAACACAGGGCGTACACCTCTTCCGCCGTCAGCACCTTCTTTTCCCCGCCGTATACCCTATCATACTGCGCCCGGGTGAACGCACCGGTACCCATCAGCTTTTCCGCCAGGGTCTGGTCGCTGCCCTTCACCTTGACCTTCAGGGCCGCCTCAGAGATGGCAAACACGTCCCCCCGCAGGAAGGTCGTGGTATTGGCGTTGTAGCGCCCGCCGGTAATACCCAACTGGTCGGACAGCACCCACGCCTTGTCCCATTGGAAATCGCCGTTGGCGCTGTAGCCCAGGGCTTTCAGCACAAAGGTGATGTACTGGGCCGCCGTCACCAGATCGTCGCCGCCGAAGGTAGTGGCGGAGGTGCCTGCGGTCAGGCCGTTGGCGTAGGCGTAGCCCACAAAATTCTGCGCCCAGCCGGGTACATCGGTAAAGGGCGTGTTCCAGCCACCCTTGCCCGCTTCGTCCGCCTTGCCCAGCAGTTTGACCAGTACGGTGATAGCCTCGCTGCGGGTGGGGGCGCGGTCCAGTTCATAGATAGGGTCGCCGTTTGCGTCCGTACCGGTGCCGCTGACCAGGCCCAGCTGATACAGGTTGTCGGCAGCTCCCTTAAACTCCTCCCCTGCCGCAAAGGTGGCCGGGATCATCCCCAGTACCAACACAACGGACAGCAGGATCGACAGGATACGTTTCATGACGGTTCCTCCCTTTTCTTTCTATGTGGAGATTTTACCATACTCCCCCACCCCATTCAATTGCCTTGTTGCAAACTTTTCATAAACAAATGCCCCGCGCCCGAACCGGTCGGGCGCGGGGACACTTTACATACAGGTATCAGCCGCCGAGGTACGCCTCACGGACCTTGTCGCTAGCCAGCAGCTCCGCGCCGGTGCCGCTGAGGGAGATCTTACCGGTCTCCAACACGTAGGCGCGGTCGGCCACGGAAAGGGCCGCCTGGGCGTTCTGCTCCACCAGCAGGATGGTGGTGCCGGCAGCGTGCAGCTCCCGGATGATGTCGAAGATCTGCTCCACCAAAATGGGGGCCAGACCCATGGACGGCTCGTCCAGCATCAGCAGCTTGGGGCGGCTCATGAGCGCGCGGCCCATAGCCAGCATTTGCTGCTCACCGCCGGACAGAGTACCGGCGACCTGCTTGCGGCGCTCCTCCAGGCGGGGGAAACGCTTGTACACGTCGGCGATATCAGTGGCAATGGTGGAGTTGGACTGGGTATACGCACCCATCTCCAAATTCTCCTCCACGGTCATCTGCAGGAAGATGCGGCGCCCCTCCGGACACTGGGCCAAGCCGTGCTTAACGATTTTGTGAGGCGCAATGCCCTTCATATCCTTGCCATTAAAGGTGATGGTGCCGGTGCGGGGATGCAGCAGGCCGGACACGGTGTTCAGCACGGTGGACTTACCGGCGCCGTTGGCACCGATGAGGGTGACGATCTCACCCTCGTTGACCTCAAAGGAGACACCCTTGACGGCGTGGATGCTGCCGTAATAGACGTGGATATTATCAACTGTCAGCAGTGCCATCTCTTAGCCCTCCTTCTTCTTGCCGAGGTACGCCTCGATAACCGCGGGGTTGCCCTGAATATCCTCAGGCGTACCCTTGGCGATGATCTTACCGAAGTTCAGCACGCAGATACCCTCGCACACGCCCATGACCAGGTTCATGTCATGCTCGATGAGCATGATGGCGATTTGGAAGGTGTCACGGATCTTGCGGATATTCTCCATCAGTTCGGCGGTCTCGGTGGGGTTCATACCGGCGGCAGGCTCATCCAGCAGCAGCAGCTTGGGATTGGTCGCCAGGGCGCGGACGATCTCCAGCCGGCGCTGGGCGCCGTAGGGCAGAGAGCCGGCCTGGGCGTTTGCCATGTCCTGCATATCGAAAATAGACAGCAGTTCCAGCGCCTTCTGCTTGGCCTTCTTCTCCTGGATCCAGTGCTGAGGCAAACGCAGCACGCTGGAGAACATACCGTTCTTCATCTCGTTGTGCAGGCCCACCAGCACGTTGTCCAGCACGCTCATCTTCTCGAACAGACGGATATTCTGGAAGGTACGGGCGATACCGGCCCGGTTGACGTGGGCGGTGTCCATGTTGTGGGTATCCTGACCATCCAGCAGGATGGTGCCGCGGGTGGGCTGATACACCTTGGTCAGCAGGTTGAACACCGTGGTCTTACCGGCGCCGTTGGGACCGATAAGGCCGGCAATCTCGGTGCGGCCAATGGCCATGTTGAAGTCGGCCACGGCGCTCAGGCCGCCAAAGTCGATACCCAGGTGGCGGCACTCCAAAATGGGGCTTTGGCCCACATCACGGTCGGGAATGATGTTGGTGCTGGGAACAGGCACCAGCTTAGGCTTGGGGTAGTTTTGATCAAACTTACTCATTGCTGACCCGCTCCTTTCGTTTCAACTTTCTTTCCCTTAAACTTCTCGGCAATGGCCTGAACAAAGTTCTTGATGGTGGGGTTGTTGGTAACCAGCATCACCAAAATCAGCACGATAGCATAAGCCAACATACGGTAATCCCTAACTTCACGCAGCAGCTCAGGCAACACAGTCAAAGCGGCAGCGGCAATGATGGAACCCCACATACGACCCAAACCGCCCAACACCACGAACACCAAAATCAGAATCGAGGTATCGTAGTTGAACTTTTTGGGATCCAACACAAACATGCCCTGAGCATACAGAGCGCCGGCGGCACCGGCCAGGGCGGCGGAGGTAACGAAAGCCATCATCTTGTATTTGGTCACGTTGATACCTACGCTCTCGGCGGCGATGCGGTTGTCACGCAGGGCCATGATGGCACGGCCGGATCGGCTGCCCACCAGGTTGAAGATGATGACCAAGGTAATCATCACCAGGACGAAGCCTGCTACAAAGGTAGACGTCGGCATAATTGTAATACCTTGGGATCCTTTGAGAATCATTTTGCCGCCATCCATCTTTAGGTTCTCGGCATTGAGGAAAGCAAAGTGCAGACCCTTTGCATCCATACCGATATACAGGTTGTTGATGATGGACTTGATGATCTCACCAAAGGCCAGGGTCACGATGGCCAAATAGTCACCTCTCAGACGCAGAACCGGAATACCGATCAGCACACCGGCGATAGCGGCACAGATCGTGGCAATCACCAGCACAACCGCCAGGCGCACGCCCGTGTTGGGAATGGAGGCAGCCAAAGCAATGTTGGCAGTAGCACCGGCGAAGGCACCCACGCTCATAAAGCCGGCATGGCCCAGGCTCAGCTCACCCAGCACGCCAACCGTCAGGTTCAGGGACAGGGCCATGACCACATAGGCACAGATGGGAACCAACTGTCCGCTCAGCACGGGGCCCAGCATACCAAAGTTGTTCAGAATATACAGCACCACAAAGGCGATAATCACACCGCCGTAAGTAGCATAATTCGTAATGGTAGATTTCTTCATGGCTCCACCTTACACTTTCTCACGGATCTTCTTGCCCAACAGACCGGTGGGTTTCACCAGCAGGACAATGATCAGCACAGCAAACACAATGGCATCGGCCAGCGCATCCAAAGGCGAGGACTTTGCCACAATTTCAATGACACCCAGCAAAACGCCGCCCAACAGAGCGCCGGGGATGGAACCGATACCGCCAAATACGGCAGCGGTAAAGGCCTTGATGCCGGGCATGGCGCCGGTCGTCGGCTCCAAATTGGGGTAGGCAGTGCACATCAGAACACCGGCAATGGCAGCCAAGGCGGAGCCGATGGCGAAGGTGACGGAGATAGTGGTGTTGACGTTGATACCCATCAGCTGCGCCGCCGCCTTATCCTCAGAACAGGCACGCATGGCTTTGCCCATCTTGGTCCTGCTGGTGAACCAGGTCAGGGCCAGCATGATGACCACGCAGGCCGCAATGGTTACGATAGTCGTCACAGAAATCGTAATCTCACCAAAGTTAAAGGACTTGTCGCCAAAAAGTTTGGGGAAGCTCACCTTCTGAGAGCGCTTCAGCGCCTTCATCAGCAACAACAACATTCCGTTCTGCAGGAAGTAGCTGACACCGATAGCAGTAATCAAAACCGCCAGGGACGGAGCCTGACGCAGGGGCTTGTAGGCCATTCGCTCAATCAAGATACCCAAGGCGGTACATACCACCACGGCCACCAACACGCCCAAAGCAGGATGCAGATCCAGCGCAGAGGAAGACGTCATAAAGAAACAGGCGAAACCGCCCACCATGATGACGTCGCCGTGGGCAAAGTTCAGCATCTTGGCGATGCCGTAAACCATGGTATAGCCAAGGGCAATGATCGCGTACACGCTGCCCAGACTGATGCCATTAATCAGCGTTTCTAAAAAGGACATGATACTACACCTCATTTTCTCTCGTTACGATGGGATTTTCCCGGTCAAACCGGACCCATCTGAAGCATGCCGCAAACCATCGGCAGGCCTCAGACAAGCCCGCTTTCCAAAAATATAAGGAAGAGGGCTGCCGAACATCGGCAGCCCTCTTGTACCTTACATACAAAGGGCAGAGTAATCTGCAATTAGTCCATGCTGACGTACTTGCCGCCCTGGATCATCATACCCTTGGGGTCCTTGGAGACCTCACCGGTAGCGCTCCACTTCATTCCGGCACCGGTCAGACCGTCGAAGGAGAACTCGGCGGAGGTAAACTGGGCGACCAGAGCGTCGCACAGGTCGCTGGCGGACATATCGGGAGTGGCACCGGCCTTCTCCAGAGCAGCGGCGATGGCGTACACAGCGTCGTAAGCATCGGCGGCGAACTGGTTGGGAGTCTCGCCGTAGGCAGCCTCGTACTTGGCAACGAAGCTCTTGGTGGCCTCGTCCTCAGCGTCGGCGGCGAAGGGGGTCAGCAGCATGACGCCCTCAGCCAGGCTGGTGTCAAAGCCCTCAACGGCCAGGATACCGTCCATGCCGTCCACGCCGAAGAACTTGGGGGCGTAGCCGATGGCGTTGGCCTGGTTCAGGATCAGGGAGGCGGCATCGTAGTACATGGGCAGGAAGATCAGGTCAGCGCCGGCATCCTTAGCCTTGCCGATCTGAGCGGAGAAGTCGTTCTGGCTGTCGGTGGTGAAGGTGGTGGTGGACACGATGTTCAGACCCAGCTTATCAGCCTCGGCCTTAAAGCTGTTGTAGATACCGGTGGAGTACACGTCGTCGTTCTTGTAGATAACGGCGATCTTCTCACCCAGAGCCTTGTCAGCAATGTACTGAGCGGAAGCCAGGCCCTGGTTGGGGTCGGTGAAGCAGACCTGGAAGACGTTGCTCTTGCGCTCAACACTGACGGTACCGGTCAGGGGGTCAGCCACGCCGCCCAGAACGTCGGTGGAGGAGCCGGAGGGGGTCAGGAAGAAGATGTTGTCGGCATTGGCCTGGGCAGAGGTGGCAACACCGGGAGTGGAGGTAACGCTGCCCAGGAAGATCTGCATGCCCCAGCCCTTCAGAGCGTTGTAGGCGTTAACAGCCTTCTCGGCGTCGTGAGCGTCGTCCTCGAAACGCAGCTCGAACTGGATGCCGCCCTTGGCGTTGATCTCGTCAACGGCGATCTTGGCAGCGTTGGCAACGGCAGTGCCGTAGATGGCAGCGCCACCGGTCAGGGGGCCGGTACCGCCGATCTTGAAGGCGGCAGCAGCGGCGTCACCGCTGGTGGAGGTGGAGGCAGTCTCGCCGCAACCGGCCAGGCAGCCCAGGGCCAGCACGAGGGCCAGCATGATGGACAGGAACTTTTTCATTTTACAGGACTCCTTTTCAAAAAATTGACTTTTTTATTATACAAAAAACCGACCCAGCAGAAAGTTGAGTCGGTTTAACGTATCGTGGTAATGCTGTACGCTATACTCTACTTTCGGGTATGGTTATTTTGTTTTATGTACGGCCCACAGTCGCAGGGCCAGCAAAACAGCTACAATAACGCCGACGCTGACTCGTACCGCTACGGGCAAAACAAAAGTGGATACCACCGCAGCGGCACCCACGCACAGCATAATGTATTCAGCCTCAGAAGCGCAGGGCATCTGGGCGCAGGAGTAACCGGCGTTCGTAGTGGCGAACGCAGACTTGGTATTCATAAACATAGAACTCATGTTTTTCATGATTACCCGTCCTTTCGGCTCCTGATTGGAAGATACATGGATTTTACCACTTCGCCACGCTAAAGTCAATGGTCGATACGCACATATTTGTGCGCTTTCGTTCGGTAAATTGTAGAAAATACACAATAAGCCAAACCAGCCAAAAAAGCGGGTCGGCAGCCCACGCCGCCGACCCACCCGAGATACCGACTCAACCTCTCAACATAATGAATACCATAACGAAAGAAAGTACATTAAGCAAGAAGCCCGCGCCTGCAATGATCATGCTTGTAATGGAAAGCCAGCTTCTCTGCCGAACCAACGCAATGATCGCCACCACAAGCGCCGGTATTGTCAATATGCCTGCAGTAAAGCAACTTGCCAACATCAAAACCATGGCTGCAATGGGCATGACCAGTTCCATCTTCTCTTTGGTCCGCACGACCCGGACCGGCGGTTCTACCAGCAGCCGCTCCGGCTCCTGCTCGGGCTTGGCCTCTTCCTCCGGCAGCTGCTCGCAGAGAGCGGCCAGCTCCTCATCCAGCTCCCAATTCGACGCCTGATACGCCCCAACCATTTTATAGCTCATGGTAAGAACCACGTAGTACATCGCTCCGAGGGCCGCGTCCGCGTAAACCAATTTGCGGACCTTGGCCGCCACCCACCACTTCTTCACTCGGAACAGCAGCGAGTACTTGTAAACCGGAAACCGAAACTTGCCAAACTCCACACTGGCCTCTTTGTCGAACAAAGGCACCTTCACGAGGACAAACCGCATTCCTTCCTGCTTGAGAGCGCTGTACCCATCCTTCAAAATGCGCTGGCGGGTCAGCACGCCCTTGGGGATTACCACCTCCGCCGGTCGATAGGTCGTTTCCACCCTCAACCACATTCCCAAATCCTGAAAAGATTTGGCAACGGCAAAGATGCCCATAAACAAAAGTCCATACTGACCTGCGGTAAACACCATTCCTTTGACAGAACCAAACGACAGAAAACTCAGCCCCACAACCCCCGCGAAGGCCAAAATCGCAAGTATCAAAAAGCCAAGGCCACTTAACAGAAAGCTCCGCTTTTCCTGCTTGATCGCAAGGGCAACCAGCTCCTGCCTGTCAACGACGTCGGGATGCTTTTTCTTTATTTTTGCATAGGTTTTCCGAATTTTCTCTCTTTCTGTCATACGGTTTCTCCCTCTCTTTTGTCTTGATGCAATCAGCCAAAACTTTTGATTTGTCCTGTAATAGGACAAATCAAAGCTAGGGTTAGTGTGCCATTACTTTTGTCCTATGTCAAGACATTTTTAGGGAGGGAACCCCTATGGCGCGCATTATTGACGGCAGCGAAATGAATATGATCGGCGACAATTTAAGAAAACTCCGCCGCAAGCACAAAATGAGCCAGCAAACTCTGTCGGCCAAATTAGAAACCATGGCTATCTACGTCTGCCGCGGCTCCATCTCCCGCATCGAGGACAGGCAGCGCACCGTGACGGACATCGAGCTGTACGGCTTTGCCAAGGTGTTCGGCGTACCCATTGATACATTTTTTGAGGAATCGGACACCTGATATGTAGGGGCGGGTCTTGACCCGCCCCCCTACAGCACACAATTACGTAAAAACGGCTGACGGAACATCCGTCAGCCGTTTTTTACATTATATATATAATGTCAGTCCTTCTTCATCAGCAGGTACATAACCGCCTTTTGGGCGTGGAGGCGGTTCTCCGCCTCGTCGAAAATCTCCACGGCGTGGTCCTCAAAGACCTTGGCGGTGATCTCCTCCCCCCGGTGGGCGGGCAGGCAGTGCTGCACCATGCAGCCGGGGTTGGTAACGGCCATCAGTTCGTCGTCCACACAGTACACGCCGGCAAATGCCTTTTCCCGCTGGGCCTTCTCCCCCTCCTGACCCATGGAGGCCCACACGTCGGTGAACACCACGTCGGCGCCCACGGCGGCCTGCTTGGGGTCGCGGCACAGCTCGAACTTGAACGCAGGGTCGCTCTTGGCAAAGTCCAGCACGGTGGGGTCGGGGTCATAGCCCTCGGGACAGGCCACGCTGACAGCCATGCCGCACTTCAGGCCACCCACGATGAGGGAGTTGGCCATGTTGTTGCCGTCACCGATGTAGCACATCTTCAGCCCGGCCAGCTTGGCCTTATGCTCCCGGACGGTCATCAGGTCGGCCAGCACCTGACAAGGATGGCAGAAGTCGGTCAGGCCGTTGATGACGGGGATATCGGCGTATTCGGCCAGCTTCTCCACCCCCTCCTGGGAGAATGTGCGGATCATGATGCCGTCGCAGTAGCGGGACAGCACCCGGGCGGTGTCCTCAATGGGTTCGCCCCGGCCGATCTGACTCTCCTTACCGGACAGGAACAAAGCGTGGCCGCCCAACTGGAACATACCGGTCTCGAAGGAAACACGGGTGCGGGTGGAGTTTTTCTCAAAAATCATGGCAAGGGTCTGACCCTTGAGATGCTCGTGGGGAATGCCGTGCTTCTGGTCGTACTTCAGTTGATCGGCAACGTCCAAAATCTCGTGAATTTCCTCGCCGGTCAGATCCAGCAGCTTCAATAAGTCCTTTTTCATAATTAACCTCCGTTTTAAGATAAGCGATATCTCTTATCTCATATCTCGCTCAAGGTCTGCTTCATAATGGCCACGCCCTTGTCCATCTCTTCCCTGGTGATGGTCAGGGGGGGCAGCAAACGCAGGCCGGGGCCGGCGGTCAGGCACAGCAGACCGTTTTCGATGAGCTTTGCCGCCAGCTCCTTGTTGGTCTTATCGCCCTTGACCTCAATGCCGATCATCAGGCCCATGCCCCGGGTCTTACCCAGGCAGGGCAGGTCCAGCGCCTCGATCTGTTGGCGCAGGTAGGCGCCCTTTTCCGCCACGGAATCCAGGGTCACGTCGTTCAGCCGCTCCAGCACGTGGCAGGCCGCGGCGGCGGCCACGGGGTTGCCGCCGAAGGTGGTGGCGTGGGTGCCGGCGGTAAAGACCCCGGCGCACTTGGCGTTGGTCATAATGCCGCCCATGGGCAGACCGCCGGCGATACCCTTGGCAAAGGACACCACGTCGGGCTGCACCTCGTACTGCTGGAAGGCAAACAGGCTGCCCGTCCGGCCAACGCCGGTCTGCACCTCGTCCACCAGCAGCAGCCAGTCCCGCTCAGCGCACAGGTCGGCCACCTTCTTTACGTACTCCTTGTCCAGGGGCAGCACGCCGCCCTCACCCTGGACCAGCTCCATCATCACGGCGCAAACATCGTGACCGGCCACACTCTCCAGGCTGTCCAGGTCGTTGGCGTCGGCGTAGCGGAACCCCTCGGTAAAGGGGAAGAAGTAGTTGTGGAACACGTCCTGTCCGGTGGCGGCCAGGGTGGTGATGGTACGGCCGTGGAAGGACTTGTTCAGGGTGATGACCGTCCCTCTCCCCTTGCCGTACTTGTCGAAGGAATACTTGCGGGCCAGCTTGATCATACCCTCGTTGCTTTCGGCACCGGAGTTGGCAAAGAACGCCTTGTTCATTCCGGTGCGCTGGCACAACTCCCGCGCCAAGCCAATATAAGGTGCGGAGTAGAACAGGTTGGAGATGTGACCCAACTTCATGGCCTGCTCATAGATGGCCTTGGCCCAACCCTCGTCGCCGTAACCCAGGCAGTTTACACCGATGCCGGAGGTGAAGTCGATGTACTCCTTCCCCTCCACGTCCCACAGGGTGGCACCCTTGCCGTGGTCAATGGCCACATCAAATCGGCCGTAAGACTGCACCACATATTCGCGGTCAGCCGCTTTCAGCAATTCAAAGTCCATGGTTGCCCTCCGTTCCGTGCAACAGCGTGCCGATACCGGCATTGGTCAGCAACTCAATCAGGATGGAGTGAGGCACGCGACCATCAATGATGACGGCGCTCTTTACACCGGAGCGGACAGACTCCACACAGCACTCCATCTTGGGGATCATGCCGCCGGAGATGATGCCGTCGGCCGCCAGCTCAGGCACCTGGGAAATATGCACGTCGGGAATGAGGGTATTCTCATCCTTGGGGTCCCGGAGCAGGCCCCGCACGTCGGTCAGCAAAATCAGAGTTTCCGCGCCAAGGGCGGTGGCCAGCTTGGCGGCGGCGGTGTCGGCGTTGATGTTGTAGGCACACTCGGCGTCCACACCCTGGGCCACGGTGGACACCACGGGGATGTAACCGTTGGCCAAAGCAGTTTCCACCACACCGGCGTTGACCCGGGTAATCTCGCCCACCTGGCCGTACTTCTCATCCAGGGCCTTGGCCTCGAACAGGGCGCCGTCCATGCCGCACAGGCCCAAAGCCTTACCCCCCATGCGGTTCATGGTGGCGACCAGGTCCTTGTTCACCTTGCCGCACAGCACCTGCTGCACCACGTCCATGGTGGCCTCGTCGGTGTAACGCAGGCCGTCCACAAATTTGGAGGGGATGTCCAGCTTTTTCAGCATACCGCTGATCTCCGGGCCGCCGCCGTGGACCATGGCCACACGGATACCGACCAGGGACAGCAGGATGATATCGGAGATGACCGCGTGACGCAGCTCCTCGGACACCATGGCGTTGCCGCCGTATTTGACCACCACGGTCTTGCCGGCGTACTTTTGAATGTAGGGCAGAGCCTCCGCCAGCACGGTGGCTCTGTCAATTTCGTTGAAAGACATGAGTAAAACCTCCCGGTTTTTCAATTAGGAATGAGGAGTTAGGAATTAGGAATTTCAGGAACACTCTCATTCCTAACTCCTAATTACTAATTCCTAATTACGTGCGGTAGTCGCCGTTTATCTTCACATAATCATACGTCAGGTCACAGCCCCAGCATTCGGCGCTGCCGTCCCCCTCGTTGACGTTGATATCGATGACGATCTCGTCCTGGGTCAGGATCTTTTTGGCCGCATCCTCGTCAAAGGCCACTGCCGCGCCCTTTTCACACACCAAAATATCCCCCGCGGCAGAGCCGAAGCGGATATCCACGTACTCGGGACGGAAAGGCGCCTTGGAATAGCCCATGGCACAGATGACCCGGCCCCAGTTGGCGTCGGCGCCGAACATGGCGGCCTTGACCAGGGAGGAACCCACCACCGCCTTGGCAAGGCGCTCGGCAGTTTCCTCATTGCGGGCGCCGGACACGGTGCAGGTGATCAGGCGGCTGGCACCCTCGCCGTCGGCGGCGATCTTGCGGGCCAGCTCGGTGCAGACTTCCATCAGCAGGCTGCGGAAGGTGTCATAATCCTCGTTCTTCCACTCCACCAGCTCGTTGCCCGCCATGCCGTTGGCCAGCACCACGCAGGTGTCGTTGGTGGAGGTATCACCGTCCACGGTGACGCGGTTAAAGGTCTTGGTCACCACGTAGCGCAGAGCATCCTCCAGCATCCCGTGGGTGATGGCGCAGTCGGTGGTGATGAAGCACAGCATGGTACCCATATTGGGGTGGATCATGCCAGAACCCTTGGCAATGCCGCCCATGGTGACCATCTTGCCGCCGATTTGGGCCTGCAGGGCCACCTCTTTCTTGGTGGTGTCGGTGGTCATAATGGCCCGGGCCGCGGCGTCGGAGGCATCTTCCCCCGCCGAGAGCTTCTCGGCCACCTTGGGCAGTCCCGCCTGGATGGCGGCGATGTTGATGGTTTGGCCGATGACGCCGGTGGAGCAGACCACAAAGTCGCTGGCCTGCCGGCCGGTCACTTCGGCCGCCGCCTGAGCCATGGCCACAGCGTTCTCATGGCTCATGGGGCAGCAGGCGTTGGCGTTGCCGCTGTTGGCCACCACGCCCCAGGCCACGCCGTCCTCCAAATGCTCCATGGTCACGTAAACGGGGGCGGCCTTCACCCGGTTCAGAGTGTAGGTGCCGGCGGCGGTACACTCCTTCTCGGAGAGGATCAGGGCCAAATCGTTCTTGTCCGGCTTGCTGCCGGCCTTGACGCCGCAGTGGATGCCCGCAGCCTTAAATCCCTTGGCGGCGCAGACGCCGCCGGAAATCTGTTCAAACATAATTACACCTCTATCAGACGTTCAGGCCGGTTTTCTCATCAAAGCCCAGCATGATGTTCATATTCTGCACCGCCGCGCCGGAGGCACCCTTGCCCAAATTGTCAAAACGGGCGGTGATGATGGTCTGTTCCGCGTGGCCGGACACGATCAGCTCCAGCCAGTCCTTGCCCGCCAGGGTGTTGGCGTGCAGACGGGGACTCTCCCCGCCGAAGGGGGCCACCCGCACAAAGGTGCTGCCCTTGTAATATTCCGTCAGCATCTCATGCAGCTGCTGCGCCGTGGGAGCGCCCTTGAGCATACGGTTGTGCAGCATGACGGTGGTGACCATGCCCTTATAGTAGTCACCCAGCACCGGCACGAACACCGGAGCGCTATCCAGCCCCGCCAGCGTCTGCATCTCGGGCAGATGCTTGTGGGTCAGGCCGATGGCGTAGGGGGCGGGGGCGTCCAGTTCCACACTGCGCCCCTCCTGCTCAAACTCGGCGATCATCTTCTTGCCGCCGCCGGAGTAGCCGGTGATGGAGTAGCAGGTCACGGGGTAGTCGCTCCCCATGACCCCCAGGGCCGTCAGGGGCGCCACGCCGGCCAAAAAGCCGGTGGCATGACAGCCGGGGTTGGCCACACGCTTGGCCGACGCGATCTTCTCCCGCTGTCCGGCCAGCAGCTCGGCAAAGCCGTAGGTCCAATCGGGGTTGGTACGGTGGGCGGTGGAGGCGTCGATGACCCGGGTGTTGGGATTTTCGACGAGGGACACCGCCTCAACAGCCGCCGTGTCGGGCAGGCACAGGAACACAAGGTCCGCCGCGTTTAGGAACTTGCGCCGCTCGTCGGTGTCCTTGCGCTTGTCCTCGTCGATGAGCAGCAGCTCGATGTCGTGGCGACCACCCAGCCGCTGGTAAATCTGCAGGCCGGTGGTACCCTCCTTGCCGTCAATATATACTTTTGGCTTGGCCATAACGCTCTTCCTTTCAGCCAGGAGTGATGAGTTAATGTGTTCGCCGGCGGCAATCCGGCGGAGCCGAACACCACAACTCTAACTCCTAACGCCTGACTTTTTGCTTATTTCCTTTGTTGGAGAAATGCCTCGATATTCTCGATCTGCACGGCCACGGACTTGGCGGAGGGGCCGCCGTAGACCTGTCTGCCGTTGACGCAGGTCTTCAGGGCCAGTGCCTCGTACACATCCTCGTCAAACAGACCGGAGATTGCCCGGAAGTCCCGCAGGGTCAGGGTATCCAGGGTCTCGCCGTTTTGGATGCACATATTGACCAGCCGGCCCACGATCATGTACGCCTCCCGGAAGGGCATACCCTTCTTGACCAGATAGTCGGCGCAGTCAGTGGCGTTGATAAAGCCGCCGGCAGCGACCTTTGCCATATTCTTGGGGCGGACGGTCAGGGTGTCCACCATAGCGGCAAAGACAGGCACGCACATCTGCACGGTGTCGATGGCGTCAAAGACCGGCTCCTTATCCTCCTGCATGTCCTTGTTGTAGGCCAGGGGCAGGCCCTTCATCACCGTCAGCAGGGTGATGAGGGAGCCGTACACACGGCCCGTCTTGCCCCGGACCAGCTCGGCCACGTCGGGGTTCTTCTTCTGGGGCATGATGGAGGAGCCGGTGGAGTAGGCGTCGTCCAGGTCCACGAACTTGAACTCCCAACTGCACCACAGGATGATCTCCTCGGAGAAGCGGGACAGGTGCATCATCAGAATGGACAGGTCGCTGAGCAGCTCCAGGGCGAAGTCACGGTCACTGACGCCGTCCATGGAGTTGTCCATGGGCTTATCAAAGCCGAGGGCCCGGGCGGTCTGGAACCGGTCCACGGGATAGGTGGTGGTGGCCAGGGCGCCGGAACCCAGGGGACACTCGTTCATGCGCTCCAGGCAATCCTCCAGCCGGGTGATGTCCCGGCGGAGCATATTGGCGTAGGCCATCATGTAGTGGGCGAAGGTGGTGGGCTGGGCCCGCTGCAGATGGGTGTAGCCGGGCATGACCGCGTCCATGTTGGCCTTGGCCTTGTTGACCAGCACCCGCTCCAGCTCCAGCAGCTGGTCGATGATGACGGGGATCTGCTCCCGCACGTACATACGGAAGTCCACCGCCACCTGGTCGTTGCGGCTGCGGGCGGTGTGCAGGCGCTTGCCGGTGTCGCCGATGCGCTGGGTCAGCAGCACCTCGACGTTCATGTGGATATCCTCGTTATCCAGGGAAAATTCCACCTGACCGGCCTCAATGTCGGCCAAAATGGTCTTCAGCCCCTCGATGATCTTGTCGGCCTCCCCCTGCTCGATGATGCCCTGCTTGCCCAGCATGGCGGCGTGGGCCATGGAGCCGGTGATGTCCTGCTTGTACAGCCGGGCGTCAAAGCCGATGGAGGAGTTGAAGTCGTTGACCAGCGTGTCGGTTTCCTTTTGAAAACGTCCTGCCCAAAGTTTCATAACAATCGCTCCCTAAATACGGATAGTAGGGCGGGGGCAAGCCCCCGCCCTATTTTGTTGCAGATTACAGCTTACCCTGCTCCCGCAGCGCCTGCACCTTGTCGGGCAGACCCCACAGGTTGATGAAGCCCTGAGAGTCCTTCTGATCGTAGTCACTCTCCTCGAAGGTGACCAGGTTCTCGGAGTACAGGGTGCAGGGAGAGGTGACGGAGGAGGTGATGATGTTGCCCTTGTAGAGCTTCAGCTTCACCTGACCGGTGACGTACTTCTGGGTGTCCACGGCGAAGGCCTGCAGCGCCTCGCGCAGGGGGGTGAACCACTTGCCGTTGTAGATCAGGTCGGCGAAGTCCACCGCCAGCTTGGTCTTCATGTGCTTGGTGTCCTTGTCCAAGGTAATCATCTCCAGCACCTCGTGGGCGCGGTAGAGGATGGTGCCGCCGGGAGTCTCGTACACGCCGCGGTCCTTCATACCCACCAGGCGGTTCTCCACGATGTCCAGCAGGCCGATGCCGTTCTCGCCGCCCAGCTTGTTCAGCTTGCGGATCACGTCGGAGGCCTTCATCTTCTCGCCGTCCACGGCCACGGGCCAGCCCTTTTCAAAGTCGATGGTCACGTAGGTGGGCGCGTCGGGCGCCTGGAAGGGAGAAACGCCCATCTCCAGGAAGCCGGGCTTATCGTACTGGGGCTCGTTGGCGGGATCCTCCAGATCCAGGCCCTCGTGGCTCAGATGCCACAGGTTCTTATCCTTGGAGTAATTGGTCTCCCGGGAGATCTTCAGGGGGACGTTGTGCGCCTCGGCATAGTCGATCTCCTCGTCGCGGCCCTTGATGTCCCACTCACGCCAGGGGGCGATGATCTTCATCTCGGGGGCGAAGCGCTTGATGCCCAGCTCGAACCGGACCTGGTCGTTGCCCTTGCCGGTGCAGCCGTGGGCGATGGCGTCAGCGCCCTCCTTCTTGGCGATCTCCACCAGGCCCTTGGCAATGATGGGCCGGGCGAAGGCGGTACCCAGCAGGTAGTCCTCGTACTTGGCGCCCATCATCATGGAGGGGATGATTACGTCGTCCACCATCTCGTCGGTCAGGTCCATGATGTACAGCTTGGAGGCGCCGGTCTTGATGGCCTTCTCCTCCAGACCGTCCAGCTCGTCATTCTGACCCACGTCGCCGGCCACGGCGATGATCTCGGGGTTGTTGTAATTTTCCTTCAGCCAGGGGATGATGATGGAAGTGTCCAGACCGCCGGAATATGCCAGCACAACTTTCTTGATTTCAGCCATTGTTTATTCCTCCGTATTCTGCAGGTGGACCGCTCTGTTCCGGTCCCCTTTTTGTAGTCTGACGGAAGTTTACCACATCAAAGCACAAAAGGCAAGTGTTTATTTGCATAATTATCCGCTTTTCCCGATTTATTTTCATGTTCTTTTCACCATAAATGCATAATATGCGTGAATATCCGCCATTTTATACACTCTTTATGCAAATATGCGGGTCCGATTGTATTTTTATATAGGAACACCCCAACCGCACGCAGGTGCGATTGGGGTGTTTTGGGTCGCTTTGCTTCGACTTAGCCGGCGAAGGCAGCGTTGAAGTCGGCCACCACCTGCTCGGTCATACCGTTGACCACGAACAGGGCGACGTAGTTGCCGTTGACAACGACCTGCGCTTCCGTCTCCCAGGCCTCGATCACGGCGGGGTAGTTCATGTGGTTCTCCACCTGAGAGGTGATACGGGCCTGCAGAATGTTCTTGACCGCATCCACATCGGCGGCGTTTTCGCACTCCACCATAACGATCTCACAGGGGACAGCCGTCATCATGGGCATGTAGGCCACGGTCTGCTTCAGCGCCACGGCGGTCAGACCGGGGTAGAAGGCGTCCAGCGCCTCACCCTCCATAGCGACCATGGCGGGGGTGTTCTCGGGGTCGGTGAAGATGGTCTGATAGAACTCCTCCAGGTTCACGTTGGCGGCGTTCTGCTTGGTATCGCCGCAGGCGGTCAGGGTGGCCAGCAGAGCGATCAGGGACAGGGACAGGGCAATGATTTTTTTCATGTGAGTCAAACTCCTTCTTGTTTTGGTTGGTTTTTGCGCTTCTGCCCATTAAGACGCAGGCATAGCAAAAAAGTTCCCGCTCTTTTCAAACATTTTTCCGGCGGCTTTATTTGGCGGGGTATGTGATGCCCAGTTGCTTCCGGATCTCATCCATCAGCCGCAGCACCACCATGGAGCGTGCCGGGGGCATGACGTCACTTTGGGTCTTGCCGGCCAGGATGCAGCGGCAGCACTCCTCGATTTCCTCCTCAAAGCCGTTGCCCTTGAAGGGAGCGGCATGGGTGGTGGTCTTACCCTCCACCACCACGTCGAATTCCGACGCGCCGTAGAAGGCAGGCACCCGGATACATCCCTTGCTGCCGTAGATATAGCCCAGCTCCGGCTTCTCCAGGGCCAGGGCGGAAGACACCCGGGCCATGGCACCGCCGCCAAACTGCAGCAGGGCGTTCATGTTCAGGTCGGCGTTGTTCTCCAGCCGGGCCATAGCCTGCACCTGCTCCACGTCCTCGCCCAAAAACATCAGGGCGAAGTTCAGCCCGTAAATGCCCACGTCCAGCACCGAGCCGCCGTCGCCGTCCCCGGCAAAGGCGTGGTGGCTGTGGTCGGGGTTGTTGTAGCAGAAGTCGGCGCTGACCTCCAGCACTTCACCAATGGTACCGGCGGCAATCACACGCTTAATTTCCGCCATCACCGGCAGAAAGCGGGTCCACATGGCCTCCATAACGAAGAGTTGCTTTTCGGCGGCCAGGGCCTGCACCCGCTCCAGCTCGCGGGCGGTAACGGCGATGGGCTTTTCGCACAGCACGTGCTTGCCCGCACGCAGAAACATCTCGGTATAGGGTGCGTGGTATCTGTGGGGCAGGGCAATGTATACCGCGTCCACCCCATCAAAGGCCGCCAGCTCCTCATAGCTGCCAAAACTATGCTCGATGTTGTAGGTATCGGCAAAGGCCCGGGCGGTTTCACCCCGGCGCGAGGCCACGGCCACCGCCTTGGCCCCTTCGGCGCTGCACACCGCCCGGGCAAACTTGTTGGCGATCTCGCCGGTGCCAACAATGCCCCATCTTACACAATTCTTCATGGTCATCAGTTCAAAAAGTCCTTGAGCTTCTTGGAGCGGCTGGGATGGCGCAGCTTGCGCAGGGCCTTGGCCTCGATCTGACGGATACGCTCGCGGGTGACGTTGAACTCTTTGCCCACTTCCTCCAGGGTGCGGGTGCGGCCGTCCTCCAAACCGAAGCGAAGCTTCAGCACCTTCTCCTCCCGGGGGGTCAGGGTACCCAGCACGTCCACCAACTGCTCCTTGAGCAGGGTGAAGCTGGCGGCCTCGGCAGGCTCGGAGGCATCCTCGTCGGGGATAAAGTCGCCAAGGTGGCTGTCCTCCTCCTCACCGATGGGAGTTTCCAGAGAAACCGGCTCCTGGGCGATCTTCAAGATCTCCCGGACCTTGTCCACGGGCATGCCCATCTCCTTGGCAGTCTCCTCGGGACTGGGATCGTGGCCCAGCTCCTGCAGCAGTTGACGCTGGACACGGATGACCTTGTTGATGGTCTCCACCATGTGGACGGGGATACGGATGGTGCGGGCCTGGTCGGCGATGGCGCGGGTGATGGCCTGACGGATCCACCAGGTGGCGTAGGTGGAGAACTTAAAACCCTTCTCGTGGTCGAACTTCTCCACCGCCTTGATCAGACCCAGGTTACCCTCCTGGATCAAGTCCAGGAACTGCATACCGCGACCCACATAGCGCTTGGCAATGGACACCACCAGACGCAGGTTGGCCTCAGCCAGGCGTTTTTTTGCCTTCTCGCCCTTTTCGATCATCTGCTTCAGGGGGGCCAGCAGCTCCTCGGGGATCTCCTCCCCCATCTCGGTCATCTCGGCCAACTGGCGGGCCGCCTCGTCGCCGGCGCCCATGTCCTGAGCCAGCTCGATCTCCTCCTCGGCGGTCAGCAGGTTGACCTTGCCGATTTCTTTCAGGTACATACGCACAGGGTCGTCGCTGCCGAAGGCGTCCATCATGGCGGCGGGGTCCACCATCTCCTCCTCGCCGAGTTCCTCAATTTCCTCGGCGGGGGGCATTTCCGCCTCGTTCAGGTCGGGCATATAGTCCTCGCCCACCGTGTCGATACCCAAATTCTCCATGGTATCGTAAATGCGGTCCATCTGCTCGCTCTCCAGGTTCATTTCCTCCAGCACTTCCATCAGCTCGCTGGAGGACAGGTTTCCCTTCTTCTTGCCCCGCTCCAGCAGCTCACTCAGCCGCTCGGCGCCGGGCATACCTTCCACGATTTTCAGCATTTCCGCCTTGCTCTGCTCGGCGGCGGCATTCTTACCCGCCTGCAGCTGCACTTCCTGTTCCGTGACATTCTTTTTCTCGCTCATTGTTCTTCTCCTCCGTAAGCCTTGGCTTTTTTATGTTTTTCCTGGGCCGCCCGCAGCAGGTCCTCGTCCGGCCCGCCCTGGCGCTTGATCCGCTCCATGCGGATAATATTGATGTAATCGGTCAGCGATTGCCGGCTGTGACCCAAGCTCTCCGGTTTGTCGGTGACACGGGCCAGGTGGCTCATCTCCTCCACCGTCAGGATGTTGGCAAGTCCACCCAACTGCACACTGCGCCCATCGGCGTGGCGGTCACGCAGCAGGTCGAACACCTTGCCCAGCAGCGGGGCCGAGAAATCCGCCCCGGTCAGACCGTCCACCCGGTCCAGCAGGTCCGGCTCCAGCATCACCAGCCGCAGCACACCCTCCTCCGCCATGGCGGAGCGGACGTTTTCATAGCGCAGCGCCCGGTTTTCCGGCTGTGCATTGGCCGCCGGAGCCAGGTCCCGGCGCTCCTGCTGCTTTTTCTCCTTGGCAAAGCGCCTCCGCAGTTCCTTCTTCACTTCCTGCCCCAGTGCTTCCGCCGATACGCCCGCGGCCTGGGCCGCCCGACCGCCGTAGACCTCCCGCTCAACCGCGTTGGGCAGGGATGCCAGCAGGCCGATGACTTCCCGGATGAACTCCACCCGCTGTCCGTCGTCGGTCAGGTCGAAACGGTTTTGTATCTGCTGCAGGCGGTACTCGATGTGGTTTTCGCTCTCGTCCAGCAATTTTGCAAAGGCCTCCCGGCCGTAGGCCTTGATAAACTCGTCCGGGTCCTTGGCCCCGCGCATACGCAGCACCCGCACCTTCAGTCCCGCCTTTTCCAACAGGGGAATGGCCCGCTGAGCGGCGGCCACACCGGCCCCGTCACCGTCGTAGGCGATGACCGCCTCCTTGGTGTAGCGGGCCAGCAGTTGGGCGTGGTCGGCGGTAAGCGCCGTACCCAGGCTGGCCACCGCGCAGTCAAACCCCGCCTGGTGCAGGGCAATGGTGTCCATGTAACCCTCGGTCAGGATGATGCGCCCGGCCTTTGTCTTTTTGGAGATGTTCAGTGCGAACAGATTGCGGCTTTTGTTGTACACCAACCCCTCCGGGGAGTTGAGGTACTTGGGTTTGGAGTCGTCCATGACCCGCCCGCCAAAGCCGATGACCGAACCCCGCACATCGATGATGGGGAACATGACCCGGTTGCGGAACCGGTCGTAAATGCGGCCCTTGTCGTTGCTGACGGCAAGGCCCGCCTCCAGCACGGTTTTTTTATCGTAACCCTTCTCGGCCAAGTGGTTCAGCAGCCCGTCCCAACTGTCCGGGGCAAACCCAAGTCCGAAGTTGGTCAGGGTGGCCTGTGCCAGGCCGCGGGAGCGCAGGTATTCCAGACCCGCCGCCCCGGCGGGGGCATACAACTGGCTGTGGAAGTAGCGGGCGGCCTGCTTGTTGATCTCCAGCAGCAGCTCCCGTTTCTCCTTCCGCCCGGCATCGTAATCGCTCTCGGGTACGGTCATGCCCGCCCGCTGGGCCAGGTGGCGCACCGCCTCGATAAAGCTCATATTTTCCAGTTCCATCACAAAGTTGATGGCCCCGCCGCCCTTGTGACAGCCGAAGCAGTAGCAGATCTGCTTGTCCGGCGACACGGAGAAGGACGGCGTCTTCTCACTGTGGAAGGGACACAGGCCCCAGTAGTTGTTGCCCTTCTTGTTCAGCCGAACGTAGTTGCCCACCAGGTCCACCATGTCGGTGCGGCTGACCAGCTCGTCAATAAATTGTTCCGGGATCGCCACAAGTGTCCCTCCTTTCAATTGGTGTAAAGCGTTTTTATTTCACCGTCCACCCCATGGGGATGAACAGCTCTTCAAACTTCTGCACGGCAAAGGGGTCGGTCATACCGGCGACGTAGTCGCACACCGCCCGCTCCACACCCTCCTCCATGCGGATATCCTGGAAGTCGGAGGGCAGCTCGTCCGGGTTTTCGCAGTAGTAGCCGAACAGCATACGCAGCATCTCCTGGGCCTTGCCCTCCTCCCCCTTGGCAAGGGGATTGGTGTAGACGCTGGCAAACATAAAGTCCTTCAGGGCCAGCATAGCCTCCCCCACTTCGTCGGTCTGACGGATGGTATCCTGATCCCGGCTGGCCTCAATGGTGTCGGCCACCAGGCGGTTGATGCGCTCGCCGTGGGTAAAGCCCAGCACGTTGGAAATTTCCAGTGGGATGTCCATGGGATAGATGATGCCGCCCCGCAGGGCGTCCTCAATGTCGTGGTTGATGTAGGCAATGTGGTCGGCAAGGCGCACCACCTGCCCCTCCAGCGTGGCGGCGGGTTGGCCCTTTGTGTGGCAGAGGATGCCGTTTCGCACCTCCCAGGTCAGGTTCAGCCCCTCGCCGTTTTTCTCCAGCCGCTCCACCACACGGACCGACTGCTGATAGTGGGCGAAGCCCCCGGGCATCACCGCGTCCAGCAGCCGCTCCCCGGCGTGGCCGAAGGGGGTGTGGCCCAAATCGTGACCCAGGGCGATGGCCTCGGTCAGATCCTCGTTCAGTCCCAGGGCCCGGGCCATGGTGCGGGCGATGCGGCTGACCTCCAGCGTGTGGGTCATGCGGGTGCGGTAGTGGTCCCCCTCCGGCTGCAGGAACACCTGGGTCTTGTGCTTGAGCCGACGGAACGCCTTGCAGTACACGATGCGGTCCACGTCCCGCTGGAAGCAGGTGCGCACGTCGCACTCGCCTTCGTCCCGCTGGCGGCCTTTGGACTTGACCGCGGCGCAGGCGCGGGGGGACAGCAGGGTCAGCTCCCGCTGTTCGGTCTGTTCTCTCAATCGCATACAGGACCCTCCTGTTTTTTCTTTGTATCTCCTTTATACGCACCAAATTCAAAATATCCTGCAAAGCTGACAATTTTTTTGCGCATTTTTATACTATCGGCTCGAATGGGACAAAAAGGCCCCGTCACCGACGGAGCCTTTCGTTCAGATCTTATACTGTTTTTTATACTTGCCGATCAGCGCCAGGGACACGATGGCGGACAGGCCCTCCGCCACCACCACGGCGTACCAGATGCCCTCAATGCCCCAAAAAATCGGCATAACCAGCACCGTTACCGCCTGGAACAGGAACATACGCAAAAAGGAAATCACCGCCGAAACCACGCCGTTGTTCAGCGCGGTAAACAGGGCCGAGCCAAAAATGCCGAAGCCACAAAACAAAAAGGAAAAGGCGTTGATACGGAAAGCATGGACAGTCATCTCATATAACGCGGCATTGTCCCGCACGAACACAAATGCCACCGGCTTGGCCAGCGCGCAGGCCAGCACCGTCAGCACGATGCCCGCGATCGTCACAAACTTCATGCTCATGGCAAAGACGTTTTTCAGCTCCCCACTGTTCTCTGCCCCATAATGGTAGCCGATAATGGGGGACACACCGATGGAATATCCCAGGAAGATGGCTACGAAGAAAAAGGATACGTACATGATCACGCCGTAGGCGGAAACACCGTCCTGCTTGGCATACTGCAGCAACTGCACATTGTACAGTACCCCCACCACCGACATGGAGATGTTGGTGACAAACTCCGACGAACCGTTGCCGCAGGTGCGGCCCAGGGACTTCCAATCCATGTGTGTGCGGCCAAGACGGAGGGAGCTGTCATTTGCCCGGGCAAAAAACAGCAGAGGCAGCAGACCGCCGAAGGTCTGACTCATGGCAGTGGCCACCGCCGCACCGGTAATGCCCCACTCAAGCACAACAATGAGCAGCGCATCCAAACCCACATTCAGCAGGCCCGCCCACACCGTCACCTTCAGGCCCAGCTTGGGCCGTCCCGCAGTGACCAAAAAACTTTGAAACATATTCTGCAGCATGAAACAGGGCAGCGCGCACAGCACGATGCGGGCATAGACCACACACTGGTCCAGCAGGTCACCCTCAGCCCCCATCAGGGCCGCCACCGGCTCCACCAGCAGACATCCGGACACCGCCAGCACCACGCCAAGTCCAATACCCACATAGACCAGCATGGAAAAAATCTCATTGGCCTTTTGTCCCTTCCCCTCACCCAGGGTCTTCGCCGCCAAAGCGCTGCCGCCGGCACCCAGCATAAAGCCGATGGCACCGCAAATCATCAGCAGCGGCATGATAAAGTTGATGGCTGCAAAGGCGGTGGTATCCACAAAATTGGCCACAAACAGACCGTCCACCACGCTGTAGATGGACGTGAAAATCATCATGACCACCGACGGCAGCACAAACCGCGCCAGCCGCTTGGCGTCAAAATGGTCGGAAAGCTGAATGTCCACGGGAACCTCCAAAACGAATCAAATCAAATCAAGCATAGGGATTGTAGCATACATATATTTTATATGCAACCCTCAACCGGTGATTGGGTAAAAATCATGTCCACCGGCCATGCCGGGCGCGAAAATCATGTGGGGGCGGGTTTCTTTTGTCGCTGAACAAAAGAAAACAAAAATCACCATAGAAACCCATGGCTTCTATGTACTTCCTTTGAACAACCTCCCTGGGGTGACACTCACACGGTAGGCGGACACCTTTGACCCGTTCAGTTCCTATTAGGCTGCCGCACATTGTACCCTCTATAAATCCTTCGTCTATCGCATCCCCGCCGACCATTGCGGCTAACTGTTGGATTTACGTAGAGGCCGGCGCCCCGACGGCGTTGGTGCGGTGCGCAGGGCGGCCGGGGCTTTCCAAAAAAGAAGCAAGCGGGTGCGCTGCGCGCACCCGCTTGCATACGTTACGATTTGGTTTAGCCAATGGTGGCCAGCACGTCGCCGGTGGCAACGGCGGAGCCGGCGGCGGCCACGATGCTCTTGACCGTACCGGCGCAGGGAGCAAAGACTTCAATCTCCATCTTCATGGCCTCCAGCACCATCAGCAGGTCGCCCTCCTTAACGGTCTGACCCACGGAACAAAGTACCTTCATCACGCTGCCGGGCATGGGGCTGTTCACCGCAGTCTCCCCGGCGGCGGGCGCCGCAGCAGGGGCAGCGGCGGGCGCGGGGGCGGCAGCAGGAGCGGGGGCAGCAGTCTGGGCAGCATCGCCCACCACGCCGGACACGGCGTACTGCTTTCCGTTGACGTTCACCACATAGTTAAACGTGCTGCCCGCGGCAGGGGCGGCACTCTCGGTCTTCTTCCCGGCCTTGGGGGCCTCCGCCTTCTTGGGGAAGCCGGCCTTGCGGTCTTCAAAGAACGCCATGGCCACCTGGGGGAAGGCGATATAGCTCAGCACATCCTCGTCGCAAGTGGCGATGTCACCCAGTTCGGCCTTGGCAGCCTCAAAACCGGGTTCCAGCGTATCGGCAAAGCGTCCCTCCACCAGGGGGGCGTTGCCCACGATCTTCTTCTGAATGTCTGGGTCGATGGGGGCGGGGGTACGGCCGTACTCGCCGCGGCAGTAGGCCTTGATCTCCTTGCCCACTACCTTGTAACGCTCACCCACCAGCACGTTCTGCACCGCCTGAGAGCCAACCATCTGGCTGGTAGGGGTGACCAGAGGAGGATAGCCCAGGTCGGCGCGGACCTTGGGCGTCTCGGCCAGGGCCTCGTCCAGGCGGTCGATGGCGTTCATCTGCTTGAGCTGGGAGATGAGGTTGGACAGCATACCGCCGGGGATCTGATAGTTCAGGCACTGGGTATCGGTGGCCATGGAAATGGGGTCCAGCACGCCGTCCTTGAGGAAGTCGGCGCGCACGCCCTTGAAGAAGTCGGCCATCTGCACCAGCACCTTGTCATCCAGGTCCACCTGATAGCCCATGTCACGCAGGGCGTAGGCCATGGTTTCGGTAGCGGGCTGGGAGGTACCGCCGGACATGGGAGAAATGGCGCAGTCCAGCACGTCGGCGCCAGCCTCCACACACTTGAGGTAGGTCATAAAGGCAAGGCCGGTGGTGCTGTGGGTGTGGATGACCACGGGCATCTCAGGCTCGGCGTCCTTAATGGCGGCCACCAGGTTGTACGCCTCCTGAGGACCCATGATGCCGGCCATATCCTTGATACAGATGGAGGCGGCACCCATGCTCTTCAGGTCCTTGACCATACCCACGAAGGTTTCGTGGGTGTGGACGGGGCTGGTGGTGTAGCAGATGGTGCCGGAGGCGTGACCGCCGTTCTTGACGGTCTCGTCGATGGCGACCTCCAGATTGCGCACGTCGTTCAGGGCATCGAAAATACGGATGATGTCGATGCCGTTTTTGATGGAGTGGGCCACAAACTTGCGCACCACGTCGTCGGGATAGTGCTTATAGCCCAAAATATTCTGACCGCGCAGCAGCATCTGCAGCTTGGTATCGGGCATTTTGGCGCGGATCTTGCGCAGCCGCTCCCAGGGGTCCTCCTGCAGATAGCGCAGGCATACGTCAAAGGTAGCGCCACCCCACACCTCGGCGGAGTAGAAGCCGGCCTTGTTAATGGTCTCCAAAATAGGCTCGAACTTGTCAAAGGGCAGACGCGTAGCAATCAAAGACTGATTGGCGTCGCGCAGCACGGTTTCGGTCAACTGGACTTTTCTCATATTGATTTCCTCCGTATATTGCATATTCTTCCTCAGAAATTTGTTTTCTGCCGGGTAAAATTTCAATCGCGGATATTATACTCCCCTGATGTGATAATTGCAAGTGAAATCTCACTTTTTTCACATTGCACTTACCGTCTTAGCATATCCAACCCAAGGGCATTATAAAACGGCGCCCCAGGCGGTTTGCCATAGGGGCGCCGTCTTCTCAGCTTTCCAGCAGGCCCGCCGCCCGCAGGGAGGCCAACAGTGCGTTGACGGTGGTGATCACATCGTCCAGCGTAGCCGTGGCCGGCAGGTCCGCCACCGCCGCGCCGGGAGTCACAACACCGGCAGGACCCTGAGGACCGGCAGGACCCTCAGGACCAGCGGGACCCTCAGGACCGGCAGGACCCTCAGGACCGGCAGGACCCTCAGGACCGGCGGGACCCTCAGGACCGGCGGGACCCTCAGGACCAGCGGGACCCTCAGGACCAGCGGGACCCTCAGGACCGGCGGGACCCTCAGGACCGGCGGGACCCTCAGGACCGGCGGGACCCTCAGGACCGGCGGGACCCTCAGGACCGGTGGCGCCGGCAGGCCCCTGGGGCCCAATGGGGCCGGCGGGACCGGTGGCTCCCTGTGGGCCGGCAGGACCCACAGGGCCTTGGGGACCGGTAGGTCCGGCGGGGCCAACGGGTCCGGCAGGTCCCTGAGGGCCTTGAGGCCCGGCGGGACAGTTGCAGCAGCAGGACTGAGGACAGGGCGTGGGGTAAACCGGCCCACAGCCATTCCAGCTGTCACAGCCCATGTTTCCCGACAGGTCAGAAGCACAATATCGTTTCATATAACGCCTCACTTTGTCTTTACTTGTGGCTAAGCCACAATCCATCTTATGCCGCAACTGCCGTCAGCGCCCCAACGGAAAACCCCGGATGCACCAGGGCGCATCCGGGGTGTACACTTATTTGTCCTCTTCCAGCGCCAGCTTGACCAGCGCGCTGGTGCCAAGCCGCTCGGCGCCCAAATCCAGGAAGGCTTGGGCGTCCTCCCAGCTTCGAATACCACCGGCGGCTTTCACCTTGACTTCGGCGGCCACATTGGCGCGCATCAGAGCCACATCCTCCCGGGTGGCGCCCCCGGTGGAGAAGCCGGTGGAGGTCTTGATGTACTCCGCTCCCGCCGCGGTCACGGCGCGGCAGGCGGCAACCTTTTCCTCCTCGGTCAACTGGCAGGCCTCGATGATCACCTTCAGCAGACGGCCGGAGCAGGCAGCTTTCACCGCGCGGATCTCCTCCGTCACCGCCGCCCAGTCCCCTTCCTTGACCATGCCGAGGTTGATGACCATGTCGATTTCGTCGGCGCCCTCCCGGACCGCCTGTTCCGTTTCAAAGACCTTCACCGCCGTGGTATTGTAGCCGTTGGGGAAGCCGATCACGGTGCAAATCTTCAGTTCGCCGTTTGCATAATTCGCCGCCCGTTCCACAAAGCTGGGGGGAATACACACGCTGGCGGTGCCATACTTCATACCCTCATCGCAGAGTTTTTTTACCTGCTCCCATGTGGCGGTGGTGGCGAGGATGGTGTGGTCCACATGGCTCAGAATTTCTTTCTTGTCCATCGGGCAATCTCCTTGGCCGCTTCGGTCTTACAGGTTGGCCTTCAGGGCCTCGATACGGTCCAGCTTCTCCCAGGGCAGGTCCAGGTCGGTGCGGCCGAAGTGGCCGTAAGCGGCGGTCTGCCGATAGATGGGACGGCGCAGGTCCAGATCCCGGATGATGGCGGCGGGACGCAGGTCGAAGGTGCGGTTCACCGCCTCCTCCAGCTTGGCATCGCTGACGGTGCCGGTGCCGAAGGTGTCCACACGGACGCTGACGGGCCGGGCCACGCCGATGGCGTAGGCAAGCTGCACCTGGCACTTGTCGGCAAGGCCCGCGGCCACCACGTGCTTGGCCACCCAGCGGGCGGCGTAGGCCGCGGAGCGGTCCACCTTGGTGGGGTCCTTGCCGGAGAAGGCGCCGCCGCCGTGGGGGGCGCTGCCGCCGTAGGTGTCCACGATGATCTTGCGGCCGGTCAGGCCGGAGTCACCCTGGGGGCCGCCAATAACGAAGCGGCCGGTGGGGTTAACATAAATCTTGGTGTCCCCGTCCATCAGCTCGGCGGGAATGATGGGCTTGATGACCAGCTCCACCATGTCGGCGCGGATCTGCTCCAGGGTCACGTCGGGACCGTGCTGGGTGGAAACCACCACCGCGTCCACCCGGATGGGCTTGTTATCCTCGTCGTACTCCACGGTGACCTGGGTCTTGCCGTCGGGGCGCAGGTAGTCCACCTTGCCCTCCTTACGGATGCGGGTGAGCTGCATGGCCAGCTTTTGGGCCAGGGACAGGGGCAGGGGCATCAGCTCCTCAGTTTCGTTGCAGGCGTAGCCGAACATCATGCCCTGGTCGCCGGCGCCGTTGTCCAGACCGTCGTCCTGATCGCCCTGCTTGGCCTCCAGGCACTTGTCCACGCCCATGGCGATGTCGGCAGACTGCTCGTCAATGGAGGTCAGCACCGCGCAGGTGTCGCAGTCGAAGCCGAACTTGGCCCGGTCATAGCCGATGTCCCGCACCACTTCGCGCACGGTCTTGGGAATGTCCACGTAGCAGCTGGTGGTGATCTCGCCCATGACGTGGACCAGGCCGGTGGTCACCGTGGTCTCGCAGGCCACGCGAGCCTGGGGGTCCTGGGCGATGATGGCGTCCAGCACCGCGTCGGAGATCTGGTCGCAGATTTTGTCGGGATGTCCCTCGGTGACGGATTCAGAGGTAAACAATCTTTTTGCCATAGTTAGTTCTCCTTTCTTCTGTTGGGCACGAAAAAAACGCTCGCAGCAGCGGGCGTTCATACTTGATGCACCCTCATCTTTCGATACACTACCGCCGGATTTGGCACCTTGCGCGCACGCAGGTTGCCGGGCTTCATCGGGCCGTTCCCTCCACCACTCTTGATAAGGTTATTTACTTGTCGCAAGTTACCTTGCGCAGGCTATTATATCAGCTTTTCGCCGTTTGTCAACGATTTTGTGCAAAAAACAGAGGAGTGCGATGCACTCCTCTGTCGGTTGAGCATTTCTTTTCTTTGCAATACAGGCTCCACGGCCTTGGCTTACGACTCCTTTTCTATGGTAATACTTAACCTTTCGTCTTCGCTATAATACCACAACTTCACCGTATATCCGTCAGCACTCTTCCCTGCAAAATGGGACGGATTACTATTATCTTCCGCAAATCCAACCGCTTTGATGCTTTTAACATATTGACTGTAATCGTCAGTAGTGACCCCATAAGAGACGAATCCAAATCTATCGTCTTCATCCGTGGTAACAACGTGGTGTCCCTCAGCAGGTCTACTTATTTTCTTTGCAATTTCTTTTTCTGACCAAGTATCAACCGGTATGGTATTTTCATCTATCATCCATGTATCAGTTTCAAAATCATAGTAAGCGAGATAGAGAAGCCCATCTTCTCCTACTACACCTAATTGTATTTCTTTAGGCCCCATAAGTTCGAATTGTTCGTCTGTCGGGTAATCGTACCACGACCAATTTTTGAATCCTATCATAAATCTCAAATTCGTTAATTTCTCACCTTTTGCCACAAGTACATCCCTAAATCCTCTCAAAATCACATCTCTTGGCGAATCAGTTGCCTCGATGTACCCCTCATGCTCATTCATAAATTTATTATAAACTTCCAAGTCGCTATCAGCCACATCATCCCTCACTTTATATGTGACCTTAACATCAATAACGTCATACGCTGAATTGTTTGTTAACGAAAACGAATAGCAATCATTTCCATTGTATTTTGTTTGAACCGTTTCCCACGCAAAATCATCAATCGAAAGGTCACTTGCCTTCAACGCTCTTTTTGTTCCGAATCCGGCCCCAGCATTATCCGCCCCGCAGCCCTGCAGCGCCATACATGAAACGCAAAGGGCAATTGTACAGAAAATAGTGGTTAGTCTTTTCATTTTTCTTTCCTCCATCGTTAGATAAATAAAAAAGGTGTGACATCAATAGAAGTCACACCCGAAAAATGCAAACTCCTATTGTTGCCACACAATTCTCAACAACGTAGGATACTCTCCTCGCTTGCCAAGTGGAATTTGCATTTTTACCAAATTCATTCTTGACAAGGCAAAAAAGGATATACTACCCCATATAAAAAATAGAGAGTCCCTTTGTTTGTTGATTAAATTGTGTGGCAACAATAGTGTACCACAATTACAATCAAATGTAAATCGAAAGACTTGTAACTTGGCACAGCAAAAGCCTCCCTTGTGTAAAGGGAGGTGCCCCGAAGGGGCGGAGGGATTGGATTTAGCCGAAACAACCCCTCAGTCAGCCTACCGGCTGACAGCTCCCCTTACACAGGGGAGCCTTTGACGGCGCTATCAAGAAATACGAAACCACAAATCCAAGTAAAAGAAAACGGAGAAGCGCATATACGCTTCTCCGTTCTTTGATTGCAAAAATCAGAACTTGGCGCCGTTGAGCTTGATGCCGGGGCCCATGGTGGACACCACGGTACAGCTCTTGACGTACTGACCCTTGGCAGCGGCGGGCTTGGCCTTGATGATAGCGCCCATGAGAGCGTTGAAGTTCTCAGCCAGCTTCTCAGCGCCGAAGGAGACCTTGCCGATGGGGCAGTGGATGATGTTGGTCTTGTCCAGACGGTACTCCACCTTACCGGCCTTGATCTCGTTGACAGCCTTGGTCACGTCCATGGTCACGGTGCCGGCCTTGGGAGAGGGCATCAGACCCTTGGGACCCAGGACCTTACCCAGACGGCCCACCACGCCCATCATGTCGGGAGTGGCAACGACCACGTCGAACTCAAACCAGTTTTCCTTCTGGATCTTGTCAACCAGATCCAGCTCGCCGACGTAGTCGGCGCCGGCAGCCTTGGCCTCGTCAGCCTTGGCGCCCTTGGCAAAGACCAGCACGCGCTGGGTCTTGCCGGTACCGTGGGGCAGCACGATGGCGCCACGGACCTGCTGATCGGCGTGACGGGAGTCAACGCCCAGCTTCACGTGCAGCTCGACAGTCTCGTCGAACTTGGCGGGGGCGGTCTTCACGACCAGCTCCATCGCCTCAGCAACTTCATACAGAGCGCCCTTGTCGATCTGCTTGGCGCTCTCCTGATACTTCTTGCCTCTAAACATTGTTCTTTCCCTCCTTACTCAGCCACGACAACGCCCATGGAACGGGCAGTGCCGGCCACCATGCTCATGGCGGCTTCGATGCTGGCGGCGTTCAGGTCGGGCATCTTGATCTCGGCGATCTTGCGGACGTCTTCCTTGCTGATGGTGGCCACCTTGGTCTTGTTGGGCACACCGGAGCCGGACTCGAGGTTGCAGGCCTTCTTGATCAGGACGGCAGCGGGGGGAGTCTTGGTGATAAAGGTGAAGGAGCGGTCAGCGTACACGGTGATGATGACGGGGATGATCATGCCCACGTCGTTCTTGGTGCGCTCGTTGAACTCCTTGGTGAAAGCGGCGATGTTAACGCCATGCTGACCCAGAGCGGGGCCAACAGGGGGAGCGGGAGTCGCCTTGCCGGCGGGAATCTGCAGTTTAACGTAACCAGTAATTTTCTGTGCCACGAAAGAGCACCTCCATAATCAAAATGTGGTTTAGGCGGAACGACGTTTCGTTCCTCCCACTTGTGCGGCGGTTTGCCGCGGGTTTTCTTTGTTAGTTGTTGGGCTCGACCTGATCCAGCTCCAGCTCCACGGGGGTCTCGCGCCCGAACATGGACACGACCACGCGAACCTTGCTGCGCTCCAGATCGATTTCTTCCACAGTGCCCAGGAAGGACTCCAGCGCGCCGTCGGTAATACGAACGCTGTCGCCCACCGCGTAATTCACGATGATCTCGCGCTTCTCCACACCGAGAGCGGCAATGTCGCTTTCGGACAGGGGGATGGCCTTGTTGCCCTCGCCCAGGAAGCCGGTGACACCGCGGATATTGCGGATGACGTGCCATGCCTCGTCCGTCATGATCATCTTGACCAGAACGTAGCCGGGGAACACCTTACGCTCCACCTCTTTGGGGCCGTTGTCGGTGATCTCGGTCACGGTCTCCATCGGGATGCTGATCTCGTGGATCAGGTCCTGCATGTTGCGACCGGCCACATGCTTTTCGATGGTGGTCTTGACGGTGTTTTCATAGCCGGAGTAGGTATGCACTACATACCATTTTGCACTTTCAGCCATGTTGTGCCCCTCTCTTACTTGAACAGGCCGAGGAGGGCGTCGATGACAAGGTTGGCCAGCGCATCAAACACACAGATGAGCACACCCACCACGATTACACAGGCAATCACGATGATGGTGTTGTTCACGGTCTGCTTGGCGGTGGGCCACTGGACCTTCTTCAGCTCGCTCTTCAGCTCGCGCAGCCACTTGGCAATGCGGGAGAAGACGTTGGCCTTGGACTTTTTGTTTTCAGACATTTGGTACACCCTTCTTTCCTATCAGCGTCCGGGCTGATTACTTCGTCTCGTTATGAACGGTGTGCTTTCTGCAGAAGGGGCAGTACTTGTTCATCTCCAGACGGTCGGGGTCGTTCTTCTTGTTCTTGTTGGTGTTGTAGTTTCTCTGCTTGCACTCAGAACACCGCAGGGTGATCTTCACGCGTGCGCCGGCCTTTGCCATACGTTCGGCACCTCCTTCAATATTAGCGGTCAAGCCGCTTGTGAGCCACAGCAAAAAATAAGCTGGATACGGCTCGTTTGGGCCGGATCCAGCAACCATCGGGTGCGCATAGTGCGCCCCTTGATGTGAACGGTGAGATCCGGCATTTGCCTCCCTGTGTCCGCAAGCGGTGAGGGGGACCCGCGCATAACACCGTAAAAATGCGCAGGACAAAAAAGCCCCTTTTCACAGGTAACTGCAATTATAAGACAGTCCCCACCCAATGTCAAGTGTTTTTTATTTCTTTTTTCATATTTATATGGAAGGGTCCGCGCCAACCGACGCGGACCCACATATCTTAATAGCTCATCTGCTTGCGGCGGGACAGGTTCATGGTACCGTCCTGCATGGCGTCCAGACTCTCCAGACTCTTGCCGGTGCCGTAGGCCACGCAGGAGATCGCGTCGTCCGCCACGTGGGTTTGGATGCCGGTGTGGGACTCGATCAGCTTGTCAAAGCCCCAAACAAGGCTGCCGCCGCCGGTCATCACGATGCCGTTGGTGGAAATGTCGCCCACCAGCTCGGGGGGCGTACGCTCCAGCACGCCGTGGATGGCCTCCAAAATGTGGCTGGACACTTCCTCAAAGGCCTCGATGGTTTCGGTGGAGGTAACAGTGAACTCCCTGGGCAGACCGGTCAGCAGACACCGGCCCTTGACCTGCATGGTGACCTCCTCCGGGCGGGGGAACACGCAGCCGATGGTCTTTTTCAGCTCCTCCGCAGTACGGTCACCGATGAGGACGTTGTGCTTGCGTCGGATGTACTTGACTAGCGCCTCGTCAAACTTGTCGCCGCCGGTCTTGATGGAGGCGGACTCCACCACACCGGACAGGGAGATGACCGCCACATCAGCCGTGCCGCCGCCGATGTCCACGATCATGTGGCCGTCGGGCTTGGCAATGTCGATACCGGCACCGATGGCGGCGGCGACAGGCTCCTCGATCAGGTAAACCTTGCGGGCGCCGGCCTGGATACCGGCGTCGATGACCGCGCGCTCTTCCACCTCGGTGATGCCGGAGGGTACGCAGATGATCAGCCGGGGCTTAAAGATGCTGACGTTGGTCACCTTGCGGATAAACTCCTTCAGCATACGCTCGGTCATGTCGTAGTCGGAGATAACGCCCTCACGCAGCGGGCGCATAGCCACAATGTTGCCGGGGGTACGGCCCAGCATAGCCTCGGCATCCTCGCCAACCTTAAGCAGCTTGCCGGTGTTCTTGTCCATGGCGACCACGGACGGCTCACGCAGCACAACGCCCTTGCCCCGGATGTAGACCAGGATGGAGGCGGTACCCAGGTCGATGCCGATGTCCTTGCTCAACATACCACTAAAAAGTCCCATACTTTACTCCTGTTTTCTCGCACAAAGCGTATTTGACCCAATGAAATCACCTGTAACGGTACAACAACATCATACTGTTACCTATATCGGTTTAACTATTATATAAGGTTGCCGCCGCCATTTCAACAGAAATTTTTGACGAATTTTGATTTCTTATTTCTGTTCCGGTGTCAGGGCCAGCACCACGGCGCTGACCGCTTCCGCTCCGGCGGTGCGCAGCACCCGGGCGCACTCGGACAGGGTCGCGCCTGTGGTCACCACGTCATCCACCAGCAGAATTCGCATCCCCTCTGCCGATTTGCCCGGACGCAGACGGTAGGCGCCCAGTATGTTGGCCCGGCGGGCGGCGGCGTCGGTCTGCCCGGATTGCGGGGCAGTGTCCCGCACTTTCTCCAACAGGGAGTCCGCCGGCAAAATCAGTCTGTGGGCCACCACTTCAGCCAGCAGTTTGGACTGGTCGTAGCCACGCTTGCGCAGGCGCTTTCGGCTCAGGGGCGCCCAGCATACCACATCAAAATCCTCCCCCAGCCTGTCCAGCGCGCATTGCGCCATCAGCAACCCGTACGGACGGGCGTAGCAGCGCAAGCCGGAAAATTTATAACGATGGTGGGAATGGCGCACATTCTCCCTGTACCAAAGCGGACCCGCGCAGCGATCCAAAAATTCCACCGGCTTCTCCCCCTGCGCCCCCGCGGCCCAGGGCAGGTCGCGCTGGCATTTCGGGCATAGCAGGTCCTTGCCGCTGTCCAGCAGACGGCGGCAGAACGGACATTTGGGCGGAAACAGCAGGTCCAGCAGCCAGTCCACAAGCCTCAAGCGTTCAAGTCCTCCGCCGTGATGGGCCCGTGTTCCTTTTCAAAGTCACGGATACACTTGTTGAACAGGTGCATAGCCAAACTGTTGATAGTTCTGTCGTCGTACTTTGCAATATACACCAACTTTTGATGCAGCTCCGGCGACACACGCAAGCCAACGTACTTGATTTCATCCATAATATCACTTCCTCATCTTGCACGCATTTGCGTGCTGATTGAGTTAATGGTATCCAAATGGAACGCTTCGCAGAACAAACGCGCGCGTTTGCGCGCGCTATTTGTGTGAGAAAACCATGCTGCCTGCGGGCGGGATAGGGGATGTTCCTCCCCGGGCGGGTGTCTTTTGTAGCGCCACAAAAGACACGAAAAAGGCGCATAGAAACCCATGGTTTCTATGTACTTCCTTTGGGCAACCTCCGTGGGGTCACACCCACACGGTCGGCGGCTACCTCTGACCCGTTCAGCGCCGATTAGGCCGCCGCATTGCGTACCCTCTGTAAATCAATCTGTCTATCGAACTCCCGCCGACTGTTACAAAAAACTGCAGGTCTGTCGTAGGGGCGCGCTTTGCGCGCCCGCAGGCGGCCAAAGGCCGCCCCTACGCAGGGCGAAAGCTATCTCCTATCTCCTATCTCTTCTCTCGCCATTCTCGCCCGCAGGCCGGAATAGCGCCGGGTCTGGCGGTCATTGGCCACCATCCGGGCCACCACATTCTCGTCGCCCACGATAATGAACAGCTCCTTGGCCCGGGTCACAGCGGTATACAGCACACCCCGGGTCAGCAGCATGGGCGCGCCGTCCACAGCGGCCAAAATCACCGCCCGGTACTCGCTGCCCTGGGCCTTATGTACAGTGACGGCGTAGGCCGGCTCCAGCTCGCCCAGCAGGTCAGGGGTGTACTCCACTTCCCTGCCCTCAAAGTTCACGGTGAGCAACTCCCCCCGGGGGGCAACATCCTTGATGACACCGATGTCACCGTTGAACACACCCGCTCCGGCCTGGCCGGTCAGCGGCTCCCGCCAAAGTAAGTCATAGTTGTTCTTCACCTGCATGACCCGGTCCCCCTTGCGGAAGGTGTACTCCCCAAAGGCCCGCTCCCCCTTACTCTCACCGGGAGGGTTCAACGCCTGCTGCAGGGCCCGGTTCAGGCTGGCCGTCCCCGTCCCCCGTCGCCGGGTGGGAGAAAGCACCTGAATTTGGTCCACAGGGATACCCATACGCTCAGGCAGACGCCGGCGGCACAGGTCCACGATGGTATCCACCGCGCCCTCGGACTCGGTGCGGCGCAGGAAGAAAAAGTCGTTGTCGTTGGCCCGCAGGTCGGGCATCTGTCCGCAGTTGATTTGGTGGGCGCTGCGCACGATGGCGCTTTGGGCCGCCTGGCGGAAGATCTCGGTCAGGCGCACGGCAGGCACCTGCTTGCTGCGCAGCAGGTCGCTGAGTACACACCCCGGCCCCACCGAGGGCAGTTGGTCCGGGTCCCCCACCAAAATCAGCCGACAGTCCGGCTGCAGGGCATCCAGCAGCGCCGCCATCAGGGTCACGTCCACCATGGACGCCTCGTCCACAATGACCGCGTCGGCATCCAGGGGGTCGTCCCCATCCTTGCTGAACACCAGCTTCCCGCTGTAGGGGTCAAAACCGGTCTCCAACAGGCGGTGAATGGTGGCGGCCTCGGCCCCGCACAGCTCCCCCAGCCGCTTGGCCGCCCGCCCTGTGGGGGCGGCAAGGGCGGTGTTCAGTCCCAAATGGTCAAACAGGGCCAGCACACCCCGCAGGGTGGTGGTCTTGCCGGTACCAGGCCCGCCGGTCAGCAGCATGACCCGGCTACGGGCAGCCAGCTCCACCGCCTGCACTTGTTGGGGCGCATAGGTGATGCCCTGCTCCTTCTGAATTCGTTTGAGCAATCGTTCCAGATCCGCAGGCGGCGCGGGATCGTACGCACTCATCTGCCCCACCCGCTGGGCCACGGTGGCCTCCGCCATGTAGAGTTCACTCAAATAGACTGCCTGTTCCCCGGCGATGTCCTCCTCCACCAACTGCCCGCTTTCCAGCAGGGCGTCAAGGCTCCGTTCCAACTGCGTGGTGCCGGCGCCGGCCAGTTGGGCCGTGGCGTCCACCAGCTTGCCCCGGGGCAGGAAGGTATGTCCGTTGTTCAGGTTGTAGGTCAGCTCGAACAGCAGAGCGGCCTCCAACCGCAGGGGGGCCTCCGCCCCAATGCCCATATCCTCCCCCAGGCGGTCGGCGGCGGCGAAGTCCACCCCCCACTCGTCGCTGACCAGCACATAGGGATTTGTGCGGATCACGTCCAGCGCCGAGGTCCCCCACTGGCGATACAGGGCCGTACCCAACTGAACGGGCAGGCCGTGGCGGGAGAGGAACTCCAGCAGGTGGCGCATACCCATCTGCTGACGAAAGGCCTCACTCATTTGGTTGGCCCGCTTGGCCGTGATGCCCTTAATAACGGTGAGCTTTTCCGGTTCCTGCTCCAACACCGTCAGGGCATCCTCACCAAACTCCTCCACCATGCGCCGGGCGGTGGTCTGCCCGATACCCTTGACCACACCGGAGGCCAGGTAGTGAAACACCTCTTTCACCCCCCGGGGCAGGCGGCGTTCCACACTCTCGGTCTTGAACTGCTCGCCGTAGGCCGGGTGGCGCACCCAGCCTCCCCGCAACGTCAGCGACTCGCCGGGGGCCACGCCGGGCATACAGCCCACCGCGGTGATTTCGCCCTGTCCGGCCTCCAGCCGCAGGATGGTATAGCCGTTTTCCTCATTTTGAAAGATGATGGAGGACACGATACCTTCCACAATATTCAGCTGTTCCTCCATCACACTCACCTCACAGGGTCTGTTCGCTTAAAAGTTCCAGCTCCGGCCAGCGCCGGGTCAGGGTACGGGCCAGCTCCCGCCCATCGGGATCCAGACCGCCGTCATCCAGTATGACCCGGCAGCGCAGCAGACCCCAGGACCGCAGCCACATCAGGCTGCGCACCTGTTGTTCCAGGCCATTTCCCGGGCCGTCGCCGCGAATCACCGCCCAAGTCTCCTCCGCCGAGTCCGGCGTCAGTATCCGCCCATACAGCGCGCAAACGGCGGTAAAAAACGCCGCCACAAGCAGCAAAAACGTTGCCATTTCCAGCATAAAACACACCTCCGGCCCATTCTATGTGCGCCTTCCGTGTCCCGTTCTGCCAAACGTCCTGCCGGGCGGAAACGCCCGGGCCGTTACAGCACCCGCTTGAGATATTGTCCGGTATAAGACTCCGGGCAATCCGCCACCTGCTCCGGCGTGCCGGTGCAGACGACGGTACCGCCGCCGTCGCCCCCCTCGGGGCCAAGGTCGATGATGTGGTCGGCCGCCTTGATGACATCAAGGTTATGCTCG
The DNA here is from genome assembly GCA_015067885.1 of Oscillospiraceae bacterium. Classification (GTDB taxonomy): domain Bacteria; phylum Bacillota; class Clostridia; order Oscillospirales; family Oscillospiraceae; genus Lawsonibacter. The sequence goes on along the minus strand of SVLO01000001.1, from coordinate 82,163 downwards.
ATGACCACCACGGTGTTGCCCGCCTCCACCAGCCGCTGCAGCACCTCCACCAACCTGTGGACGTCGGCGGTGTGCAAGCCGGTGGTAGGCTCGTCCAAAATATAGATGGTGCGGCCCGTGGCCACCTTGGCAAGCTCCGTGGCCAGCTTGACCCGCTGGGCCTCGCCGCCGGACAGGGTGGTGGAGGGCTGGCCCAGCTTCACGTAGCCCAGGCCCACGTCGTACAGGGTCTGCAGATACTTGTGGATGCGGGGCAGGTTCTCAAAGAAGGGCAGCGCCTCGTCCACCGTCATCTCCAGCACGTCGTAGATGGTCTTGCCCTTGTAGCGCACCTCCAGAGTCTCCCGGTTGTAGCGCTTGCCCTTACAGACCTCGCAGGGGACGTAGATGTCGGGCAGGAAATGCATCTCGATTTTCAGCAGGCCGTCGCCCTGACAGGCCTCGCACCGGCCGCCCCGGGTGTTGAAGGAGAACCGGCCCGGGCCATAGCCCCGGCTCTTGGCGTCGGGGGTGGAGGCAAACAGCTCCCGAATGTCCCCGAAGACCCCGGTGTAGGTGGCGGGGTTGGAGCGGGGGGTGCGGCCAATGGGACTTTGGTCGATGTTGATGACCTTGTCCAGGAACGCCACACCCTCCATGGCCCGGTGCTTGCCAGCCCTCGTCTTAGTGCGGTTAAGCTCCGCACCCAGCTTTTTATACAAAATCTCGTTGACCAGAGAGGATTTTCCGCTGCCCGATACACCGGTGACACAGGTCAGGGTACCCAGGGGGAACTCCACGTCCACGTCCTTGAGGTTGTTCTCCGCCGCCCCCAGCACCCGCAGACTCATACCGTTACCGGGTCGCCGGGTGATGGGAACGGGGATTTTCTTCCGTCCGGACAGGTAGTCGCCGGTCAGGGACTCGGGACAGGCCATGATGTCCGCCGGGGTGCCCTGGGCCACGATGCGCCCGCCGTGGATGCCCGCACCGGGACCCACGTCCACGATATAGTCGGCGGCCAGCATAGTGTCCTCGTCATGCTCCACCACCAGCAGGGTGTTGCCGATGTCACGCAGATGCTTCAGAGTGGCCAGCAGCTTGTCGTTGTCCCGCTGGTGCAGGCCGATGGACGGCTCGTCCAAAATATACAGCACGCCCATCAAAGACGAGCCGATTTGGGTGGCCAGCCGGATGCGCTGACTTTCGCCGCCGGACAGGGTGGCTGCCCCCCGGGACAGGGTCAGGTACTGCAGGCCCACGCTCTGCAAAAAGCCCAGCCGGGTCTTGATCTCCCGCAGGATGCGCTCGGCGATCATGGTCTGGGACTCGGTCAGCTCCAGCCCGTCCACAAAGGCCAGCGCCTCGGTAACGGACTTGTCACAGAACCCGTCGATGGGTTCTCCGCCCACCGTCACCGCCAGGCACTCCCGCCGCAGACGGCGGCCCTGACAGGCGGGACAGGGTGACTGGGACATACACTCCTCCAGCTCCCGCTTCACCGCGTCGGACTGGGTCTCCCGGTAGCGGCGCTCCAGGTTGTTGCAGATGCCTTCGTAGGCCTGGTAGAGGGTCCCCTGCCCTCTGGGCTGGTCGTAATGCAGGGTCAGCTTCTCGCCGTTGGTGCCGTACAGAATGACGTTCAGCACGTGTTCGGGCAGCTCCTCAACGGGGGTGTTCAGCTTGAATTTATACTTCTTGGCCAGGGCCTCGAAATACATCCGGGAGATGCCGTCGGACTTGACGTTGTTCCAGCCCGAGGCGGTGATTGCCCCCTCCATAATGGACAGGGACTTGTTGGGGATGATGAGGTCCGGGTCCACCTTCAACTGACTGCCCAGGCCGGTACAGGCGGGACAGGCGCCAAAGGGGTTGTTGAAGGAGAACATACGGGGGGTCAGCTCCTCCATGGACACGCCGCAGTCCTCACAGGCGTAGTTCTGTGAGAAGGTGATGTCCCGGTCCTCCCCCACGATGTTGACCACCACCAGGCCGCCGGACAGGTTGGCCGCGATCTCCACGCTGTCGGTGAGCCGGCGGGTGATGTCCTCTTTGATAACAAGGCGGTCCACCACCACCTCGACGGTGTGCTTTTTGTTCTTGTCCAGCTCAATCCGCTCGGACAGGTCGTACAGGGCGCCGTCCACCCGCACGCGGACGTAGCCGGACTTGCGGGCGTCCTCAAAAATTTTCTGATGCTCGCCCTTCTTGCCTCGAATGACCGGGGCCATAATCTGAATGCGGGTTGCCTCAGGCAGAGCCATGACCTGGTCGATGATTTGGTCCACGGTCTGCTGACGAATCTCCTTGCCGCACTCGGGACAGTGGGGTGTGCCCACCCGGGCCCACAGAAGACGCAGATAGTCGTAAATCTCCGTCACCGTACCCACGGTGGAACGTGGGTTCTTGCTGGTGGTCTTTTGGTCGATGGAGATGGCCGGGGACAGGCCGTCGATGTAGTCCACATCCGGTTTTCCCATCTGCCCCAAAAACATGCGGGCGTAGGAGGACAGAGACTCCACATACCGCCGCTGACCCTCGGCATAGATGGTGTCGAAGGCCAGAGAGGACTTGCCCGAACCGGACAGGCCGGTCAGTACCACCAGCTTGTCCCGGGGGATTTCCACGTCAATGTTTTGCAAGTTGTTCTCTCTTGCACCCTTGATATAAATCTTATCCTGCATGGGTTTCTCCTCACTGTTATACGTTTCCGGCGCGTTTTTTCGGCACAGGGGTTACTCCCTCTGCCAGTGTCACCGCCCGGCGCAGAGTTTCCCGGTCATCCGGGTCCAGAATATAGTGTTCCTTCGCCCCCTCATAGGGCGCGCCAGTCTCATATCCCGACAAAAGTGCTTCCAAACAGGGAAGCATCTTCACAAATACGGTATCGTCGCAGACCAAAATCACCGGCTTGTCATTGACGTAAACCATATATTCTCCAAACATCTTTCGATGGCGTACAGCTCCCACACCATCCAGTTGTTCGCAGATGTATTCCGCAAACTCCAAACTGCTGGCCATACGCATACCTCACTCCACTGTAATATCCGCCAACTGTCCCCCAACCAATTCAATCAAGTCAGCGGAGGCCAGCTCCACCTGCCAGCCGATTTTGCCCGCGGACACGGTGATGGTGTCCACAATTTCGGCTGTTTCATGGAAGGTGGTGGGATAGTGCTTTTTCATGCCGACGGGGGAACAGCCGCCCCGGACATAGCCGGTCAGGCCGTTGATTTCTTTTACCATGACCATCTCGATGGACTTCTCCCCCACCGCCCGGGCGGCCTTCTTCAAATCGAGGCTGTCCGCCACAGGAATCACGAACACATAAACGCCCTTGGACGCACCCCGGGCCACCAGGGTTTTGAACACCTGCTCCGGGTCCTGACCCAAACTTTGGGCCACGGTAACGCCGTCCACCGCCACGCCCTCCTCATGTTCGTAGGTGTGACCGGTGTAGGCAATCCCTTTCTGCTCCAAAATGCGCATGACATTAGTTTTTTCGTCTTTTTGTTTTGCCATTTTACTTCTCTCCACGCAGGCTGATAATTTGGTCACGCAGGTCGGCGGCCAGTTCGAATTCCAGCATCTTCGCCGCCGCCCCACGCAGCAGGCTGCGCGGGGACCCCTATCATTTGGAATCCTCGGGCGAAATGAATTCGCCCTGCAGCAAGGTTTTGCTCTGCAAAACACTTGGACACGCCACCCGGCGCGCCCGCCCTTGGCGGGTAGAAAGAGGCGGCCGGTTATTTCTCCCCACGCAGGCGGATAATCTGGTCACGCAGGTCGGCAGCCAACTCGAATTCCAGCATCTTGGCCGCCTCTTTCATCGCCTTCTCCAATCGGGCGATCTCGGCGGCCCGCTCCTGCTTGGTCATAGCCTTGCCGCGGCCCTGTCGCTGGTCGGAGTCCTCCGGCACGCCGGAAATTTCCAGCAGCTCCCGCACAGACTTGATGACCGTCTTGGGCACGATGCCGTTGGCCTTATTATAGGCATCCTGCTTCTCCCGGCGGCGGGCGGTTTCATCCATAGCCCGGCGCATGGAGGGGGTAATGGTGTCGGCATACAGGATGACCTTGCCCTGGGCATTTCGCGCCGCGCGGCCGATGGTCTGCACCAGGGCGGTCTCACTGCGCAGAAAGCCCTCTTTATCCGCGTCCAAAATGGCCACAAGGGACACTTCCGGCAGGTCAAGGCCCTCACGCAGCAGGTTGATGCCCACCAGCACGTCGAACTTGCCAAGTCGCAGGTCCCGGATGATCTCCATGCGCTCCACGGTGTCCACGCTGTGGTGCATATACCGCACCCGGACCCCGGCGTTCTGCAAAAAGGCGGTCAGGTCCTCCGCCATCTTCTTGGTCAGGGTGGTGACCAGCACCCGCTCGTCCCGCCCGGCGCGCTCGTGAATTTCGGCCATCAGGTCGTCGATCTGACCGGCCACGGGCCGCACCTCCACCTCCGGGTCCAGCAGGCCCGTGGGTCGGATGAGCTGCTCCACGATCTGCCCCGACCGCTCCCGCTCGTACTCGCCGGGGGTGGCGGACACATACACCCGCTGGTGTACCCGGTCCTCAAACTCCTCAAACTTCAATGGACGGTTGTCGTAGGCGCAGGGCAGGCGGAAGCCGTACTCCACAAGGCTGGTTTTCCGCGCCCGGTCGCCGTTGTACATGGCCCGCACCTGGGGCAGGGTCACGTGGCTCTCGTCAATGAACAGCACGAAATCCTTGGGGAAGTAGTCCAGCAAAGTGTGGGGCGGCGATCCCACCGGCCGGCCGTCAATGACCCGGGAGTAGTTCTCGATGCCGGAGCAGTAGCCCAGCTCCTGCATCATCTCGATGTCGTACATGGTGCGCTGTTTCAGCCGCTGGGCCTCCACAAGGCGGTCGGTTTTCTCAAAGAAAGCCACCCGCTCCTCCATCTCCCGGTAGATTTCCTGGATGGCGGCGTCCATCTTCTCCTTGGGGGTGACGTAGTGGGTGGCGGGCCACACCGGCACGTTCAGCAGCCGCCGGATGGGGGCGCCGGTGACCACATTCACCTCGCTGATGCGGTCTATTTCGTCCCCGAAGAACTCCACCCGCAGGGCGGTGTCCTTCCAGTAGGCGGGCCAGATCTCCACCGTGTCGCCACGGACACGGAACTTGTTGCGCTCCCAGGCGATGTCGTTGCGCTCGTAGCGGATATCCACCAGCTTTTTCAGCAGATCCTCGATTTTGATGACGCTGCCCACACGCAGGGACACCATCATCTGGGCAAAGTCCGCCGGCTCGCCCAGGCCGTAGATGCAGGACACGGAGGACACCACGATGACGTCCCGCCGCTCCATCAGGGATGCGGTGGCAGACAGGCGCAGGCGGTCGATCTCGTCGTTGATGGCCGAGTCCTTCTCGATAAAGGTATCGGTGTGAGGGATATAGGCCTCGGGCTGGTAGTAGTCGTAGTAGGATACGAAATACTCCACCGCGTTGTCAGGGAAGAACTCCCGGAACTCGGCGCACAACTGGGCGGCCAGGGTCTTGTTGTGGGCCAGCACCAGGGTGGGCCGCTGAATTTTCTCGATGATCTTGGCCATGGTGAAGGTCTTGCCCGAGCCGGTAACGCCCAGCAGGGTCTGCTCGTCCAGGCCAAGCTCAATGCCCTGGGCCAGTTGTTCGATGGCCTGGGGCTGGTCGCCGGCGGGCCGATAGTCGGACACCACACGGAAGGGTATCTGTTTCTGCTCCATATCCTCACCTCCTGTTTCGGTTTAGCCAGCGCGGGTCAATCCAGCTCGATGGGTTGACCGATGCTGATGAATTTACGGTATCGGCGGGGTGACACCCCGAAGTAGTCGGCAAAGCGGCGGGAGAAATAGAACTGGTCGCAGAAGCCGAAATGCTCGCTGATATCCTGAATACTGTCGTCGCTGATACGCAGGCGTTCCTCCGCCGCGTACAGCACCCGCTTGGTGATATAGCGGCCCACCGACAGCTTCACGTCCTGCTGAAAGGTCCGCTGCAGACGGTCTGCGGACACCCGTAGCGCCTGGGCCACCTGCTTCACCGTCAGGCCGCAGCTCAAATGCTCCTCCATGTACTCCAGCGCCCGCTCGGTCAGGGGGGCGTAGACCTCCGGCCGGCCCAGATCCACCCCGGACTTGTCCACCACCCGCATCAGCAGGTCGTGCAGGTGCGCCTTCAGGTACATCATGTCGTTGGCGTCCGCCGAACCCACACACCGGCACAGGCGGCGGAACTCCTCCCGGGACAGGCCGGGCAGCACCACGCACTCCTTCAGCCGTGAAAACAGGTCGTAGCGGTTTTTCTGCAGCACGCTGACGTGGATGTACAGCTTTTCCATGTACTCTTCGCAGGAGTAAGAGAAATCCGAGCCGGCGGGGACAAAGTAGATATTCCCCGGTGTCAGGTGGTGGGGAGTGCCGTTGCAGACCACGTCCGCCTCCCCCTTGCACACGTAGTAAATGCGGGAGAAGGTCACCCGGGCAAAGTCACTGTGCCAGCGGCTGTCCAGCTTCACGTAGCGCATTTGTGACACGCTGAGAGTAATGTCGTTGAACGCGTTGAGCATATTGTAGACCGCCATAAAATCACCTCTGTAGGTAAAAGTCCATGTTTTTCCGGCTTTTGCCCATGTTTTGTCAATCTGATTTGTGCTATGATGAGGACAGAAAGGATGTGTTCCCTTTGTCAAGCTATCAAACCATGAAAACCCCCGGCGATACCTCCTGGTTCACCCTGGATCGGTTCGGTATGTTCATTCATTTCGGTCTGTATTCCGTGGCCGCCCGCCACGAGTGGATCAAGACCCGGGAGTTGATCTCCGAGGAAAAATACGACAAGTACTTCGACCACTTCGACCCCGACCTGTTCGACGCCGGGGAGCTGGCCTGTCTGGCCAAGGCCGCCGGCATGAAGTACGCCGTGTTCACCGCCAAGCATCACGAGGGCTTCTGCCTGTTCGACAGCAAGTACACCGACTACAAGTCCACCAACGCCCCCTGCGGCCGTGACCTGGTCCGGGAGTACGTGGATGCCTTCCGGGCCGAGGGCCTGCGCATCGGTATCTATTATTCCCTGCTGGACTGGCACCATCCCCACTACACCATCGACCGTAGCCATCCCCGCCGCAAGGATGCCGACGCCGAACAGCAGGATAAGGGCCGCGACATTCGCGTTTACGCCCAGTATATGCGTGACCAGCTCACCGAGCTGATGAGCAACTACGGCCAAATCGACATTCTGTGGATGGACTTCTCCTACCCCAGCGAGAGCAGCTTTACCCCCTCCTACAGTGGCCAAAACTTCTTCCCCTGGATGCAGAACCGGGGCCTGAAGGGCAGGGAGCAGTGGGAGTCCGAGAAGCTCATCGAAACCGTCCGCGCCCTGCAGCCCAACATCATCATCAACAACCGGGCGGACATCGAGCAGGACCTGTTCACCCCCGAGCAGCTACAGCCCACCCAGTGGCCCCGCCACCCCAAGACCGGCGAGCTGGTCACCTGGGAGGCGTGCCAGACCTTCTCCGGCTCCTGGGGCTATTTCCGGGACGAGATGACCTGGAAAGACCCGGAGACCCTCATCAATCTGCTTATCAACACCGTGGCGCTGGGCGGCAACCTCATTATGAACGTAGGCCCCACCGCCCGTGGCTGTCTGGATGGCCGGGCCCAGCGGTCCATGCAGGTCTACGCCGACTGGATGCGGCTCAACGCCCGCTCCATCCACGGCTGCACCATGGCTGAGCCGGAGTTCACGGCACCCAACGGCACCGCCCTGACCCAAAGCGTGGACGGCAAGCGCCTGTACATCCACCTGAAAGAGTACCCCTTCCCCGTGCTGACCGTGCCCGGTCTGGTGGACAAGGTGGAGTACGCCCAATTCCTGCACGACGGCAGCGAGCTGAAGTACTACGCCGGCGGCACCCGCAACCGGGACATTCTGGACGGCGAACCGGACGACGCCAACTGCGTCTACTTCAACCTGCCCCCCATGAAGCCGGATACCCTCATTCCCGTTATCGAGGTATTCCTGAAATGATCGTTCCCAATGGGTCAGAGGACTGCGGTCCTCTGACCCATCCATTTTACTAGAATATTTGTTCGATTGCAAGGACTTTTGTGAATTTTGGTATATAATTATATCACACATTCTATATGTATAAAAGGGCTTCGTCCTAAAAGAATTTTAATATTTTTATAATACTTTCCGCTTTATGGTGGGACCCGACGGCCCGCAAGGGATCGCCGTCGGGGTCGTTCCGCCGCTCCGGCGGCGGGTTTCTTTTGTCGCTGAACAAAAGAAACCAAAAATCAGCATAGAAACCCATGGTTTCTATGTACTTCCTTTGGGTGACCTCCGTGGGGTCACACCCACACGGTCGGCGGACACCTCTGACCCTGCCTGCGCCTATTAGGCTGCCGCACGTTGTACTATCTGTAATATTTTCTGTCTATCGAACTCCCGCCGACGATTGCTGCGAACCATCAGGCTTGCGTAGGGGGCGGCGCCTCGATGCCCCTACGGAAAACTTGCAGGTCTGTCGTAGGGGCGGCTGTCCCCAGCCGCCCGCAAAAGCCCCTAATAAGGTTGGACAGGCACATCGTCCCACCCCACAAACAATCACGAATACACAAAAACGCCCTGTCAATTCTGACAGGGCGTTTCCTATTGTTTCCAAAGAACCACGGGCTATGCCCATGAGTAGGTCCGCCGCAGCGGGAGCCTCCCTCTGATGAGGGAGGTGGCATTTGCGTTAGCAAATGCCGGAGGGAGAGAAAGTAGTAAAGCAATTTCTCTCCCCCCGTCGCGCGCAAACGCTCGACAGCCCCCTCGTCAGAGATGGGCACCCGTTATACGTGTGGTCCTGACTACAATCCGATGGTTTCAAAGCCGTGGTCGGTGAAGATGACCTGCTCCCGGAACCCCACGTCCCGGGCCAGCTTGGCACACAGCTCCAACCCGCAGTCCAGTTTCGTAGCGTCGTGGCAATCGGCGTTGAGCATGATTTGTCCGCCCCCCTCGTAGATCATACGAAGAATGTCCGGGTGAGGATAGGGGGTAGTGCGGTGGCCCCGGGCCATGGCACCGGTGTTCATCTCGAAAGGCTTGCCGTAGGGCAACAGCTTGGTCACCGCCCCCTGGGCATAGTCCAAAAAATCCGCCGTGGGCCGGTAGCCGGTCTTCTCGCAGTTTTTCATCACCAGGTCGATGTGGCCGATGATGTCCGCCCCGGTCATGTCCAGCACATTGCCCACCACTTCAAAGTAGTCCTTGGCAAAGGCGTCGAAGCTGCCGTCGTACCATGTATCCAGCACGTGCCGCTCCTGCTCCACCGAGCCGTCGGTCATGGGGTAGTCGTCCCCCTTTTTCACGTGATGGACCGAGCCGATGAGGTAGTCGTAGGCCAGCTTTGGCGGCGCGGAATAGCAGTCCTGCTCCAACCCACAGAAGATTTGAAGCTGTCCCTTATACTGCTCTTTCAGGGCGTGGACCTCGTCCCAATACTTGCGCTGCGCCCCATCGTCCATGGCGAAATCCCGGTCGATCTCAAGGTAGCTATGTCCCGAAAACCCAAGGACTGTAAAGCCCTTTTCCATTGCAGCCTTCACCAGCTCCGCCGGAGTGTCCTTTCCGTCGCAGTAGACGGTGTGGGTGTGGAAATTCGTCTTAACCATTGCCGGTCATCTTTTCCTGCTTGACCTTGTGGTCGATGACGTGGCGGGAAGCCAGCTCCCGGCGCACATCGTCCACAGAAATACCCATCTCCACCATCATCACCATGACGTGATAGGCAAGGTCAGCGATCTCATAGACGGTTTCCTTCTTATCGTCGGCCTTGCCGGCGATGATGACCTCGGTACACTCCTCCCCCACCTTCTTCAAAATCTTGTCGATACCCTTTTGGAACAGGTAGGTGGTGTAGGACCCCTCGGGCAGCAATTTCTTCCGGGACACCAGCAGGTCGTACAGGCCGTCCATGGAAAATTCGTTCAACTCCTCGCTTTGGTAGACGGGGTAGTTGAAGCAGCTGTCGGTACCCAGGTGGCAGGCCGGACCGTCCTTTTCCACCATGACCACCAGAGCGTCCCTGTCGCAGTCGGCGGTGATGGACACGATGTGCTGGAAGTTGCCGCTGGTCTCGCCCTTGAGCCACAGCTCCTGTCGGGAGCGGCTGTAGAAGCAGCACAGCCCCTTCTCCATGGAAATGCCCAGGCTCTCCCGGTTCATGTAGGCCACCGTCAGCACCTTTTTGCTCAGGCTGTCCACCACCACGGCGGGAATCAGGCCCTTTTCGTCAAATTTCAGTTCGTCAATGTTGATCACGGTCATTCGTTCCTTTCCCGATTATTGTCTTACCACGATGCCGGCCCGGTGCAGTTCCCGTTTCAGGTCGGCAATTTTCACCTGTCCGAAGTGGAAGATGGAGGCCGCAAGGCCGGCGTCCATGTCCGGAATTTCCCGGAACAGGGTGATGAAATCCTCAATGCTGCCCGCGCCGCCGGAGGCGATGACCGGCACGTCCACCGCCGCCTCCACCAGCTTGAGCAATTCGATATCAAAGCCGCCCTTGACGCCGTCGGTGTCGATGGAGTTGACCACCACCTCGCCGGCGCCCCGGGCCACGCAGTCCCGGATCCAGCCAAGGGCCTCCATGCCGGTGTCCTCCCGGCCGCCCTTGGCAAAGACGTGGAACTGACCGTCCACCCGCTTGACGTCCACCGACAGCACCACGCACTGGCTGCCGTACTTCTCCGCCGCCCGACCGATAAGGTCGGGGTCACGGATGGCACCGGAGTTGACGCTTACCTTGTCCGCGCCGCACTTGAGCACCCGGTCGAAATCCTCAATGGTGTTGATACCGCCACCCACGGTCAGGGGGATAAAGATCTGCTCCGCCACCTGACGGAGAATGTCGGTGAACAGCTTGCGCCCCTCGCTGGAGGCGGTGATGTCGTAGAACACCAGCTCGTCCGCGCCGCAGTCGCTGTAATATTTGCCCAGCTCCACCGGGGAGGAAACGTCGTTCAGGTTTGTGAAGTTAATTCCCTTTACAACTCTTCCGTCCTTTACGTCCAGGCAGGGAATGATGCGCTTGGTGATCATTTTGCCACCTCCAAAGCCTCACGCAGGTCGATGGCCCCGATGTAGTAGGCCTTGCCGATGATGGCGGCGGACATACCCATGTCACGCAGGGCCACGATGTCCTCCAGCCCCGACACGCCGCCGGAAGCGGTGAAGGCGATATGGAACTGTCCGTTCAGTTGGCGGTACAGCTCCACATTGGTACCCTGCATGGCGCCGTCCTTGGAGATGTCGGTGCAGATGATGGTCCTGACCCCGATGTCCTGCATCTGCTGACAGAAGTCAAAGCAGGTGTACCGGGACTTCTCCAGCCAGCCTTTGATGGCCACGTAGCCGTCCTTGATGTCCACACCCACGGCGATTTTGTCGCCGTAGCGGTCCAGGGCGGCCAGCAAAAAGTCCCGGTCGGTGACGGCGGCAGTGCCTAAGATCACCCGGTCCACCCCAGCCTCGATGTAGGTGCGCACCGTGTCCAGGCTGCGGATCCCGCCTCCGATCTCGGTGAACAGGGGCGTCTCCCTGGCGATCTGCTCCACGATGGGCAGGTTGGGGGTGGTGCCGTCCCGGGCGCCCTCCAGGTCCACTATATGGATATTTTTCGCGCCGCACTCCACGAAATCCCGGGCGATCTCAATGGGATTTTCGCTGTAGACGGTCATATTATTGTAGTCGCCCTTGTAAAGGCGGACCGCTTTACCCTCGTATAAATCAATGGCAGGAAACAGTTCCATACTCATACCTCACAAAAGGCCTTCAGAATATTCAGTCCCACGGCGCCGCTTTTCTCCGGGTGGAACTGGCAGCCGAACACGTTGCCCCGCTGCACCGCGGCGGTGATGGGGATACCGTACTCGGTGTCGGCGATCAGGCTGTCCGCGCAGCCCTGGGCGTAGAAGGAGTGGACGAAGTACACGCAGTCCCCCTCCTTAATGTACTTGAACAGGGGGCTGTCCTTTTCAAACCGCAGGGCGTTCCAGCCGATGTGGGGGATCTTCAGCCCCCCGGGCAGCCGCCCCTCCATGGGGATGACCTGACCCTTCAACAGGCCAAGACCCTCATGCTCACCAAACTCAAAACTCTTTTCAAACAGCATCTGCATACCAAGGCAAATGCCCATCAGAGGCTTGCCGGCGGCGGCGCAGTCCAGCACCACGTCCCGCAGGCCGCTGGCATTCAGCTTGGCCACCGCGTCCCCAAAGGCGCCCACGCCGGGCAGAATGACCCGGTCCGCCCCGCCAATGACGGCGGGGTCGCTGGTTACCTCGGCCTGCTGCCCGATGGCACGCAGGGAGGACACCAATGAGAACAGGTTGCCCACCCCATAATCCACAACGGCGATCATTACAGCACTCCCTTGGTGGAGGGGACCTCGTCGGCAAAGGCCGGGTCGATAGCCACCGCCTTTTTCAGGCTCCGGGCCACGGACTTGAAGGTACCCTCAATGATGTGGTGAGAATTGCTCCCCGCCAGTTGGCGCAGGTGCAGGGTCAGCCCCGCCTGCCGGGCGAAGGCGATGAAGAACTCCTCACACAGCTCCGTGTCGAAATCCCCCACCTTTTGGGCGGGGATGTTCAGGGCGTAGTAGCAGCCGCCCCGGCCGGAGAAGTCCACGGCGGACAAAACCAGGCTCTCGTCCATGGCCAGGGTGGTGTCCCCGTAACGGATGATGCCCCGCTTCTCCCCCAGGGCTTCGGCAAAGGCGTTGCCCAAACAGATGCCGATGTCCTCCACCGTGTGGTGGTAGTCCACATAGGTGTCACCCTTGCAGGTGACCTCCAAATCAAAGCGGCCGTGCTTGGCAAACAGGGTCAGCATGTGGTCCAAAAAGCCGCAGCCGGTGGCCAGCTTACTCTCGCCGGTGCCGTCCACATTCAACCTGAGCCAAATGTCGGTTTCCTTTGTGGTTCGTTTCAGTTCAGCCGTTCTCATAGTCATTCTCCTAACAGTTGGCGTACCGCGTCCACCAAGGCCCCCATCTGTTCCCGGGTGCCGATGGTGATGCGGACAAAGTCAGAAATGCGTGCCTTGTCAAAGTGGCGCACCAAAATACCCTTCTCCTTCAGCTGCAGATACAGTTGCTTGCCGCCCATGCGGTCACTGCGGCAGAAGATGAAGTTAGCCTTGGAGGGCAGCACCTCAAAGCCAAGCCCCTCCAACCGTTCCACGGCGAAGGCGCGGTTTTCTTCGATGCGGCGGCAGTTGTCCATGTAATAGCCGTCGTCCTCCACCACCGCAAGGCCGGCCACCTGGGTCAGGCGGTTGATGTTGTAGGGGTTGGTGGAGTACTTGATCTTCTCCAAATCGGCAATAAGGGCCGGGCAGGCGAAGGCAAAGCCCAGCCGCCCACCCGCCAGACTGCGGGACTTGGAGAAGGTCTGACAGACCACCAGGTTCTCGTAGCGGTCAATGAGCCGATAGCAGCTCTCGCCGCCGAAATCCACGTAGGCTTCGTCCACCACCACCACGCCGTTGGGGTTGGACCGAACGATGTCCTCAATGACCGTCAAATCCAAACACAGGCCCGTGGGGGCGTTGGGGTTTGCAATGACCACCAGCTTGTTCTTGCCCTTGAACCCTTCCACGTCAAGGCTGAAATCCTCCCTCAGGGGGATGATCTCCGCCTGCACCCCGTGGAGCTTGGCAAACACCTCGTAAAAGCCGTAGGTGATGTCAGCAAAGGCCGCGCCACCGCCGCCGTAAGCCATGAAGCAGAAGTTCAGAATGTCGTCCGAGCCGTTGGACAGGAAGAGATTGTTCTCCCCCACTCCAAAGCGTTGGGCCATAGCTGTTTTCAGCTTGGTGCAATCCGGGTCGCAGTACAGCCGCAGGTCCCGGACCTGCTGGGCGTTCACCGCCTGCACCACCTTATCCGAGGGGGGATAGGGCGACTCGTTGGTGTTCAGCTTGATGTATTGTTTGTCCTGAGGCTGCTCCCCGGGAGTGTACTCCTTCAGGGCGGCAAACCGCGGGTCAAGAAACCGGCTCATTTGTCTTCACTTCCCAACCGAATGGTGGCACTTCTGGCGTGGGCGGACAGGCCCTCTTTTTCTGCGAAGTAGGCAATGTCCTCCGCCACGCGCAGCAGAGCATTTTTAGTGTAGTAGGTGTACTGGGTCTTCTTCACAAAGTCGTCCACCGACAAAGGCGAGGAGAACCGAGCCGTGCCCGAAGTAGGCAGGGTGTGGTTGGCGCCGCTGTAGTAGTCGCCCAGCGCCTCCGGGCAGTAGCGGCCCATAAAGACGCTGCCGGCATTTTCCACCTTGTCCAAATAGGCAAAGGGGTCGTCCACGCACAGCTCCAAATGCTCGGGGGCAATTTCATTCGCCACGGCGAATACCTCGTCCAAGTCGTCTGCCACGATGATCTTGCCGTTGTTGTCGATGGAGGCCCGGGCGATGTCCCGCCGGGGCAGCGCTTCAAGCTGCACCTCGATCTCCTGCGCCACGGCGTCGGCCAGCGCGCGGCTGTCGGTGACCAGCACGGCGGAGGCCATCTTATCGTGTTCCGCCTGGCTGAGCAGGTCCGCCGCCACGAAGGCGGGGTTGCTGTTGCCGTCGGCGATGACCAAAATCTCGCTGGGGCCGGCGATCATGTCGATGGCCACCCGGCCAAAGACCTGCCGCTTGGCCTCCGCCACGAAGGCGTTGCCGGGACCCACGATCTTATCCACCTTGGGTACGCTCTCGGTACCGTAGGCCAGGGCCGCCACCGCCTGGGCGCCGCCCATTTTGAAGATGCGGTCCACCCCGGCGATCTTGGCCGCCGCCAAGATAACGGGATTGATCTTTCCGTCAGCCCCGGGGGGCGTGGCAATGCAGATCTCACGGCAGCCGGCCAGCTTGGCGGGGATGCTGTCCATCAGCACGGTGGAGGGATAGGCCGCCGTACCGCCGGGGACGTACAGGCCCACCTTTTCAATGGGGGTCACCTTCTGCCCGGTGACGATGCCGTCCTTGTCGTTGATGATAAAACCGTTGCGGATCTGCCGCTTGTGGAAGTCACGGATGTTGTCCGCCGCGGCCCGCAGGATGTCCAAAAACTTGGGTTCCACCGCCCCGAAGGCCTCGTCAATTTCCGCCGGAGTCACTTCAAGGGCAGAAAGGTCCGCCTTGTCAAACTGCTTGCACAAGTCCAGTACCACACGGTCGCCGCCGGTGCGTACTTTCTCGATGATGTCGGCCACGATGGCGGACACATCCACCGTACTTTCCTGCCGGGCAAAGATCTCGTCCCGGGCCACCTGGCCGTATTCCATGATTTTAATCATTGGCCTTCACCTCCCGCTGCAGACCGGCACGGATAGCCTCGATCTGCTGGGTCTTAAAGTTAAAGCTGGCCTTGTTGGCGATGAGCCGCGCGCTGATGGGCACGATGGTCTCAAAGGCCTGCAAGTCGTTCTCCACCAGGGTCTTGCCCGTTTCCACGATGTCCACGATGACGTCGGACAGACCCAGAATGGGCGCGATCTCGATGGAACCGTTGAGGTTGATGATGTCGATGTCCCGGCTGCGGGAGGCGTAGTACTTGCGGGCGATGTTGGAAAACTTAGTGGCCACGCGCAGGGTGGCAGAGGGGTCGTCTACAAAGTCAGCCTTGGCCGCCACCGCCATGCGGCACTTGCCCATGTTCAGGTCCAGCAGCTCGAATACGTCGGGTTCGTACTCCAGCAGGATGTCCTTGCCCGCCACGCCGATGTCCGCCGCGCCCCGCTCCACATAGATGGCCACGTCGGAGGGCTTGACCCAGAAAAAGCGCAGGCCCAGCTCGGCATTTTCAAAAATCAGCTTGCGATTGGGTTCCCGGATGGACTCACAGGGGAAGCCGGCCCGCTCGAACATATCGTAGACCTTTTCCCCCAGCCGCCCCTTAGGCAGGGCGATGTTGATAAACTGTCGGTCGCTGGCAAATTCAGGCTTGCACAGGGGCTGCTCAATGGCGTCCAGATAGACGGCAAAGCCGATGGCCCCGGCGTCCTTGCCCATCTTGCGCATGAGCATATCGTACCGGCCGCCGGACAGCACCCGGGAGGTAATGCCGCTGACAAAGCCCTTGAACATAATGGAGCTGTAATAGCCCGTGGCGTTGACCAGGGAGAAGTCCAGCCGGACGTTCTCGCTGTAGCCGATGGACTCCACGTACTTGCAAATGGCCTCCAGCTCACCCACCGCCTTGGAAGAGCCTTCCCGCCAGGCGTAGTTACGGATGGCGGCCACCGCCTCGGCCGTGGTGGCGTAGGACTTGACCAGGCAGCCCATGACCTCCAATTGACGGTCGTTGCAGCAGGAGGCCAGCAGCCCCTCGTTCTTCTCGGTCAGGGCCTGCAGCACCTTGTCCCGCAGGGATTCGGCAACCTCGTACTCCTCCATCAGCGCCTGCACCAGGCCCACGTGGGACAGGTTCAGCACAAACTCGTCCCCCACCACCGCAAGGCTCTTCAGAGCCAGCTCCACCACGGTGAACACGTCGGCGTCGGTGATGTCGCCAATGCACTCCAGACCGGTCTGCATGATCTCCTTATAGCTGCGGGAGTTGTCCGACACGCGATAGACGTTCTCATTGTAGTAGTACCGCTGCACACCGCCACCCTCTGCCATGTTATTGATGATGGACAGGGTCACGTCGGGCTTCAGGGCCATGAGCTTGCCGTTGGTATCGGTAAAGGTAATGACCGAATCGGACACCAAAAAGTCCTTGTTCTTGGAGTACAGGTCATACTCCTCAAACTTGTTCATCTTGAATTGGCGGTATCCCTGCTTGGTGTACAGGCTGCGCAGGGCGAAGATGACCCGCTCCTCGCTTTTCAGAATACTCTCGTCAAACATGGTCACCCCTCCTTGGCGCAGCGCTCCAGCACGGTGCGGTAGCCGCCGTCGCCGTAGTTCAGACTTTTGCTCACCCGGCAGATGGTGGCGGTACTGGCGCCGGTGAGCTGGTTGACCTCGGCATAGCGTTTGCCTTCAAACAGCTTCTTGGCCACCTCCAGCCGCTGGGCAATGGCCTCGATCTCCTGAATGGTGCAGACGTCGTCAAAAAAACGCTTGCACTCCTCCACCGTTTCCAGGCAGAGGATGGCCTTATAAAAATCGTTTTCGTATCGAATTTCATTCTTGGGCATGGAATCCGCCTCCTCGAAAAAATCACTTCAACATTTTAGCACATCACCACGCTAAAGTCAACGCCGTTTCTCCCGGTTTTTCCCTTTTGGAGGATGCACAGAGCAGCCGCCCCTATTCTTCTGCTCAATTGGGCAAAATACCACAAAAGGTCCGGACTCCCAACCGGAGTCCGGACCATCTGTATGCAAACTCAAAGCATCTTGCTCTCCCGCATGGATACCATGTCATCGTCGCAGAACACCACGTGGTCCAAAAGCTCAATGCCGATGGGCGCCAGCACCCTCTTGAGGTACTGGGTGGTGGACTGGTCCGCCTGAGATGGCAGGGCCAATCCGCTGACGTGGTTGTGGGCCAAAATGATGGCGCTGGCCCGCAGGCTCATGGCCTCCTCCGTGATGCGGCGGGTGGTCACCTCGGCAGCGTTGACCGTCCCCTCGGTGATTTTACGCACACCCAGCACCTTGCCCTTTCCGTCCAGGCACAGCAGATAGACCATCTCGTTGCGGGCGCCGAAGAAGTAGGGTGTCAGCACCTCCCGCACACGCCGGGCGCTGTCCACAATGTCGTCCAAACGGCTGCGGCTGGCCACGTAGCGGCCGCACAGGCCGGGTATCATGCGCAGCAGGATGGCGGTATGCTCCCCCACTCCGGGTACGGCACACAGATCCTCTACCGAGGCATCCAGCACCCCCGCCAGCGACCCGAACCGCTCGATCAGCCTATGGGCCAAAGCGTTGGTGTCCCCCTGGGGAATGGCGTAGAACAACAGCAGTTCCAGCACCCGATGCTCAGGCAGGGCGTCCAAGCCCCGCTGACAGAATTCTTGCTTGACCCGGCCGCGGTGTCCAGTATGCAGTTTTCCGTCCCGGTCCGCCATGGGTCACTCCCCTCTCAGGCGCGGGGGCCATACTCGGCCAAATAAGCCTCCATCTTGGCCTTCATCTCGTCGTCAATGTAGACCTTGCCGTCGATGGGGCGGTTGTGGAGGTAGGCGATGATGTCCCGGACGGTGACAATGGGATAGACGGCGATGCCGTGGTCCCGGCGCAGCTCGTCCAGGGTGGTGCAGTCGCCGGTACCCCGCTCCATGCGGTCCACGGACACGATCAGCGCCTTCAGATTTACGTCAGCCACGTGCTTGAACAGCTCGATGGTCTCCCGCACGGCGGTACCGGCGGTGACCACGTCCTCCACGATGACGATGTCGTCCCCATCCTGGGGCTTATATCCCACCATGGAGCCGCCCTCACCGTGGTCCTTGGCCTCCTTGCGGTTGAAGCAGTAGGGCAGGTCCCGCTCATAGTTGCGGTACAGGCTGGCCGCGGCGGTCACCGCCAGAGGGATACCCTTGTAGGCCGGGCCGAACAGAGCGGTCACGCCATCGGGCAGGTTATCCTGAATACAGGCGGCGTAGTAGTCGCCCAGGCGGGCGGCCTGGGCGCCGGTCTTGTAGTTGCCGGTGTTGATGAAATAGGGGGTCTTGCGGCCGGACTTGGTGGTAAAGTCACCAAAGGTCAGCACGCCGGAGCGCACCATAAAGGTAATAAACTCTTGCTGATAAGCAGTCATGATAATTCTCCTCTCTTTCGTTACACAAACAGCGCAAGCACGCTGGAAATGATACCGCAGACGCAGATGGCGATGCTGCTCATGGCGCCCTGAATTTCACCCAGTTCCATGGCCTTGGTGGTGCCGAGGGCGTGGCTGCAGGCGCCGATGCCCAAACCTTGGGCCACCGGGTCCTTGATGCGGAACAGCTTGACAAACAGGGGGGAAAGCACCGCCCCGGTCAGGCCCGCCGCCAGCACGCCGGCGGAGGCAAGCCCCGCATCACCGCCATGGCTCTCCGCAATGGCGATGGCGATGGCGGAGGTGCAGCTTTTGGGGGTCAGGGACATGGTCATCAGCTGGTCCAGATTCATCAGCTTGCACAGGCCCAGCACGCCGAACAAACTCACCGCGCTGCCCACAAGACAGCCGATCAGTACCGGCAGGAAGTACTCCCCCAGCACCTTACGCTGGTTGTAGACGTTCAGGGCCAGCACCGCGGTGACGGGTCCCAGCATCATGTTGATGATGTCGCCGCCCTTTGCAAAGTCGGCGTAGGGAATTCCGGTCACGGACAGGAAAATGATAATGCAGGCCACCGCGATGAGCAGGGGGTTGCACAGCACGAATTTGGTCTTTTTCTGCACCCAGCGGCCAAGGCAGAAAGCCAGCACCGACAGGGTCAATCCAAACATGGGGGAGGATGCCAATGTTTTAAGCACGGCCCTTCGCCCCCTTTCCCCGCTGTAGCTTCAGCACCAACTGCACCGTCCACGCCGTAATAAGGAACACCACCGGGGTGGTGACCACACAGATAAGCAGAAAGGGCAGCAAAACGGGTTTGATGTATTCAAACTTGTCCATCACACTGGTACAGGCGGGTACAAACGCAAGGGCCATGTTGGCCAGCATCACGTTGGATACCCGCTCAATGTGCCGGGGCTTGACCACCCGGGTCAGCAGCAGGATGGCCAGCAGGATCATGGCGATCACGCTGGCGGGGAACTTCACCGGCAGCAGGGCGGCGATTCCCTCCCCCGCAAGGCACACACCGAAAATCAGTGCGATCTGACCGACTACGTTCATCGGCGGCGCTCCCTCAGTCCCAAATGGCGGTGGCGAAGTAGTCCTCCGGCACCTCGGCCCGGCGAATGAGTCGGGTGGAGCCGTCGGGCTGCAGCAGGATCTCCGCCGAACGCAGACGGCCGTTGTACTGATAGCCCATGGCGTGGCCGTGGGCGCCGGCGTCGTGAATGACCAGCAGGTCGCCCTTGTCAATGCGGGGCAGCATACGGTCCACGGCAAACTTGTCGCAGTTCTCACACAGGGCGCCGGTGACGTCGTACTTGTGGTCGCAGGGCTGATCCTCCTTGCCCATGACAGTGATGTGGTGGTAGGCGCCGTAAATAGCCGGGCGCATCAGGTTGGAGGCGCAGGCGTCCACACCGATGTACTCCTTGTAGGTGTGTTTTTCGTGGGTGGCCCGGGTGACCAGCACACCGTAGGGCGCCAGCATGAACCGGCCCAGCTCGGTGCAGATGGACACGTCGCCCATACCGGCGGGAACGAGGACCTCCTCGTAGGCACGGCGCACGCCCTCACCGATGACGGCGATGTCGTTCTCGGTCTGCTCGGGCTTGTAGGGTACACCCACGCCGCCGGACAGGTTGATGAAGGTGATGTGACAGCCGGTCTCCTCCTTCAGCTCCACAGCAAGCTGGAACAGAATACGGGCCAGGGCGGGATAGTAGTCGTTGGACAGGGTGTTGGAGGCAAGGAAGGCGTGGATGCCGAACTCCTCGGCCCCCAGCTCCTTCATGCGCTTATATGCCTCAGAAATTTGGGCCCGGGTCATGCCGTACTTGGCGTCGCCGGGGTTGTCCATGACCTGAAAGCCTTCTTTGCTCTCACCCAGGGTGAACACACCGCCGGGATTGTAGCGGCAGCAGACCTTCTTGGGGATGTAGCCGATGGTATCCTTCAGAAAATCAATGTGGGTGATGTCGTCCAAATTGATGGTGGCACCCAGCTCGGCGGCCAGCTTGAACTCCTCGGCAGGGGTGTCGTTGGAGGAGAACATGATCTCCCCGCCCTTAAACCCGCAGCGGTCGGACATGATAAGCTCGGTCAGGGAGGAGCAGTCGGTGCCGCAGCCCTCCTCCCGCAGGATCTTCAAAATTTGGGGGTTGGGGGTGGCCTTGACGGCGAAGTACTCCTTAAAGCCGGGGTTCCAGGCAAAGGCGGCGTTCAGTCGCCGGGCATTTTCCCGGATGCCCTGCTCGTCGTAGAGGTAAAAGGGGGTGGGATATTCGGCGGCAATAGCCTCCAGCTGCCCCTTGTTCACAAAGGTCTTTTTCATAGCATTCACTCCTTGAATACGATTACAGATAATCATATCCGTTTTGGCCCGAATTGTCAATGTTTGATGGGGATAAATATAGGCTTCCCGGGAGGAGGATTTCTCTTTTGGCCCCTCGTGGGGGCGGCTGTCCTCAGCCGCCCGCGGCCAGCGCAAGCCGCAATTGCATTTTCCGTCGTCTTTTGATATAATGAAGTTTAATCCGTACACGGATGAATACAGAAAGGGGTACCCCCATGGGCAACTTCCGTCAAAAACTCCATACCCTCCTGACCGTCCTGCGCACCCGGCGCCTGCCCCGGGTGCTGGCCTGGCTCGGCGTACCCCTGTTTCCCCTGCTGTGCCTGTTTACCATGGACTTTATGAACTTCGGCGGCAAGCTGGAAAATATGCAGATCTTTTGGCAGAGCTTTCCCGGGGCGGTGTGGTTCGAGCTTTTGGTCATGGCCCTGCTGAGCCTTGTACTGGGGCTTGTCCTCCGCCGGGTGTGGCTGGCCGCCGGCACCCTGGGCCTAATCTCCATCATTTTTTCTTATGTAAACTATACCAAGGTCGCGCTGAATGGCGACTACTTCGTGCCGCAGGATATGCTGATGCTCTCCCACGCCGGGGAGCTGACCAGCTTCATCAGCGGCAATCTCCCCCCGCTGTTCCTGCTTCTCTGCTTCATTTTGCTGCTTTCTATCGTCTTTTTCGCCTTGACCGACATTCGTCTGCCCCTGCGGTGGTTTCTCCGCTTCCCGCTGGCGATTTTGATCGTCGTGCTGGCGTGGCTACCCGGACGCGACATCGACCACGCCGATGTTATGTTAAGCAAGTTCAATATGTCGGTGTTTGACTCTGCCCTGCAGAGTTCCAACTACACCGCCAACGGTTTTGTGGGCGGCTTCACCGTCAACCTGCTCAGCCTGAACGTAGTTCAGCCGGAGGGGTACGACGTGGAAACCGTGCAGGCCATGCTGACCGGCTACGAGGCCGTCCCCGCCGGCGAAACCGCCGAGCATTTCGACGTCATCGTCATTTTGAGCGAGAGCTTTTTCGACGCCCGCATCCTGCCCGGCACCACCTTCTCCCAAAATCCCCTGCCCAACTACGACCGCCTGCTGAAAAACCCCCGCACCGTCAGCGGCAGCCTGTACACCACCGCCATCGGCGGCGGCACAGTCCGCCCGGAGTTCGGTGTGCTGACCGGCCTGACCTGCGACTATATCCCCAGTGTACCCACTCCGTATCGCTACATCTCCCAGCCCATCTCCACCTACGTGTCCAACTACAACGACGCCGGTTACACCACCGTGGCCATGCACCCCTACAACAAGCACTTCTACTCCCGCAGCAATGCTTACGGCAACCTGGGTTTTGACCAGTTCTGGGGCCAGGACGAGATCGCCAACACCATTTACGCCGAGTATAAGCGCGGCTACGTCACCGACGAGTCCACCCTGCGTGCCATTACCCACTGCGCGGACAATACTCAGGACCCCCTGTTTCTCTTCGCCATCACCATGCAGAACCACCAGCCCTACGACGGCATTGACCCCTCCCTCATGCAGATCGAGGTGGCCAACGACCGGCTCAGCGAGCCGGCCCTCACCGCCCTGACCACCTATACCCAGGGCCTGTACGACGCGGACAAAATGCTGGGTGATTTGGCTGCATGGATCGACAATCGTGAGCGGCCCACGGTACTGGTCTTCTTTGGCGACCACATGCCCACTCTGGGCAGCAACCACCTGGCCTATAACGAAAGCGGGCTGTTCAACTCTTACGACGGCTTGGATGGCGAGGAGCTTGCCACCATGTATGCCACACCGTTCCTCATCTACTCCAACCGCACGCTGGACCCCGGCCTGTTTGACGCGCGCACCGACAACCGCGTCAGCGATTATAACCTGCTCAACTCCGTGGCCCTGTCCACCGGCATGGCCCGCACACCGTATATGGCGCTGCTGCAGGATTTCTATTCCGTAACTCCCATTTACAACGTGCGCCTGGGCATGGAGCTGACCGACGACATCGCCCCCTTCGCCAGGAGCATGGAATATATCACCTACGACCGGGTTTTCGGCAAAAATTACACAAGCCGCCCCCGAAACGATTGACTTTTTCCACCTGCAAGGGTATCATTTATTGTTGAGGTCTGTGTCCTGACATCTCCCGGCCGCCGGGGGACAGACCTCCGGCGACCGGGTATCTCAAACGCGGCAGACTGCCATGGCGTCACCGCCGGGTCGCCCCGACTTTCCGCGCCCTGTATCCTATGCCGGACGTTCTTGTCCGGTCACCCATACAACGAAAGGAAGCATTACCATGATTAAAATTGCCCCCTCCATCCTCTCCGCCGACTTCGCCAACCTGGAGCGCGACGTCAAGAAGATCGCCACCGCCGACTACATCCACGTGGACGTGATGGACGGCGCCTTCGTCCCCAATATGTCCATCGGTATGCCGGTGGTCAAGTCCCTGCGCCAGTGTACCGATATGTTTTTGGACGTACACCTGATGATCGAAAAGCCCGTGCGCTACGTGGAGCAGTTTGCCAAGGCCGGCGCCGACCTGCTGTCCATCCATTTGGAGGCTGACCACCCCACCCGCATTGCCGAGGCCCTGCGCATCATGGACGAGTGCAAGGTGAAAAAGGCCGTGGCCCTGCGCCCCATCACCTCTCCCAAGGCCATCCTGCCCTATGTGGAGAACCTGGACCTGGTGCTGATCATGACCGTGGAGCCCGGCTTCGGCGGCCAGGCCTTCATGCCCGCCCAGCTGGACACCATCCGTGAGGTGCGCGAGATCATCAACAAGTATAACCCCGCCTGCGAGCTGGAGGTGGACGGCGGCATTGCCCCCGACACCGCCCCCCTGGTCATCGAGGCCGGTGCCAACGTACTGGTGGCCGGCTCCGCCGTCTACGGCGCGGCCGACATCGAGGCCGCTATCCGCACCCTGCGCGGCTAATTCTCCCACCCGGAGGTTTCTGCTATGCAACACTTCCCCCCCGCCCTTGAGGCGCTGGTGGAACAGTTCGCCCGCCTGCCCGGCGTGGGGACCAAGTCCGCCCAGCGGCTGGCCTTCTACGTCCTGTCCCTGACGGAGGAGGAGGCGGCCAACTTCGCCCGGGCCATCACAGAGGCAAAAAAAGCCATCCACTGCTGCCCCGTGTGTCAAAATCTGACCCAGGGTGACGGTCCCTGCGCCATCTGCGCCAGTCCCCGCCGGGACGGCAGTGTCATCTGCGTGGTTGCCGAACCCAAGGACGTCATCGCCATGGAGCGCTCCCGGGAATACAACGGCCTGTTCCATGTGCTGCACGGCGTCATCTCCCCCATGAACCACGTAGGACCCGACGACCTGCACATCAAGTCCCTGGTAGAGCGGGTGTCCTCCGGCGAGATCCGGGAGGTCATCATGGCCACCAACCCGGACACGGAGGGCGAGGCCACCGCCATGTACCTCTCCCGCCTGCTCAAGCCGTTCCAGGTCAAGGTCACCCGCCTGGCCTACGGCATCCCCGTGGGCAGCCATCTGGAATTTGCCGACGACGCCACCCTTATGCGCGCCCTGGAGGGCCGCCGGGAGATGTGACCTCAAGCAAGAAAACCCCTGACCCGGACCGGGTCAGGGGTTTTATGTTGACCTTCGCTCATTCCTCCGCCGTTTCCCCCTCCACCCCGCTGGCCGGGCCGATGGCATGGCCGCCAAAGCGGTGGCGGATCTGGTCAAGGGTATGGCCCAGCCGCTCCTGCTTGTCCCGGCGGCAGGTGTCCTGCCCCATGGCAAACAAATCCATCTGCTGGGCCGCCTGTTCCTGTCCGATCAGGTTGCTGGCAGTGATGGTGATGGCCCGAATGGGGGCGGACAGGTTCCAGTTCTCCCGAATCAGCGCCATGGCACATTCGGCCAGCTCCGCCGTGACAAAGGTGGGGGTGGTCAGCCGCCGCTGGCGGCTGATGTCGTGAAATTCCGGGCTGCGTATGGTCACCTGCACCGTGGTGCATTTCAGGTCGTGGCCCCGCAGCCGCTGGGCCACCGAGTCGGCCAGCAGCGTCACGCCGGAGCGCACCGCCGCCTCCCCCACCAAATCGTGAGGAAAGGTCGTACCGTTACCCACGGACTTAGGGGGTACGTATTCCCCCGCCGGACGCACGGGACTGCGATCCACCCCATTGGCGTAGTCGTGCAGCTGCAGGCCGTGCTGGCCCAGCAACTGCCCCAGCGCTTCCCGATCAAAGGCCGCAAGCTGTCCAATGGTGGTCACGCCGTACCGGGCCAGCTCCCTGGCCGCCGCCCGCCCTACAAACAACAGATCGCTCACCGGCAGAGGCCACACGATACGTTCCACATCTTCCCGACGGATAACGGTGGTGGCGTCCGGCTTTTTATAGTCGCTGCCCAGCTTGGCAAACACTTTGTTGAAGGACACCCCAACCGAAACCGTCAGCCCCAGTTCCTGCCGGATATGGTCCCGGATGCGGTCGGCCATGGCCCGTGGGTCGTCCCCGAACAAATGGAGCGTCCCCGTCACGTCCAGCCAGCTTTCGTCGATGCCGAACGGCTCCACCAAATCGGTGTACTGCTCGTAAATGGCGTTTACCTTTTTGGAATATTCCTCGTACCGGTTATGGTGGGAGGGCAACAGCACCAGATCCGGACACTTGCGTTTGGCCTGCCAAATGGTCTCCGCCGTCTTTACGCCGAAGGCTTTGGCCGGCTCGTTTTTTGCCAAAATAATGCCGTGGCGCTGGGCCGGGTCGCCGCACACCGCCACAGGCAGGTGGCGCAGCTCGGGATGGTCCAGCAGCTCCACTGAGGCAAAAAAGCTGTTCAAATCACAGTGGAAAATCACCCGGTCCATCCCCGCGCCCCCTTCCGTTTTTTCTTATCATACACCCTCTGGTGCAAAAAGTCAAACGAATGTTCTATTTTTTAGTTGACTTCCCGCTGGGAATGGATTACAATAGTTCCATCATGCGGAAAGGAGGGCGGCTTATGGACCGCGAACACACTTGCTGCTTCACCGGACACCGACCGAACAAGCTGCCCTGGGGGGCGGACGAGAGCGACCCCCGCTGCGCGGCGGTGTTCGCGCAGTTGACCGCCGCTTTGGACCGAGCCTACGAGGCCGGCTGCCGCCATTTTATTTGCGGCATGGCCCGGGGTGGCGACCTGCTGTTCTGCCGGGCGGCCCTGGACCTGCGCGACCGCCGACCCGGCGTCACGGTGGAGGGGTCCATTCCCTGCCAAAGCCAGGCGGACCGCTGGCCCGCCGCCGAACAGGCGCGCCGGGCCGAGCTGCTGGACCGCTGCGATTTTGAGACCATGGTGCAGCACCACTATGACTGGAACTGTATGATGCGCCGCAACCGCTACATGGTGGACCGTTCCTGCCGCATCATCGCTCTGTACGACGGCATCCCCTCCGGGGGTACCGCCTCCACCCTGGCCTACGCCCTGAAGCACGATTTGACCACCGATATTATCCGACCGGAGTGAGTCCTATGGAAAAAGTCTTAATGCACATCTGCTGCGCCCCCTGCGCCAACCACCCCATCGCCGCCCTGCGGGAGGAGGGTCTGGAGCCGGTGGGCTTTTGGTACAACCCCAACATCCACCCCTATACGGAGTATCAGGCCCGCAAGCGCACTTTGGAGGAGTATTCCAAAGAAATCGGCATGAAGCTGGTCATTGGCGGCACTTACGATCTGCGGCCCTTTTTGTCCGCCGTGGCTAACGACCCGGACCATCGCTGCGGCTACTGCTACCGCTGCCGCATGGAGGCCACGGCCAAGTACGCTGCCGAGAACGGCTACGCCGCCTTCACCACCTCCCTGCTCATCAGCCCCTACCAGGACCACGAGGCCATCTGCGCCGTAGCCCGCAAGGCGGCGGAGCAGTATGGCGTGGAGTTCCTCTACCGGGACTTCCGACCCCTGTTCCGGGCCGGTCAGGACTTCGCCCGGGAGCATGGGATGTATATGCAAAAGTACTGCGGCTGCATCTACAGCGAGGAGGATCGCTACAAAAAACGCAAAAAGTAAAAAAGCGAGGCAAGCCAATGGCTTGCCTCACTTTTATTTTGTTCAGATGTTGTTCAGCGCGTCCAGACGCTCCACCTGGACATCGGCAATCAGTTCCTCCAGCCAAGCAGAGGTATCCTCGGTGGCCAGGGCGTTTTCCACCGTGGCCTTCCACACGGGTACACCGTCGTTGCCGCAGTAGTACATGATATGCCAGCCCTTGGTGCCGCTTTGGGTGTTCTTCACCAGGCCGGTGTCACCCACCTGACGGCCGGGGTCCACCACCCAGTTGGCAAAGTCCTCGATAAAGCCGGTGGAAGAGGACACGTCCTCATACAGGCCACCGTTGGCGGCAGAGCCGGGATCGGCACTCTCCTTCTCGGCCAGCTTGGCAAAGCTGTCCTCGGTGGCCTCGCCGGCCTCCCACTCGTCCAGCATCTGCTGGGCCTTAGCCTTGGCGGCGTCGTACTGGGCCTCGGTAGGCTCGGTAGCGCCCTCGTCCTGCTCGGCAGCCACCAGGATGTGGCGCACGTCGCCGGGCAGCTCGTTGTCGCGCTCACGGCCGTGGAACTCCACCACGTAGGTGTCGGCCTCCAACTGGACCAGACCCACGTCGCCGGCCTGACGGCCGTCTTCCTTCAGCCAGCTGTCCAGCGCGTACAGCACGGTGGTGCCGGAGGCGGTCACACGGGTGTTGGAGGTGACGGTCTTATCCTCGGCCAGCTCCTCCATCAGCTCCATAAAGTCGCCGCCGCGGGCCAGCTTGGCGCGGAACGCCTCACCCTTGGTGTAGGCCTGAGCCTTGGCATCGTCCTTTTCCTTATCGGTGGGTTCGACCTTATTGCCGTCCTCATCGGTGGTAGCCTCGGGCGTGCCGGAGAACTTGGCGAAGGAGTAGGTAAACAGATCCAGCTCGTCAGCATGCTCGGCGTAGTACTCCTCGACCTGCTCGTCGGTGTAGGTCAGCGTGTCGGTGTAATTGCTCGCCATCTCACTGGCAAGCATAACATCGCCCATCAGCTGCTTATACACGCCCTTGGTCATGCCGGGGCCATAGGCCGCCTTCAGGTAGGAGGTAACGGAGGT
This sequence comes from Oscillospiraceae bacterium, assembly GCA_015067885.1. Classification (GTDB taxonomy): domain Bacteria; phylum Bacillota; class Clostridia; order Oscillospirales; family Oscillospiraceae; genus Lawsonibacter. Next base: position 53,976 of record SVLO01000001.1, on the reverse strand, counting down.
AAAGCCGCTTTCTCTGGCAGTACTCTTCAAAGTCGCCATATTTTCCTTGACCTGCTGCTTGCCCTCATCGGACAGGGTCACGCCCTCTTCCTCCGCCTTGGCGACCAGGGTGCTGATCTCCGTCAGGGAGTCCAGGGACTCATCCAAGAAGAAATCATGCCAGGTCTTGCCGGTGGTGGCATCGTAAATCTGCTGGGCGGGGTCCGTTTGGGGATCGTAGCTGGATACGCCGCCGAGCATGGAGCTGTAGTAATACTGCATGAGCATATCATTGTAGAAATAGCTCACCTGGGCGGCGGTATAGCTCTCGCCATTCACCTTCACCGCGGGCTTGCGGCTTTGGATAACGCCGGAATCCCAAATCAACAGGGCGGCCACCAACAGGGCGCACACCACACCGATCACGGTATAGACAATGCTCTTGCGCTTTTCCTTTGCAGCCTTCTGCGCTTCCAACTGCCGCTTTTCATTCAGTTCGTCCAACTTGCTCTGGCGGGACTTCTTTTCACGGGATGCACTCATGTTGTTTCATTCCTCTCATTTGTTGGGGTTTCGCTGGGGAACCAACTTGTTGTATTATACAAGATTTGCGCCCCGGTTGCAAGGGGAATTTCCCGTTTCCCCTCTCCTTTTACACTCTGTTCACGAAAAATCCCCTCGTAGCAGAAAACACTTTATCTTCGAACATAACCCTAAAACTACCGGCTGCACACAATCACTTACGAATAGACTGTTCAAGGCCCCCTTGTGTAAAGGGGGCTGTCGCCGCATAGCGGTGACTGGGGGATCGTCCTCTATACGGCAACCCCTCCGTCACGGCTGCGCAGCCGTCGGCCCGATCCCCGGGGTAACCTTTGTAGGGGCGCGCTTTGCGCGCCCGCGGGCGCATGGTATACGCCCCTACGTCAACCACACACTGCTTGTGCAGGGCGGGACGACCCCGGCCCGCCGAGTCGTCGGGCCCCACGGCCACACAGCAAAGCGCCCCACAGCCGACGACTGTAGGGCGCTGTTTCGTTTTTGCAATTATTCCTCAACCGGTGTCCAAACCCAGCGGCAGATCTCCACGGTTTGGCCGTTTTGCTTGACGGTACCCACCACTTCAAGGGAGAACTTGAACTTGGCAGCCGAAACCACCGGCTTGTCCTCCTCCAGCTTGGGCAGCTCCTTGTATGTGGTGTAGTCGCAGCGCGAGCAGGTCTGATAGGCCTCCCAACCCACGCTCTCCGTGGTGGGTGCCTTGGCCGCGTGGTCGATATAGTCGTGCCCCAGGGCCGGAATTTCCGTCTGGGCCAGCAACACCTCGCCGCACACATCACAGTAGCTACCCTCTGTCAATCCAGTTGCCCCACATGTGGGAGAAACCGCAGACAACACCGCTTCCGTGTGAGGTTGCATTTCCAAAGGCCGTCCCTGCCAGGTCCCGTCCGTGGGCCAGCCGCTGGTTCCAGCATGGTAGTACAGGGTTACTTTATCGTAAGATGCGAACACAGCAGTACCTACCGATGTCGGCATATCGCACAGGAAGTCCACACGGGTCAGGCTGTCGCAGCCCCAGAACGCATTGTTCCCGATCCTCGTCACGCTGTCCGGGATGGTCACAGAGGTCAGGCCGTCGCAGTAGTAGAACGCACTGTCCCCGATGCTGGTCACGCTGTTGCCGATGGTCACCGAGGTCAGGCCGTCGCAGTAGTAGAACGCACTGTCCCCGATGCTGGTCACGCTGTTGCCGATGGTCACAGAGGTCAGGCCGTCGCAGTAGTAGAACGCACTGTCCCCGATGCTGGTCACACCGTCCGGGATGGTCACCGAGGTCAGGCCGGTGCAGTCCCGGAACGCCCCCTCCCCGATGCTCGTCACGCTGTCCGGGATGGTCACAGAGGTCAGGCTGTCGCAGTCCCGGAACGCCCCCTCCCCGATGCTCGTCACGCTGTCCGGGATGGTATAACTACCCCTTTTACCGACCGGGTACTGCACAAGCAAGGTCTTATCTCCGCTGAACAGAACTCCGTTCACATCACAGTAAGCGGCATTGCCCTCCGCAACCTCGATTTGGGTCAGGCCGTCGCAGCTGTAGAACGCCCTGTACCCGATGCTCGTCACGCTGTTGCCGATGGTCACCGAGGTCAGGCTGTCGCAGTTGTAGAACGCATAGTCCCCGATGCTGGTCACACCGTCCGGGATGGTCACACTGGTCAGGCCGGTGCAGTAGTAGAACGCAGAGGACCCGATGCTCGTCACGCCGTTTCCGATGGTCACAGAGGTCAGGCCGGAGCAGCCGTAGAACGCATCCTCCCCGATGCTCGTCACGCTGTCCGGGATGGTATAGCTGCCACTTCTGCCTCCCGGGCACTGTACAAGCTGGGTCTTATCCTTGCTAAACAGCACGCCATCCACATCACAGTAAGCGGCATTGCCCTCCGCAACCTCGATCTGGGTCAGGCCGTCGCAGTTGTAGAACGCCCTGTACCCGATGCTCGTCACGCTGTCAGGGATGGTCACAGAGGTCAGGCTGTAGCAGCAGTAGAACGCATAGTCCCCGATGCTGGTCACACCGTCCGGGATGGTCACACTGGTCAGGCTGTAGCAGCAGTAGAACGCAGAGTACCCGATGCTGGTCACACTGTCCGGGATGGTATAGCTGCCACTTCTGCCTCCCGGGCACTGTACAAGCTGGGTCTTATCCTTGCTAAACAGCACGCCATCCACATCGCAGTATGCCGTGTTGCCTGCCGCAACCTCGATTTGGGTCAGGCTGGTGCAGTAGTAGAACGCCCCCTCCCCGATGCTCGTCACGCTGTTGCCGATGGTCACAGAGGTCAGGCTGTCGCAGTAGTAGAACGCCCCCTCCCCGATGCTCGTCACGCTGTTGCCGATGGTCACCGAGGTCAGGCTGTAGCAGCCGGAGAACGCACCGTCCCCGATGCTGGTCACACTGTCCGGGATGGTCACTGAGGTCAGGCCGTCGCAGCTGTAGAACGCCCTGTCCCCGATGCCGGTCACCGGATAGCCGCCCAAAGTGGACGGAATCGTAACAGCTCCGGATATATTGATGATATCCACGTCCGTTATCATTGCTTCCCCGTTTGACACGAAATACGTATAATACCCCTCCGTTTCCGCCGAGGCGGAAATCACCAGACAGGGCAGCAGGATTGCCAAAGCAATCAGCCAGCGGAACACGTTCTTTCTCATATACGCTCTCCCTTTCTCTCGTTGGGCAGGAAAATCATTGTCCCCCGGGGGACAATGTGAAACGGGCCCGTTATCATGGCGGTATTATATACCATTTTCTCCCAAATCGCAAGCAAAATCTTGTCCTCTGTCTTTACAACATAAAGGACGAGCCTGCGGTGGCAGGCCCGTCCTTTTGGACATATTACATTTTCTCCGGAGCCGCCACGCCCAGCAGGGTCAGGCAGTTGGCGATGACGCTGCGCACGCTGTCGGCCAGCTTCAGTCGGGCGGCCAGCACCGCAGGCTCCTCACCCTTGATGCGGCAGGCGTTATAGAACCGGTGGAAGTCACCGGCCAAACCGACCAAATAGCGGTTGATGCGGCTGGGGTCGTAGGTCTTGGCGGCCTGATGAATTTCGTCAGGCAACTGGGACAGGGCCTTGATCAGCGCCCGCTCCGCCGGGTCGGTGAACACGGCGGCGTCGATGGCGTTGGCGGCCTTGACCCCCTCCCCCTCGACGGCCAAATTGGCGATCAGGGAGCAGATACGGGCGTGGGCGTACTGGACGTAGTACACAGGATTCTCGCTGTCCTGACGCACCGCCAGGTCCAAATCGAAGTCCAGCGGCGTGGTGGAGGACCGGGAGTTGAAGAAGTACCGGGCGGCATCCACGCTGATCTCGTCCAGCAGGTCGTGGAGGGCGATGGCCTTGCCGGAGCGCTTGGACATACGCACGGGCTTGCCGTCCTGCAGCAGGTTCACAAGCTGCATCAGCACGATGACCAGCCGGTGGGAGCCGTCCAGCCCCAGGCCGTCCAGGGCCGCCTGCAGACGGGCCACGTGGCCGTGGTGGTCGGCGCCCCAAATGTTGATGGCGGTGTCAAAGCCGCGCACGTCCAGCTTGTTGCGGTGGTAGGCGATGTCGGCGGCGAAGTAGGTGTAGAAACCGTTGGCACGGCGCAGCACGTCGTCCTTCAGGTCCAGCTTGTCCACCTGCTCCTGGGTCTTGCCCTCCCGCATGAACTTTTCCTTCAGCAGGCGGGTGGTGTCCAGCCACAGGGCGCCGTCCTTTTCGTAGGTCCAACCCTTGTCGGTCAGCATCTGCACCGTTTCAGCCACATAGCCGCTGTCGTGCAGCTCGGACTCGAAGAACCACTGGTCATACTCGATGCCATAGCGGCGCAGGTCGGCCTGCATCTTGGGGATGTTGACCTTCAGGCCGTACTCCGCCATGCGGTCCAGCCGCTCCTGCTCGGCAAGGTCCTTCCAGCTATCGCCATGCTCGGCGTAGATAGCCTGGGCCAGCTCGCGGATGTCGTTGCCGTGGTAGCCCTCCTCGGGGAACTCGAAGCCGTCCTCACCCAAGATGAGCTGCATATACCGGGCGTTGATGGACACGGCGAACTTGTGGATCTGATTGCCGGCATCGTTTACATAAAACTCCTTCCACGTGTCGCAGCCGTCCTTGGCCAGGACGTTGGCCAGGGTGTCACCCAGCACGCCGCCACGGGCGTTGCCCATGTGCATGGGGCCGGTGGGGTTGGCAGACACGAACTCCACCATCACCTTACGGCCGGCGCCCTCGTCGGTGGCACCGTAGTTTGCGCCCTCGGCCTCGATGGCGGCCAGCACATCGCCGTACCACTTGGCACCCAGGGTAAAGTTCAGAAAGCCGGGGCCGGCGATCTCCACCTTGTCGAAGAAGCTGCCCTCCAGCTCCAGATTGTCCATGATGATCTGGGCGATGGCCCGGGGGGCCATGTGCAGGGCCTTGGCCCCCGCCATGGCGAAGGATGAGGCGTAGTCACCGTGGGCGGTGTCCTTGGGGATTTCGATGGTGGCCTTCACCTCGGCGCCGGCGGGCAGGGTGCCGGCAGCGGCGGCCTTTTCGTAGGCGGCGGCGGTCAGGGCGGCCACCTGCTCCTTGGCCAGTTGGATCATGTTACTCATAATTCTATCACCTTTTCAGATGTTTTTTATCGTTTAACAGGGGATATTCACTCCCGCAGGAACTTTTTTCACATTGATACGAAACACGTTGCGTCCGGTGACCGCGTGGTCGATCTCGATATTGTAGTCGATCTCAATCTCGCCGCCGTCCTCGTCCAGCTCGGCATACAGGTGGCGGGTATTCACACCCACAGTCATGGCGCCATAAGGTGTATTGTACATGGAGAGGTGACGCCGCCCCTCCTGAAAGACCATTTGGGTGTTCACCTGCCCGGTGCGCAGCATGGTCACCCGCTCCGGCTCCACCTGAATGGTGGTCAGGGTACCCTCCAGCCCGGTCAGCTCGCTCTCCTCATACTGCAGGGTGAGCTTGCCACCCTCCCGGTCCAGACTGCCCCGGGTGACCAGCTCAATGCTGTCCTTATCCATGGCATCAAACTGCTGGATGCCCTTTACGCTGATCATAACTTCCTGTGCCATACCGGGACCTCCTCCCTTTTGGTGCATACACAAACATTATACATCGAAAAGCCTTGCTATACAATATAGTATTTTCGCCGGAAAAACAAGGGGTAATTTCCACACAGTTTTCTCCCGATACATTTGACAAACCGACAGCTTTCCTATAATATATCCTCAAACTCCCCCAAAGGCAGGGTAAGACTATGAAGATCGAACTGACAAACAAACAATTCCGCCGTCTGCTGGACCTGGTGTATATCGGCAACTGGATTTTGAACTCCACCCGGGGCGAGAACCGCTTTACCGACTACGACCAGGTGGAGTCCCTGCTGTTCGCCCGGGCCGCCGTGGAGGGTATGCCCTCTCTGGCCGAGCTGTACGAGGGCGAGATCATCCCCTCCCGCGCCTTTGCCGAGGGCGGTATTCACGAGGCCATCGCCGAGTACGAAAACAACGTCTTTTTCGACATTTTGGCCGAAGAGCTGGCCCGCCGGGACATGGACGACCCGCCCATTGACGAGAGCAACTATGCCGAACTGACCAGCCGGATCGAGGCCTATATCGCCGAGTTTGAACAGCACGGCATCGACAACATTTTGGTGGACACCGACCGCTGACATACGCCAAAAGCTGCACAGGCAACCGCCTGTGCAGCTTTTTCATACCAATTCGCCCCGGGCTGTGCCGTGTTCCACCTCAAAAATCCGGACGTCCACCACCCGGTTGTGCAGGTCGGCACCGGTCACCGACACAGGGATGTAGTTGGGGGTGTGGCCCCACCACAGGCCCTCCCGCTCCTCCTCAAAGAGTACCGGGACGACCCGCCCCACAAATCGGTCAAGGTAGGCCTGTTCCATCTCCGCCGCCACCTGCGCCGCCCGCTCCGCCCGCTGAGCCTTCACGGTGTTGGGCAGTTGGTTTGGCATTTGGGCCGCCGGGGTGCCGGGCCGCTTGGAGTAGGGGAACACGTGCATGGCGGAAAAGGCGCAACCACGGACGAAGCCCAGGGTTTGGGCAAATTCCTCCTCCGTTTCCCCGGGGAAACCCACGATGAGGTCGGTGGTGATGGCCGGGTCGGTAAAGTACTGCCGCAGCAGCTCCACCGACTGAAGATACCGGGCGGTATCATACTTGCGGTTCATACGGACAAGCACGCTGTCGCAGCCGGACTGCATGGACAGATGGAAGTGGGGACACAGATTGTCCAGCCGGGCCAGGCGGGCGCAGAATTCCTCCGTGATGGTCCGCGGCTCCAGCGAGCCGAGGCGGACGCGGCACTCCGGTGCGGCGGCACAGACCGCCTCCACCAAATCGGCCAGCTCTTCCCCGGTCCGCAGATCCCGGCCCCAGGAGGAGATCTCGATACCGGTCAGCACGATCTCACGATACCCCTTGGCCTGTAGCTGGGCCGCCTGCTGCCTTGCCATGTCCGTCGGCAGGGATCGAATACGCCCCCGGGCGTAGGGGATGATGCAGTAGGAGCAGAAGTTGACACAGCCGTCCTCCACCTTCAGCATGGCCCGGGTGCGGCCCTCCAGCCCGCCGGCGGGCAGCACCTCAAACTCCGTGCGGGCAAAAGCGTCGTCCAGGGCGGTGATGGTCTGAGTACAGGCCGCCGCCTGTTCGGTCAGCTCCACAAAGGCAAGGCGGTCCCCGGTGCCGCACACCAGGTCCACAGGCAGCTCGTCCATCTCCTTGGGATGGGTCTGGGGGTAGCAGCCGCACACCGCCACCACGGCGTTGGGATTTTCTTTCCGCGCCCGGCGAATGACCTGCCGGGACTTCTTATCGCTGACGGCGGTGACGGAGCAGGTGTTGATGACGTACACGTCCGCCGGACCGTCAAAGTCGGTCAGGGTGTGGCCCCGGCGGACAAACTCCTGCTCCAGGGCCTGGGTTTCATACTGATTGACCTTGCAGCCCAGGGTGTAAAAGGCCACTTTCATTGCCGGGGCGCCTCCCTTCAAACTTCGTTGGGTAAATTATAAAGGATAGCCACCCCGCGGTCAAGGGTCGGACGAATTTCCCCTGTTGCAAAGCGGATTTATTTGGGGTATGATAGGGGACGCAAACCGCAGACAAGGAAGTGTTGCTTTGAATATCTATCTCGACTTATTTCTCACCTTCGCCCGCATCGGCGTGTGTACCTTCGGCGGCGGCATCGCCATGCTGCCCATTCTCCAGCGGGAGATCGTGGACAAAAAGGGCTGGGCCACGGCGGGGGAACTGACCGACTACTATGCCATCAGCCAGTGTACCCCCGGCATCATCGCCGTCAATTTGGCCACCTTTATCGGCCACAAGCTCAAGGGGGCTTTGGGCGGTATTTTGGCCACCATTGGCGTGGTGTTCCCCTCGGTGGTCATCATCACCGTCATCGCCGCTTTTTTGCAGAGCTTTGCTAAAATCAAGCTGGTGCAGCACGCTCTGACCGGCGTGAACGCCTGCGTGCTGGCCCTGATCGTCACCAGCGTTACCAAGCTGGGCAAGTCCACCCTGAAGGACGCCTGGTGCTGGCTCATCTTCGCCGTGGTACTGGTCTGCTCCTTTGTGTTCGGGGTCTCCCCGGTCATTTTGGTGGTGGCTGCCGGCGCGGTAGGCTGGCTGATTCGCTGCGTTACCGCACGCTGCAAAAAGGAGGGTGAGGAGAAATGATTTACGCACTCACTCTGCTGCGCCTGTTCTACGAGTTTTTCAAGGTCGGTCTGTTCGCCGTGGGCGGCGGTCTTGCCACCATTCCGTTTTTGGAGGCTATGGCCACCAACCCCGACCTGGGCTGGTTCACCACCGAGGACCTGACCACCATGATCGCCGTGTCCGAGTCCACCCCCGGCCCCATCGGTGTCAACATGGCCACTTACGTGGGCTTTGAGGTGGGCGGTATCCCCGGCGCCGTCATCGCCACCCTGGGCCTTATCACCCCCTCCATCATCGTCATTTTGATCATCTCCGGCTTTTTGCAGAAGTTCCGCCAGTCCAAACTGGTGGACAGCGTGTTCTACGGTCTGCGCCCGGCCTCCACCGCCCTGATCGCCGCCGCGGGTCTGAGCGTTGCGCAGGAGGTGCTGGCTTTGGCCATCGACATCCCCGCCCGGACCTTTTCCATCAGCTGGCCCCTGGTAATTTTGGCCGTGGCCATCTTCCTGCTGATGAAAATCAAGCCTTTGGGCAAGCTGCACCCCATCGTATTCATCGGCATCTCCGCTTTGGCAGGTATTATCTTCAAGCTGTAAAAAATATCCGCTCTCCTGCAGGAGAGCGGATATTTTTAATGCGCGTTTTTCCCCACCCACTCGGTGCGGAATTTGGAATACATGATTTTCTGCTCGCTGTACAGTCCGTGATAGCCGGAGGTCATATAGGCCACCGCGCAGGCCAGGGCGAACAGCGGCAGCCCCTTGGCCCCGAACAGCTCCACGGACAGCAGGATGGAGGCGACCGGACAGTTGGTCGTACCGCAGAACAGGGCCACCATACCCAGCGCCCCGCCAAAGCCGGGGTCCAGCCCCAGCACCGGGGCAACCGTGCAGCCGAAGGTGGCGCCGGTAAACAGCACGGGAACGATCTCGCCCCCCCGGAAGCCGGCCCCCAACGCCACCGCCGTAAACAGGATTTTCAGCAGGAAGGCCCAGGGTACCGCCTGCCCCTGCTCCACCGCACGAGCGATGATGTGACCGCCCGCGCCGTTGTAGTCCTGGCTGCCCACCGCAATGGTCAGTCCCAGCACCAGCACTCCGCCCAGCACGCCCCGCAGGGCGGAGTGGACGGGGATCTTGGCGTACAGTCCCGGGGCGGCGTGGACCACCCGGCAAAACAGCACCGACACCAGCGCGCACAGCACGCCCAGCACCGCCGCCTGCCCCATGGCAGGCAGAGTCATATCCGGAACGGCGGTCAGGGCATAACCCGCCGCCGGGGCGCCCAGCAGTTTGGCCGCCTCCGCCGCCATCAGGGCGGCACACAGGCAGGGTACCAAAGCCGCGTGGTACATCACGCCCACGCTGACCACTTCCAGGGCGAACACCGCCGCTGTCAGGGGCGTGCCAAACAGGCCGGAAAATGCGGCGGACATACCGCACATGATCAAAATCCGCCGGTCCTTCTCATCCAGGCGGAGCAGCTGCCCCGCCTTCCCGGCCAGGGAGCCGCCCAGCTGCAGGGCTGCGCCCTCCCGCCCGGCAGAGCCGCCCACCAAATGGGTCAGGATGGTGGAAATAAAGATCAGCGGCGCAGTGCGAAGCCGCACCGGTTTGCCCTCTCGCACGCAGAGAAAAATCTGATTGGTACCCCGGTCGTGGGCCATGTCACAGATCCGGTACAGCATCACGATAGCCGCGCCCGCCGCGGGCAGAAGCAGCAGCACCCACGGGTGGTCCATGCGCAGTTCGGTAGCCAGCTCGATACCGTGGTGGAACAGCACCGACACCACGCCGATCCCTCCGCCCAGCACACAGGCCAGCAGCACCCAGCGCACAAAGCTGCCCAGCAGCCCGGCCACCTGTTTGCACTTGTCGTAGGTTCCCTTCATCTCAACACCTCCATTCCGGATCAACACAATTCGCACAAGCGGACATTATAGCACAGAAATACGAATTGTCCATATTCAATTTTGCCTAAACCTATGCTATAATAGAGAAAAATCTCGACAAAATCAAAGGCAGGAGCAAACCATGATAAAGGCTATTTTCTTCGATGTGGACGGCACACTGGTGCCCAGCGGCGGTCAGACCCTGCCCGCCGAGACCCTCTGCGCCCTGAAAGAACTGCGCCGTAAAGGCATCCACCTGTTCATCGCCACCGGGCGGCATATCAGTATGCTGGACGGCATCCGGGCCGATTTTGAGTTCGACGGTTACGGCACCATGAACGGCCAGCTCTTTGTCTGCGGCGACAAAACGGTATGCGGCAACCCCATTCCCGCCCAGGGTGTGCGCGAAATTGTAGAGGCCGCCGCGGCAGAACACTTTTCCTGCATCTTTTTGGCCGCGGCGGAGGGTTGGACCAACATGGCCAACGACGCCGCCCGCGCCTTTTTGGAGGAATTCAACGTGGCCGCGCCCCCCACTATGCCCCTGGAGTACGCATTGGGTCGCGAAATTTATCAGGTCATCGTCCTGCTGGCGCCCGAAGAGGACCACCTCCTGCTGGACCGGGCCGCCCACCTGACCACCACCCGCTGGCACCCGGGCTTTTTGGACGCCCTGGCCCCCGGCGGCGGCAAGGCCACCGGCGTGCAGGCTGTTTTGGACCACCTGGGCCTGACCCCCGAGGAGATCATGGCCTTTGGGGACGGCGGCAACGACATCTCCATGCTGCAACTGGCCCACATCGGCGTAGCCACCGGCAACGCCGGCGACCACGTGAAGGCGGCGGCGGACTACGTCTGTCCCCCCGTGGAGGAACAGGGCGTGCTGGAGGCCTTCCAGCACTTTGGGCTGATCGAATAACGCAAAGAAACGACCGCCGAAGTTCAAACGAGCTCCGGCGGTCGTTTTTTGTGCTATTCTTTCGCCGGCCATACCTCAGGGACATACTCCTCCCAGGTACAGCCGAACCGCTCCTGCAGGGCCTCTTTTGACGTCTTGGCCATCACGGCCACATATTCCTTGGCCGATTGACAGGTGTCCTCCGGTTCGGAAAACAGGCCGGGGCGGCCGCAGGCGTGCATATACTCGTTCACCGCCCGAAAACGCGCCGTACTCTTTGCCTCCTGCCGGGCGATCTCCTCCTCGCCGTAGCCCAAACTGCGAAAGGTGGGATACCCAACAGGCTTTTCCATCAGCTTGTCCATTTTCCCGGCAAGGCAGGCGTCCATCCGTTTGAAAATCTCCTGCCGGTCGTCAAAGGGCAGACCCTTGATATAAAAATCAATCGGTCGGTCGTTCACTCACAGTACCTCCTTACAAAAAACACCCTTTGCCAAACTGACAAAGGGTGTTTTTGGTGCGGCTGACGGGAGTCGAACCCGTACGCCTGTTAGAGCACCAGCACCTCAAGCTGGCTTGTCTACCAATTCCAACACAGCCGCAAAACGCAACCCACGCAAGGTTGCTCCGCTATTATAATGTTCTTTGGTTCATTTGTCAATCTTCTTTTTCCCCGCCCGGCGCAAAAATCCGGGGCGCACGCCAAGGGCGTGCAGCGCCGCCACATACACCGCCCCGCCGAACAGCAGCGTCACGGTCACAGCGGGCCACCCATCCATTCCCGCCGACCGCAGCCGCTCCAGCAGCAGCCGGGCGGTCTGTCCCGCCAGCACCGCGCCAAGGGCGGGCAGTGCCGCAAGGCGCAGCAGTTTGGTCTGCACCCCCATGCGTCGCCGTACCGCCCAATCACACAGCAGTACACCCAACACACCCGACACCGCAAGGGCTGCCGCGAACCCCTCCAGCCCGCCACCGGGCCGACCCATGACCAGCAGCGTGGTCCCCAGCTGCACCACGTCGCAGACAAGAGCGATGGTGGCCGCCGTCCCCTGCCGCCCGCCGCCGTTCAGCACCCCGGACAGCACACTTTGCACCGCTCCGCAGGCCACAGCCGCCGCCAGCAGCGGCAGGTATCGCCCCACATCCTCCCGACCAAACAGCAGCCGACCCAGTTCCGGCCCCACCGCACACAACAGGGCCATACAGGGCTGGATGGTGACGCACACCACCGTCAGCGCCCGGCCCACCACCCCCTTGGTCCGCTCCCGCTGACCAAGGGCGCAGTACCGCGCCACCCGGGGCATCATAACCAAGTTCAACGCGCCCAAAAACAGAGTGGGGACCGACAGCATAGGCAGGGTCATACCGCTGACCACACCAAAGGCCGACACCGCCTGCTCCCGGGTCATGCCGCCAATGAGCATCCGGGGTACAACGGCGGCATTGGCCGCCCCCATCACGTTGCCCAGCAGGGCTGTCAGGGCCACCGGCCAGGCAATGGAAATCACGGTCCGGACCTCCGGTCCCCGCTCGGTCCGGGTACAGCCCGTCCTCCTGCCGAACAGCACCACCAGCGCAAGGGCGGAAAACACCTCGCACACGATCATGCCCAGCACGATAACGCCCACCGTCCGCTCCGGATTTTGGGGCAGGAACACCAGCAGCAGGCCCAGCACCGCACCGGCACGGATCACCTGTTCCGTCAGCTCGATAATGGCCGGGGGCCGCACGCGGCCAATGCCGTAAAAGTAGTGCTTGTGGATGTTTTCCACCGCGGTCAGCGCCACACATGGCAGCAGCAAGATCAGGGCAAGCTGGGTACGGGCATCCCCCAGCAGGCAGACCGAGATGGGGTCATACAGCACCAGCACCACCGCCGCCACAGGCAGCATCAGCCAAACGAATATACCAAGGGCCACACCCACCGTCCGCCGCGCAACATTATCCTGCCCCAGGGCAAGATACCTGGCCGACAGAGTGGCCACCGCCGCCGTCAGCCCCACCGACACAACAGACATCAGCACCGAGTACACCGGCATGACCAGCTGATAAAGGCCCATGACCTCCGCCCCCACGACGCGGGACAGCCCCACCCGATAGCAAAACCCCAACACCTGGGACACAACACTCAATGCCGTCAAAAAAATCGCGCTGCTCCGCGCCGTGCTACGTGACACCCTTCTCCCCCCAACCCTTGTTTTCCCTTTACTGGTATTCCGCCCCGGCAGACACTATGCGTTTTTTGCGCTTATTGCCAAAAAAGTGGCACATCTTTGCTTTTCGCCCGACAGCGCTTGCCCAAAGTGAAAAAATGTTTTATTATTAAGATGTAGTAATTTCGCTCTACACCTATGTAAGGAGGATACAATATGGCCCTTGTAGAGTTAGAACAACGCGGTCATGTGGGTCTGATCACCATCAACCGGCCCGAGGTACTCAACGCCCTGAACGTACAGGCCCTGCGGGAGCTGGACGACATCCTGGACCGCGTGGAAAGCGATGAGGAGATCTACGTGCTGATCATCACCGGCGCGGGCCGCGCCTTCGTGGCCGGTGCCGACATCGGCGAAATGGTGGACTTCACCGCCGCCGATGCCAAGACCTTCAGTCGCCGCGGCAACAACGTGCTGCTGCGCATGACCCGCTTCCCCCGGCCCATCATCGCCGCCATCAACGGCTACGCCCTGGGCGGCGGCTGCGAGCTGGCCATGAGCTGCGACATCCGTATCGGCAGCGAACACGCCAAATTCGGTATGCCCGAGGTGGGCCTGGGCATCACCCCCGGCTTCGGCGGCACCCAGCGTCTGGCCCGCATCGTGGGTATGTCCACCGCCACCGAGCTGGTGCTGACCGGCCGCACCATCGACGCGCAGGAGGCCCTGCAGATCGGTCTGATCAACCACCTCTACCCCGCCGGGGAGATGCTGGACCGGGCCTTTGAGCTGGCCCAGATCATCGCCTCCAAGGCGCAGGTGGCCGTCCGGCAGGTCAAGCAGGCTATCCGTATCGGCACTCAGATCGACATGAGTTCCGCCCTGGCCTTCGAGTCGGAGGCTTTCGGCCTGTGCTTCTCCACCGAGGATCAGAAGGACTCCATGCAGGCCTTCCTGAACAAGGAGCAGCTGTCCGGCTACAAAAACCGTTAACTTTTTCGCCCCTGCGCCGGTTTTGTAACATCCAACCGCGAATTCCCCTGTTTTTTTCGAAAAAGTTTGCAAAAACTGTGCATTTTCCCAACAGTATTTTCTTGCTTATCGGGCAAAAAGCCGTTATAATAGGCGGTGATGTACTGTACTGTGTCGATGTCAGTTTTTGTCCGCAACAACGGGCCACGGCTCGGGGTTGCGCTTTTTCGGGCGTCAACTCGTTAATTAAATAACAAAATCTATAAACGAAAAGGAGCAGTACATCATGAAAAAGATCGTTGTCATCGGCGGAGGTACCATGGGTCTGGACATCGCCAACGTCTTTGCCCGCACCGGCCACACCGTCATCGTCCGCGAGATCAAGCAGGAGCTGGCCGACAAGGCCGCCGCCCGGCTGGAGGCCTCCCTTTCCAAGCTGGTAGCCAAGGGCAAGCTGGACGAGGAAAAGAAGTCCGCCATCCTGTCCGCCATCACCTTCACCACCGACATCTCCCTGGCCGCCGACGCCGATTTGGTGGTGGAGGCCGCCGTGGAGAAGCTGGAAATCAAGCAGAGCATCTTTGCCGAGCTGGACAAGCTGTGCAAGCCGGAGACCATCTTCGCCACCAACACCTCGTCCATCTCCATCACCGCCATCGCCTCCGCCACCCAGCGGCCCGACCGCTTCATCGGTATGCACTTCTTCAACCCCGCCACCATTATGAAGCTGGTGGAGGTCATCCGTGGCGTACACACCTCTCAGGAGACCTTCGATGCCGTCTATGCCCTGTCTCAAAAAATCGAGAAGGAGCCGGTGGAGGTAGCTGAGGCCCCCGGTTTCGTGGTCAACAAGATCCTGATCCCCATGATCAACGAGGCCATCGGCCTTGTGGAGACCGGCGTTGCCACGCCCGAGGGCATCGACACCGCCATGAAACTGGGCGCCAACCACCCCATGGGTCCCCTGGCTTTGGGCGATCTGGTGGGTCTGGACGTGTGCCTTGCCATTATGGACACCCTGTACGCCGAGACCGGCGACAGCAAGTACCGCGCCGCCCTGCTGCTGCGCAAGATGGTCCGGGGCGGCCTGCTGGGCCGCAAGACCGGCAAGGGCTTCTACGACTACAGCAAGTAATTTCCCCCGCGTAAAATCGGAAAATAGAAATGGAAATAGACATTTAGGAGGAGAAAAACATGGATTTTCATCTGACCCGTGAGCAAGAGTTGATCCGCAAGATGCTCCGCGAGTTTGCGGAGAACGAGGTCAAACCCCTGGCTCAGGAGATCGACGAAGAAGAGCGCTTCCCCATGGAAACCGTGGAGAAGATGGCAAAGCTGGGCCTGATGGGCATCTACTTCGACAAGAAGTACGGCGGCGCCGGCGGCGACATTCTGACCTACGCCATGGCCGTGGAGGAACTGTCCAAGGTCTGCGGCACCACCGGCGTTATCCTGTCCGCCCACACCTCCCTGTGCTGCGCCCCCATCTACGAGAACGGCACCGAAGAGCAGAAGATGAAGTACCTGCCCGACCTGCTGTCCGGCAAGAAGATCGGCGCCTTCGGCCTGACCGAACCCAACGCCGGTACCGACGCCTCCGGCCAGCAGACCACCGCCGTGCTGGACGAGTCCGGCGAGAACTACATCCTCAACGGCTCCAAGTGTTTCATCACCAACGGCACCGTGGCCGAGACCTTCGTCATCTTCGCCATGACCGACCCCAAGCTGGGCAACAAGGGCATCTCCGCCTTCATCGTGGAGAAGGCCTTCCCCGGCTTCTCCGTGGGTAAGCACGAGAAGAAGATGGGTATCCGTGGTTCCTCCACCTGCGACCTGATTTTCGAGGACTGCGCCGTGCCCAAGGCCAACCTCCTGGGCAAGGAGGGCGAGGGCTTCAAGATCGCCATGAAGACCCTGGACGGCGGCCGTATCGGCATCGCCGCTCAGGCTCTGGGTATCGGCGAGGGCGCCGTGGACGAGGCCATTAAGTACACCCAGGAGCGCGTCCAGTTCAAAAAGCGCCTGTCCCAGTTCCAGAACACCCAGTTCCAGCTGGCCGATATGCACACCCGGATGCAGGCGGCCCAGTACCTGGTCTACGCCGCCGCTATGAAAAAGCAGAATCACGAACCCTATTCCATGGACGCCGCCATGGCCAAGCTGTTTGCTGCCGAGGCCGCTTCCGACGTGACCCGCCGCGCCGTGCAGCTGTTCGGCGGCTATGGCTACACTCGCGAGTACCCCGTGGAGCGCATGATGCGCGACGCCAAGATCACCGAGATCTACGAGGGTACCTCCGAGGTGCAGCGCATGGTCATCGCCAGCCACCTGGGCGTGAAGTAAGAAGGAGGTAGAGGAAAATGAAAATCATCGTTTGTGTCAAGCAGGTCCCCGATACCTCCGGCAAGGTGGCCGTCAATCCCGACGGCACCCTGAACCGCGCCTCTATGGCCACCATCACCAACCCCGATGACCTGAACGCCGTGGAGGCCGCCCTGACCCTGAAGGAGCAGACCGGCGCCGAAGTGGTGGTCATCTCCATGGGTCCCCCTCCCGCCGAGGGTATGCTGCGCGAGCTGATGGCCCGGGGTGCCGACCGCGCCGTGCTGGTGTCCGGCCGTGAGTTCGGCGGCTCCGATACCTACGCCACCTCCCAGATCCTGGCCGCCGCCATCAACAAGATCGGTTTGGAGGACGAGGACATCGTTCTCTGCGGCCGTCAGGCCATCGACGGCGACACCGCTCAGGTGGGTCCCCAGATCGCCGAGAAGCTGAACCTTCCCCAGGTGTCCTACGCCGCCGACATCAAGAAGGACGGCAAGACCCTGACCATCAAGCGTATGCTGGAGGACGGCTACATGACCATCAAGGTCAACACGCCCTGCCTGCTGACCTGCATCAAGGAGCTGAACGAGCCTCGCTACATGAGCGTGTCCGGCATCTTCGAGTGCTACTCCAAGCCCTACGAGGTCTTTGATTACGAAACTCTGAAGGACGATCCCCTCATCGACGCCACCACCATCGGTCTGAAGGGTTCTCCCACCAACATCTTCAAGTCCTTTACTCCCCCTCAGAAGGGCGCGGGCATGATGATGGAGGGTGCTGACAAGGCCACCTGCGAGCAGCTGGCCGGCCTGCTGGCCGCCAAGCACCTGATCTGACAGAAGGGAGAGAGAAGATATGTCTAACTTTAACAGTGCCGCCATCGAGGAGTTCAACGGCGGCGTTTGGGTATTCTGTGAGCAGCGCCAGGGCGAGATGATGTCCACCTCCTTCGAGCTGATCAGCGAGGGCCGCAAGCTGGCCGACGAACTGGGTTCCAAGCTGTACGGCATCCTGCTGGGCGACGACGTGGAGGGCCTGGCCCGTGAGCTGGGCGGCTACGGCGCCGACGGCGTGTACGTCTGCCAGTCCCCCCTGCTGAAAAACTACACCACCGACGGCTACACCAAGGTCATCTGCGACGTGGTGGAGCAGTACAAGCCCGAGGTGTTCCTCATCGGTGCCACCAACATCGGCCGCGATTTGGGCCCCCGCTGTGCCGCCCGTCTGCACACCGGTCTGTGCGCCGACTGCACCCACCTGGACATCGACGTACCCAAGTACAAGGAGTTCCTGCGTTCCTCCTCCACCCTGGCCCCCAACATGATCGACGCCATTAAGGAAGACGACCGCAACCTGAAGATGACCCGTCCCGCTTTCGGCGGTCACCTGATGGCCACCATCATCTGCCCCCGTTTCCGTCCCGCCATGGCCACCGTGCGCCCCGGCGTGATGAAGAAGAACGAGTTTGATAAGGCCCGCGCTGACGCCTGTGAGATCATCAAGCCCGAGTTCACCCTGACCGAGGCTGATATGCAGACCCAGGTCACCGAGGTGGTCAAGGCCGCCAAGAAGCTGGTGGACCTGATCGGTGCCGAGGTTGTGGTTTCCGTGGGCCGCGGCATCTCCAAGGACGTCCAGACCGGCCTGAAGCTGGCCGAGGAGCTGGCCGAGGTGCTGGGCGGCGTGGTTGGCGCCTCCCGCGCCGTGGTGGACTCCGGCTGGATCTCCGCCGACCATCAGGTTGGTCAGACCGGCAAGACCGTCCACCCCCGCATCTACGTGGCCCTGGGCATCTCCGGCGCCATCCAGCACAAGGCCGGTATGCAGGACGCCGAGTGTATCATCGCCGTCAACAAGAACGCCGCCGCCCCCATCTTCGAGTGCGCCGACTACGGCATCGAGGGCGACCTGTTCAAGGTCGTACCTATGATGATCGAGGCTATTAAGGCTGCCAAGGCCGCCAAGTAAGACCCTGTATTTGTATCGAAACCACCCCATCTGCCGTGCAGATGGGGTGGTTTTTTGCATTTTTGTGCCGGCGCGCCCCACGCAAAAAAAGCCTTCCCCTCGAGGGGAAGGTGCCCGAGCGAAGCAAGGTCGGATGAGGTGGCGTATAACGAGCGACCCAATGCGTCCACAAAGGGCACGTCGGGCCGCATTTACGCCACCTCATCAGTCAGCCTACGGCTGACAGCTTCTCCTCAAGGAGAAGCCTTTCGCCCACCCCAAACAGAAACGTCCCACCCCGCAGAACAAAGTTCTCTACTCTCCACTCTTAATTCCTAACTCCTAATTCCTAATTCCTCACTCTTATTTCTCCCTCCGCATAGGATAGCATACAACACCGTGGGGGAGGAGTTTGCTATGAACAAATCATACACATTCGGGGTCCTTGGCGGCGATATGCGCCAGGTGTATCTATCCCGGTTGTTGACCGCGGACGGTCACCGGGTATTCACCCACGCCATGCCTGAAGCCGCTGCCGCCGACCTGTCGGAGCTTTCCGGTGCCGACTGCGTTATCTTCCCCCTGCCGGTGTGTTCCGCCCCCGGTCTGCTGTCCGCACCTCTGTCCGGTGCAGACCAGCCCATAGACCCGTTGCTGGACCTCCTGCACCCGGGACAACTGCTGTGCGGGGGCCGCCCGGATGAGGACACCCGCAGCCGCTTTGCCGTGCGGGGCCTTGCTCTGACGGACTATTTTGCCCTGGAGGAGCTGACGGTGGCCAACGCCGTCCCCACCGCCGAGGGGGCGGTACAGCTTGCCATGGAGCAGCTACCCGTCACCATCCACGACCTGCCGGTACTCATTTTGGGTTATGGCCGGGTGGGGCGGGTGACCGCCCGGCGTTTTAGCGCTTTGGGCGCCCGGGTCACCGTGGCCGCCCGGCGTGTCCAGCAGCAGGCCTGGGCCAGGACCGAGGGGTTTGGCGCTCGCCCGCTCCCATTGTCCTGCAACGGCTTGGAGCAATTCCAGCTTGTGGTCAACACTGTACCCGCCCCAATTTTGGGGCGGGAGGTCCTGTCCCAATTGTCCCCCACCTGCCCCATTCTCGACCTGGCCTCCGCCCCCGGCGGTCTGGCGCCGGACTGCCGGGCCGAGTTCGCCTGCCGCGTGACCCACGCCCCCGGTCTGCCGGGCAAAGTGGCCCCCGTATCCGCCGCCGGCTACATCCGGGACGCGGTCTACGGTCTGCTGTCCGCAACCCAATCCAGTCCCCGAAAGGAAGATCAACTTGGAAAATAAGACCATCGGGTTTGCCATTTGCGGCTCCTTCTGCACCCACAGCCGGGCCCTTGCCGCACTGGAAACGTTAACCGCCCAATACACCCACATCATCCCCATCGTGTCCGAGATCGTGGCCGCCACGGACACCCGCTTCGGCACCGCACAGGCGCTGCGTGACCGCATGACCCAGTTGTGCGGTCAGCCCCCATTGACCACGGTGAAGGACACGGAACCCATTGGCCCAAAGGGGCTTTTGGATCTGCTGGTCATCGCCCCCTGCACCGGCAACACCCTGAGCAAGATGGCCGCCGGCATCACCGACAGCGCCGTCACCATGGCCGCCAAGGCCCAGCTTCGCAACGGTCGGCCGGTGGTGGTGTGCGTGGCCTCCAACGACGGTCTGTCCGCCTCCGCCCCCGCCCTGGGCCAACTGCTCATGCGGAAAAACGTCTACTTCGTCCCCTTCGGCCAGGACGACGCCCACAACAAGCCCACCTCCCTCATCGCCGACTTTACTCAGCTACCTGCCACCGTGGAGGCCGCATTTTTCGGCCGGCAGGTTCAGCCCCTGCTTTTGCGGGCATAATAGTGGTGGCCATCCCGGTGATGGCCACCATTTTTGTGCAGACCGCCCTTGACATTCCATTTGGGTCGCAGTACAATCAAACTGTCTTATTTAAGACAGTTTGAGGTGATATCATGGACTTCACTCTCCCCGCCCCACAGATGGAGCTGCTGGCCCGCTGTCCCCTGTTCGCGGGCTGTGACGAGGGGGCCATCCACCGCGCCCTCCGGGATGGCGGCTGTACCGTGGCCCAGTTTGAAACCGGGCAGATCCTGTACCAGCCCCATCGCTTTTCCCGCAGCCTGGGCGTGCTGCTTTCCGGCAGCGTGCGGGTGACCCGGGACGCGCTGGTCATCAGCGTGCTGGCCCCCGGGGAGCTGTTCGGGGCCGCCGCCCTGTTCAACGACCTGCCCGACTACGCAACCACCCTGACCGCCGCCGCCCCCTGCCGGGTGGTACTGCTGGAGCAGGCGCTGGTCAGCCGGCTGATGGACGAGGATGCCCGAATTCGGGACAACTACATCCGTTACCTGTCCGGCCGTATCCGCTTTCTCACCGGCAAGGTCCAGTCCCTTGCCGCCCCCGGCGTGGACGGAAAGCTGGCCCGCTTCCTGCTGGGCCGTCTGACCCCGGACCAGCCGGTGCTGAACGTGGCCTCCGCCGAGCTTGCCCGGCGGTTGGGTATCAGCCGCGCCTCCCTGTACCGGGCCTTTGAGCTGTTGGAAAACCGGGGTCTTATCACCCACGAAAACCGCACCCTCCGGGTGACCGACTTTGCCGGTTTGGAGTCCTATCCCCTTTAATCTGTCAACTTTTTGAACCAAAGAAAGGATGTTTCAACATGAAAAAACGTACTCTCGCTCTCCTGCTGTGCGCCGTGATGATGCTGGGTCTTGCCGCCTGCGGCAAGGAACCTGCCGGTTCCGGCTCCGCTTCCGGCGACCTCTCCGGCGACGTTTCCGGCGCTGTCAGCACCCCCGCTCCCGAAACCGTAGTCAACGTTATGGCCATGACCGGCCCCACCGGTGTGGGCGCCGCCAAGCTGATGGCGGACAGCGCCGCGGCCGGTGATGGCGCCACCTACAACTTCTCCGTGGTGGCCGCCAACGACGAGGTGGGCGCCGCCCTGGCCAAGGGCGAGGTGGACATCGCCTGTATCGCCACCCCTGTGGCCGCCAACCTTTATAACAAAACCGGCAACCTCACCGTACTGGCCGTCAACACCCTGGGCGTGCTGTATATTATGGAAAAGGGCAACACTGTGACCGACGTGGCCTCCCTGCGTGGTAAGACCATCTACGCCACCGGTCAGGGCGCCAACCCCGAGTTCGTCCTCAACCACCTGCTGACCTCCAACGGTCTTGACCCCGCCACGGACGTGGACATCCAGTGGATGACCGCTCAAGAGGTCACTGCCAAGATGGTCCAATCCACCGACGGCGTGTGCCTGCTGCCCGTCCCCGCCGCCACCGCCCTGATGGTCAAGGACTCCACCGTGCGCGAGGCTTTGAACGTAGGCACCGAGTGGGACAAGGTTTCCCAGTCCCCCCTGGTCATGGGCTGCGCCGTAGTCCGCAACGCCTTCCTGCAGGAACATCCCGAGCTGGTGGAACAGTTCCTGGCTGATTACGAGGCCTCCATCAACTATATGACGGACGAGGCCAACCTGGCCGCCGGCGCTGAGTACGTGGCCCAGTTCGGCATCGCCGCCAACGCCGCCATCGCCGCCAAGGCTATCCCCCAGTGCAACCTGGTCTTTATAAGCGGCACCGAGATGCGCGACGCCATCCAGTCCTACTACGAGGTCCTCTTCGAGGCCAACCCCGCCTCCATCGGCGGCGGCATTCCCGACGATGGGTTCTACTATATCCCTTAAGGGCATCGTCCGCGGCACACTGGCGCTGCTGTTTTGGCTTGCGGTGTGGCAGCTTGCCGCCATGCGGGTGGACAGCATCCTCTTCCTGCCCACCCCCCTGCAGGTGTTGCGGCGACTTGCCGCCCTGACCGCCACCGCCGCCTTTTGGCAGACCGCGCTGTTCAGCCTGCTGCGGGTGGCCCTGGGTATGCTTTTGGGCACGCTTCTGGGCGTGGTCCTCGGGGCGCTGACCTGCGCCTTCCGTTGGGCGGACACCATCCTGTCCCCCGCCGTGAGCGTGATCCGCGCCACCCCGGTGGCCTCCTTCATCCTGCTGGTGTTCCTGTGGACGGATAAGGGTCAGGTCCCCGTCATCATCGCCGCGCTGATGGTGCTGCCCATCGTGTACGGCAACGTCACCCGCGGCATTCGGGAGACCGACCCCAAGCTGTTGGAGCTGGCTCACGTCTATCGCTTTTCCCGGTGGAAAACTGTCCGGTTGATCATCCTGCCCAGTGTGCGCCCCTACTTCTTCAGCGCCGTGACCACCGCCATGGGCCTTGCGTGGAAATCCGGCGTGGCGGCGGAGGCTCTGTGCTGGCCCAAGCTGGCCATCGGCACACAGATCTACAACACCAAGCTGTACTTCGAAACGCCGGACCTGTTCGCCTGGACCCTGGTGGTCATCCTGCTCAGCCTTGGGCTGGAGCGGCTGATCGCCCTGCTGGTCCGTCGGGTCGAAGGGAGGGACGCAGCATGATCAAGCTGGAACACGTCTGCGCCGGTTACGGGGGCAAACGCGTGCTGGACAATTTCTCTCTGACCCTGCCCGAGGGGGGCGTAACGGTGCTGGCCGGCCCTTCCGGCTGTGGAAAGACCACCCTGCTGCGGCTGCTGGCCGGTTTGGAAACGCCCCAGAGCGGTGCTGTTGGTGGTGTTGACCCCAAGCGCACCGCCGTGCTGTTTCAGGAGGACCGCCTGCTGCCTCACCGCACGGTGGCCCAGCATCTGACCGACGTTCTGCCCCGTCAACGACAGGACGAACTGGCCCGCTGGCTGGCCTTCGCAGAACTGACCGAGGAGACCCACTATCTGCCCCGGCAGCTGTCCGGCGGTATGTGCCGGCGGTTGGCCCTGGTCCGGGCGCTGGCTTTGGGTGGTGACCTCTACCTGCTGGACGAGCCTTTTACCGGCATCGACCTGCCCCGGCGGCGCCGGCTGATGGAGGTCCTGCGTGGGCTGGATGCCCCGGTCGTTTTGGTCAGCCACGAGCCTGAGGTGGCGGAGCTGGCCGACCACGTCATTCGTCTAGACGGACCTCCCCTGCAAATCAAATAACGCCGAAAATCCGCAGTCGAACCACTCGGCTGCGGATTTTTTCGCTTTTTTCTTAATATAATGTATAAAAAGACTTGCGCGCGCTTATCTTTTATGGTATAGTACCTGTGTAAATTAAGGTAAGTATTGGACAGAGTGGGGTTTCGGCTCCGCTCTTTTTGATGGAAAAAAACGGCTGCCCACGCAGCCGGAACAGGAGGTCTTACCCATGGCAAAGGTCACCGACCTGACTGCCCAGTTGGCCCAGCCGCTGGTGGAACAGGCAGGCTGCACCCTTTGGGACGTGGAGTACGTCAAAGAGGCCGGCAGTTGGTTTTTACGCATCTACATCGACAAAGAGGGCGGCGTGTCCATCGAGGATTGCGAGGCGGTCTCCCGCCCCCTGTCCGACAAACTGGACGAGGTGGATCCCATCGAGGGCAGCTACACGCTGGAGGTGTCCTCCGCCGGGGCCGACCGGGTCCTGAAAAAGCCGGAGCAGTTCCTGCAGTTCATCGGCACCGAGGTAGAGGTCAAGCTCTACCGTCCCCGGGACGGTCGAAAGGAACACGTCGGCATCCTAAACGCCTATGACCGGGACGGCTCCGTCACCCTTGACGTGGCCGGCACCCCCACCACATTTGAGAAAAAAGAGCTGGCACAGGTCCGCCTGTATGTACGCTTTTAACGGAGGAATTTACAATGGCTAAGAGAACCACCAAGAAGGCCGCTAGCGCCGAGATGGACGGCAAGGAGTTTTTCGCCGCCATCGCACAGATCGAAAAGGAAAAGGGCATCAAGCCCGGCTACATGATGGAGAAGATCACCCAGGCCATGCTGTCCGCCTATCGGCGCGACCACGAGGGTGTGGGCGACAACCTGACCATGGAGACCGACGAGGAAAAGGGCACCGTGCGTATGTTCCTGAAGAAGGAAGTCGTGGAAACGGTGGATAACCCCGGCATGGAGATCAGCCTGGAGGAGGCGCAGCTGGCCCTGCCCCGGGCCCAGCTTGGCGACGTCATCCGTATGGAGATCAAGCCCAAGAACTTCGGCCGCATCGCCGCCCAGACCGCCCGCCAGGTCATCATCCAGGGTATCCGCGAGGCCGAGCAGGGCATGATCTACGACGAGTTCACCTCCAAGGAGCATGAAATTCTCACCGGCATCGTCACCCGGGTGGACCCCCGCACCGGCGCCATCTCCCTGCGCATCACCAGCGGCGGCGAGTACACCGACGCCTACCTGACCGCCAACGAGCAGGTCAAGGGTGAAAGCTACGGCGAGGGTTCCCGCCTGAAGGTCTACGTGGTAGAGGTGCGCAAGGCCACCCGCGGTCCTCAGGTACTCATTTCCCGCACCCACCCGGGCCTTGTCAAGCGCCTGTTCGAGCTGGAAGTACCCGAGATCTACGACGGCACCGTAGAGGTCAAGTCCATCGCCCGCGAGGCGGGCAGCCGCACCAAGCTGGCCGTTTGGTCCGCCGACCCCAACGTGGACCCCATCGGCGCCTGCGTCGGCCCCCGTGGCGCCCGCGTGAACAACATCGTGGCCGAGCTGAAGGGTGAGAAGGTGGACATCATCAAGTTCTCCGACGATCCCGCCGAGTATATCGCCGCCGCCCTCTCCCCCGCCGACGTTATCAGCGTCACCGTGCTGGAGGAGGGCAAGAGCTGCCGCGTCATCGTACCCGACGACCAGTTGTCTTTGGCCATCGGCAAGGAGGGTCAAAACGCCCGCCTGGCCGCCAAGCTCACCGGCTGGAAGATCGACATCAAGCCCGAGTCCGCCCCCGACCAGGAGCCTGCCGAGGACGAGGCGGAGTAATCCCAATATAATCAACTTGCAAGGAGGTGTCCCGTATGCCGAAGAAAATACCCATGCGTCAGTGTCTTGGCTGCCGTGAAATGCTGCCCAAGAAAGAGCTGATCCGCGTGGTCCGCTCCCCCGAGGGCGTGGTTTCCCTCGACTTCAAGGGCAAGCTGCCCGGCCGGGGCGCCTACGTCTGCCCTAAGGCGGAGTGTCTGGCCCGGGCCCGCAAATCCCGGGCGCTGGAGCGTGCCTTTGAGCTGACCCTGCCCCCGGAGGTCTACGACGCGCTGGAGGCGCAGATGAAGGAGGTGCCCGCAGATGGCCAATGACCCCATCCTTCATCTGATCGGTTTGGCAAAAAAAGCCGGTCGGTTGGAAATCGGCGAGGAGCCGGTAGGCGCCGTGTGCCGGGCCCGACAGGCCAAGCTGATCTTGGTGGCTGGCGATGCCGCCCCCAACACCTGCCGCCGGGCCGCCCACTTTGGCGAGGCGGGCAACGTCCTTTGGCTGTCCCTGCCCCAAAGCAAGGAAGAGATCGGCTTCACCCTGGGCCGCAGCAGCGTGGCCATGCTGGCCCTGACCGACATCGGCTTTGCCGCCTCCCTGGTCAAGAAGCTGTCCGCCGCCGACCCGGAAAAATATTCCGCTGCCGCCGCCGCGCTGGATACCAAGGCTACCAAGGCCCTCCAGCGACAGAAGGAGCAGCGCCAGCACGAGAAGAACCTGCGCCAGGGCAAGCATAAGCCCTGGGCCCCGCCCCCCGCTCCCAAAAAGGAGGAGCCGGCAGCCGGGAAAAAGGCTGCCCCCAAGCCCGGCCCCGCCGGGCGGCGTATGACCGGCAAGGTAGTACGCTCCAAACCCGTAAACAAAGCACAGGAACCTAAGAATCGAGGTGGCTTTCAATGATTAAATACCGCGTCCACGAAGTGGCAAAGGACTTCAAGCTCAACTCCAAGGACATCGCCGAGATCATGACCCGATACACCGAAACCCCCAAGAACCATATGCAGGTACTGGGCGATTTCGAGCTGGCCGTCATTTTCGAGGCCATTACCCAGCGCAACCAGATCGAGTCCATCGAGAGCGTCTTTGCCGACGTGTATCACGAGCCCAAGGCGGCCCAGCCCGCTCCCGCCCCCGAGGCGGAGCAGCCCGCCGCGAAGAAGCCTGCCGAAAAGCAGGTGGATGCTGCCCCCGCCAAGGCCGCTCAGCCCAAGGCCGAGTCCAAGCCCGAGCAGAAGCCTCAGGCCCCCACCACCCGCGTACCTGAGAAAAAGGTGGTTGATACCCGCAAGGGCGGCAACGTCAACCTTGACAAGTACGACGAGCGGTTGGAGAACTTCACCGACCAGCGTCATCAGGACCGGGGCGGCAAGCAGAAGATCCAAAAGGGCGGCAAGCAGGGCCGTCAGCCCCAGTTCGGCAACAAGCGCAAGCAGGAGGAGGCTGAGAAGCTCCGCCGCCTGCAGCTGGAGATCGCCAAGAAGACCCCCCTCACCGTCAAGATCCCCGACGAGATCGCCGTGGGTGAGCTGGCCAGCCGCATGAAAAAGACCGGCGCCGAGGTGGTCAAGTGCCTGATGATGAACGGCGTGATGGCCTCCCTCAGCGAGATCATCGACTTCGACACCGCCGCCTTCGTGGCCGAGGAACTGGGCTGCAAGGTGGAGAAGGAAGTCATCGTCACCATCGAGGAAAAGCTCATCGACGTGTCCGAGGACAAGGACGAGGACCTGCAGGAGCGCGCCCCCGTGGTTGTGGTCATGGGCCACGTTGACCACGGTAAGACCTCTCTGCTGGACTACATCCGAAACGCCAACGTGGTCTCCGGCGAGGCCGGCGGCATCACCCAGCACATCGGCGCCTACCAGGTGGAGGTCAACGGCAAGCCCATCACCTTCCTGGACACTCCCGGCCACGAGGCCTTTACCGCCATGCGCGCCCGCGGTGCCATGATCACCGACGTGGCCATCCTTGTTGTGGCTGCCGACGACGGCATCATGCCCCAGACCATCGAGTCCATCAGCCACGCCAAGGCTGCCGAGATCCCTCTGATCGTCGCCATCAACAAGATGGATAAACCCACCGCCAACCCCGACCGCATCATGCAGCAGTTGACCGAGCATGAGCTGGTACCCGAGGAGTGGGGCGGCGAAACCATTATCTGCCCCATCTCCGCCAAGACCGGCATGGGTATCGACAACCTGCTGGACATGGTCACCCTGACCGCCGAGATGCGGGAGCTGAAGGCCAACCCCAACCGCACCGCTCACGGCGCGGTCATCGAGGCCCGCCTGGACAAGGGCCGCGGCCCTGTGGCCACCCTGCTGGTGCAGAACGGCACCCTGAAACAGGGCGATGTCATCATCGCCGGCACCGCCGTGGGCCGTGTCCGCGCCATGACCGACGCCAAGGGCAAGAAGCTGACCCAGGCCGGCCCCTCCGTCCCCGTGGAGATCATCGGTATGGGCGAGGTGCCCGGCGCCGGTGACGACTTCCACGCCGTGGCCGACGAGCGCATGGCCCGTGAGCTGGTGGAGCAGCGCAAGCACGAGCAGAAGGCCGCCATCGGCAGCAACGTGGGCAAGGTCACCCTGGAGGACCTGTTCAGCCAGATCCAGGCCGGCGATATGAAGAACCTGAACATCATCGTCAAGGCCGACGTGCAGGGTTCCGCCGAGGCGGTCAAGGCTTCTCTGGAGAAGCTGACCAACGAGGAGGTCCGCGTCCGCGTCATCCACAGCGGGGTGGGCGCCATCAACGAGTCCGACGTCACCCTGGCCGCCACCGCCGGCGCCATCATCGTGGGCTTCAACGTCCGTCCCGACTCCAACGCCAAGGAGACCTCCGCCCGTCTGGACGTGGATATGCGTATGTACCGCGTGATCTACGACGCCATCAACGAGATCGAGGCCGCCATGAAGGGTATGCTGGCTCCCAAGTTCAAGGAAGTGGAGCTTGGCCGTGCCGAGGTGCGCAACGTCTTCCGTATCACCAACGTGGGTATGGTGGCCGGCTGCTACGTGGTGGAGGGCAAAATGCAGCGCAACGCCCAGATGCGCCTGCTGCGTGACAACGTGGTCATCTACGACGGCGCCATCGCCTCCCTGCAGCGCTTCAAGGACAGCGTGAAGGAGGTCGCCACCGGCTACGAGTGCGGCATCACCTTCGAGAAGTTCCAGGATATTAAAGAGGGCGACATCATCGAAGCCTTCATCATGGAGCAGATCGAGGTCTAATTCAACAACAGCACCATCGTTGGGGCGGGCGTTTCGCCCGCCCCAGTTTGTTTTGCACAAGATATGAGTTATGAGATAGGAGATAGGAGTTAATGTATCCGCAAGGCGGCGCATTACAATCGTCCGGCTCCGCCGGACACCGCATCTCATATCTTTTATCTCATATCTCATATCTCAATTAAGGAGTTTTCACTATGGCAAGCAATCGTATCGGTCGCATTAACGAGGAAATTCAGCGGGAGCTGTCTGACCTCATCCGTACCGTAAAAGACCCCCGTGTCACCGGCCTGATCTCCGTCACCGCCGTGGACACCACCCCCGACCTGAAATTCTGCAAGGTCTATATCAGCGTGCTGGACAAAAGTGACGTCAACCAGGTACTCAAGGGTCTGAAGTCCGCCGCCGGCTGGCTGCGCCGTGAGCTGGGCCGCAGCCTGAACCTGCGGGCCACCCCGGAGCTGACCTTCGTCCGTGACGACTCCATCGACCAGGGCGCCCACATTTTGGACCTTCTGCGGGACCCCACCGTGGTCAAGCCCGCCAACCCCGCCAACGAACACATCGTACTGGAGGACTGATTATGGCTCAGCTGACCTACGCCCAGGCCGCCGATCTGCTGCTTGGCTGGGATGACCTGCTCATTCTGACCCACGTGCGCCCGGACGGGGACACCGTGGGCTGTGCCGCCGGCCTGTGCCGGGCCCTGCGGGAACAGGGCAAGACCGCCTATATCCTGTCCGACCCGGGTACCAGCGGTATGTTTACCATGCATTTGGAGGGGCTGCTGGCCCCTGCCGATTTCACCCCGAACAAGGTGGTGGCGGTGGATATGGCCGCCCGCTCCATGTTCCATGAGGGGGCAAAGCCCTATATGGACCGGGTAGACCTGACCATCGACCACCACGGCTCTCAGGAGTTTTACGCCAAGGACACCTGCGTGGAGCCGGACCGGGCCGCCTGCGGTGAGATCATCTACGAGATCGTCCGCCGCTGGGGTCCTGTCAGCGCGGAGGTAGCGCTTCCCCTCTACATGGCGGTGTCCACCGACTGCGGCTGTTTCGTGTACAGCAACACCACCCCCGAATGTCACCGCATTGCCGCCGACCTGCTGGCCTGCGGCATCGACTTTATGCCCATCAACCGCCGGCACTTCCGGGCCAAGTCCTTCAAGCGCATGAAACTGGAAAGTATGCTGGTGGAGAGTATGCGGCTGTTTGACGACGGCACCATGGCCATGGTCACCCTGACCCTTGACATGATGGACCGCCTGCAGGCCACCGAGGAGGACGTGGACAACATCTCCGCCTTCGTGGGACAGGTGGAAGGGGTCAAAACCGGCATCACGGTCCGGCAGATGGCGCCCGATTGCTGCAAGATCTCCGTGCGCACCTACCCCGCCGAGCTGGATGCCAGCCGGGTCTGCGCCCAACTGGGGGGCGGCGGCCATGTGGCAGCCGCCGGTGTCACCCTGAATATGGGTGTGCAGGACGCCTGCGACGCCATCCTCGGTGCCGTCCGCGCCGTTCAGGCGAGCAAGGAGTAACTCATGCCCAACGGAATTATCGTCATCGACAAGCCGGAGGGCTGGACCAGCATGGACGTATGCGCCAAGCTGCGGGGCATCCTGCGGGAAAAGCGAGTGGGCCACGCCGGCACCCTTGACCCCATGGCCACCGGCGTGCTGCCGGTGTTTGTCGGCCGGGCCACCCGAGGGGTGGAGTTTGCCGACAAGGGCGACAAAGAGTACGTGGCCGGGCTGAAGCTGGGCCTTGTAACCAACACCCAGGACACCTCCGGTGAGGTGTTGGAGCAGCACCCCGCCCACGTGACCCCGGAGCAGTTGGAGGCCGTTCTGCCCCAATTCCGGGGGGACATTCTGCAGATCCCCCCCATGTATTCCGCCATTAAAATCAACGGCAAAAAGCTCTACGAGCTGGCCCGCAAGGGCCGCCAGGTGGAGCGCCCCGCCCGCCCCATCACCATCCATTCCCTGACGGTGGAGGGGCAGCCCGCCCCGGACGAGTTCATCCTGCGTGTGCGCTGCTCCAAGGGCACCTACGTGCGCACCCTGTGCCACGACATTGGCGCCGCCCTTGGCTGCGGCGGCTGTATGAGCAGCCTGCGCCGCACCATGGCCGCCGGATTTGCTCTGGAGCAGGCCGTCACTTTGGAGCAGGTGCAGGCGGCACCTGACCCCGCCGCCCTGCTGCTGGGTACAGACAGCCTGTTTGCCCATTCGCCCCAACTGATTCTCCCCGAGGGGGAGGAGCGCAAACTACGCAACGGCATGACCCTGGTTATGCCCTCGGTCGCCCCCGGCGAATACCGGGTGTACGGCCAAAGCGGTGAGTTTTTGGCCCTGTGCCGCAGCCAAAGCGGCAAGCTGACCACCATCAAGAGCTTTTTCAACGTGTGATACGCCGAAAGGAGGGCGAGCGCCAAATGAATACCACCCCACGCCGGGTCATCGCCCTTGGTTTTTTCGACGGCGTACACATCGGACACGGCGCCCTGCTGCAATGCGTGGTGCAGCGCGCCGCGCAATTGGGCGCCTCCCCCGCCGCCTTCACCTTTGACATCCACCCGGAAAGTCTGATTTTCGGCCGCACCACCCCGGTCCTCACCGACCTTGCCCAGCGCAGGGAACTGATGGCGCGGCTGTACCACATCCACGACGTCATCGTGGCCCATTACGACACCCGGATGATGCGCACGCCCTGGCGTGACTTCGTCACCGACTATCTGGTGGCCCAACAGGGGGCCGTCCACCTTGTGGTGGGTCACGACTTTCGTTTCGGCTACCGGGGCGAAGGCAACCCCCAGCGGCTTGCGGCGCTGTGCCGGGAGCTGGGCCTCGGCTGCGACGTCATTCAGCCGGTGTTGCAGGACGGTATCACCGTTTCCTCCACCTATATCCGCAAACTGGTGGCTCAGGGCGAGGTGGCGCTGGCCGGCAGCTTTCTCGGCCACCCCCACTGTCTGTCCGGTACCGTGACCCACGGAAAAAAGCTGGGCCGCAGCCTGGGGTTCCCCACGGTCAACCTGACCATTCCCGAGGGGGTGCTGGTCCCCGCCCACGGCGTGTACGCCACCCGGGTGACGGTGGACGGCTCCACCTACGACGCCGTGACCAACGTGGGCATCCGACCCACGGTGGACACCGACGGTGCCGTCACCGCCGAGAGTTTTTTGCTGGACTTTGACGGCGACCTGTATGGCAAGGCTCTGCGCCTGGACTTTTACAAGTTCCTGCGTCCGGAGCAGCAGTTCACCGACCTGGCCACTTTGTCACAGGAAATTGAGGAAAATGTCCGTCAGGCCCAAGCCTTTTTTCAGGCAATGGACCAATAACCCTTATTCAGGAGGCTGACTATGGATAAGAAATCTCTTCGAACCGCCCTGATGCTGACCGGCGTGGTTGCTGTGCTGGTTCTGCTGGCGCTGCGGCTGGACGACGTTATGTCCCTTTGGAACCAGATTTTCCACGCCTTCAAGCCCCTTTTCTTCGGTTTTGCCTTGGCCTTCATCCTCTCCCGCCCCTGCAGCTTTTTCCACCGGTGCTTCCGCCGTCTGTTCCCCCGGGTCCGGGATGGGGTGGCCACATTTTTCTCTGTACTGCTGGCCTATCTCTGCCTGCTGGTGGTCGTAGCCCTTGTGTTTACCATGGTGTTGCCCCAGTTGTACGAGAGCGTCCGCGGTCTTATTTCCCGCATCTACGCCAACCTGCCCGCCATGCAGACCGCGCTGAATCAACTGTTGACCCAACTCAACCTGGACAGCACGGAGCTTGCCGAAATGCTGCCTCCCCTGTCCCAGATCGTGGACGGTGCCATAACCACGCTGTCCTCCATGCTGCCCCACCTGCTGTCCCTGACCGGCAGCGTGTTCTCCCTTTCCGTCACGCTGATCACCACCCTGGTACTCAGCGTGTATATGCTGGCAGGTCGGACCCGGCTGGTCCGCCAGGCCGGCCGTATCCTGCGCGCCTACACCTCCCCCGCCACCACCCGCAAGGTCAATCGGGTGGCCCGGCTGACGGCGGATACCTTTACCCGCTTTGTGTCCGGTCAGCTGCTGGAGGCCGCCATTCTCGGTCTTCTGTGCTTTTTGGGCATGGTGATCCTGCGCTTTGATTACGCGCCGCTTATCAGCGTGATCGTGGCCGTCACCGCCGTCATCCCCGTTGCCGGCTCGTATATCGGCGCCATTTTGTCCGCCCTGCTGCTGGTCATGGTTTCGCCCCCCCAGGCCCTTGGTTTTTTGGCATTTATTATTGTGCTGCAACAGATCGAGGGCAATCTGATCTACCCCCGCGTGGTGGGCAACTCCATCGGGCTGCCCGCCCTTTGGGTGCTGGTGGCCGTGCTGGTGGGTGGCAGCCTGTTCGGTCTTTTGGGTATGCTGATCAGCGTCCCAACCGTTTCGGTGTGCTATAAACTGCTGCAACAGGACGTCAACGCACGGTTAAGCGAATGAGCGCGCAAGGTTTCACCGCGCCCCCTTGCGGGCGCTTTGCCCCCAGCCCCAGTGGACGGATGCATCTTGGCAATCTGTGGTCCTGCCTGCTGGCGTGGCTGTCCGCCCGCAGCGCAGGCGGGCGCATGGTGCTGCGGCTGGAGGATCTTGACCCCGACCGCTGCAGGAGCGAATTCTGCGAGCAGGTCATGCGGGACCTGGACTGGCTGGGTCTTGATTGGGACAACGAGCCGGTTTGGCAAAGCCGGCGCAGCCACATTTACGAGGAATATTTCCACGCCCTGGAACAGCAGGGCTTGGTTTACCCCTGCTACTGCACCCGCAACCAACTGCTGGCCGCCTCCGCCCCCCACCGCAGCGACGGCATTGCCGTCTACGACGGGCGTTGCCGCGCCCTGACTATGGAGCAGCGGCGGGAGCGTGCCGCCCAGCGCAAACCCGCCTGGCGTATCGCGGTTGACGAGGTGGAGGTCGGTTTCCACGACCTGTGCCGGGGTCATTACGCCCACCGGCTGGACACCTGCTGCGGCGACTTCATTCTGCGCCGGTCCGACGGTGTGTACGCCTATCAACTTGCTGTGGTGGTGGACGACGCCCTCATGGGTGTGACTCAGGTGGTGCGGGGCAGCGACCTGCTGGACTCCACTCCCCGGCAGATTTGGCTGGGACGGCAGCTTGGCTTCTCCACCCCGGAGTACGCCCACGTCCCCCTGCTGATGGCCGAGGATGGTCGGCGGCTTGCCAAGCGGGACCGGGATCTGGAGCTGGGCCAGCTGCAGCAGCAGTACACCGCCGCCGAGCTGGTGGGTATCCTGGCCCACCTGGCCGGACTTATCCCGGAACCGGCACCCATCTCCCCCGCCGACCTTATCCCCCTGTTTGCCTGGAGCAAAGTCCCAAAGGGCGATTTGATCGCGCCGAAGCTGATATAAAAAAAGCTGCAACCCTGTTGGGTTGCAGCTTTTTGTTTGGTTATTTGAGTTCGGGCGTCGGTTCTTCTTTCGGCTTACGGTCCAGCCGGAACATGGCCGTCAGAATGGACACGATGGCAAAGCACTCGCATACCGTGCCGCCGATGGAGTGGTGGCAGATGTTGTAGATCAGCCACAGGGGTGAGCTGAAAAACCACAGCAGGCGCAGGCCCTTGGCCCCGTCGGCCCGGAAGGAGAAGGTGGACAGGGTCATGCCCACAACCGGCAGCAGCTCCAGCACAAAATAATACCACTTATCCGTGGGCGCATCCAGCCACAGGAATGCCACAGGGTAGCAGGCAATGCTGGCCCCGATAAACAGCGCCAGCCAGGCCACGTGGTCGGACTTGAGCTTTTCCTTGTTGCTGTACACCAGGGCCCGGACCACCGCCACCGCGTTGAGCAGCGCGCCGGTCATTGCCCCGTCCAAATAGAAATGCACACAGAAAAACAGCGAGCCGAAAAACTGCATCACAATAATGCTGCGCTGCTTTTTACACTGGAAGGACAGAATATTGAAGGCCATAGCCACAATACCGATGGCCTGCACGATCACCTGCTCCATCGTTACGGCAGCCAACATTCCTTTAACCCATTCAATCATGATCCCATCTCCTTTGATCCACTCCCACAACTTTAATGGCTTCCCCTCCGTTTGTCAAGTGCCGACACAAAAAAGCAGGGACTTTCCGTGGAAAAGTCCCCGCTTTTTCTTATTCCAGCACTCGTCGCAGGTTGTGGAAGAACAGATCCTCCAGCTCCCGCTCGCCATAGCCGCGGTCGGCCAAAGCCTGCCACAGCCGCGGCACGTCCTGCACCCCGGTCATACCCCCGGCCAGCACATCACAGCCATCCAAATCACCGCCCAGGCACAGGTGCTTGGCCCCGCCCAGGTCCATGAAATGGTCAATGTGGGCAATCAAATCGTCCATGGTCGGCTGCGGGGTGTCCCTCACGAAGCGCACCCAAAAGTTGATGCCAACCACACCGCCGGTGGCCACAATGGCCCGGAACATATCATCGGTCAGGTTGCGGGTATGGTCACATAGGGTTCGGGCATTGGAGTGGGTGGCCACGATCGGTTTTTGTGTTATGTCAACCAGGTCCCAAAAACCGGGGTCGGACAGGTGGGACACGTCCAGCAGGATGTTGTGCTGCTGGGCCAAGCGGACAAACTCCCGGCCCACGTCGCTCAATCCCCGGTCCCGGTCCTCCACATTGCTGCCGGACAGGGCGTTGGCGTGGTTCCAGGTGGGGTTGACGCAGCGCACCCCCACCTCCCGGGCCCAGTCCAGTTTATGGGGGTCACAGTCCAGCAGCTCGCCCCCCTCCACACTCAGCACGGCGGCCAGTTTCCCCGCCGCCACCGTCGCGTCAATGTCCCCGCCGGTGCGGCACTGACACATCACGTTGGCGTGGTTTTTACAAAATCGATCAAACAACTGCTGCTGGCGTCGGCAGACGGCGAACAGCCCGCCCTCCACGGACACCGCGCTGTCGTGGTAGATGGCAAAAATCTGTCCCCGCCTGGGGAACCTGCCCAGCCGTTTCAAATCCAGCTGACCGTCGTTTTCCCACAGGCAGGCATCCTGCTCCAGGCAGCGGGACAGGGTATCGCAGTGGGCATCAAAATAAGGCATGGTATTCATGGGCTTCCTCCCTTTGGTTTCCTACCTATAGGATATGCCGCCCCCTGTTTTGGTAGGACAGGGGGCGGCTTTTTTCACTTCAGTTTGTCACCAAACAGTTTCAGGGCATTGTGGCGCAAGATGTTGCGCTTGTCCGCCTCGTCGATCAGGGCGTAGTCCACCCGCCCCCGCTGGAACCCGGGGGAATAGGTGTCCGTGCCGAACAGGATACGCTCCGACCCGATGCGCCCCACCGCGTACTCCAACAGCGCGTTTTTGGAGCTGGCAATGCCGGAGGTGTCCGTCCACACGTTGCCGTGGCGGGCGTAGGCCACCGCATCCACATAATGCTCGTCCCCCAGGTGCGCCACGATAAAGGTCACGTCCGGGTAGCGGTCCGCAATGGGCAGAATATAGTCCGGCTGCTCCTCCGGGTGGATGAGTACCACCGCCCGCCGCCGGGCGGCGAAGGAAAACAGCGCGTCGGCATACCGGGGCAGAGAGTATTTGTGGTACAGGGGGTGCAGCTTGATGCCAACGGTCTTGTCCCCGGCCAGCATCCGCTCGGCCTGGTCAAAGGTCTCCGGGATACGGGGGTCCATGACCACCCACTGGTACAGGCGCTCCTCCCGACTTACAAGGTCGAAGAGGTACTCGTTCTCCGCCACAATATGCTCCGTGGTGCGGACACTGGCGAAGGTGGAGCAGAGCATCTTCCCCACCCCGGCCCCATCGTTGACCCGGTAGAGCCAATCCGGCATGGCGGAGTAACCCGGGGTCCGCTCCGCCGAGGCGTCCTCCGGATGTCCGTGATTGATGTGGGTATGGCTGTCAATGGCAATCAGGTCCATGCAGACCCACCACCTTTCTTAAAAGTTCAGGCGCGTAGACAGATTTCCATGGGTGTGCAGGCTGACCGCCTTCTCCATAAAAGGCACCGTCACATCGAAATGCTCCGCCAGGCTATACAAATCGGTGTACCCCTGCGCCACGGCGGCATCCAGCTCCCGGGCCGGGATCAGCTGCTCAATGGCCCACTTGTCCGCCTTGTACTCATGCTTGGCGATCAAATCGTAGGGACTGCTCACCCGATGGGTAGCGCCGGTGGCCACGTGGCCCCCCTCGTGCGCCACCAACACCCGCTCTTCCGCGCTGGTGTGGATGTTGTCAAAATCCATGAAAATGGCATACCGGCCGTCCAGCTCAATGGTGGCAGCCTGCCGGTCATCCAAGTCCCAGTGGTAAAATCTGACCCCCGCGCGGTTCAATTTGTCATACAGGGCCAGAGTTTTATCCATAGTCAACCTTCCTTTCCGTTTTGCAGCTCCTTATTGAAGAAGCGCGCCATCTCCAGCAGCATTTGCTTCTTCTCCTCAGGCAGGTCGCGGGACTCATTGTAAAGCGCGTAGGTAAAATCATCGAAGTCCAGCTGCTTTTTCGGCTCGTCCCGCATAAGGGAGCTGATGTCAATGTGCAGCGCATCGCAGATTCTTACCATGGTCCCGGTCCCTATGCCGTCCAACCCGCGGGTAAACATATTACGGATGGTGGTGGCCGGCACGCCGATATGCTCGGCAAACTTGGAGACGTTTCCGTACTGTCTGGAAATTTCTTCCTTCAAATAATCTACCTGGGGCATATTGCGTCCTCCCATCTGGTACGGCGTTTCGCCGTTTCTCTGTCCCCATTATAGCGCAATTGAGTTTCTGTTGCAAGAAGAAATTACTAGATTGAGTAATTTTTTCATTTTACCTCTTGACAAATTACTCAATCGAGTTTATATTACGCTTGTAACTACTCAATTGAGTTGTTTGCGCGGCTGGCTGACACTCAATTGAATTGTCTGTGTCTGCAGAATAGCAGATTACAGGTACCATAATCGGGACTGAAAGGAGGAACACGATGGATTTGATTTGTTTGGGAGGTGGGGCCAAGTGACACCGGGAACCGCGGGGCTGCTGTCCCCCCTGCGGGATGCGCAGCAATGTCCGCCGGAAGGGCTGTGTCCCCGTTGTCGCGGGGAGCTGTATCCCGGGGAGAGCCGCTTTGTATGGGAAGGCGCGGCAATCTGCACCGACTGCTTCCGGGCCTTGGCGGGCCGTTGGCTGGAGCGTTTCCCGGTGGAGGCAGCCCTTGCCATGCAGGTAAGCGTCCTTCCGCCGGAGGGGGGGTGGCAGATTTGACCCTAAGTGAGCTGGCGGCCCAATACCGCCATGGGGCGCAGCTGCTGGCCGGGCGCATCAGGGAGTTGACCCTGCGCCGTAGCAAGACCCAGGACCGCACCGAGCAGATTTTGCTGGATGGGCGGCTGGCGCCGCTGATCGAGATGCGCCGCCAGGCGCAGCAGACCGCCCGGGTGTGCGAGCGCTATTACAACAAAGGAGGTACCCCACATGGCTGACCCGCGCTATCGACGGGGGCAACCCTACAGCCGGGACATGGTGACCTATATGCGCCGCCTGTCCGAGGAAAATACCAATACCGACAGCCTGAATCTGCTCAAGCAGAATTTGATCCGCTGTCTGAACGAGGACATCACCCCCCGTCAGCGCACGCTGCTGACCATGTATTACGTCCAGCAGCTCAGCCAGACGGAAATCGCCCGCCGGTTGGGTGTGGACCCCTCCACCGTTTCCCGCACCATCCTGCGCGGGGAACGAAAGCTGCAGCGCTGTCTGCGCTATGGTGCCGAGCGTTATCTCAAACACATGAAATAAGGAGGTTTTCTATGATTCAATTCAACGACTGGCAGATCTGGACCGACCCCCGGTTCACCCTGCAGCAAAACGACCACCTGAGCCGGGAACTGACCGTCACCGGCCCCCTGCCCGAGGGCTGGGACTGGACCATGCTGGTGCAGGTGGACGACCGGATGGACCTTTGGCCCCTGGAGCGGCGCCAAAACGGCAACGTATCCGTCCTGCTCACGGCCCAGCAGCTTGGCCCCGGCGGTTTTTACCGTATGCAGCTGCGTGGCAGTCAGGGCGAGGTGATCCGCCACACCAACATCATCACCCTGTTCGTCCCCCGCTCCCTGTGCGGGGACAGGCAGTGGCCCACCCTGCCCACGGAATTCTCCGATGCCGAGCAGCGCATCCTTGCCATTCGCAAGGATGCGGAGAGTTATGTCAACCACCCGCCCATCATTCGGGAGCAGCGCTGGTGGCTGTGGAACGGTGAGGCGTACACGGACAGCGGTTTGCCCGCCATCGGACCCGCCTACGAGCTGACCGAAGCGGACACCTCCGCCCTGGTGGCGGCGGTGCTGGCCGCCCTGCCCGCCTATCAGGGGGAGGTGGTGATGGCATGAGCTTTCTCTTTGAAGTGGCTGGCGGCACCACCATCGAGCTGCCCACGGCGGGCAAATATTGTGACCGGAATATTCTTGTGGCAGGCAAGGGCTACACCGCGGCGGACCTGACCGCGCAGTATGACCGGGGCAGGGCGGACGGCATTGACGCCGGTGCAGCCATCTGCGCCGCCAAACACTTTGCCCATAGCTTTGTGGGCGATGGTACCCCTTCGGTTTCCTTCTATTGCCCCTTTGAGCCGGACGCCGTACAGGTCATCGGTTTTGACCCGCTTGCTTCCGACACGCAGGACGCTTTGATGCTGTTCTGCTTTGACAACAGAGCCTTCGGTATGCCGGGCGGTTTTACCATGAAGGCCAACCCGGCCAGCAATGCCATCACATATTTTTCCATGGGTACCAAGCGTATCCCGGAACGGTACTCCCGCACGCAGGACGGCGTTGTTACCATTCATGACGTGGGCAAAACGGGGGATACCGTAATATTCGCCGAGGGCTTCGTCTACACCGTGGTATTGGTGAAATACACCGAGCAGACGGACGCGGAGCGTATCGCCGCCTTTGTTGACCGGCTGAGCGGCAGCGGCACGGTCACACTCAATCAGGCCAAGGTAACCGCCGCGTACACTGACGATGAATGGGCGGCGCTGATCGCGGCAAAACCCAATTGGACCTTTGTTCTTTCGTAAGGAGGATAACGTATGAAAGTAAGAACCGTTTTGTATGCCGATGAGGGTACGGTGCTGACCAACGGCAGGGACTATGGCACGATCATTTGGCTGGCGGAGGGTGCCAGCCCCGACAGCTACCATCCCATCCCCCAAACAGAGTATGAGGCCATCCAGACACAGGAGGCAACCACGTGCTGGGGCAAATAAGGTCCGTCCCCCATCTGTTCAGCAAGGTAATGGTGGTGGTCTGTGTGGCGGGCGGGGCGGGCTGCTGCCTTTGGGCCTTTCGCATCCTGTCCCGCACCGGCCACGACCCCGCCGCCCTGCTGGGCGTGACCCTGGCCTTTTTTGGCGGCGAGCTTGTCATCATGTTCGCCAAAACGGCCCTCTGCGACAAAAAACACACCAATAAGGAGGTTTCCTATGATTGATTTGACCCCATTGATCAACGCCCTGGTGGCCGCGGCCGCGGTAGCGGTCAGCCTGTTCCTTATCCCCTGGCTGCGCAGCAAAACCACCGCCGAACAGCGCAGCGACCTGCTGCGCTGGGTGGACGTCGCCGTGGCAGCGGCCCAGCAGTTGTTCAGCCAATGCAGCGGTCAGGAGCGCCTGCAGTACGCCCTGTCCCTGCTGGCTGAGCAGGGCTATGACGTGAACCTGCGACAGGTGCGGGACGCGGTGGAGGCCGCCGTGCTGAAGCTGCACGCCGCAGCGGAGGAGGCCCAATGACCGCGGAACGGATTTTGGCTGTCGCCCGGGGCGAGCTGGGGGTAACGGAGTCCCCCGCCGGCTCCAACCGTGTCAAATACAATACCGCCTACTACCGGCGGGAGGTATCGGGCAGCGCCTATCCCTGGTGCTGCGCATTTCTGTGGTGGGTGTTCCGTCAGGCCGGGGCGGCGGAGCTGTTCTTCGGCGGCAGCCAGACCGCCTACTGCCCCGCCCTGCTGGACTTCCACAAAAAGCAGCGGGTAACGGACTACCGCCCCGGGGACATTATCTTTTTCAACTTCAACGGCCGGGGCAACGCCGCCCACGTGGGCCTGTGCGAGAGCTGGGATGGTAGATGCATCACCACCATCGACGGCAACACCGGCACAGGGAACGAGGCCAACGGCGGTGCGGTCATGCGCCGCACCCGGGACAAAAAATACATCGTGGGGGCCTACCGCCCCGCATATAAGGAGGAGGACACCGATTTGACTCAGGAACAATTTGAGGCCATGCTCACTGCCTGGCTGCTCCGCCAGGCCGCCCAACCCGCCAGCAGTTGGAGCCGCATGGCGGAGGCCAAGGCCGCCGGCATCACCGACGGCACCCGCCCGGGCAGCTTTGCCACCCGGGAGGAGGTGGCCACCATGATCATGGCGGCCCGCTGACCCAATGCCCTTGGGCGGGTCGAAAGACCCGCCCATTTTTGCAAAAATCTCTTTACAAATGCAGCAAAGTGCTTTATAATGTGTTGTGTTCTGTTTGGGCCTATAGCTCAGCTGGGAGAGCGTACGGTTCGCATCCGTAAGGTCGTCGGTTCGATCCCGATTAGGTCCACCAAAAAGCTCGCTTGTCAAATGACAAGCGAGCTTTTCTGTTTACTCTGCGGTTTCGTTCAAAAACTCTTCCATCAGGTAATCCTGCAGCTTTTTCAGCAGTTCCGGGGCCTTGCCGCCCACGGACTTGCCGTCCAGCTCCTCGGCCGACAGGCACATGGTGCTGGCGGAGGACACCAAAATCTCGTCGGCGGCGAACAGGTCCTCCACCTGATAGGGACGCTCCTCCACCGGGATACCCAGCACGCCGCAGGCCTTGATGATGTGCTTGCGGGCGATACCGGGCAAAATCAGGTTGTCCAGCGGCGCGGTAATGAGGGTGCCGTCCTTGATGATGTGGACGTTGCTGTGGCTGCCCTCGGTGACCCGGCCGCTGCGGTGCAGCACCGCCTCGAAGCATCCGGCCTGCTTGGCCTTCTCCGCCGCCACCACCGCGGGGATGAGGTTGATGGTCTTGATGTTGCAGTGGAAGAAGCGGGTGTCCTCCAACGTAATGAGGGTGATTTTTTTGTAAATGTCCATCATGGGCTTGTGGAACATATTGACCCACAGATTGGCCTTGGCCCCCTCGGTAAAGGTATGGTTGCGCACCGGGCCGCCGCCGCGGGTGGCCTGAAAATAGACGAAATTCTCGCCGCTGTCCATCTTTTTGACCAAGTCGTTCAGCAGGTCCTTCAATTCCTGCTTGGTGCAGGGCAGGTCAATGGCCAGCAGCTCCGCACTGCTGAAAAAGCGGTCCACATGCTCGTCTAGGGCAAAGATCCTGTGGTTGCGGCTACAGGTGGCATCGTAAATGCCGTCCCCGAAGAAGCAGGCACGGTCATACATAGGAATGAGAACGTTCTCAATTTCGTCGCACCTGCCGTTGTAGTAACCCAAATTTTTCATGGAGCATCCTTCTTTCTTGTTTTCGCTTTACTTGCCTCATTTTATATGGTATAAATCATTTTGTAAAATTGATTGTTTTTATTTTATCCATCGGTTTTTCCGATAAATAGCAGGTGATGTTATGGACATGGAAAGTATCAAAACCTTTTTGGAAGTGGCCGAGCAGGAGAGCTTCACCCGGGCCGCCGAGGAGCTCAACTACGCCCAATCCACCATTACCCTGCGCATCCAACGCCTGGAGGAGGAGCTGGGCTTTCCCCTGTTCGAGCGCATCGGACGCAAGAACCACCTGACCAGCGCCGGGCAGGAATTTCTGCCCCACGCGGCGGAAATTTTGCGCATTATGGGCCGGGTCAGCGCCCTGGGGCACAGCGATGAAGATCTGCAGGGCACCCTGCGGGTGGGCGTTTCGGAGTCGCTGCTGTTTTCCTCCGTGCTGCCCGTTCTCCCCCGCCTGCACACCCGGTTTCCCAAGGTGGATTTCCAGTTGAAAATCGGCCAAACCACCGAACTGATCGCGCTTTTGAAGCAGAACCACTTGGATCTGCTCGTTGTTTCCTACACCCCCGTCACCGACCCCGCCCTGCTGTGCCGCTATCGGCGGCAGGAGGCGGTGGGCTTTTTCGCCGGGCCCCGGCATCCCCTTGCGGGGCGGAAAAACATCCCGCTGAAGCAATTATTCGCCTACCCCTTCATCATCACCGAGCCGAACGGCCTTTGTCCCGGTCTGCTCCATCAACTGGCCGCCCATTGCGGCCAAGCCGTCAATCACTACATCAGCGTGGACAACTTCAACGCCATCTGCACTCTGCTGCCCCAAAGCGAGAGCATTTCCTACCTCCCCTGCCACGCTATGAGTACCGCAGTAAAGGATGGAGCGGTGGTGCAGCTTGATGTGGCGCACCAAACGCAATTCGCCTGCTGCCAGCTGCTATGCCATAAAAACAAGTGGTTGCCCGCCTTTGCCGAGGCGTTTATCGCGGAAATTTCCGGGCAGTAAGCAAAATGTACCCAAACTGCGGCAATTTTTTCTCCAAAAATCCATAAAAAGCCGCCGCCTGTCTGTTATACTGGAGTAAATTCAGAAAAGGAAGTGACAGCATGGGCAAGAAAGAATGGAGCATCGTGGACGGATACCGTCCCCCGGTACACAAGGGCGACTGCAGGGACTACCGGGGCCACGAGTGCGTGGTCATCCTCAACCGCAACCAGCAGGATGCCCACTGCCTCATCGACATCTACTTCGAGGACCGGCCCCCGGTGAAAGGCATCCCCTTCACCGCCCCCGCCGAGCGGGTCAGCGCCTTCTACACCGATGACGAGCGTCTGTTCGGCGGCATCGGCCTGGACATCATGGTGCAATATTCCATGTATATCCACAGCGACGTGGACGTGGTGGTGCAGTACGGCCGCATGGACGTCAACCAGGACAACCTGGCCTACATGGTCACCATGGGGTACGGAGAATGACAAAAAACCGCAGGAAAGCATCGCTTTCCTGCGGTTTTTTACTTCAATCAAAGGCAAGGCCGAAGTAGGCCGGGCCGTGGGGCCATTGGTCGGGCCGCTTGGCCAGTCGGCGGACCATGGCAAAGGGTGTCCCCTCCTGCCCGCTCTGACAGGGCGTGCGCACCAGCCAGCGGTTGGCAGGTATGGCCTTTGCAAGGGCAGCAAGGATGGCGGCGTGTTCCTCCGCCGGGGCAAGCAGTTCCTTGACCACCGCCCTGTCCCCCGCCCGCTCCACGCAGGCGCAGCCCGTCCCGGCGGCAAACAGGCCGCCCCCGGACAGGCGGCACACCGCCTGCTGATAGGCAAGGCCCTCCGGCCCGCAGGCCGCGTGGGCGGTCCCGGACAGGAGCTTCTCCCGCAGTTGGCCGTACTCCGCCCCCTCCACCGCCCGAATGGGCGCGGGGCAAAGGGCAATGTCGGGAACGACCTCCCCCTCCGTAAGGGCAAACTGTTCTTCAAAGCCGTTGGCGGCGAAAAAGCGGTGCAGGCTGTCGCTGGCCGGTACCGTGGTCAGGCAGGCAAAGCCTTTGGCGCGCAGCCACTCCCCCGCCCAGGCCAGCAAGTTCCCGGCGTAGCCCCTCCCCCGGCAGTCCGGGTGAGTGGCCACGGCGTAGAGATACGCCCCCGGCCATTGTCCGCCATTGGTGGACACAAGGGGCATATCGAACCAGGCGGTCATGGCCTGCACGCCGCCCCCGTCCTCCAGCACCAGCACCCGCTCCGGGTCCGGACAGGCGGCGAAGAAGCAGTCGATATAGTCATCGCCGTCCCCAAAAGCCAGCTTCCAAAGCGCCCGCAGCCGGGGGCGGTCCCCCACGGTCGCCGGCCGCAATATGACGTTCACAGGCGCACCCCCTCTATCAAAATATCCCCACCTGTCGGTGGGGATATTCCGTTATTTCTTCTCCTCCACCGGCACAAGCTGGCCGTCCGCGCCGAAGCAGACCCGCTGAATGTCGTTGCCGGTGTTCTTTTTGATATCGTCCAGACGGATGCCCTCGGTAATGCTGGACACCAGGGAATAGGCCACACCGTGGCGCTTGGCACGGCCGGTACGGCCCACGCGGTGGATGTAGTACTCATTTTCGTCGGGAATGTCGTAGTTAAAGACCACGTCCACGTCGTCGATGTCCAGGCCACGGGCGGCCACGTCGGT
Organism: Oscillospiraceae bacterium; assembly: GCA_015067885.1. Taxonomy (GTDB): domain Bacteria; phylum Bacillota; class Clostridia; order Oscillospirales; family Oscillospiraceae; genus Lawsonibacter. The sequence continues at coordinate 9,338 of SVLO01000001.1, read as the reverse complement.
GGCCACCAGCACCCGCATCTGCCGCTCACGGAATTTCTGCAGGGTCTTTTCCCGGACCCGCTGCTGAATGTCGCCGTGGATCGCCTCGCAGCTTATGCCACGCATACGCAAAAGGCCCGCCAGACGGTCGGTCATATTCTTGGTGTTGCAGAAGGCGATACCCAATTCGAACTCGCCCAGTTCCAGCAGCCGGGCAACCACGTCCGCCTTTTCGTTGCGCTCCACGTCCAGGCGGTACTGGGCGATGTCGGGCTTGTTCTGCTCGTCGGCCCGGACGGTGATCTCCACCGGGTCACGCTGATAGACCCAGGAGATGTCCATGACCTCCCGGGAGATGGTGGCGGAGAACATACCCATATTTTTGCGGTTCTTGATCTGGTCCAGGATCCGGGTCACGTCCCGGACGAAACCCATATCCAGCATACGGTCTGCCTCGTCCAGCACCACGGTCTGTACCTTGTCCAGGCGGACGGTGCGCCGCTTCATGTGGTCCATGAGCCGGCCGGGGGTGGCCACCACGATCTGGGGCCGCTTTTTCAGTTGGGTGATCTGCTTGTCAATGGGCTGGCCACCGTAGAGGCACACGGTGCGCACGCCCTCCTTAAAGGCGCACAGGTCACGCAGCTCCTCCTGAATTTGGATAGCCAGTTCCCGGGTGGGGGCCAGCACAAGGCCCTGGACCTCGTCACATTCGGGGTCGATATGCTCCACCATGGGGATGCCGAAGGCAAAGGTCTTGCCCGTGCCGGTGGGTGCCTTGGCAATGACGTCCTTCCACTCCAAAAAACAGGGGATGGCGCCGGCCTGCACCGGCGTAGCCTGCACGTAGCCCTTTTTGTCGATGGCACGCATGATCTCCGCCGACAGGCCCAGTTGGTCGTAGCGCACCACGTCGTTTACGATCTCGCCGTTGATTTCCATAATAACTCGTTCCTTTCCTGTGTTGCGATCCAAGGCCCTCCACTCGCAGACACACGGTCCGAAACGCCCTTCTCCGGCGCGGCCTCAAATCACGGGGCAGTTTCCCGCCCATTCGCTGTATTGTATCACATTCCGACGGCTTTTGCAATCGTAGTCATTCCATACAGCTTGTCGGCACAAAATTTCCTGTTTTCCTGCGAAATTATGCTGTTATTCCGGGGAATTTTGTGTTATACTGGTGCAACTGTGAGTTTATACATGATAAAGGAGTACACACTATGATCACGGTTACCGACCTGAGTTTGAATTACAGCGGCACCCCCCTGTTCTCCCACGTGGATCTGCAGTTCGCCCCCGGCAACTGTTACGGCATCATCGGCGCCAACGGCGCGGGCAAGTCCACCTTCCTGAAGATCCTGTCCGGCGAGCTGGAGTCCACCACCGGCGAGGTACACATCCTGCCCAATACCCGTATGTCCGTGCTGAAGCAGGACCAGAACGCCTACGATGCCTACAACGTCATGGACACGGTCATTATGGGCAACCAGCGTCTGTACGAGATCGGCAAGCAGAAGGAGGCCCTCTACGCCAAGGAGGAGATGACCGACGAGGACGGTATGCTGGCCTGCCAGTTGGAGGAGGAGTACGCTGAGCTGGGCGGCTGGGAGGCGGAGTCCGACGCCAGCCGCATCCTGCAGGGCCTTGGCCTTGGCACCGAGCTGCACTACAACGATATGGCCACCCTGGACGCCCGGTTGAAGGTAAAGGTGCTGCTGGCCCAGGCGCTGTTCGGCAACCCCGACCTTTTGATGATGGACGAGCCTACCAACAACCTGGACATCGACGCCGTCAACTGGCTGGAGGATTTCCTGCTGGACTTTGCCGGCACCGTCATCGTGGTGTCCCACGACCGCCACTTCCTGAACACCGTCTGCACTCACATCGTGGATATCGACTACAACAAGATCAAGCTGTACGTGGGCAACTACGACTTCTGGTACGAGTCCTCCCAGTTGGTGCAGCAGCTTATTAAGAACCAGAATAAGCGCAACGAGGAGAAGATCAAGGAATTGCAGGAGTTTATCTCCCGCTTCTCCGCCAACAAGTCCAAGTCCAAGCAGGCCACCGCCCGGCGCAAGCTGCTGGACAAGCTGACGGTGGAAGAGATGCCCGCCTCCTCCCGCCGCTACCCCTGGGTTGGCTTCACCCCCGACCGGGAGGTGGGCAAGGACATTCTCTTCGTCACCGATGTGTCCAAGACCATCGACGGCGTGAAGGTACTGGATAAGGTCAGCTTCATCGTGGAACACGGCGACAAGATCGCCTTCGTGGGCGACAACGAGAACGCCCACACCGCCCTGTTCAAGATTTTGTCCGGCGAGATGGAGCCTGACGAGGGTACCGTCAAGTGGGGACAGACCGCCACCTTCTCCTACTTCCCCAAGGACAACACCCCCTACTTCGACGGCTGTGAGGACAACCTGGTCCAGTGGCTGCGCCAGTGGTCCCCCGACCCCCAGGAGCAGTTCCTGCGCGGCTTCCTGGGCCGTATGCTCTTCTCCGGGGACGAGGTGTATAAGCCCGTCAAGGTCCTCTCCGGCGGCGAGAAGGTCCGCTGTATGCTGTCCCGGATGATGATGTCCGGCGCCAACGTGCTGATGCTGGACCAGCCCACCAACCACCTGGACCTGGAGTCCATCGCCGCCCTGAACAAGGGCCTGGAGGCGGTCAAGTGCAACATCCTGGTGGCCTCCCACGACCATCAGTTGGTGCAGACCGTTTGTACCCGTGTCTTCGACTTCACCGCCGAGGGCAAGCTCATCGACCGCAAGATGACCTACGACGAGTATCTGGAGAGTCAGAAGCCGCAGAGCTGACCGCATAAACGCAGCCTCAATTCGACTTTGTGTTTCTGACCCCTGTGTAAGGGTTGCACAGCCGTTGGCGGCTTTGCCGCCTTACGGATGTGGCATGCCCCTTGCGGGTTGAGCTGGCGGCCGAATGACCGACTGAGGGGTTGTTTCAGTCTGTTTTGGTCAATCCCTCCGCCCCTTCGGGACACCTCCCGCAAGGGAGGCTTTTGTTCCGCAATCCTCAGGCAGGTATGCAAAAAAGAAATTAGGAATAGATGTAAAGCCGACCTATGTTTCACATAGGTCGGCTTTTTCGCATTATTTATCCTTTAGCTGGACAAAAATACCCAGCACGATCAGACATAGACCCCCGATGGCCCAGTAGCTTGGCACATCCCCCAGCACCAAAAAGTTCCAAACAAGGGACAAAAAGGGGGTAATATAGGCCAAATTGGATATCTTCGCCGTTTTGCCGGAGTCCAGCGCCATGGCCCAGGTGGTGGTGGCCACCGCCATCACGCCAACGCCATTCCAGCCCAGTCCCAAAATCTGCCCCGGTGTCAGCTGCAGGGGTGTGCGGGCGATCAAGTTGATCCCTGCGCACAGCACAAAGGCGCCGGCGTGGGCCACCATGACCGCCACCTGCTTGTCGTAGCTCCAGCGCTGGTTCAGCGCCGTATAGGCGCCGTAGGAGACCGCCGCGCCCATGCACAGCAGCACGCCCTGCAACGTCTGCACCTCAAAGCGCAGCAGACCGCTGCCCGCCACCGTGGCCACCCCCAAAAACGAAAGGCCAAAGGCCAGCACCTTGCGCCCCGTCAGCCGCTCTTTCAGCAGGATGCAGGCAAACAGCACACTCATAATGGGCCACAGGTAGTTGATGATGAATGCCTGGGACGGCGGCAAAATCGCCGCCCCGGCATAGTAAAACAGATTATAAAACAACGTCCCGGGCAGGCCGATGAGTGCCATGATCAGATAGTCCTTCGCCCGGTAGCCCCTCATCACCGTCAGCTTGCCGGTGGCAACATTATACACAAGCAACACCGCCGCGGCAAACAGGGCGCTGACGCCCAGCACCTGATGGGCGCTCATAGAATTCATCAGCAGTTTGGACACGGTGGCCAGGGTGGACCAAAGCAGGATAGAGGTCCCAGCCAATATGTAATGCTTTTTCATCCTATCCCCTCTTTTCGCCGGATTACACAACGCAAAGTCTACCACGCCCACCACTAAATTGCAATGGCGATTTATTCAGCGCAGCCACACAAAACAAAATGGCACAGCGAACCAAATCGCTGTGCCATTTCTCCGCGTCAGTTTTGTTTGCAGACCCGAATGAAGTTTTTGAAAAATTCCTGTTCCACGGGGTCGCCCACATGGAAGTTCTGCTCCGGGTGCCACTGGACGGCAAAGATCTTCTTTTCCCGGTTGTCCACCGCCTCGATGACGCCGTCGTCCGCCGTGGCCACCACACGCAGGCCCTCGCCCAGCCGGTCGATGCCCCAGCCGTGGTGGGAATTGACCTGGGCCCGCTGGGCGCCAAAGACATCGTACACAAAACTGTCCTTCTCGATGTTGATGTGGTGCATCCGTTTTTCGTCCATACCGGGCAGGCCGTGGGACCAGTTCACATTCACCCGCTTGATGTTGCCGCCGAAGTAGATGTTCAGCACCTGAATTCCCTGGCAGATACCGAAAATCGGCTTGCCCGCCTTGACGAACAGGTCGATAATCTCTCTGTCGTGGCCGTACTCGTCAAAGGGGATGACCTCGTCGGTGGGTTCGCCGCCGTAGTACTCGGGCAGGACGGTGTTGCCGCTGCCGGGGACGATGAGGCCGTCGCACAGGTCGCACACCCGCCCGGCATCCGCCGGGTTCAGAATGGCGCACAGGGTGACGTCGTTCTGCCGGGCCATTTCCCAAAAGTCAAAGGGAATTCCGGCGCTCTCTGCCCAGTGGCCGTCCTCCGGGCGGTTTTTGTATCGAAGTACGATTCCCAAAATCATAGCGTGTCCCTCCTGCATAGGTTTACCACAATTTAGCATAGCTGCGGCTCTTTTTCAATCTATTCCGCCGCCCTCTTTTATGTCCCAAATCGCAAGAATTTTCCGCCCCCAAACACAAAAAATTGCCGCCGGAGCGGCAATTTTTTATCAGCTTACAGATAGCATTTTTTGAAGGTCTCCATCCACTTGTCAGCGATGTACTGGTGGAAGGGGGCGCAGGGGTGGACGCCGTCGGCCAGCCAGTAGGTCTCCGGGGCTTTTTCGCACAGCTCCAGCAGGTCAGCCTGCAGGGGGATGAGGGGCAGGTCGTGCTTGGCGGCCAGCTCCCGCACCGCCTGGGCGCGGATGGCGGTCTCCTCCTCGAACCACTCGATGCGCGCGGCGGTGGCGTGGCCCTCCAGCACGAAGGGTTCCATCAGCATGATCTTCAGGTCGGGCAGTTCTTCCTTCAATTCCTGCAGCAGCAGGTCGTACACCTTCAGGTACTTGGGGCCGTCCACGCCGTGGGGGTGTTCGGGGTCATACACCTCGTGCCACACGTCGTTGATGCCGATGAGGATGCTCATATAGTCGGGCTTCAGGCTGATGATGTCCCGCTTGGTGCGGGCGTAGACGTCCACGATGCGGTTGCCGCTGATACCGCGGTTGATGAACTCATACTCGCCGGGATGCTCCAGGCCCATGCGTCCGGCAATAAAGGCGGCGTAGCCGTTGCCCAGGTTCAGCAGGGGGTCCTTTTCGGAAGGGCCTTTACCGCGGGTGCAGTCGGTGATGGAATCGCCCATAAACAGAATTCGTTTCATTATAATTACCTTCTTTCGCAATTACACCTGCCAGCCGGACAGGTAGGCCTTTTGTTCCTCGGTCAGCTCGTCAATGGCAAGGCCCAGGGCCGCCAGCTTGGTCACGCCGATCTGATAGTCGATCTCCTCGGGGATGTCGTACAGCTTCACTTCCAGCTCCGCCCTGTGCTTGACCAGCCATTCAGCGGCCAGGGCCTGCACGGCGAAGGACATATCCATAATCTCGGCGGGGTGTCCGTTGCCCGCGGCCAGGTTGACCAGCCGGCCGTCGGCAATGACGTTCAGGGTGCGGCCGTTGGGCAGGGTGTAGCCCACGATGTTGGCCCGGCGCTCGGTGCGGCGGGTGCAGTTGCCCTCCAGCCAGGCTACGTCCACCTCGCAGTCGAAGTGACCGGCGTTGCACAGCAGGGCGTTGTCCTTCATGGCAGCAAAATGCTCCGCCGTGATAACGTCCTTGCAGCCGGTGGCGGTGATGAACAGGTCACCCAAGGGGGCCGCCTGGGCCATAGGCATGACCCGGAAGCCGTTCATGGTGGCGTCCAGCGCCTTGAAGGGGTCCACCTCGGTGACGATGACGTCGGCGCCCATGCCCTTGGCACGCAGGGCGATGCCGCTGCCGCACCAGCCGTAGCCCGCCACCACTACCGTCTTGCCGGCGATAATCAGGTTGGTGGTGTGCATAATACCATCCATGACGGACTGGCCGGTGCCGTACTTGTTGTCGTAGTAGTGCTTGGCCTTGGCGTCGTTCACCGCCATCATGGGGCAGGGCAGACGGCCCTCCCGCTGGCGGGCCTGCAGGCGGTGGATGCCGGTGGTGGTCTCCTCACAGCCGCCGATGAGGCAGTCGGCGTACTCACGGCATCTGCCGTCCAAAAGCTGGATCAGGTCGCCGCCGTCGTCAATGACGATGTGGGGGTGGCTCTTCAGGGTCTCCACCAGCAGGTCCTCGTACTGCTCCGGGGTGACGCCGTGGATGCCGAAGGTCTCCACCCCCAGCTCCGCCACGGCGGCGGCCACGTCGTCCTGGGTGGACAGAGGGTTACAGCCGGTGAGATAGACCTCCGCGCCGCCCTTTTTCAGCACCAAGCCCAAATTGGCAGTCTTGGCCTCCAGATGGACGGACACGGCGATGCGCAGGCCGGCGAAGGGCTGCTCCTTCTCAAAGCGGGCCTCGATGCCGGACAGGGCGGGCATAAAGGCCCGGACCCATTCGATTTTCTGCCGCCCGGAGGGCGCCAGGGACATATCTTTGACGATGCTCATACGGAAACATTCCTTTCCCACAAGTTCGGGGTTATTGTATCACAATTGCCACGGCAAGGAAAGCATATATTTACAAAGGCCGCCGAAATATGCTACAATGTGGAAAATAATCGGAGGTATTGTCCCATGGCACAGACAAAGCGGAAATACAAGCCCCTTCCCCTGCCCCTTATGGCCTTGCGGAATTTTTCCCTGTTCGTAGTTGTTTTTGGTCTCATTTTGTCCTTTTTACTCATCGGCGGCAACGATTTGACCGCATTCCATAACGAAAAGCATTTTACCAAATACGCCACCATCACCAGCACGCCTGAAGAGCGGGAAGGTAAATGGGCCGACTGGACCGAACACGTCATCACCCTTGAAAAGGTGTCCAAGCGGTACCAGTACGTGGGCGCCGTGGTGGATTTTTCCCAGTACGAACCCGAGGACTGCTTCCGATACGGCGGCGTGATACGGCTTGATTACCGGGCGGTGTCCAACCGCCAGCAGCTGGAGCATATTTTGATTCTGAACCCCTGCCACCCCATCGAGCAGGAAGGCAGCGATTTGATTGTCTACACGGACAATGCTGCCCTGAACGAGGCCTACAACTACCATTCAGCCGAAGAATTCTACGCCCTGCAGGAGGAGTACGAGCAGACCCACGCCAACCTCTTCGCCATCCTGCGCAATGATTTTGACCACATCATGTACAATCTTGTGCAGGGCAGCGGCGCGCGCTGGATCGTTCCCATTGTGCTGATGATCGTTTGTACCCTGTACGCCTGGTTCGTACACAAAAAGCGCCAGGAGATGACGGACGAGGGGTTGAGTACCATCACCATCCTTTGGGGCGTGAGCCTGGTGGCGACTTCCATCGGTATTATGGGCCTGGCTCTGGTGGGCGGCGACATGGCGGCGGAGGGTGGCATTGGCAGCGTGGTGGTGATCGTCACCTCCATTGCCACGGGTGTGTGCGGCCTGCTGTACATATTCTCCATGCTCCTGCCCCTCTTGCTGGATATTGATTTTGCCTACGGGTTTTCTACTTTTTGGATCAAGGTCATCGTTTCCTGCGTGGTGGCCATGCTGGTGTTCGGGCTGGGCGTGGCGCTGGAGGCACTGATGGAGGCCTACACCGTCTTCCACACCGTGCTGATGATCCTGCTGGTGGTTGCGGCGTTCGTTTCGTTCTTCGCCTTTGCCGGGTTCCTGGCCGCCCGGTCGGTGATTTTCAGGACATATATGGATATTTCCCTTGCCACGTGCGAACTGGCAAACCAGGTTGGGAGCATTTGGCTTATTGGTGCGCTTGGGGCGCAAGTGGCGAAGATCGATTCTGAAATCGGCCTGGGCCGGGATTTTTGGCTGGAAAGAAAAAAGAAAGTTTTGGAAGATGCCATCGACAGCTTGACCGACGATTTGAAGTAAATACAAAAGACAACGCCGCCCCATGGGCGGCGTTGTTGCGTATTTGGGGGCGGGCGCGCCGGGTCGTCGCGCCCCACGGGCGGGGGTCGGTGGTTGGCGGGCGCATGATATGCGCCCCTACGCAAGTCTGGTGGTTTGATTGATCGTCGGCGGGGGGCGATAGACCGATAGATTTACAGAGGTTGCCCAGGGCGGCATACCCCTTGCGGGTACATCGGGCTGCTCGTTATACGCCACCTCACCCGTCATTTGCTGCGCAAATGCCACCCTCCCCTCAAGGGGAGGGCTCTATCGGGCGGCCACACGGGGCCGCCCCTACATAAAACAAGACCGCCCATTTGGGCGGTCTTGTTAAGAAAGTCTATGCGATTACTTCAGGTTGAAGAAGGCCTTCATGCCGGGGTACTCGGCCACGTCGCCCAGTTCCTCCTCGATGCGCAGCAGCTGGTTGTACTTGGCCACGCGGTCGGAACGGCTGGGAGCGCCGGTCTTGATCTGGCCGGCGTTCAGAGCCACAGCGATGTCAGCGATGGTAGCATCCTCGGTCTCGCCGGAACGGTGAGAGGTGATGGCGGTGTAACCGGCGCGGTTGGCCATCTGGATGGCGTCGAAGGTCTCGGTCAGGGTGCCGATCTGGTTGACCTTGATCAGGATGGCGTTGGCGACCTTCTTCTCGATACCGGTGGCCAAACGGGACACGTTGGTAACGAACAGGTCGTCGCCCACCAGCTGCACGCGGTCGCCGATGGCCTTGGTCAGCATAGCCCAGCCTTCCCAGTCGGTCTCGGCCATGCCGTCCTCCAGGGAGATGATGGGGTAGGTGTCGGCAAAGCGCTTCCACATGTTGACCAGCTGCTGCTGGGTCAGCTTGCGGCCGGACTTGGGCTGGATATAGCACTTCTCCTCCTCGTTCCACCACTCGGAAGAAGCGGCGTCGATGGCGATCTTGAAGTCCTCGCCGGGCTTGTAGCCGGCCTTCTCGATGGCGGCCACGATGACCTTCAGGGCGTCCTCGTCCTTCTTCAGGTTGGGGGCGTAGCCACCCTCGTCACCCACGCCGGCGGCGGGAGTGCCGT
>SVLO01000021.1 GCA_015067885.1 Oscillospiraceae bacterium | reverse complement strand
TTGCAAAATATACAAGCCAACCGACCAAACCTATTTCTGGAATATGGAAAAGAAACTCACTTGCCAATACGAGCAGAACGCAAACCAAAGCACCGACAAGCATACCAACTCTTGAAGCGGTGCCAAACGCAATCATTTCACGCTCGTCATGTCTGCCCTCGTTTTCTTCGCGGCTCATTTTAAGGATTTCTTCTTTGTTCATACTACAACCTCCTTCGCCAAGTTTTCTTGTCACACCTAAATTATACTCACGCCAAGTTTTCTTGTCAATAGGTTTTGAGAAATAGTTACAAACAGTTCAAAAAAGACAAATAATTAAAAGATGCACACCCCTTGGCTCAAAATGCACACCCCACAGACCTTTCGTTGAAAAGTTCATAGGAAAAAATGCAAACAGGCTCTACGGTGACCATTTCGGAATCACCGTAGAGCCTATTATCGTTAAAAAGTATAGGAAAACCCTTGCAAATAGGGGGTTTTGCAAAAAGAAACCGGACACCCGCTTCGATACGCATTGTATCAAAACTGGTGTCCAGTTATGGTTGCGGAGGCAGGACTTGAACCTGCGACCTCCGGGTTATGAGCAGTAGCCAGAAACCCGAAAACGCTTAGGACATCGAGGCTAGAGTCGGTTTTTCGTGCCGCCCAAAGCGACCATATGTCGACGGAATCGACATTAGGCAATCAATCACAATTTGCGACGGAGAATAAGTGTTAATACGATGCAACGACCCCCAATTTGATCATTTTGCGAAAAATGATCAAATTGGGGGTTGTTTTTTTTGCTTAGTTGCGTATAATAAAAGTGAACGACAACATCCAACGGAGGCACGCTCATGCGAAACTACGAATTAAATAATAAGTGGCAGAAATTGCTTGTGCCCGAAATCGTTGCACTGATGAATCAAATCCACGAGAAGAAAGGCGGGCATACGCATCTGGTGGAAACCGGGCGGGAAACGCTAACACAACTCGTGGAGATAGCGAAGATTCAGAGCACAGAAGCATCCAACAAAATCGAAGGTATTTATACCTCGAATGATCGGCTGAAAAAACTGGTTCAAGACAAAACAGCTCCTCGCACACGAAGTGAGCAGGAGATTGCCGGCTATCGCGATGTTTTGGCCACCATTCACGCGAGTTATGAGTATATTCCTCTCAAGCCTAATATGATTTTGCAGTTGCACCGGGATTTATATAAGTTCAGCGGTATGAGTATTGGCGGAAACTACAAGAATTCTGACAATATCATTGCGGAAACGGATGAGAGTGGTAATCGCTCGGTGCGGTTTGTACCGGTGGAAGCGTGGGCGACCCCCGAAGCGGTGGAGCAGCTCTGCAGAGCATATAACGAGGGTCTGCGGCAAGGAATCGATCCCCTGCTGCTGATACCCATCTTTGTGTTGGATTTTTTGTGTATTCACCCGTTTAACGACGGAAATGGTCGTATGAGCCGTTTGCTGACGCTGTTACTGCTCTACCGGGCCGATTACCACGTGGGCAAGTATATCAGTATCGAAAAGCTGATTGAACAATCAAAAGAAACCTATTACGAAACCTTGCAAGCAAGTTCGATTGGCTGGCATGAAGAAAAAAATAACTACGAGCCCTTTGTTATATATTTGTTAGGCGTTATTTTGGCCGCCTACCGTGATTTCGAGCAGCGGGTACAACGAGTAGGACAGCCAGGAACTTCCAAGCCTAACCAAGTGCGGAATGTCATTGAAAATACCCTTGGGAAAATAACAAAAGCAGAAATCATGGAACAGTGTCCGGGTGTGAGTCAGGTTACCATTCAACGGACGTTGAACGAACTGGTTCGAAGTGGGACGGTTCTCAAAGTCAGTGGTGGGCGGTATACAGCCTATATTTGGAACAGGGAAGAACTGTAAAACTAAAAGCGGTTAAAGAGTTGATTGAATGTGAGGAGTAAAGTATGATTACCGGTGAACTGAAAAACAGAATTGACAGCCTGTGGGATATTTTTGCCGCGGGTGGATTGGTGAACCCTTTGGACGTGATCGAGCAGATCACCTACCTGATGTTCATCCACGATCTGGACGAAACGGACAACCTGCGCGCCAAGGAGAGCGCCATGCTGGGCCTGCCCCACAAGAGCATCTTTGCCGAGCAGGTGCAGATCGGTGACCGCACCGTCCCCGGTCAGCAGCTGAAGTGGTCGGTGTTCCGCGATTTCCCTGCCGGGAAGATGTACACCACCGTGCAGGAGTGGGTGTTCCCCTTCATCAAGAACCTCCACGCGGACAAAAACAGCGCCTATTCCAAGTACATGGACGATGCCATTTTCAAGTTGCCTACGCCCCTGCTGCTGGACAAGGTGGTGTCCGCTCTGGACGAAATTTACGAGCAGATGGCGCAGCTTAAGGATGCCGACGTGCGCGGCGATGTGTATGAGTATCTGCTGAACAAAATCAGACAGTCCGGCCTGAACGGCCAGTTCCGCACCCCGCGGCACATCATCAAAATGATGGTGGCGCTGATGCAGCCCCGGCCCGATGATGTCATCTGCGACCCTGCCTGCGGCACCGCCGGCTTTTTGGTGGAGGCAGGGGAGTACCTGAAAGAGCATCGCAAGCAAGAGGTGCTGTTTGACCGAGCCAACAAAGACCACTACATGAACCACATGTTCCACGGCTATGATATGGACCGCACCATGCTGCGCATCGGCGCCATGAATATGATGACCCACGGGGTGGACAACCCCTTTATCGAGTACCGGGACAGCCTGTCCGACCAAAACCCGGACAAGGAGAAGTACTCCCTGATTCTCGCCAACCCTCCGTTCAAGGGCAGTTTGGACTACGATACCGTGTCCGCCGACCTGTTGAAGGTGTGCAAGACCAAGAAAACGGAGCTGCTGTTCCTTGCCCTGTTCCTGCGGATGCTGAAAATCGGCGGCCGCGGGGCGGTCATCGTGCCCGACGGCGTGCTGTTCGGCTCCTCCGCCGCCCACAAGGCCATACGCAAGGAGCTGGTGGACGGCAACCGGCTGGAGGCTGTCATTTCCATGCCCAGCGGCGTGTTCAAGCCCTACGCCGGCGTGTCCACCGGTATTCTGATTTTCACCAAGACCGGCCACGGTGGCACGGACAAGGTGTGGTTCTACGATATGACCGCCGACGGCTTCAGCCTGGACGATAAGCGCACCCCCGTGGCGGATAACGATATCCCCGACATCATCGCCCGGTTCCACTCCTTTAACAGCCTTCCCCTTGAGGGGAAGGTGGCGGCGAAGCCGACGGATGAGGTGGCGACCTACGACGAAGCCTCCAACCCCCGTACCGCCAAGTCCTTCTTCGTTCCCAAGGACGAAATCGTGCAGAACGATTACGACCTCTCCATCAACAAGTATAAGAAGACCGAGTACAAGGCCGTGGCCTATGCCCCGACCTCGGAAATCATGGCCGAACTGCAACAACTGGAGGCTGAAATCGCCAAGGGGTTGCACGAGTTGGAGGGGATGCTGTGATGGCGAGGTTGGGAGATATTATCGAACAAATCCGAGGTGTTTCGTATAGGCCGGAAGATTTGCATGATGCGCTCAATGAGAATAGTGTTATGCTGTTGCGTGCAAATAACATCCGTGATGGAGAACTGAATTTTGATGATGTCGTGTACGTTGATAAAAGCAAGGTGAAGCCGAGCCAATACTTGAGGGCAGGTGACATCTTTGTTTGTGCATCAAGCGGGAGCAAAGAACTTGTTGGAAAAGCGGCATACGTTCCGGAGAATGTTTCGGCCGTTTTTGGGGCATTTTGCAAGGTTGTGCGCCCGAAAGTTGATTGTCCCAGATACATAGGGCATTTTTTTGACAGTCCCTCTTATCGCAAAAGGATTTCGGATTTGGCTGCTGGAGCGAACATCAATAATATCCGAAACGAGCATATAGATGAGTTGATTATTGGCATCCCGACATACGAAGAGCAAACGGAGATTTGTGCCTTTTTAGACCAGGTTAACGAGTTAATTTCCCTCCGCAGGGAGCAGCTTGCAAAATTGGACGAGTTGGTCAAAGCACGATTTGTCGAACTGTTTGGTGACCCTGTAAGTAATCCAATGGGATGGGAACGGGTGCCTCTTTCCGTTTGTGTAGAGAGCATTGATGAGTTAAATGGCGAAACGTTCACATATATGAATGTTTTGGTCGATACCAGCAAATTTGATGCTGCCAAAATTCCAGCCTCCTCCGTTGCCTACAATTATGTCTGCAAGTATCTACTTCAGCGTGTTTCATGGTATCTTGAGGCTGAAGGAAAAACAGCGGATATTGTCCTTTCTGCGCGAGGTACGTCTAGAGATGGGGAACTAATTCAGTACATTAAAGAAAAACTGCTACCCTATCCAAATAACAGTATCAATGAAAATGTATTCAATAAAGTATCCGCTAAATCAGCAGGATCTTGGGAACTGCTTCAATTAGCGGATGTATGTGCAACAACAATGCTTTTGACATATGAAGTTAACGGATATGGGTTTACGACCCCGTGCTATTCGGCAGCTATGCAGGCTCATCTATACCGTAAAAACAGCAAAGTGGATAGTTACGGAATTAAATTCTTTACATCAGAAATGAAACCTGACATCGTAGAAGTTCGCGAAACGAGGATTTGCACAAAAAAAGAAAGAACCCCCGGCGCGACTACCACATGACAAGCATGCTGGTGAAACACCCTCGCGTTATCCGGCGACATTCTTTCTATTTGTAGTATATGCGCAATTTGGAAAAAAGTCAATACTAAATTTAGTTTTTTAGAACGTTTGTTCTGCATTGAGGTGACCCCTATGACCAACTTTGATTTCTTAACCTCCGACCCACAATTTGATACCTTCTCCTCCGTGGCGGTGTCCGCCGAGCGCATTCTACATATCGACCCGGCGGCCTGCGTGATCAACTGCCGCCGCGCTATGGAATTTGCGGTCAAGTGGATGTATTCCGTGGACGACAGTCTCACTATGCCCTTTGACGACCGGCTGGCGGCGCTGATGGACAGCGAGGACTTCCGTGACCTTGTGCCGGAGGACGTGTGGAAGCGGATGAAGCTGATCCGCATTTTGGGCAACAACGCCGCCCACACGGGAAAGAAAATCACGTTGGAGCAGGCGAAGCTGTGTCTGGAAAACCTCTATGTCTTTTTGGACTTTGTGGCCTGCTGTTACGGCAAGGACTACGAGCAGGGGACATTTGACGCGACTTTGTTGGATAACCCCTCCGTCGGCGGCAGTGCCGCTGACACCTCCCCTTACACAGGGGAGGCAATGAAGGAAGCGGAGGTCAAGCTGGAACAGCTTATGACGGAAAACGCCGCTCTGCGTCAGCAGCTGACCGCCCGGCGCGAGGAGCAGCAGCAGACCTATGTCCCCCGGCCGCTGGATCTGTCCGAATTTAAGACGCGTAAAATTTACATTGACGCTATGCTGCTGGATGCCGGCTGGACGGAAGGCAAGGACTGGCTCAATGAGGTGGAGCTGCCCGGTATGCCCAACCGCAGCGAGGTGGGCTTTGCCGACTATGTGCTGTACGGCGACGATGGCAGACCCCTTGCGGTGGTGGAGGCCAAGCGCACCTGTGTGGACGTGTCCAAGGGACGTCAGCAGGCCAAGCTGTACGCTGACCTGTTGGAGCAGAAGTATCACCGCCGCCCGGTGGTGTTCCTGACCAACGGCTTCACCACCCACATTGACGACGGCGCCTACCCCGAGCGGAAGGTGGCGGCTATCTACTCCAAGCGGGATTTGGAGAAGCTGTTCAACCTGCGGGCTATGCGCAGAAGCCTTGCCCACGTGAGTGTGAACCGGGACATTGCCGGCCGCTATTACCAGGAGGGTGCCATCAAGGCCGTCTGCGACAGCTTTGACCGGCGCAACCGCCGCAAGGCGCTGCTGGTGATGGCTACCGGCTCCGGCAAGACGAGAACGGTGATTGCCCTGTGCGACGTGCTGCTGCGCCACGGTTGGGTGAAGAACATTCTGTTTTTGGCGGACCGCAATTCCCTGGTGACGCAGGCCAAGCGCTCCTTTGTCAATCTGCTGCCTGACCTGTCGGTGACCAATCTGTGCGAGGAGAAGGACAACCTGACGGCCCACTGCGTATTCTCCACCTATCAGACGATGATGAACTGTATTGATGAGCTGAAGGACGAGCAGGGTAAGCTGTTTACCTGCGGTCATTTCGACCTTGTGATCGCGGACGAGGCGCACCGCTCCATCTACAACAAGTACCGGGACATTTTCCACTATTTCGATGCACCGCTGGTGGGTCTGACCGCCACACCCAAGGACGAAATTGACAAGAACACCTACGAGGTGTTTGAGTTGAGCAGCGGAATGCCCACCTATGGCTATGACTTGGCGCAGGCGGTGCAGGACGGGTATTTGGTGGATTACACCAGTGTGGAGACCACGCTGAAGTTTATCCAGCAGGGTATTGTCTACGATGAGCTGTCCGAGGCGGACAAGGCGGCCTATGAGGATACCTTTGAGAATGAGGACGGCGAGCTGCCCGACCACATCAATTCCTCGGCGCTGAACGAGTGGGTATTCAACCGGGACACCATTCGCGAGGTGCTGCACGTGCTGATGACCCATGGGTTACGGGTGGATTATGGCGAGAAGCTGGGCAAGACCATTATTTTTGCAAAGAATCACGCCCACGCGGAGAAGATTTATGAGATTTTCAATGAGGAGTACCCCCATCTGCCGGGGTATGCCAAGGTGATCGACAACTACATCAACTACGCCCAGAGCGCCATTGACGAGTTCTCCGACCCCAAGAAGCTGCCCCAAATCGCCATTTCGGTGGATATGCTGGACACCGGCATCGATGTGCCGGAGTGTGTGAACTTGGTGTTCTTTAAGAAGGTGATGAGCAAGGCGAAGTTCTGGCAGATGATTGGTCGTGGCACGCGCCTGTGTCCGGGGCTGATGGATGGCGCGGACAAGAATAAGTTCTACATCTTTGATTTCTGCGGGAATTTTGAGTTTTTCCGCGGAAAAACGCCCCGCCCAAGTGCCACTCAGCTTGCGCTGCAGGGTGCGATTTTCAGCCTGAAGGCGCAGATGGCGTTCAAGCTGCAGGGGTTGGAGTGGCAGACGCCGGAGCTGATTGCGTTCCGAAAGGCGCTGGTGGAGGATATGGTGGCCAAGGTGCGCCAGCTCAACCGGGACAACTTTGCCGTGCGACAGCATTTGAAGTTTGTAGAGCTGTACTCCAACCCGGATAACTATGTGGCGCTGAGCTATGAGGATACATTGCAGATGGAGGAAGAACTTGCTCCGTTGGTTACACCGGATGAGGATGACCCCAAGGCCATGCGGTTTGATGCGTTGATGTACGGCATTGAACTGGCCTACCTCGTTGGGCAGAAGCATCCGCGGGCCCGGAGAGATTTGTATAAAAAAGTCAGGGGTATCGCTGACGTAGCCAACATTCCGGAGATCATGGCGCAGTCGGAGCTGCTTAACCAGTTGCTGCATACCGATTATTTGGACAATGCGGGAATTAACGAATTTGAGCATATCCGTGAGAGCTTGCGCAATTTGGTGAAGTATATCCGGGGCGACCGTACGACATATACTACCAACTTCGATGACGAGATTTTGACCATGGAGTGGAACGCGGCTGAATTGGACACCGGGGAGTTGGAAAACTACCGGGCCAAGGCGGAATTCTACGTGCGGCAGCATCAAAACGAGGCGGTGATTGCGAAGCTGCGGAGCAATGTGCCGCTGGAAGCGGATGATGTGCTGGCGTTGGAGCGGATTCTGTGGAGTGAGGTGGGCAGCCGGGAGGACTATGAGGCGGAATTGGGCGCGAAGCCCTTGGGCGAGTTCGTGCGGGAGATTGTGGGCCTTGATATGAGGGCTGCAAAAGAAGCCTTTGCGGAGTACCTCGACAATGCCAGCTTAGATGCCCGGCAGATTTATTTCGTCAATCAGATTGTGGAGTATATTGTCCATAACGGTGTGATGAAAGATTTGTCTGTGCTGCAGGAGACCCCCTTCACTGACCGGGGCAGCATTGTGGAAGTCTTTACGGACGTAACGCTTTGGTACGGAATCAAGGCGATTATTGATCGAATCAATGCCAACGCGACAGTGGCGTAAGGAGAAATTAAGATGGATATTGTCCGAGCGAAAGAGATTTTGTCTGCCCTTGCGGATGGCGTTAATCCTCTGACGGGGGAGATTTTGCCGCCCGAGGACAGCTGTAATCAGGCGGAAGTGGTTCGGGCCTTGCATGCTGCGCTTGCGGAGCTGAAAATTCCGGCACAGAAGGCTGCACCTGCAAATGCGGGGAAACCGTGGACCGTGGAAGAGGACAATCAACTGCGTAGTGAAGTTCAAAGCGGGATGCCTGTTGGAAAGATTGCTGCCGCACATTCGCGCAGCCGCGGGGCAATTCGCTCTCATATGGTGTTGTTGGAACTTGAGAAAAGGTGACCTCCGGGTCACTTTCCCGAATGACCAAAGCGACGATGCGCCGACGGCGCAGTCGGTTTGGGCTTTCGCAACCATTGCGAAGCGACGAGATGGCGCCGGAGGGGACAAAAACAGCGCTGAACTTCGTAAAATTGGCGAAAACAAGTGCAAAGTTTAAAACTGTAAAAAGACGCAAAAAAAGACTCGAAATCCTATGATTTCGAGTCTTTTTTAATGGTTGCGGAGGCAGGACTTGAACCTGCGACCTCCGGGTTATGAGAACGGCCAAGAAGTTCAGAAATAGCGACAAAAGCGAAGGAAATGCGCACTTTTTACGGCGATAACGACGACCAGATGCCGACCGCGCCCTCTCGTGCCGCCGTCGCAAGCCTTTTTCTCCCGGCCCGGTGGTCAACGCACGACTTCCAGCATGTCTCCTGCGGTCAGAACGATTCTGTTCAGGCTGACCGTGCCGCCGTGGGCGGAGAAGGGGAACTGCTGTCCGCGGCAAACAACACCGGAAACGGTGGGAAGGTTTGTGATAAATTGGTCCAGTTGCAGCTGGCCGTACAGCAGGTGGAGGGTTACATGGTTGTCCGCAAGCTCCACACTGCCCCAGGCCCCCGCAACCGACCAGAAATACTTGCCGGGGCGCAGGGGGAGAAACCCAATCATATTCCGGGACAGGTCGTATTGGAAGCCGCTGTAAGTCAGCAGGAAGGCATAGCTGGCCATGGCTCGGGCGTAGCTTGCCCCGGCCTCCAGCTCCGCCCAGGGGTTGCGCTTAGCACCGTCGTACCGGGCACGAACCGCCTGGACTACATCCAGCGCCTTGTCTTCCATACCGCATTGGAGCAGGCTGCAGGCGAAGGCATACTCAAAGCCGGTCATGCACTCCTCGGTGTAGAGGATGGGAATCAGGGGCTTTTCCTCCCCCTCCGGCCAGGCGCACATGACCACGCCCCGCTCCTCGTTACAGGCGAAAATGCGCCAGGGGTTGGCGTGGTCGCGCATGGTGCGGAAATTGTTGGCATAAATGGCCTCCAAGGCGGACCTGCGGTGGCTTTGGTCGAACACGTGGGGCAGGCCCATCAAATCGGTGTGCCAGTCGGCCAGCACCTGATCGATCTCGCAGCCCTTGTGGATTTGGTATTTGATTTGGTGGGTTTCGTCGCTCCAATAGGTCTCGGTGGCGTCCGAATACACGTCCAGTACGGATTTGTCGCCCAGGTCCACCCTATGGACGTAATAGCTGCCGTTGAAGGTTTCGCGCTCCAAGGCTTCGTGGCCCCGACGGAAGAGGTCCCGGTATTCCTCGGCCCGGTCACACTCACCCACGGCCTCGGCCATTTCGGCCCCGGCCAGCAGGGCGGCGTGGTAGAAGCCGGTGAGCCATGCGTAGGGGCCGAACAGCTCCCGGTCCAGAGTATGATGCTGCCGCCCGGTAATCAGGCCGCTGTGCTCCGGGTCCCAGCGGTGGGGATTTTCCGGACTCCAGGCGTATTCCAGTGCCCGACGGATTTTCGGCCAGTAGGTGCGCAGCCAGTCGGTGTCGCCGCAGATTTTCCAGTCCCGATACGCCTGCATCACCGCGCCCATCTGGCCGTCCACGCAGGCAATTTCAAGACCCTCGCCGTCGAAGTTGGGGTGCAGACGGAACAACATCATGCCGCTGTCTCGCAGGCTGTAATCGAACTCGTTGGACCGCACACCCCGCTCCAGGTCGGGGAACAGGAAGGGCAGGGTGTAGGCATAGGCCCACACGTGCTGACAGGTGCCGTGGCAGGAACCCTCCTTCTGCCACACGCCCTCCCAGGCCCAAAAGCTTCCGTCGGCCAGCCGCAGGCAGGCGGTGGACTTCAGGGTGGCCAGATTGCCCTGAATGGCGTCGGCGACGCAATCGGGCAGGGTAGAGCCGGACAGGGCGTCGGCAAAGCGCCGGGTTTCCTCATACAGCCGCTGCCAGTTGTCCAGCGCATACGCGGCCACCGCCTTGGAGTCGGCGTACCGGGTGCTGTAGTAGTTTTTTAGGGTGTAGGGTTCTTCGCCGCTGAACCAATCCACGTGGATGTTGGGTACGTACCAGCTGAGTATAAAGCGGAAGGTGGTTTCCTCACCCGGCTCCAACACACAACTGGGGCAGAGGGAGGCAGTGTCCTCGTAGTTTGTTTCGCTGGGTTCATAGGCGCGGTTGCGGAAGGGACCAAAGGCGGAGAAGTCGTTGATGAACATGGTGGGCATATCCCGGTGCAGGCCCCGGAACCAGTTTTGCTGATACGAGATGGCCCCGGCGTGGTCCGTGGCGATGGTCAGGTTGCCGTACTGGGGGTCGTCGGGATCACCCTGCGCGCTGTGCAGGGTAATGGCCGTCATGCCGGCGTCCTCGCTCAGCGTGTGCAACCCCTTTTTCTCAAAGGGGTTGGTCACGTTCAGGGACACGGAGTAATTCAGCCGCCGGTCCGAAGTGTTGCGCACGCGGAGGGTGAAAAAGGCCCCGGGCAGACTGCTGTCCTCGCTGTTGGAGGGGATGAAGGGGTTATACGCCTCCAAGGTGACCGCGCCGGGAAAGCTGCGGTCGGAAAAGTCCAACTCGGCAAAGGGGAACTGGCCCCGGAAGGTCACGTCCTCGAAGTGGCGCATACCGGCCATGGGGTCGGGGACCCCTCTGCCGTAGTCCCGATACAGCGTGCCCACGTAGTCCCGGGTGTTGTCGCCGGTCAGCACCCGCCAGTCCACCACCCGCTCTTCGTCCTCCGCTTTGACGGAGAAACAGGAGTATTTAAATACGGACTCCCGGTTGGGGCGATTGAAAATCTCGCAGTCCACCAGCTTGCCGTTGCCGGCCAGGCCGATGCTGCCCGCGCCGATTCCGCCCAAAGGGAATACGATTTGTTTCAGGGTTTCCTTTTTGTAGGTTGGCATACTGCCCACTCCTTATATAAAATGCTTCAAGCTATTTTATCATGGTTCCCCGTGTCGCAAAATGCTCAAACGGGACATCTTTGCTTGCGGTGTGTCCAACTTGGTTTCAAAGATGCACCGTAAACAGGCAAATTCCCCTGCGGCAAACTGCCGCAGGGGAATTTATTTACACATCCTGCTGTTCGCGGAACTGCTGGGGCGTTTTGCTGTGGAAGCGGGTAAAGCTGCGGATAAAGGCGGGGACCGAAGTGTACCCCACCTGGGGGGCGATCTGCTGAACCGATTGCCGGGTATGCCGCAGCAGCCAGCCCGCATGCAGCATCCGGGTGTTGAACAGCTTCTCCCGGAAGCTCATGCCATATCGCTTCTGCAAAAAACGGCCAACCTGCCGAGAGGAAAGATGCAGGCGCTCCGCAAGATCCTCCTTGGTCACATCATCGGCCAGAAAATCGGCAAAAAAGCCGTCGATCACGTCCACCCGCAGGTCAGCACCCACCACCGGCACAGACGCAGCATCCGTCGTGCCCAGCGTGCGCAGCAGGCGAATCGCCAGCTGATCCAGCAGCGAATGGGTCATCTTTTGGTGGAAGGGGCCGGGTTCGGCGTACTCGTCCATCAGTTCCCGCGCCATGGTGACGGTGGACGGCGCGAAGTCCAGCACAACACACGGCGTGCTCCAATCGGAACCAATGCTGCCCTTAATGGGGAAAAAGCCGAACAGCAGCTTGTCAAAATCCTCCGAATAGGAAACGGGCTTGTGGAACTTGCCCGGCAGGATCAAAATCCCCTGTCCGGCGCGCAGGTCATACACCACACCCTCCACTTCCACACTGCAGCTTCCGCTGAGAATCATCTGCAGTTCGTGATCCACATTGCTGTGGCGGTTGGTCTGCCAGTTGTGCCGGGTTTGCAGGATTGAGTTGGGCGCAATGTGAAGCTCCAGCACCAGATCGCCCAGGGAGGTCTGGATGATTTCTTTTTTGGCCATGGTAAGTTTCTCCTATATACTGAACGGGACATCTTTGCAGACACAATGCCCTGTTTGAGTCTTTCAAAATGTGGCTCGGTATGGTAAAATAGCATAAACAAAGTGGGGTAGTATCCGCTGATACCTCTACAAAAACATGGTACAGAAAAACATCCGCTTTGTCAATATCACAGCAATGTCCGAAACAGTATGAACAGGAGGACGAAATTATGAAGAAAACCCGATTGAACCGCGCGCTTTCCTTGGTGCTGGCTCTTGTGCTGTGTGCCGGGATGGTGCCCGCCACGGCGATCCCCGTTGCCGCCGCGGAATCCGCGCCCGCCGGCATGGCTGTCATCTCCACCGATGATTTCAGCGCCTATGAGGTGGGGGAAGACACCTTCTACCAAAATTCCAACTACACCGGATTTTACGAGGCATACCACAACGCCGCGGGCAGCGAAAGCTACGCCACCTACGGCATTGCTATGGACGGAAGCAACAAGGTTCTGTCCCTGACCTCTGTCAACGAGACCCCCAACTACTTCCACACCGGCACCACCTTTTCCGGTGAGCGCAGCGTCACCATGGACATCAACTTCCGCCCCGGCGGCGGTGCTTCCGTCCCCGGTCTGGTGTTTAACCCCCTGGAAGGCCAGACCTTTGCCAACGGCGGCGTGCTGGTCTACATTGAGGCACAGGGCGATGTCAAGTTCCGAGGCGACCTGAACGGCAACCTGGAGCAGATTTTGGTCGCTGATACCGACGGCGCCCCCCTGCGCATGGGTTTTGACACTTGGTACACGGTTAAGACCACCGTGACCAAGGGGCAGATGGTGCTGAAGGCGTGGCTCAAGGGCAGCCCCGAACCCGCCGATAACGCCACCGTCGGCGTGGCGGTGTACCGCAGCGACAAGATTGACGACGGCATCATCGCCGGTCAGTCCCAGCTGCGTATCATGACCCGTAACCGCAATCGCCCCGGCGAGGCGTATACCGTCTGGCTGGACAACCTGACCCTGTCCGCCGCGGTGCAGCTCAAGCTGACCGACACCGTCATCGGCATGGGCGGCGGTCGCCTGACCCCCGAGCTGGTGGGCGCAAAGCTGGCCGCCCCTGTCTATGCCTGGACCAGTAGCGACCCCGATGTGGTCAAGGTGGATGCCTTGGGCAACCTCGCCGCTCTGAAGGCCGGCAAGGCCACTGTCACCGCCAGCCTGCTGGATGCCCAGGGCGCCGTCATCACCACCGCCTCCTGCGAGGTGACGGTGGATGCCACCAGTATCGACACCGCCGCTCTGGCCCAGCATTATAACACCGGCGACACCGTCCAGTTGAAATTGACCCAGACCGTCCCCAATGTGACCTGGACTTCCTCCGACCTGTCCGTGGCCACGGTGGACGCCAGCGGCACCGTCACCTGCAAGAGCCGCGGTCTCACCAAAATTACCGCCAGCTGGCTGCAAAACGGTGTCCCCTCCTCCGACGCCTTCGTCCTTCAGGTGGGCGAGGCCGTCAAGAGTCTGAAGCTTTTGGTCATCGGCGGCACCTATGATTTGGACAACACTTTTTATCTCAAAAAGCTGGATCAGCTTTACCCCGATGTGAGCTTTGATTTTTCCGTGCTCCACGGCGGCGATATCTCCGTGCAGGGCCATGCCCGCAACGCCATTGCCAACGCCGCGGCCTACACCCTGTACACGCCGGACGGCAACGGCAACCTGGTCAAGAATCGTGAGAATGTCCGCATCTCCGAGATGCTCTCCGGTGAGGATTGGGACGTTGTCATGGTGGGCAGCCACAACTATGTGGCCGGCCACGAATCCGCCTACCGCACCGATATGAAGTATATGCTGGACTATCTGCGGGACGTGGAACCCGGCGCCAAGCTGTGGTGGCCCATGGCCTGGTCCTATGCCGACGGATATGACCCCTATAACGTGGGCACCGCCATTAACATGGGCTACTCCGACTACCTGAAAAACAGCGCCTGGATGTACAACGCCATCATCCGCTGCACCAACCGCTATATCCTGGGCCGCACCGATTGGTTTGACAACGCCGTTCCCGTGGGCGTGGCGGTGCAGAACCTGCGCGCCGCCCTGGGCCGTGACCTGACCCGGGACAGCGACCACCTGACCAACAAGACCGGCCGTCTGGCGGCCGGCGTGACCCTGTTCAACAGCCTGTGCCTTGAGCTGGGCTACACCCCCGACCTGTCCCTGCTGACCGCGGACAGGGTCAACTTCCTGGTGGACGGGGAGAGTCAGTATCCCGATAAGGACTACAAGGCCACCGACCTGCCCAAGATCGCGCAGGCCGTCACGGCCGCCTTCGCGGATATGGCCGACCGCAAGCTGACCGAGCTGAACGTCCCCGACCACCCCGAGAACACCCAGACCCCCGGTGCCATCACCGTGGATCAGACCGACCCCCCCTCCGTCCTGCGCTTCCCCGACATCAAGAAGCTGCCTGACGGCCGGCTGGTGGCCGCCTATTCCGACACCCCCGTCCACTCTATCGACAAGACCAAGCCCATCATCGGAATCTACTCCGTCCGCTTTGCCATGAGCGAGGATAACGGCAAAACCTGGACCTCCACGGAGCTGTACGATCTGGAGAAGGCCGCGCTGAAAATGAACGGCCCCGGCATGGAGACTCTCTACAGCCGCTACGAGCTGCTCAAGCAAAACCCCAGCGCCACCTACTCTCTGGGCGGCATCACCGGCGACAGTGACCTGCTGCCCGTCAAGATGGATCTGAACAACGATGGCAAGGCGGAGGATGCCCTGCTGTACACCGGCACCCTCTTCAGCGTTTACAGCAACGCCAGCCACACCCGCGACGTGGTAATGACCTGGATTGCCGTGGACGATTTGGACGATTGGATTGCCGGCAAGCCCGGCGTGGACTGGTCCCCCTTCCAGACGATTTCCAGCACCAACAAGCGCGGTGATGCCGTGCAGTTTGATGACGGTTCCATGCTGCTGCCCACCTACACCGGCGGCCGCGTCATCGTCTACGACATGACCTTCAACCCCAAGACCCAGCAGTGGGAGTGGGACCTCCTTGACGATGTGCGTGATGTGCCCAACCTGGCCCCTGTGGGTGACTGGACCAGCTCCAACGACGCCTTTAACGAGTTCTCTATGATTTCCCCCGACGGTACCGACAAGGTGGTGTACGGCATGGTCCGCTCCAGCGGTGTGGTCTACGCCACCTATGACCGTGGCCGCAACTGGGAACTGGTTGGCAACGAGCCCGGCTCCGCCCAGCAGCCTCAGTTTGCTTACATCGACACCAACCGCGCCTTCGTCACCTGGTCTGACGAGGACTCCCCCCGCAGTACCATGGGCAAGGTGTTCTACTACGATGCCGGCTGGGACGAGACCGAGACCCGCCTCATCTATGCATCCCCCCTGCGGGAAAAGCAGGATGCCGCCGACCCCTCCTGCGCCTACTTGGACGATGGCACCGTTATGACCATCCAGTATGACCAGGCCTACCTGAGCATTGTGGGCGTCAAGGACGACCCCAACAGCGAGGAGTTCCTGCCCAACACCCTGACCACCAAGGATTTGGCCACCGCTGCCTCCGCCGACAGCGTCCAGCTGGGCGGCTGGGCCTCTCCCACGCGACCCGAAGGCAGCTTTATCATGGAATTCAACCTGACCCTGAACAGCGACAGCACCGTGGTGCAGGCGCTGATGCGTGCCGATGTGGGCGTGAAGCTGAGTACCAAGGGCGTCACCTGCCTGGATGACACCTGCGTGCAGAACATGACCTTGACTGCCGGTACCAAGTACAGCGTCAAGGTTGCCGCCATCGGCAAGATGCTTTGGGGTAAGGTGTGGCCTGCCGGCTCTGCCGAGCCCGCTTGGTCCGTCTGGTGCACCGACCATGCCAACAAGAGCATGATTACCGCTGCCACCCTGCACGCACCATCCGGCTCCGCCACCGTGGAAAAGATTGCCGTGAAGATTCCCGCTATGTTTGATTTGGCGGTAAATAGTGTCTCCGGTACCACCGGCGACGGCGGCTACACCGTTGCCTATGACCGCTATAACACCAAGGGCACCATCGTTTGGAGCAGTAGCGATCCGACTGTGGCTCCCGTGGATCAGGAAGGCGTGATTCGCTTCCTCAATCCCGGCGTGGCCACCATTACCGCCAAGCTGGGCACAATCACCCGTACCGTGGAGGTCTCCGTCCGTCCCGCCCCTGCCGAGTTGACCGGCGCCGGCGAGAAGAAGGTTATGCAGACCGAGGACTTCTCCTCCTACCCCGTTGGCAACAATGCGTTCTATGCCTTCTTGGGCAAGGACAAGGCGTTCTCCACCACACCTCCCGGCACCGAACCCGGTCAGGGCTACTCCATCCTGGAGGAGAACGGCAACAAGTTCCTGCAGTTCTACGATGACGGCAATATGCTCTCCCCCTGGATTATGTCCAACACCACCGTCACCGGCAACTACACCGTACAGTTCGACTACCGCAACTACGAAATGGGTGCCAACAGCCTGTACGTGACTATGTTCCAAAAGAACTCCGACGGTGCCGTCCATCCCAATACCGCCATGTTCCGTCTGCAGGGCACCACCGGCATTCAAATCAACGGCGGCGAGTGGCAGAGTGCCATCCCCAACCAGCAGTGGGCCACCTTCAAGCTGACCTGCGTCAATGGTGCTCTGTATGCCAAGGTTTGGCCCAAGTCCCAGCCGGAGCCTGTGGAGTGGAGTGCCATTGCTCAGGTGCCCGGTCTGTCCACTGCCACGCCTAACCACCTGCGTCTGCAGGCGTACTCCAGCGGTACGTTGAGCAACAACTACGGCAACCAGATTGACATTGACAACATTATCATTACCCAGCAGCAGGTTACCGGTGCTGCCGCCATGCTGGACGTTATCCCCGGCACGTGGTACTACGACGCTGTGGACTACGTCATCAACAACAAGATCATGAGCGGCTACAACGCCGAGACCTTCGGCGCCAACGACACCCTGAACCGCGCCATGGTGGTGCAGGTGCTGTACAACAAGGAGGGGCAGCCCGCTCTGAACGGTCTAAAGCATAGCTTCTCCGACGTGCCTGCCAGCCAGTGGTACAACAACGCGGTCACTTGGGGTAGCAATCGCGGTGTAGTCAGCGGCTACGGCGGCGGTGTGTTCAAACCCGAGGATGCCGTGACCATCGAGCAGGTGGCAGTCATCCTGCACAACTACTCCGGCAAGCCTGCCGGCAACGGCGATTTGTCCAAGGTGGGCAACCACAGCGACTGGGCCGCCGACGCCTTGAAGTGGGCGGTTGGCGAAGGAATTTTGGACAATGTCCCTTTCACCAATGCTACCGAAAAAGCCACCCGCGCCCAAACGGCACAGATGCTGACCAACTACCTGCGCGGGAACTAAATTCGCTGCAAAGACAAAAACTCCCTGCCCGGTTGCTGGGCAGGGAGTTTTGATATTGTAAACTTGTAACATCACCGCCGACCAAAGCGACGACGTGGCGACGACGTATCGACGGAGGGGGAACGGTTGCCATAGCGACGATATAGCGACAGAACAGGCACAAATGGGCATGAATAGGCGCAACTATCAACAACCAGAAATAAGTACCGAAAAAACAGAAAAATGAGCAAAAAGAAGCCTCGCTATCCTGAGATAGCGAGGCTTTCCTAATGGTTGCGGAGGCAGGACTTGAACCTGCGACCTCCGGGTTATGAGAACCCCGCAGAACCCGCAAAGCGCTGAGGCAAGCGAGGTAGAAGCGGATTTTTTGCCGCCGACTTAGCGACCAATCACCGACCGAGCGCTTCAGAAACGTCCTCGCAAAGGTTGGGGACTTGCGTGCTGATGCCCAAACGCGCAGCGAGGTGTCGGGAGTTCCCGTCGTGGTGGGAAACGATTCGGGAAAATGTAACACCCAAACTGGCAAGACAAGGCTGGCTAAAGGGGGAAAGGTGCCTCAAAAACCCCAAACTCCCGGTCTGTTTTTGGGAGAGGAAGTAAAAAGGATAAATGACAGAAAAACTGTCGACAGAAAGAAAGTTCTTCGCAATAGTAGAACTACGATACAAGGAGATTCAGAAATGAAAAAAGAAACAACGATTAAGGTCTTGATGGTAGAACCCGGTGAGCATCCCAAGGAGGTAACGCTGGATAACAATTTGGATGCCTTGCAGAAGGCGGTGAGCATTGGGTGCGAGGACCAAGGACTCATTGAAATCATCGGGCTTGAGGATGGAATCTGCCTGCTGTGCAACGAGGAAGGTAAGCTTCTGCAGTTGGAGGGTAACAGACGAGTAGGGGATGACATCATCACCGGCGTTTTCTACATCCTTGGTGAGGATGGTGACGGCGAGCTGACATCTTTGCCCCAAGAGGCCATGGACCGCTACAAGGAGAGATTTGGGGAACCGAAGCGGTACACACAGAGCGAAATAGATAAAGCCATGGTCATGCGATTCTTTTACGGTTGACAAACAGCACAGCTAAATGCTAAAATATAAACAACTAGCTAATAGCAATATGTTGATAGGCGAGAGGGGGTGCGTCATGGCGGCGACTTCATTTGGAACATTCCTGCACAACATACGTAAGCGAACCAAAGGGACTCAAGTAGCAAAAGCCGCAGGAATATCATATGTGTATTTGCTGGATTTAGAAAAAGGTGCGAGGCCAGTTCCGAGCGATACCGTACTGATGGCATTAGCGAATAATTTGCCGTTCAACCCTGGAGAACGTGAACTGTTCTTTGATTTGGCTGCCGAAGAAAACGGATGTGCACCACTAGATGTTTCGACCTTTTTAAGGGACAACAAGGAGCTTATAAATGTAATCAGGCGCATCGAACGCACGCAAATCAGCGTGGAAGCTTTGTGTGCACTGGCAGAAGGTGCCGAGGATAAAGGAGACGTTACATATGGCAAATAACACAGGATATGGTGTGGTGTATACCCCGCACTCGCTCTCTGAATATGTTGCCAACCTTTTGATTGAAGAGTATAACAAGGATGCAACAACAGATATTCAAAAAGATAGTGACATTTCAGTACTTGACCCTGCTTGTGGCGAGGGAGCCCTGCTTTCGGCAGTTGAACAGATAATCGGTTCTAGACAGGAACATCAAAATTTCAGTCTTACCGGCATAGATGTTGAAGAAGATGTTATCAGAAATAACCGAAAGAATTTTGACCGCACTCGATATACTTTTTATTCTAAAGATGCACTACTTCCATCTGAGACAAAAGCACCAGTTGAGTTTTGGCGCTCCAAAGGCGTTAATCCGACATTGATCATTGCAAATCCACCATGGAGTTCAGAAAAACTATATGATAAGAAAAGGTTGTCGGATGCTGGCTATAGATTTGACATTGGACAGTATGATAGCTATGTCTTATTTTGTCTACAAACCTCAATCCGTTTTGTTCATGCCAAAAACTTTGATGTAAATAATCTAGGCACAACTTCTTAATTACAGTTTCACCTTGGTGTCCAAAAGGAGCGTGACCCAAATCATGGCCCATTGCAATGGCTTTTGTGAGCTCTTCGTTCAAACCGAGCTGTCTGGCTATTGTTGAACTTACAGATTCTACATGCGCAACATGCTCCATTCGAGTGCATACATGATCATTATCAATATTAAAAAAGACTTGCGTTTTGTGTTTTAGGCGGCGATATGCCATCGAATGTAAAATGCGAGTATAGTCCCGGGCAAATGGACTTCGGATATCGTCTGACCTAGAATACAGTTTGCTGCTTCTAGAAACAAGAAGTCCCCAATTTTTGTTGTTGGGGAAAACAGCGACGTTTCGAAAAGGAACCTTTGCCAAGGCAAACACCTCCTAGGAATTATTTAGTTTTATTTTATATTATAATACCATGATTCACCAAAACCTGCAATTCTTAGAGCCAGACAACATCCAGACAAAACCATTGAAACAAAGATGCGAACATAAAGGGTCATACGTACATTTGTATTATCGCTCAACGGGTCTATATATTATAAACCTGAACCCTGTAGTGGCTATCCGTCGCTACAGGGTATCTTTTATTTTAGGAGGAAACATTTTTGAGTACATACGTTTGGAAAAGGGGTTTCATTTTTGGCTGTTCTATGTTAATCTATGATAAATGTGAGGTGAGAACATGAAGCCTATAATTAAGTGGCCTGGTGGCAAGAGTGGAGAGATTGGAAAAATAGAACCTTTGATCCCGGCTTACAGCAGATACATTGAACCGTTTTTTGGTGGAGGCGCCTTGTTCTTTCACCTTGCGCCTAAAGCGGCGGCAATCAATGACATATCTCAATCGCTTATACAGTACTATGATTTGATCAAAGCGCAGGACAAGCAACTATACGAATTGTTGATGTGTTACAGCAATAGTTTTAACAATCTTGTTGCCACCTGTGAAAAAGAGTCCCTTGAGTTGCTTCATATTTTCTTCAAGTTTAAAGAGGGTATGCTGACCAGAGAGGAACTTAGTAACGAGTTGAAAACGCTGATCCATTGTTTGTCCGATAAAATCAATTCCGGCTTTACCGAAAAACTGCTGTTGGACAAGCATGAATTTGATGATTCTCTTCTCCAAATGGTTGAGGACAAGATTGTCCGAACCGTTAAGAACTACATAAATAAGCCTTTTTCGACAGAAGACCTGTGCGAAAACCTGATAACCGGATTTACCAGCGGCTACTACATGTATTTCCGCAAGGTGTTTAATGACATCAGCCTAAACCGTATGGAGGCACAATCACTACAGTATCAGGCAGCAAACTTCTACTTCATTCGAGAATATTGCTATGGATCGATGTTCCGATATAATGCAAAGGGTGAGTTTAATATACCCTACGGCGGAATGTCCTACAACCGCAAAGATATGAAAGCAAAAATCGATAACATGTTTAACCGGGAAATTGCAGAGCTGTTCTCGAACACGGATATTCACTGCTGCGATTTTGAAACATTTCTTGAGCGTGTTCCGCTTTCGCAGAATGATTTTATGTTCTTGGATCCCCCATACGATACTGACTTTTCCGACTACGAAGGAACGGACTTCACGAGGCTCGACCAAGAGCGGTTGGCCCACACGCTGAAGAAAACGCTTGCGCAGTTTATCTTGGTAATCAAAAACACGGACTTTATCGCCAGTCTATATGAGAAGCATTTCAACATACTTAGTTTTGACAAACAGTACACCTACAACGTACGAAGCAGAAATAATCGAGATACAGAACATCTGATAATAACAAACCTCCCAGTTTAACACTGGGAGGTTTGTTATTATACGGGAAACCATTGACGATCTCGTTCGCCTACAGTTCTAACTTGTGCTGCGATGGTGTCGTGACTCTTGATGTTGCGGACTTTTTGAGAAAACTTATCGTCATTTCTATTATCTAAAATCACGAGATCTTCTCCATCCGGATGCATTCGAGCCCTAGCCTCTGTGATAAGTGCAGACGTCCGTATTCCAGGATGCTCTCTGATGATGTTCAACACAACATCGGCAATTTCGTTTTCGGTGTAACAACTCATGTTATATTCTCCTTCCTAAAATATGGCTTCCTTATCGAAAAGCCGGCCTCTTGCCGCATCAAAGTATGACTTGTCAATCTCAATACCGATAAACTTTCGATTGTTTTTCAATGCTGCAACTCCGGTAGACCCCACACCCATAAAAGGATCAAAGACAACATCGTTTTCATTGGAAGCAATGGAGATGATGTGTTCCAGCAGTTTTACCGGCTTTTGTGCGGGGTGTTTGGGATTGGACAAGCGTTCCGGCTTCATGCAAATCGGACTTTCAAAAAAATTATGCATATCGCGCTGATTGCTGAAATTCCACTTATGTCCTTTGTTCCACATACAAGCAATCATTTCACAGCTGTTGAGAAAGCCGTTTTTGAATATCTTGGGTGCTGGATTTGTCTTATGCCAAACGAAGAACTGAAAAGTGTCAAATTCGCTGTCGAAGACTTCGTGCCACTTTCCAATGAGATTATAGCTGGTGAAGATAAAGATATTCCCGTCTGGTTTGATGATGCGCTTGAAGTCGTCCAACAACTTTCTGGGCTCAATCGGAGCCAAATCCCATTCAGCGAGGTCATTGTTCAATGCGGTTCGCCCAGGCAGAGGAATGTTTCCGGTGGAGTACTGGGCGATATTGTACGGGGGATCCGTCAAAATCAAATCAACACAGTGATCCGGGATTTGGCCTAGGTAATCCAGACAATCGCCGTTGACAAGCGTGTATTTTGGCGATTTTACTTTCGTTATGTTATACATAGCATCAACGGATACAAGCATCAATCATGCTCTTGATTCTGGAGTTCAAATCAATCTGCTCCAGAGCCTCTTTGTATATCGCGACAAATTCGTCAAAGGAGATCTCGGCAGGGAGGATTTTGGCCCAAAAACCCTTGCCAATCAAGAACATCTCAGGGAAGGCCATGTGCTTCTTGACCGCGCCCTTCCATGTGTTACCTTCGCCATCTTTGTTATACAAAGCAGCGAAATAAGCCTTGCAGTTTTCAATACCCATATCGACGTAAATTGTCAGCAGCTTCTCTACATTAGATGGAGCATTGGAACTGTCAAGATCGCCACCGGCCTTCAGCTCCAGAACATTCCACTCCACACCGTCAAAGAAAGCAAGGTCGACGGGCTTTGTACAAATCTCTTTGCCTTTGTACTTCTGGGCAAGGGGCAAAAGGTGCTCTCTGATGCTACGCTGGATGATGTTCTTGATGGTTGCTTTCATTTGTGGTACCTCCTGCGCTCTTTTCTGTTTTGTAATCATACCATACTTCGACGTGTTTTTCAAAGCGAATGTACAGCGTATGCGCTTACAATGTTAGAATAGAGCAAGCGCTGTCCGTAAAAATGGACTTTATGCGCAGAAGGCACGCATTATTTCAAGTTTTTAGTATGTACCGACCACGCCGACGGCGGCGCCGACGACGTGCCGACCGGATGCCGACGAGAAAAATTCGCGAAGATGGCAAGACGAGGCTTGACAGCATCGGGTTGGAGTTAATTTTTGCCGTGGATTTTTCCCATTTTTAACATAAAAAAGAAGCCTCGCTACCCTGAGATAGCGAGGCTTTCCTAATGGTTGCGGAGGCAGGACTTGAACCTGCGACCTCCGGGTTATGAGCCCGACGAGCTGCCAACTGCTCTACTCCGCGATATGGTGCCGGAGACCGGGGTCGAACCGGCACGGGATCACTCCCAAGGGATTTTAAGTCCCTGGCGTCTGCCAATTCCGCCACTCCGGCATGGGTGGCTCCGGTTACTCCTGCTCTAAAGAGCCTAACCATAATAACACGCAGGGCCGACTTTGTCAACCCCAAAAGTGCAGAAAGTGTTCGACGGAGTTCCACGAAAAACGGGACAGCGGCGCAAACCGCTGTCCCGTCAGGTGTTGGTGCGTTGGGCGTTATTCAAAAACAGGGTAGCAGTTGAATTCGATCTCGTCACCGAACTCAAAATAGGGGCGGAAGACCATACCGCCGTTGACGGGGATCCGGACGGAGGCCTCCGTCTGCTCCACGCGCAGGTCGGCCGCGGCGGCGGTGACGGTGGGCAGCGCCTTTTCGGCCATGCCGGTCAGGGCCATGAGGTAGGGACCGTAGGTGACGCAGAAGCGGCCCTTGCCATTCTCCGCCTGCTCCACGCCGGTATAGGGCCGGACGCAAAGGGCGGGAGAGAAGGTGAGGGTGACGGTATCGCCGGGGTGCCAAATTCGCCGAATCTCCGCAAAGCTGCCCGGCCGGGCGGCCATGGGCCGGCCATTGAGGGTGAGGGTGGTGTCGTTGGCCCAGGCGGGCACGCGCAGCTTGACGGACTGCTCGCGGTCGGGGGCGGAGCGGACGGTGAAGGTGAGCTGATGCTTATGCAGAATGTCGCTGTCCACGCAGAAGTCCCACTGACCGCACTTGGCCTCGTAGGACACCAGCTGGTGCAGCCACAGACCTTCGTCATTGGACAGGAAGGTGTACTGGGGGCAATCGCCCAGGGTGAGGGTGGTGGTCATTTCGCAGCAGGTGCCGATGGTGTTGCCCACGGGAGCATTACAGACGTTTTTGCGGCCCTGCAGTACGTTGTGATAGCGCACGCCCTGGTCCGCCATGAAGGCGGAGGGCAGGGTGTTGAGCAGACCGTCTTCGATCTCGGCGGCGTATTTCTCCTGGTCGGGGAACAGCTCCAGCAGCTCCAAATTCAGCCACAGCCAAAACACGGTGCCACAGGTCTCGCCGGTGTGGCCGATGTTCATCTGATAGGAGCCGGGGTAGTAGGGGCCGTCCTGCTCGCAGATGGCGGTGATGGCGCCCGGGTGCTTGTAGTAGCGGTTGTAGACCTCCCAACCGCCCAAAGCGGCGTCCAAATAGCGCTGCTGGCCGGTCAGGCGGTACTCGGCCAGGGCGGCTAAAATGTCCATGATACAGTAGCAGTGGGGGCGGTCGGCGGGGTAGTTGCTGAAGATAACGGGGTTGCGGGCGGCCATGCCGGCCAGCACGGTGTGCTTATCCAAAGAGGTCTGGCTCAGCAGCATATCCTCCGCCTTGCCGGCCTCGGACTCGGCCAGCACCAGGTTGCCGGTGAGGGAGTTGGTGCTGTTGTGGGCCAGCAGAAGCTGGTTGGCGTAGGGGCTGTTTTCCAGCCAGTCGTACATACGACGAATGAGGTCGTAAGCCTTGGCGTTGCCCGCTTTGCCGGCGGCCACCATGCCGTAGGACCAAAAGATGCGGTCGAAGGACTTTTTCTCGCTGCTGAGGATGACGTCCGTGGAGTTTTCCACGTTGGGGTAGTAGTTGACGCCGTACTCCGACTCGGGGTAGTAGTTGTACCAGCCGTCGGGGCGCATGGTGGCCTCGATGCGGCCGATGGCGTCGTCCACGATGGCACGCAGGCCGGCATCCTCGCCCCAGCGCAGAGCCTTGGCGGCACCGCCCATGACCCGGCCGTCCTTCAGCGAGGCGGGCAGCCACTCCACCCAGCCCAGGTCGCGCTTGGCCCCCTCGGGCAGGTCCAGGGTGTCGGGGTCGGCGGCGCAGCGCTTGATGCGGGCCACGTTTTCCTCGAACAGGCGGCCCAGCAGACCGCCCGGCTTCACGCCGGTCTCCGGCCGGCGGGCGACGGGGGACACGGGCTGCCAAGTGTTGGGGTCGGTACCCTCACGGCCCAAAAGGATGTGTACGATCTCATCATTATAGGCGTGGCGCAGCTCCTCATTGGCGCTCAGGAGTGCGTCCGTTTCCACGGAATTCAGCCGGAAACCGGCCTTAACGGTGACCAGCAGGGTGTGGGTGCCGTCGGCAAGGGTGAATTCAGTATCAGCGGTGTCGGCGGCGCCGTCCACGCTGCACAGCAGCTCGCCCTCGGCATGGAGTTTGAGGCAGGCGCCCCGAAACAGGATGAAGAACTTGCAGAAGTCGAATTTGGCGGTTTTGGCGCTGTCCTGATCGGTCCAACTGCCGATGTAGATAATATTGGGGTTGTTTGCCTTAAATACTTTCATTGCGGACCCAACTCCTTTTCAGCCGCACATCGGAGCGCGACTGTATTACAAGGCTTTTATAGCACAGGGCAAGGGGAAAAACAAGACAAATATGTTCGCGTTTATGGACAATATTAGCTTTTTTGCCGAGGGGTGGATAAGGGGCGGAGTGGGCGCATATACTGGTGAGGAGTGTTTATCTATGACAGGAGGAAGGACTATGTGCCAACAGGCGGGTGCCCAGGAGGACACCAAGCGCAAGCCGCCCCGGGAGCGGGACGTGGACGATCTGATTTTTCGGGATGAGCAGGAGTGGCAGAAAAGTGACCGATGAGGGGCGGGGAAAATAAAGAAAAAACCGAAATTCCTGCTTGCATATTGGGAAAGGATAGTGTATAATCACCATAGTCGGTTCCTTGTGGCCCTTTGGCGCACAAGAAAACAGATAGATTACGGAGGAAATTTAGGATGAATGCTTTGTACATCGTTTGCAGCCTGGTGGCTATGGTTGTCATTTGGTACGTTTGGGGTTTCATGATTCAGGGTGTGAACAGCCGCCGCGGCTTTGCCGGTGACTGGTTCCTGGGCGGGTTCCTTTCCGTACTTCCCGCATCCTGCATGGTTTGCCTTGCGATCATCAGCGCGCTTAAGAAGGGCTTGGTTTCCACGGTCAACTCCATGTTCGTCCAGCCGGTTGTTGTTGCGTGCAAGGGTCTTGCGCATGGCGGCGTTGGCATTGGCACCATTATGATTGGTTTTGGTGTTGTTTTGATGGTGCTGCTGCCCTTTATCGTGCTGCTTATCGCCGCGGTCCGTCCCCACGGCAAGAACGGTTGATTTCGGCGGAAAACAAAACAGAGTTTGAAACAGGGTGTCCGGTTTGCGGATACCCTGTTTTTTTATTCCGCAAGTGGGATTGTGCTTTACTTTGCGGGGAAACTTGTATATAATAATACACTGAGAGAATATGGAACAGGAGAGAGGTATATTTATGCTCCAATTTGACGAATATAAAGTGAAGCTGAACAACCTGCTGCCCGCCCTGGAGTCCCTGGCCGATGCCCTGGACTTGGAGAGCGCGGAGCGGGAGCTGGATATGCTGGAGGCGGAGTCCGCCGCCGATGGCTTTTGGGACAACCTTGCAAAGGCGCAGAAGGTGCAGCAGCGCATCAAGAATCTGCAGGACAAGGTGGACGGCCAGCGCCGCCGCAAGAGTCAGTGGGACGATTTGATGGCCCTGTGTGAGATGGGCAACGAGTTTGAGGACGACTCTTTGGTCCCCGAGCTGGAGGAGGGCTTCGCCCAGCTGGAGGCCAATATGGAGGCCGCCCGGCTGCAGACCCTGCTGACCGGCGAGTACGACAGCTGCAACGTCATTCTCACCGTCCACCCCGGCGCCGGCGGCACCGAGGCCCAGGACTGGGCCCAGATGCTGTACCGTATGTACACCCGCTGGACCGAGCGGCATGGGTTTTCCTACACCATTATGGACTATCAGGAGGCGGACGACGCCGGTCTGAAGTCCGCCACCATCATGATCGAGGGTGAGAATGCCTACGGCTATCTGCGGGGTGAGCATGGTGTGCATCGCCTGGTGCGCGTGTCCCCCTTTGATGCCAACGCGCGGCGACAGACCTCCTTTGCCTCGGTGGAGGTTATGCCCGACCTGCCTGAGGATGTGGAGATGGAGATCCGGCCCGAGGACATTGAAATGCAGGTCTACCGTGCCAGCGGTGCCGGCGGCCAGCACGTAAACAAGACATCCTCCGCCGTGCGCCTGCTCCACAAGCCCACCGGCGTTGTGGTGGCCAGCCAGCAGGAGCGGTCCCAGTTCCAAAACAAGGACAACTGTATGAAAATGCTGCGGGCCAAGCTGGTGGAGCTGCAGATGCAGGAGAAGGCGGAGAAGATCTCCGACCTGAAGGGCGTGCAGTTGAAAATCGAGTGGGGCAGCCAAATTCGCTCCTACGTCTTTATGCCCTATCAGATGGTCAAGGATACCCGTACCGCCTTTGAGACCAGCAACATCAATGGTGTCATGGACGGCGACCTGGACGGATTTATCAATGCCTACCTGACCGCCGAGGCTACGGGCAACTGGGCCACCAAGTAATTGCATACACAAATCGGTCCGCCCCGGCTGCAGAAACGGTCGGGGCGGTAGCTTTGCCGCAGACAGGACAAAATGTGGCCGAAATTTGTGCGGATAATTCTTGTTTTGTACGTTGGGTTATGTTATAAAACCTTGTGAAACGGCCATGTTATCTGTGTGGTTCAGGGAAAGAACGAAAAGGAGCAGGTTACCCATGAAATGCCTTATTATCGATGTGGTCCACCACATCATTCGGGACGAGCTGGAACAATATATGCAGGTGGATACCGAGCTGCTGCCCACCCGGGAGCGGCTGGCGGACATCATTGGCGAGTACGACCTGTTGTTGATGCGGGTGGACCCCGCCATTGACAAAACCATTCTTGACGCGGCCGGGAAATTAAAGGCCATCGGCGTGTGCGCCGTGGGTCTGAACCATGTGGATCTGGACTACGCCGAGGAAAAGGGGGTGCAGGTGTTCAACGCCCCCGGTTGGAGCGACAACGCCGTGGCCGAGTTGACCATTGCCAAGATGCTGGACATCTCCCGGGGAACCATGCAGGCCAATCGGGAGGTCAAGGTGGAGCATCAGTGGAACAAGTATAAGTTCTACGGCCGGGAGCTGCGGGGAAAGACCCTTGGTATTCTCGGCTTTGGCCGTGTGGGGCGCCGGGTGGCCAAACTGGCCGACGCCTTTGAGATGAATGTGGTGGCCTACGACCCCTTTGTGTCTGCGGAGGAGTTTGAGCGCAACTTCGCCGTGGGCATGAGTCGGGAAGAGGTGCTGCGGGTGTCCGATTTTGTGACCATCCACCTGCCCCTGCTGCCCGAGACCCGGAATTTGATTTGCACTGACTCCATCCGGACCATGAAGAAAGATGCGGTGGTGCTGAATATGTCCCGGGGCGGTATCGTCAACGAGGAGGATATGTATCAGGCGCTGACCGGCGGCCGGCTGGGTGGCTACGCCACCGACGTCATGGGGGACGAGCTGGCCCATGGTGGCCTGACCCTAAATGCCGGGTTCGACTCGCCGTTGTTTGAATGTGAGAATTTTATCGTGTCCCCCCACATTGGCGCCCAGACCCAGGATGCGTCCTATCTCATTGGACAGGACATCGTTGCCAAGGTCAAGAAGGCGTTGGATTTGAAGTGAAGAATGTAGGACCGCCCCGGGCCGAATGGCCCGGGGCGGTCCTGTATTTACGAAATTTACTTGGTGAAGCGATAGGTGCTGGCGCCGGTCTGCTCGTCGTAGGACAGCATCTCGAACTTGGCGCCGGCCTCGGCGGCCAGCACCTCCATGACGCACTCGGTGGTGTAGCGGAACCAGGGGGACAGCCACTTGCCGTTGTCCACCAGCCACTTGATGGCGGGGCAGTAGTGGACGGTGACGTCCAGGGTGTTGTCGGTCAGCTCACAGGTGACGGCGTCGGGGGCCTTGTCCAGCTCGTAGCTTTCCACGATCTTGTCCCGGATGGCGGCAAGGCCACGGGTGGGGATGGCTTCGATGGTCTTGCACAGAGCGTTTTTGGTGTAGCGGGTCATGGCGGCCCGGACGTGGTCCATGCCGTAGTTGTCGCCGATGTAGTGGATGCAGCGGCTCAGGCTGAAGTGGAAGCTGGGGTGGAAGTACTCGTTGTCGGCGGCGTTGCGGCGCATGACCAGGGTATCCTCGTCCAAAATCACGCGGCCGTCAAAGACCTCGGGGTCGTAGATGAGCATGGAGCAGGCGGCCTTGTCGGTGCCGATGAAGTTGTAGATATACTTCAGGCCGGCCTTCTCCACCGCCAGGCGGTAGCCGTCGCAGTGCAGGCAGTAGTCGGGATAGGGCTTCAGGCCGATCTCGTCCTGCAGCTTGAGCAGCTTACCCTTGGAGGGACACCAAAACATCTCGTTGTAGAAGAAGCCCCGCTTTTCGTTCAGGTACATGACGAAGTCGGCGGCCTCCTCATTCAGGCTGTGGGTCCAGTGGGTCCAGCAGCCGTGGATGCCCTCGGCCAGCAGGGCGTTGATGAGGGTGCCGCCCTTGCCGTCGGGCTTGAAGAGGGTGGCCCAGTAGCGGTCGATCTCCTCCCGGCCAAAGGTTTCGTCCAAATAGTGGAACAGCTCGCTGTAAGCGGGGATAAACTCGGTACAGGAAATCATGTCAAAATCCTCCTAATTACCAGATGGTCCAACCGCCGTCCATGACCAGGGTGGCGCCGGTGATGTAGGCCGCCGCGTCGCTGGCCAGGAAGGCCACGGGGCCCTTGATGTCGTCGTCGTTGGCAAAGCGGCCCAGGGGGCAATGCTCCTCGTAGTTCTTCAGGAACTGGGCCTGGGCGGGGGTGGGGTTCTTGCCCATGGTGGTGAAGCCGCCGGGGGCAACGGCGTTGACGCGGATACCGTCCTTGCCGTAGCGGCCGGCCATGTACTTGGTCATGCCGATCATGGCCCACTTCTCGGTGGTGTAGTTGACGGGCTGCTCACCAAAGCCCTCGGGATAGAAGGGGAAGTGAGGGCAGTCCAGACCGCGCATGGAGCTGATGTTGATGATGCTGCCGCTCTTAGCGGGGACCATGTACTCCAGCACCGCCTGGCTCAGCAGCAGCTGGCCGTTGAGGTTGGTTTCGGCGGAGGCGGCCAGCTTTTCCCGGGTGGCCACGCTCATGCCCACGATGTTGCGGCGGTCCACGGCGTTGTTGACCAGCACGTCGATCTTGCCGTATTTGTCAATCACGTTCTTGACCAGGGCCTTGATGGAGGCATCGTCGCTCAGGTCCAAAGCCATGCCGCAGGCGCTGTAGCCCTGGGCGCGCAGCTCGCCGGCCAGCTCCTCGCACTTTTCCACGTTGCGGGAGGCGATAACCACCGTGGCGCCCATTTCACACAGGCCGGTGGAGATGGAGGCGCCGTACAGACCGCGGCCGCCGGTGACGATGGCCACCTTGCCGGTCAGGTCGTAAAGCTCACGCAGATTCTTCATATTACATACCTTCTTTCTTTGTCGTCGCGGCACGAACAGCCGCGGTCCTGTCTTCCGTCCATCCTATTATAAAGGCTGACGACAGGAAAAACAAGGTGCTTTTACAAGAAAAATAAGGAGCGTGGGCGGGGAGAGCGGCAAACGCAATTCGGGACAAAAAGCGGAAAAAGCAATACAAAAGGACTGAGAAAGCAATATAAATATTGGACAAAAACGCCAAAATCTATTGACCTGACATAACAAATGTTGGTATAATGAGACTGACTTAGTCTTGCTATAGGGATATTATGCGGTTTTGCAGGCCCCTTTTGCAACGGACAAATGACAGGAGGAAACACGTATGAAGAAAGTCACATCATTCCTGCTTGCACTGGTGATGGTGGTCTCTCTGCTTCCC
This sequence comes from Oscillospiraceae bacterium, assembly GCA_015067885.1. Taxonomy (GTDB): domain Bacteria; phylum Bacillota; class Clostridia; order Oscillospirales; family Oscillospiraceae; genus Lawsonibacter. The sequence goes on along the minus strand of SVLO01000021.1, from coordinate 6,688 downwards.
GGCACGGCGATGACCGTGGCGGCGGAGGAAACGGAGCGCCTTGTGCCGGAGCAGAACAACTATTACAGCAACGTGATAGTGAACGAAGAATTCACCAACATCAACTCCGGTATTACCAAGGGGTTGAACGGTACCAGCACGGATGAGCAGTATACCACGCAGGGTTCCAGCTCTGCTCTGCTCAGAACCGGCACGCTGACCACCGACGGCGTGTGCAAGGGCTTTGCGTCCTTGGATCTCGCCACCACCGAGTTTGACATCAACCGCGGTTTCGAGGTCAGCTTTATGGCTACCTTCAATGACCTGGTGGTTCCCAAGGCCGGGACGGCCCATGCCTCGGTCAGCGGTTTTATCGTGGACGTGCGCGCGGTCAGCCGCTGCCGCTACGCCTTCTATGCCGATGCCGAGGGCAACATCTGGGTCACCCAGTACGACAACAGCGAGGTGGCCTTTGACACCGGCGCTGATCTGGGCGACAAGTATGTTGAGGTGCGCATCGTGGCGGACGATGAGCTGAACAGCTCCGTCATTGTGGATGAGCAGTATGTGGGCCGGTTTACCACCACCGAGGCGGCCAACGCCAGCAACAACCACTTTGTGCTCTACACCGGCACCAAGAATCGCGTGGATGACAGCCATGTCAACAGCGTGAACCTGTACGATATGAAGCTGGCCCAGGCCCCCGTGGCCGACGAGCGGCAGGCCTACTACACCTTTGACGAGCCTTGTCTGGACGGTGCGTTCAACGAGGCTAACTGGAGCTTTGAGGGTACGGACAAGGTTGCCCTGCTCAGCGATGAGAACTATCTGTACGTGGCCGTGAACAACTCCGACCCCGACCCCGACTTCATCATCAACGGGGTCAGCCTGACCGCCAATCTCTCCACCGGGAATGTGACCATGGCCGACGGCACCTGGGCCGGTAAGGTGGCCAAGTCTGCCACCGGCAACAAGATGGAAATCCGAATCCCCCTGAAGTCTGTGCTGGGCCTGGACTACACCCCCGGACAGAAGGTGGGCTTTGCCTACGAGTGGGACGGCTTTGACGGCGCCATCGTGCTGGCCAGCCGCGCGCTGGTGGACTACAAGGCCTTTGACGGCGCTCTGTCCAGCGGTAGCACTTCCAGCGAGGTCTATGCCAAGGAGACCGGCGGCACCCTGCAGCTGAAGGCCGGCACCTACTCCGCCGGCGGCACCCAGACGGTGTTCCACAAGATTCTCAGCACCCAGCAGATGGATATGAACGCTCCCTTTGCGTTGGAGTTTACCGCTGACTTCAACGATTTGGTGGTGCCTGTGGTGCCCACGGTTGACGAGGGATATTTCTCCGGGACATGGGATGACAAAATCCTGAATGAAACCAGCCCCATCTACTGGTACGCCGCCGGTGTCAGCATCGAGCTGCGTGCCAACCCCTGCCACAACTACGGCTTCCACGCCGACGCAGATGGCAACATCTACGTGACCCAGCGTATGAATGACTATACTCAGGTTACCCGCGTGGATACCGGCGTGGATGCGGGTGCCACCAACGTCAACGTGCGTTTGGCCACCGATGAAAACGATGTGACCACCATTTATATCAATGGTGTGGCTTTGGCGGAAACGCTGTCTGCCTCCACCTTTGAGTGTCCCAAGACCGGTGGCCGCGGTTATTATCAAATCAATAACAGCACCAAGTATCGCGATACCACCAGCAGCCGTCTGAATGACGTGGCGCTGTACAACCTGCTTCTGACCCAGGATGTGCCCATGCCCGAGCTGCGGGAGCATCCTCTGGCTGCCAGCGACAGTGCGGACATTACCGCTTACCTGAACCCCAACAGCATTGAGCTGGACGGCGTGCTGGCCGAGCCGGAGTGGCACATGGCCTACTCTGTTTCCGGTGTGGACGGGACTCCCGGCGGTCTGCTGGGCGTCAACTGGGGTGACGGCAACCTGTACGTGGCCGCCGATACCAAGGCGGAGCTGATCGCGGTCACCCTTGGTGGCAAGCGCGCGGTCGCAAACCTGCGTCCCTATCAGGAACCTAAATCCGGCAAGTTCGCGGTGGGTCATTCCGGCTTTGAATGGATCATTCCCCTGAGCCGATTTGGCCTGACTGCGGACGTGCTGGAGAAGGACGTCGCCTACGAAGTCAGTTTTGCCAACAACCTTGAGGAGGAGTACGCCACTGTGGCGGGTACCCTGCATTTCTCCGGCGATCAGATGCTGATGGGCGACACGGGCCGCGCCTACTCCGGCAAGGATTACTATCTGGGCATCGCCAACGGCCATATCCTCCGCAGCCGCAGCGACGAGGGTTATGTGCTGAACGCGGAGGGGCTGAATATCCTGAAGAGCGACGGCACCATCTACGCCACCGGCACCTTCGTGGAAAAGTACAGCATCCCCGTGGATTACAGCAAGGGCGCCTTTGACCTGACCCTGACCGCCACGGTCAACGATCTGCCCAACCTGGAAGAGACCGCCGACTTCGGTATGCGCGGCCTGATCTTCGAGCTGTGCGGCGACAATATGCGTGCCGTGTTCGGCCTGCGCAAGACCGCTGACGGCGACATTTGGATGGACATCCGTGATACGCTGGTTGAGCAGCATTGTGACACCGGCGTGCAGGTGGGTACCGGTGAGGAGATCACCTTCCGCTTTGCCATGGACGACAAGCAGAGCATTAGCCTGTATGTGAACGACTCGTTCGTTCACGCCTTTGCCCCCATTGACCGCCGTGACCTTGACGCTTCTGCGGTTCAGATGTCCGTTCCTCACCTTATGTGGGGCGCGTACAACAGCAGCCGTGCGGTGAATGCCGACGGCAGTGTCAGCGTGGTGGATGCGGTCATTCACGAGATGAAGCTGACCAAGAGCCCCTATGCCGATGACGATGCCGTGGTGCAGGCCGCGCTGAATCAGATTACCGAGGAACTGGTCCTCGATGGCGGCGACGCCACCGACGTGACCGCGCTGAATCTGCCCGACAGCCTGCTGGTGGACAACATTGGCGAGACGGTGAAGCTGTCCTGGACCGCCGTCGACAAGCTGACCGGCCGCACGGCCTACAGCGTGAATGTGAAGGAAGGCACTGTGACCCGTACGACCGCCGCCCAGGCCTTTGATTTGAAGGCGGTGGTCAGCTACGGCGAGGCCAATGGCAGTAAGACCTTTACCTTCCAGACCAAGGGTACCGAGGTGACGGAGGGGACTGTGGCTCTGATTGAGAACGACGACAACCCCCTTGCCGGTGCGGTGACTGTTTGGGATTCCGAGAAGTACGTCTATCTGGACAACACCCACAACAGTATCGTGGTCAATCAGGGCAGCAGCCTTGCCTTCAACCGGATTACCCTGCGCGACACCGACAACTACTCCCGCATCAGCCAGCGCCATCTGGGCGTGTTTATCAGCGACGACGGTCAGAACTGGACCAAGGTCACCGGCTGGATGCTGCATCAGTCCGGCAGAAACTACACCCTGTACAATCTGAACGCCACCGCCCAGTACGTCAAGGTCCACTGCTACCACGACGATCTGGACCTGGTGGAGGGCCCCACCTTCTACAACAAGGTGTCCGACATGATTAAGGTCTCCAACGAGACCAACCTGCCCGGCGCCGCCGGTCAGTTTGCCCACACCGCCACCTTCAATGCCACCAACGGCACCGATGCCGAGCAGAAGGACACCCCTGTGTTCATCAGCATTGCCGATTTGGGCGCTCAGGCCGGTGAGTATCAGACCGGCTGCGCCGACTTCCGCTTCACCATTGGTGATACGACCCTGGCCCACTGGTACAACGGCGAGGACGGCTTCTACGTCCGCGTACCCTCCATCCCCGCCAACGGTTCCACCACCGTCACCGCCCACTGGGGCTGCGGCCGTGTGGAGGACTTCTCCGACGGTGAGGCGGTGTTTGAGGTCACCTACGGCAACGTGTCCCTGATCAACCTCAGCCGTGAGACCTACGAGGCCAGCGGCGGCGACCTGGAAAAGAGCATGCTCAGCCATGGCCGTCCCTTCACCTTCCCCAACGGCGACGTGATCGTGGTGGCCCGCACTATGAAGGCGGCCTCCAACGCGGCGGTGTTCCGCTCCACCGACGGCGGCCGCACCTTCGCCTTTGACAAGCTGGCCTATCAGGACGGCGAGCATATCAGCACGGTTGCTTTTGGCGGCGCCACCTACCGCAGCTCCGGCTTCGGCGGCTTCCTGTGGGACGCCGACCGGGACGAGAACCCCAATGATGACTATGTGGGCCGTCTGTATATGATCACCTACAGCGGTCAGGGCGGCAACAACACCGACTACCGCATCGTGCTGAACTACACCGACGACTACGGTGCCACCTGGTCCGATGCCGTGTTCCTGAGCCTGGAGGGCGCTACCGACATTATCGACAAGACCACCGGCGAATCTGTGGTGCAGACTCTGCAGAACTCCGAGGCCCGCATTGGTGCCACGGACAAGGCGGCGACCGACGATCCCTTCGAAATCCAGGCCGGCGAGATGGCCAGCCGCGCGCTGCTCTACTGCGACGGCCAGACCCTGGACGGTGCCGACGGTGCCGGCCCCAATGTGGACTATGTCATTGTCCACGCCGACGGTGTGTACAAGTACGAGTTCGATGCCAACGGCAACCGCGTGGCCGCCAAGGATAGTTCCGAGCGCATCGTGACCACCGCCATCTACTCCAAGGACGGCGGCGCGACCTGGATCTGCAGTGACTCCCTGATGTGCATCCCCGGTGTGGACACCTCCCGCAACAGCGAGGACGGTCTGTCCGAGTCCGGCTTTGCCCAGCTGGACGACGGCAGCCTGCGTGTGATTGTCCGTGCCCAGCAGGAGGGTAACTACTACCTGTACGAGGGTGTTTCCACTGACTTCGGTGCTACCTGGACTGCCGACTACTCCGACGTGTTGTCCGTCAACACCTCTCCCATGCTGCTGGAGTACGGCGAGGATCGCCTGCAGGTGTGGTCTACCTGTAGCGGTCTGGGTCAGACCGCTTACCGCCGCAGCCCCATGCACATGGGTGTGTCCAGCGATAACTACGAGAGCTTCGACAAGATCATCGACCTGGCCTTCGCCACCGCCTTTGACACTGTGAAGGCCCCTGAGGCCCGTAAGACCCAGGTTGGTTTTGCCATCTCCCCCGACGGCAAGACCGGCTTTGCCGCCTACCATGACCAGAACTGGCACACCAATGACGGCGCCTGGGCCGTGGATGCGGGCAAGTTTATGGAAAAGGGCGGCACCATGGGTATGCTGTTCGAGGAATTCGATGAGATGCTCTACGGCAACAAGGGCGCCTGGGACGACTTTGAGGATGCCTCCCTGAAGTATCAGGGCTGGATCGTGGATGCCGACGGCACCATCGAGCTGTCCAGCGAGGAGGCGGTGTCCGGCAAGTACTCTATGAAGGTGATTGACGACACCAGCGGCTCTCCCGCTCACGCCCTGCGTCAGGTACCCTCCATGAAGTCCGGCACCGTGGGCGCCAAGATGATGGTTCCCTCCACCAACGAGGCTCCCTTCGTCATGGAGCTGAAGGCGGCCTACAACTACGACCACATGAAGTTCGCCATCGCGGCTGTCTTCGTGACGCCCAGCGGCTCTGTGGGTTATGTGGACGCCGACGGTACTCAGCACGTGCTGACCACCGTGGTGGCTGGAACCTGGAACGACTACGCCGTGTCCTTTGACATCAGCGCCGGTACCGGCACCCTGTATGTCAACGGTGACAATGTGGGCAGTTTCACCCTGCCTTCCGAAACGCCCGTTTACGACCTGCACGGCAACGTGAAGGACTATGCTGAGATGCATGGCGTGACCGCGGTGCAGTTCAACCAGGCTGGTGCCACCCAGTCCCGCGGTGACTGCGTGTACGTGGACGACTTCTACGCCAACGAGCTGATGGAAGTCAGCCGTACCCTGGAGGATGACTCCGCCGCGCAGTCCGTTATCGGTCGCTTCATGACCATCGTTCGCAAGCTCATCGAGGTTGATGGCGAGCAGGTGGAGATCGTGGAATGGGCCTGGGTTCCCGGCCTGTAAGCCGAAAACCGCATAAACGACAAAAGCCCCTGCAACCACTTGGTTGCAGGGGCTTTGCTTTGTTGAGAGAAGGATTATTCCTTGGCGTGGGTCTGCCGGTATTCGGAGGGAGTCTGCCCGGTGTGGGCGGTAAAGGCCTTGTAAAAAGCGTGGTAGGAGCCGTAGCCGGACTGTTCCGCGATGGCCTTCAGGGACAAATCCGTGGTGGCCATCAGGAATCGGCTTCTCTGCAGCTTGGCCTGAATCAGCCGCTCCTGAAAGGAGATACCGTAATAGCGCTTGACGATGCGGCGGGTCTGAACAGCGCTGAGGTTCAAAGTTTTGGACAGTTCGGTCAGGTTGGCTTTGTGCAGGGGGAGGCTGAGAAAGAAACTGTCCAAAAGGGCTGTATAAAATACCTGCGGTACGTTATCCAAAAGCCGGTGCTCTTCGGTTGCGGGCGGGACGATGGGGAATTGCTGGGGCAGGGAAGGGGCGGGAAGCTCCAAAAGACTGCGCAGCAGCTGGGTATAAAATACCTGCAGCAGGGCGTCGATAGTGGTGTCATACAAAGGCTGTTGCAGGGCGAATTCCTTGCGCAGCAGATTCAGCGTGGACAGCAGCGTTTCCTGCCCCCGCAGAAGTACCGGGGAAGAGAGTTTGG
>SVLO01000020.1 GCA_015067885.1 Oscillospiraceae bacterium | reverse complement strand
GCAAACTTCAACGCGGATATCCTTCTGGGTAGAGCCGGTCTCGATCACATTGCCGCAGGCGCAGCGAATGGTGGTCTGCTCGTAGTTGGGATGGATGCCTTCCTTCATTTGTGTTCACCTCTTTCATATTTTAAGGTATTCTGGAAAGCGCATGGGATAGTATAACACGCTCCCTTTTGAATTGCAAGTGTTTTTCTGATATTTTTTTGCTTTTTTCCGCGATTACACTTCCTCCGCCCGGTTCAGGGCAAAGAACCACAGAATTCGTCGGGTCACGGGCCTTCCGGTGATGGCCCGCAGCGCCCGGGCGTAGGTATCAAGCTGCGGCTTGTACTGCCGCGCCCGCTCGTTTACGGTCTGTTCGGTGACCCAGTCGCTCTTGAAGTCCACCACGGTAATGCCCTCGTCCGTTTCAAACCAGCAGTCCACCACGCCCTGCAGCAGCAGTTCCTCCCCCTCCAGACCGGGGTAGTAGTCCCCGGCGTCCGCAAGCAGAGAGAATTTGAATTCCCGGTGGACCTGGGTTTCCCTCAACTGACGGCCCAGGGGCGTTTGGAAGAAAGCCGCAAGGCGCTCGGGTTCCACCGCCTGCCCCTCCTGGGCGGTGATGAACTCCCGCTCCACAAGGCCGGAAATTTGCTCCGCGATCTGCCCGGCGTCGCCGCAGCGGGCAAAGTCAAGATACTGCATGACAAGGTGGGTGGCCGTACCACGCTGGGCCGGGGTCAGGCCCAGCTTCTCGGCGGCGAAGCGGGGGCGGTACAGGGGTGCGGAAGACACCGTTTTCTCCTGCTGTTCGCTCTCCTCGTTGGCCTCACGATCCAGGGCCCGGCCTTTAAGCTGGGTGGCGGTCAGCTTGGAGGGGGTGTCCCCCGCCATGCCGTGGGCATACTGCCAGGCAAAGCTCTCCCGCAGGGCCGCCTCGTCCAGCGGCTGCTCGGTCCGTTGTGTCTGCGCCGTTACATGGCGCACACCGGTCAGGCTCTCCCCGTCCACAAGGCGCACGTCCCAATCCATAGTGTAATCCAGCCGCGCGGGGTCACTCAGGCCCACCAACTCCCGCAGGGGCTGACCGCAGCGACGGGTCATGGCGGAAAGCAGCACCCACATACCCGCGGTTTGGCACTGGGCCAGCAGTTGGGGTGAGAGGGGACTTTCCGCCTCGTCACGCAGTTTGGTCAGGGTGCTGATGATCTTATCCCCGGCCACGGACAGGATCAGCTTGTCCCGGGCGCGGGTCATGGCCACATACAAAAGCCGCAGCTCTTCCGCCAGCATCTCCTCGTCCAGCACCTGGCCCACCGCGTTGCGGGACAGGGTGTCCAGCTCGATGCGGCGCCGGGTATCCAGGTAGCGCAGGCCGACCCCCAGCTTTTGATGGAACAGCACAGGGTTGCTCAAATCGGTGCGGTTGAACTGGCGGCCCAAGCCGCACACCAGCACCAGCGGCGCCTCCAGCCCCTTGGAGCGGTGGATGGTCAGGATACGCACTCCACCGCCCTGGCCAGGTCCGCCCTTGATCACCGTCTGTCCGCTGTCCCGCAGCCTATCCAGCCGCAGCAGGAAATCAAACAGCGTCCGGCACCCGGCCCCCTCCTGCTGGCGGGCCAGCTCGTACAGACTCAGAAGATGTCCGCGGCGGCGCTCCCCCTCCGGCATGGCGGAGAACAGAGCCAGCAGGTTGGTCCGCTCGTAGATATGCCACATCAATTCGCTGCAGGTCCGGTCCGCCGCGCCGGTACGCAGGTATTCCAGTTCCGCAACGAAGTCGGCGCAGTCCCGCTCGCCTCGGGCGGCAGCCTGCTCCACCGCGGAGTAGAAGTCCGCTTTACACTCCGCACGCAGTTGGGCCAGCCGGTCGGCGCTGAAGCCGTACACCGGCGAACGCAGCGCAGAGATCAGGGCCACGTCCTGCCGGGGATTGTCTACGATCCGCAGCAGGGACAGGGCCACGTTCACCTCAGTGAAGGAGAAGAAATCCTCCCCCGTGTCGGCCGACCAGGGGATGCCCTGCTCGTCAAGGGCGCGGATATAGTGATGCAGCACCGGGCCGGGCGCCCGCATAAGCAGCATGACGTCCTCCGGCCTCAGGGGACGAGTTTCCTCCCCCTCCGGCACCTGCATCCCGCCGTCCAGCAACTGCCGGATGCGCAGGGCGGCGTTGCGGGCCTCCATCAGATTTTTGTCGGTCCGCTCCTCCGTTTCCTCCTCGCTGCCGGTCAGCACCACGTCCAGCTCCACCGCCCACTCCCCTGTGGGGTCGGGCTTGCGGCCCGGCACAAGGGCCTGGTCGTCGGTATAGTCCATCTCGCCAAAATCCCGGCTCATAATGTCCCGGAACAGGTCATTGACCCCCTCCAGCACCTGGGGCTGAGAGCGGAAGTTACAACTGAGTACCAGCTTGCGCCCCTCACCCTCCGCCGCCCGGTCCGCCGGGGTATAGTCCCGATACCGTTCCAAAAAGATGGTGGGGTCGGCAAGGCGAAAACGATAGATGGACTGCTTTACGTCGCCCACCATGAACAGGGTGCGTCCCCCATCGGACACGGCGTCAAAAATCGCCGTCTGCACCCGGTTGGTGTCCTGAAACTCATCCACCATGACCTCGTCGTACCGGGCGCTGCAGGCGCGGGCCACATCGGTGGGGCTGCCCGCATCGTCCACCAACAGCTGCACCGCCAAATGCTCCAGGTCGGAAAAATCCACCAGGCCGCGCCGCCGCTTTTCCTGTGCGAAGGCCCGGCCAAACTCCCGCACCAGGGCCATCAGACCCCGCACCGCGGGCTGCGCCATGCGCAGGTCGGCCAGCAGTCCGGCACTGTCCTGCTCGAACCACTCCGCCAGCTTGTCCAGCTGGCCCTTGGCCCGCTCACGGATGGCCTTGGCCCGCTCGGCGGCAAGCTCATCCTCCACCCCACGCTTGCGGCCCGCGGCAGGGAACGGCACCGGCAGGGCCGCGCACATGGCGTCCCAACTGTCCGCCGCCAGCAGGCGGCCCACACCGGCCGCGCTCTCACGGATGGAGTCGCCGTAGTTTGCAGACAGCACCGGGTCCAAATCGGTCAGCGCCGCCGCCTGCTCCAGGCGAGTCAGGTTGTACTGCGCCAGCCGGTGGGCGCGCTCCATCAGCACCTTCCCCCAGGGGGTCTGCGCCACGTCCGTCACGCCCTCCAGTCGCCAGACCCGCTCCTGCTGGGCAAGCCACGCCTCCGGGTCCGGGTGGCTTTGAATTCGCCGGAACATATCCAGCACGATCTGCATCAAACGGCGGTCATCCCGTCCGGCAGACATGGTGTCCACCAGCCGGGCGAAATCCCCCTCCGGGTCAATGTCTTCATACTGCTTGTCCATGACCCGGCTCAGCACCTGGTCCATCAGCACCGTAGCCTCACCCTCGTCACACAGGCGGAAGTCGGGGTCCAGGTCCAGCGCCGCCGCGTGTTCCCGCAGCAGGCCGGAACAGAAGGCGTGGACCGTGGAGATTTGGGCGCGGTAGATCAACGTGGCCTGTCGGCGCAGGTGGCGGTCGGTGGGGTTCTCCGCCAGCCTTTGGTTTAATTCTTTGGCAATGCGGCCCCGCAGCTCCGCCGCCGCCGCCTTGGTGTAGGTAATGACCAAAAAGCGGTCGATGTCCGCACCGCGGCTGACCCGATCCAGCAGCCGCTCCACCAGCACCCGGGTCTTGCCCGACCCGGCCGCGGCAGAGACCAGCAATGCTCCGCCCCGGTTCTCTACGGCACGGCGTTGTTCATCTGTAAGGGGAAATGCCATTACAGCCGCCTCCCTCCAAGGAATATCAGTCGTTCAACACATCCAAAAATTTCTCAATACGGATGCCCTTGTTTTTTTCCAGCTCATCCTGCTCCAGGAAAACCAGCTTCTCCAGCACGTCCATGGCGCGCTTCACCGCCGTCTGCAGCGGCTTGCCCCGCAGCAGCTCACCCACCAGCACAGCGGAGAACATATCCCCCGTACCGGGAAAGTGGACCCGGATCAGGCGGTAAGGAATGTTAAAATACGCGTCGGTCCGGTGGTCGTATCCCCAAACCGTGTGTTCACCGGTATCGGCATCCTGCCCACTGGTCACAACCACAGAGCGGGGTCCGAAGGCCCGCAGGGCATCCACAACTTCCCGGGCCTGCGCCGCGGTCAGCTCCGCCCGCCCACGGTAGAGGCCCGTGAGAAACTCCGCCTCGGTCAGGTTGGGTACGATGACGTCCGCCACTCCGATGAGTCGGCGCATATTTTCCACCGTGTCCTCCCCCACGCCGTTGTACAGGCTGCCGTCGTCGCCCATGATGGGGTCGGTCATAACCAAAAGCCCCTCTTTTTTCTGACTTTCAATGAACCGGCGAATGATATCCACCTGTTTGGCGCTGGCCAAAAATCCGGTCGTAATACAGTCAAACTGGAACCCAAGCTGATGCCACACCTCAATGGTCTTTTCCATGTAGTCGGTGGTGTCCAAAATGGTAAACTTGCCGTAGTCCAGGGTGTTGGACACCAAAGCCGTGGGCAGGTTGTAGACACTGTGACCCATGTGGGACAGGATGGGCAGCATGGCGGCCATGGCCACCTTGCTGTACCCGGGCATATCGTTGATAATGAGGATGTTTTTACTGTTATTGTTCATCTTGCACTTCCTCCTGTTCCGGCTCCTCCTCGCCGGGGCAGACCTTTGCCCAAAATTCCTCGGCACTCACTTTGTACAGCTTGCGCCGGCAGTCGCCGCCCCGCCCCTCCTCGAAGTGGCAGGCGGCGGCATAATCACAGAATCGGCAGGCATTTTGGTCCTGTCCCCGCCAGTAGGGATCAGCGGCAATGTTGCCTGCGGCAATTTCCCGGCAAATATCCCGCAGCACCCGCTCCACGTGCTGTTCCAAACGAGCCAGCCGCCGGCGGCTGACCAGGCTGTCGCCGGACAGACCGCTTTTGGTCTGTTTCACCGGCAGGAATCGCAGGCCGGTTTCCCCCGGCTGCTCCATAGCCTCCAGCACCGCCTGCTCGTTAAGTACCAAGCCGTGGCGGCGCAGCTCGCTGTCCACCTTTTTTCGGCGCTCCTCTTCGGTCATGCCGGGGCTTCCGCGTACAATGACGTCCCGGGCCGGCATATACAGCACACCAGCGGGTATGGGGCGCACGCCGTAACGTTTCTCCCCCTCCCTGCACAGGGTAAACAGGTACAGCAGCATCTGCAGACCCATGCCACCGGCCACCTCGGTCAGGTCAAAGGATTTCCGGCCCGTCTTGTAGTCCACCACCCGCAGGTACATCTGCTCGCCGTCACGCCAGCCGTCCACCCGGTCCACAAAGCCGGTGACGCTGATGGTCACATCGCCCTCTGTCATCTCCACCGGGCCAAGCTCCTTGCCCCGGCCAAAGCCCAGCTCAAAGTCCACCGGCACGAAACGGGACACCGCCAGTTCCTGGGCCACGTTGTCCACCACCGCATCCACGCCGTCCATAAGTCGGCGGAACAGATAGACAAAACGCGGGGTTTGATGCTCCAGCCCGCCCAGCTCGTTCTGAACGTAATCCTCCACGGTGGCCCGGGTCAGCTCCTTCAGCTTATCCCGGTCCACACCGCCTGCGCCGTCACGCCAGGCATCGCTTTGGAACACCCGCTCCATAACGTAGTGGACAAAGGTGCCGTATTCCGGGGCGTCAAAGCCGGCCCGCCTGCGCGGCTCGGCCTGTAGGCCGTAGCGCATGAAGTAGGCAAAGTGGCAGGATTTGTACTTATCCATGCGGGAGGCGGACATGGGCACCTTGCGCCCGTACAGCCGGTCCACCGCCTGTCGGGACAGGCTGCCCCGCTGCCATTGCTCCGCCCGCTCCAACCGCCGCACGGCGTCAGACCACCGGGGCAGTTCACTCAGCACCCGGCGCACGGTCGGCCGCTGACCGGCCTGCTCCAGCGCAGCACAGGGGGCGCTCAGGCGAAACTCCCCTGCACCCTCGGTCTGTACCCGCAGGTCGGAAAACATCTTCAAAAGCCGCTCCACCAGGAAGGAGGGCTGCAGCTCCTCCCCACCGTTGCAGGCCGGCCACGTGACAAACAGCTTTTGGTCCGGACAGGTGCAGGCGGTATAGATGGCGGTCATTTCGCGGTACAGGCGGTCCTTGCCCCGCAGGCCAAGCTCCACACCTTCCCCCGCCAGCCGTTCCCGGTCGTCGTCAGACAGCAGACCCACCGGCTGACCCACTCCGGGGATGGAGGCGTTGTCCGCCCCCAACACAAACAGTACCTTGACCCCATGGCCACTTTGGCGCACCAGTTCCCCGGCCGTCACCCGGTCCAGAGAAACGGGGATGGTACCCACCTCATACTGGCTCAGGACCAGCCGCAGCAGCCGTGCAAATTCGTCCAGCTCCAAGCTCATATCGTCCAGCAGATTCGCGCACTGCTCCAACGCTCCGCACAGGATCTCCCACAGTTGGCGATACTCCTGGGCAAGGCCCAGTTCCCCCTGCTCCGTCAGCAGGGTGCAGCGCTCTTCCAGCCGTTTGTCAAGGCCGATCTCCTCCAAAAGACTGTAAAGCGCTTGCGCTTGACCGCGCCCGGTTTTCAGGCGGTTTGTCCGCAATTTTTCCAGCGGAGCTACCACGCGGCGGCGCAGGGCATCCAGCCGCTCCACCTGCCGGCGGGCCGCCTCGTCCATCTGCCCGCCATAGCCGGAGGGATTCATGCTCCACGGCTTTTCCTGGGTCCAGCGACTGCCATGAATGTCCCATTTCAGGGCGTAATTCTCCAGTTCGTCCCGCTCCTGCCGGGTCAAGTCGGTCAGGTCGGTTTTCAAATAGCGGAACACGTCGTCATAGGTGTAGCCCCCCGCCACCACGTCCAGGGCAGCGGTAACAAGGGCCATTACCGGCCTGTGCAGAATGTCGCGCATGGCAGAGCGAAACACAGGGATGTCATAACGGCGGAACACCGACTCGATCAGGCCGTCGTAGCGCTCGTAGCTGCGGGCTACCACGGCGATGTCCCGCATACGCAGGCCCCCGTCACGAACCAGCTTTCGGATTTGGGCGGCGGTCCACTCCACCTCGGTCCGGGGGTCCCCGCCGCAGAACAACTGCACCTGTCCCCCACAGGACCCTGCAGTCCCGCCGGCACGTTCAAACAGTTGCTGCTCCAATTGCACCATAGCTCCGGCCCGGGCGGGCGCCGCCTGTCCGCAAACCTCCACCGCATAGTCCTGTCCCTGTTCTTTGGCCATGGCAATCAATTGCCGGGCTGTGTGCCGTGCCGGAGAAAAGATACCGGCGCCGCCGTCAGTCTCCTCCAGCTTGTCGCAGGTCAGGGCCACCGTGACATTCTCCCCCTGCCGCAGCAACAGGCGGATCAGCTCCAACTGCTGGGGGGTGAAATCAATAAAGCCATCCAGCCAAACCTGCATCCCCTGGGCCCAATTGCACCGGGCCAGCTTTTCCGCCGCCCGGCTCAGTCGGTCGTGGGGGTCCAGGGCCGTGTTAGCCGCCATGGCATCGTAGGCGCCGCAGATCAAGCCCAGATCCCGCAGGCGGGCGCCGTCACTTCCCCCGATACGCTCGCCGGCACACACCAGTTGCTCCGGCCTGATGCAGCAGCTTTTCAGCTCGTCCGCCGTGGCCAGCAGGCCGCTGAGAAAGGCCGGCCGCCGGGAGGGGCGGACATAGACCTGCAGCACATCGGCCACAGAACGTACCGCCCGCCACATCAGCAGCAGGCGGCCACCGGCATCCAGCTCCTGCCGACCTCCGCCACCGGCGGTCTGAAAAACGCGGCTGGCCAGGCGGCTGAAGGTCAGCACCTCGGCATAGCGGCACACCGCCGGGCCGCCCCGGGCGCACAGCCGCCGTTCAGTTTGGTGGGACTGGGGTTCCGGCACCAGCAGAATGTGCCGTCCGTCGGCTTGCTCGCAGATACGCTGCAGCATCAGGGTAGACTTGCCCGTACCCGCGCGACCGATCATCAGCTTCAGCATCCCATTCCCCTCCCTTTCGTTTTTCAATAGTGTATCACAGTTTATGTCCCAAAAAAAGGGCTATAAGAAAAAAACGCAGGCAGGTCGTTGACCTGCCTGCGTCGTATGTGTCATTAACTGTTGGGGCTGATGGTGTAGTTGGGCGCTTCCTTGGTGATATAGATGTCGTGGGGGTGGGACTCGCGCAGACCGGCGGCGGTGATCTGAATGAACTGCGCCTTCTCACGCAGGTCGTCGATGGTGGGGCAGCCGGTGTAGCCCATACCGGAGCGCAGACCGCCCATAAGCTGGAACACGGTCTCGCCAACGGCTCCCTTATAAGGCACGCGGCCCTCCACGCCCTCGGGAACCAGCTTCTTATTGTTGGTCTGGAAATAGCGGTCCTTGGAACCCTTGCTCATAGCGGCCAGGGAACCCATGCCGCGATAGACCTTGAACTGACGACCCTGATAGATCTCAGTCTCGCCGGGAGACTCCTCGCAGCCGGCCAGCAGAGAGCCAAGCATGACCACGTTGGCACCGGCGGCGATGGCCTTGGCAATGTCGCCGGAGTACTTCACGCCGCCGTCGGCCACGATGGGCACGCCGTACTCGGCGGCCACCTGGGCCGCGTCGTGGATGGCGGTGATCTGAGGCACGCCGATACCGGCCACCACGCGGGTGGTACAGATGGAGCCGGGACCAATGCCGATCTTGACGCAGTCGGCGCCGGCCTCGATGAGGGCGCGGGTCGCCTCGGCAGTGGCGACGTTACCGGCAATAAGCTGCACGTCGGGGTACAGAGCCTTCACCCGGCGAACGGCATCAATGATGTTTTGGCTGTGACCGTGAGCGGAGTCCAAAGCCAGCACGTCAACGCCGGCCTCCACCAGGGCGGCAACACGGTCCAGCACGTCGGCGGTGGCACCAATGGCGGCACCAACCAGCAGGCGGCCCTTCTCGTCACGGGCGGAGTTGGGGTACACCTCGGCCTTTTCGATGTCCTTGATGGTGATCAGACCCTTGAGGTGGAAGTCCTTGTCCACGATGGGCAGCTTTTCGATCTTGTGGCGGCGGAGGATCTCCTTGGCCTCCACCAAAGTGGTACCCTCGGGCGCGGTGATCAGGTTATCCTTGGTCATCACGTCCTCCACCAGCTGGGTCATGTCGGTTTCGAACTTCATGTCGCGGTTGGTGATGATACCGATGAGCTTGCCGTCCTTGCAGATGGGCACACCGGAGATCTTATATTTGGCGCACAGCTCGTCCGCCTCGGCCAAAGTGTGACCGGGAGCCAACCAGAAGGGGTTGGTAATAACGCCGTTCTCGCTGCGCTTGACCATGTCCACCTGCTCGGCCTGCTGGCTGATGGACATATTCTTGTGGATGATGCCGATACCACCCTCGCGGGCAATGGCGATGGCCATGCGGTACTCGGTCACGGTGTCCATGGCGGCGCTGATCAGGGGAATGTTCAGGCGAATTTTACGGGTCAGCTGGGTGTGCAGATCAATGTCGGCGGGCAGCACGTCACTGGCAGCGGGAATGAGCAGCACGTCATCAAAGGTCAGACCCTGCTTGACAAACTTCTGGGATGCATCCATGTTGTCACAACTCCTTTTCTCCAATCGGTCAACTAGCATAGTAAGTAAATGGGTATTTTGATTATTTTAACTCCGTCCTGTTCCCTTGTCAAGAAATGTCTTGAACAAGAAACACCTGCGCATCAAAGCGAGTTTTGCCAGTTTCGTCTATACCGTGGACAAACCACCCTTCCTCGCTCCGGGTCACAAGCATATCCACATACTCTCCCGCGCGGCACTCGGCATGATAGCCCAGCTGCATACCCGCCACAAACACGTCCCCGGGAAGGCGATCCACGCGAATGGCATCGCAGGCAAAATCCGCATAGCGGGTGTTGTTCACATGGTCGTTGATGTCAGTATCACTGTAATGCATCAGCCGCCGTTCGACAAGCTCCATCTGCTCCGGCAGGCGCAGCTTGCTCAGCAGGCGAGCCTTGCTCCGCTCGCCCCCCTGAGTCCCTTCCAACTCCGGGATCTGGGACATACGCAGCATCCTGCGGTCCTGCATCTGGGCCAGTACCCAGACCGACACCGCTTCGCCCACGTATTCTCCGTTGACGTACAAATCAAAATCACGATAGCTGGACACACCCTTTCCACCCCGGTGCCAGGTATGTATGGTCAGTTCCTCTCCCCAGCGCAGGGGCCGCTCCAACCGGTACCACAGGCGGGCCAGCATCCAAAACGCCCCATACCGCTCCATCAGCAGGTCCCGGCCAAAGCCCATATCCTCGGCGGCCAGGGTGGCCGCCTCCTGCAGGTGGCCCAGCAAGGCAGACGGCCGGCAGTGACCGCGGCCGTCCACATCCCGGGTGTCGATCACCGTTTTGTATTCGAACCACACACTCACAGCGTTACTCCTCACTCGTCCCTCGGATAACAATGGTGTTTTTACAGCAAATGTCGTCAATATCGTCGGCGGTGGCGGCAGGCAGGCGCATCTCGGCCCCGCATTGAGCGCACATCAGGTCCACCGAGCTGTAGTTGACCTGAAAACTCCACTGCTTGCTGCCACAGGAGCAGGACACTCCACCCCGGGCAGCAATATCCTTCAGTTCAGACAACACCTCGTGCATGACGATCTCATCCAAAAAGACGTTGTCCTGCCCGGCATCCCGCTCCAGCTTGTCCACGGTCTGCTCCAGCCGGGCGGTGGCCGCAAAGACAGGTCCCTCCTGCCCCACATAGCAGCAGTCCAGACCGGAGGCCGCACAGGAAAAGGCCAGGGTCTTTTCCCGCACGAAGGCGGTGGAGGAGCAGGTGACCTTATGCTGCGTACCGCAGAACAGGCAAGGCACGTCCAGCTTCACCCTATCCGCCAAAAACTCCACCCCAAGGGCAGATTTGCCGCAGGGACAGGGAATTTTGGCGGGAGCGGCGGCAAGGCTGAACAGGCTGCGCTCCACAATGACCGACTGGCGACATTCCGGGCAGATATAGGCGATGGTACGCGTTGGTTCCTGAGCGGGCATGGGACTCATCCTTTCACGGGTTGGTTACAGAAAACAGTATAACAAATTTTTCGTTTTTTTCAACCGTTTCCTGCACCTTACCTCTTTGGTTTTGCCCGAAAGATCAGTGCCACCACCGCGCCGAAGAAGATGGCCGCCGCAATGCCACCCGCCGCCGCGGTGAACCCACCGGTCAGGGCGCCCAAAAGTCCCCGTTCCTCCACCGCCTGCTTTACCCCTTTTGCCAGCAAATTGCCAAAGCCGGTCAAAGGAACGTTCGCCCCGGCCCCCGCCCACTCGGCAAAGGGCTGATACAGCCCCACCGCCCCAAGAACCACGCCGGCGACCACATAGCCCACCAAGATCCGGGCGGGGGTCAGCTTGGTCTTGTCTATGAGAATTTGGCCCACAACACACAGGATACCGCCGCACACAAACGCCTTCACGTATTCCATCACAAGTTCCCTCCCATATCCAGTACCACGGCATGGCAAATGCCGGGGATGGACTCCCCCTGCATGGTGGCCGTGGGCGAGTGGAGCGCCCCGGTGGGGCAGAATAAGATACGGTTCCACTTCCCCGCCTGCATACCGGGCAGCAGATGGGCCGCCAGCACGCTGGCGCAGCAGCCGCAGCCGGAGCCGCCGCAGTGGACGTCCTGTCCCTCCAAATCGTAAATCAGCAGGCCGCAGTCGGTGTGCCGACCGGTCAGATCGTACCCTTCCCGCCCCACAAGCTCACAGAGCAGTTGGCTGCCCAGCACACCCAAATCCCCTGTAACGATCAGGTCATAGTCGGCGGGGGTACGGCCCGTGTCCTGCAGATGGGTGCAGATGGTCTGGGCGGCGGCGGGTGCCATGGCCGCCCCCATATTGTTGGCGTCGGTGATGCCCTTGTCCACCACCCGACCCACGGTACAGCCACTTACCCGGGGTCCCTGCCCAGCCTTACCCAGCACCGCCGCTCCCGCTCCCGTCACCGTCCACTGGGCGTTGGGTGTGCGCTGGCCGCCGTACTCAAGAGGGTTGCGGTACTGCCGCTCCGCCGTGCAAAAGTGGGAGGAGGCGCACACCGCCGCGTACTGTCCCGCCCCGCCGGCAAGGGTGATGGCTCCGAGGCACAGCCCCTCCCCCATGGTGGAGCAGGCTCCGTACAGTCCGAAGAAGGGTACCTCCCGCCCCCGGGCGGCGTAGCCGGAGCCGATACACTGGTTAAGCAGATCCCCGGCAAAAAGGAAATCCAGTTCCCCCTCCTGTACCCCGGCCTTGGCAAGGGCCGCGTCCAGCGCCCGCTTCTGCATCTCGGACTCCGCCTTTTCCCAACTGTCCTGCCCGAAGCGGTCGTCGGTATCCACATACCCGAACTGCCTGCCAAGGGGTCCCTGCCCCTCTTTTTTCCCTGCCACACATCCAAAGCCCAAAATGATCGGCCCGCCTTCAAACAGCACCGTTTGTTTTCCCGCTTTTCCGCACGACACGCAAACACCTTCTTTCCCCCCTACTGTGTCCCATTTTCCGGCAAATATACCTTGCTTTACTTCCACGGATTTTTTTGATAGGATAAAGAAAAGCAGGTGAAAGGATGTGTTCCCATGACCGAACAACTGGGCCCCTATACCCTTGAATTGCCCCTAGGCGTGTTCCCCCTCGGCGGGGACAGCCTTGCTCTGAGCCGCTTCGCCTCCGTGCGGGACGGTCAGAGGGTTTGTGACCTGGGCTGCGGCGGCGGAACGCTGCTGCTGTTGCTGGCCGGGCGGGCGCGGAACCTGTCCCTGACCGGCGTGGAACTGGATGAAACCGCCGCCCGGGCCGCCGCGGACAACCTCACCCGTAACGGGCTTGCCGGGACCATCGTCCAGGTTGACCTGCGCAGCAACCCTCTGCCTGCCGGACAGTTTGACCTGGTCATCGCCAACCCGCCCTATTTTTCCGTGGGCAGCGGCAAAAGCGGCGGTCACGCCCGGTGTGAGGAATTTTGTTCCCTTGACGAATTGTGCGCCGCCGCCGGGCGACTTTTGAAAAACGGCGGGCGGTTCGCCCTGTGCCACCGGCCGGAGCGGCTGTGCGACGTGCTGTGTACCCTGCGCCGGCATGACTTGGAACCCAAGCGTCTGCAGTTGGTCGCCCACTCTCCTGCCCACTTCCCCTGCACCCTGCTGGTGGAGGCGGTGCGTCAGGGCCGTCCCGGTCTGAGCGTTTTGCCCACCTACACGCAAATGTAACATAAATGTTATATGTTTTCTCTTTACATTTTCCACTTTCCCATGTTAAACTATACTTAAGTTTAAGGAGGTGTCTGTATGGAAATGGATCTGACCCGCAAATTTCGCCTGACTGACGAGCGTGACCTGGAAATCAAGGCCATTCTGTCCACGGTGTATCAGGCACTTCAGGAAAAGGGCTACAACCCCATCAACCAAATCGTCGGCTACATCCTGTCCGAGGACCCGACCTACATCACCAACCACAACAACGCCCGCACCCTTATCCGCAAGGTGGACCGGGACGAGCTGCTGCGCACCTTGGTGAAACAGTATCTGCTCAGCTAAACAAAAAATTGCAAATTTTTGGCCGTGTGCTTGGGAAAAGCACACGGCTTTTTTTGCGCATACTGACCATGAGGTGAGCTTATGTCAAACAAAGATACCTCCCGGGATCGGGAGGACGTCCCCTTTCTGATGGACCAGCCCGTCTGCGGGGATGAGCCGGACAGCATCCAGCAGGTCAACCGCTACGGCACCTACGAGATCCAACCCACCGCCGACAGCCATAACTTCTTCCCCGCCATCGCCCAGGGCAGCTACACCGACGGAAAACTGCGCAAGCTGCGCCGACAGACCCGGGTGGAGGCCCAGGCGCAAAAGGACCGCAAAAGCTAAAAAATGTCCGGTTCGGAGTTCCGAACCGGACATTTTTATCTGCAATTACACGTTGGCCAGGGCGCCCTCGATGTCGGCAATGAGGTCGTTTACGTCCTCGATGCCCACGGAGAAACGGATCAGGTCGGGGCTGATACCGGCGGCGGCCAGCTCCGCGTCGTTCATCTGACGGTGGGTGGCGGAGGCAGGGTGCAGCACGCAGGTTTTGGCATCGGCCACGTGGGTGGCGATGGAGGCCAACTTCAGACCGGCCATAAAGGTCTCCGCCGCGGCACGGCCGCCCTTGACACCGAAGGACACCACGCCGCAGGTGCCGTTAGGCATATACTTCTGAGCCAGGGCGTACTCCTTGTCCCCCTCCAGGCCGGGGAAGCGGACCCAGGCCACCTTGGGGTGGTTCTGCAGGTAATTGGCCACAGCCAGGCCGTTCTCGCAGTGCTTGGCCATACGCAGGGGCAGAGTCTCCATGCCCACGTTCAGCAGGTAGGCGTTCATGGGTGCGGGGATGGAGCCGAAATCACGCATGAGCTGGGCAGTACACTTGGTAATGAACGCCCCCTCCAGGCCGAAGCGCTCGGTGTAGGTCACGCCGTGATAGCTCTCGTCCGGCGTACACAGGCCGGGGAACTTGTCAGGGTAACGGGTCCAGTCGAACTTGCCGCTGTCCACGATGGCGCCACCCACGGCGTTGGCGTGGCCGTCCAGATACTTGGTGGTGGAGTGGGTGACGATGTCGGCACCCCACTCAAAGGGACGGCAGTTGACGGGGGTGGGGAAGGTATTGTCGATGATGAGGGGTACACCGTGGGCGTGGGCGGCGTTGGCAAACCGCTCGATGTCCAGCACGGACAGGGCGGGGTTGGCAATGGTCTCGCCAAACACTGCCTTGGTGTTGGGACGGAAAGCCGCCTCCAGCTCGGCGTCGGAGCAGTCAGGCTCCACGAAGGTGAACTCAATGCCCATGCGCTTCATAGTCACGGCAAACAGGTTGTAGGTTCCGCCGTAGATGGCAGAGGAGGCCACAACGTGGTCGCCGCAGGAGGCGATGTTAAAGATGGCGTAGAAGTTGGCCGCCTGACCGGAAGAGGTCAGCATAGCCGCCGTGCCGCCCTCCAGGGCGCACAGCTTGGCCGCCACGTGGTCGTTGGTGGGGTTCTGCAGGCGGGTGTAGAAATAGCCGCTGGCCTCCAGATCAAACAGCTTGCCCATCTCCGCGCTGCTCTCGTAGCGGAAGGTGGTGGACTGGATGATGGGAATGTTGCGGGGCTGACCGTTTTCGGGGCGGTAGCCGGCGTGGAGACAATCGGTTGCGATACGATGCTTGTCCATAATCAAGACCTCTTTTTCTGCGGAATGCATTATAATGTATTAGATTAACGCCACCGGGCGGATTTGTCAACTCAGAAATTCACCTTCGCCCGGTCCTGCCAGCCGGCCAGGCGGCAAACCACTACCGCCATCTGTCCCCGGGTCATGGTGCTGTCCGGGCCGAAGGAGCCGTCCCCGAAGCCGGAGATGATACCGTTGGAGTAGCACTCCAGCACCGCCTGCTTGCGGTCGTCTTCAATCATACCGAAGTCCTTGATGGAGGCCTGGGCATCGGGATGAACGGTAAAGCTCTCCCCCTGCAGCCGGGCCGCCCGGACCAAAATGTACGCCATATTCTGCCGGTTCAGCGGCGCGTCCAGGGCCTCGTCCGTCCCCAAAAACTGCTCGGGGTCAATGATGCCGGTCTCCACCGCCGCGTTGTAGCTGCCCAGCGCCCAATGGCCGGGGGTGTCCTTGCGCGCCTGCGGGCAGACCAGCCGGGTCACCACCACCAAAAACTGGCCCAGTGTCACCTCGCCCGCCGGCGAAAAGCTGCCCACGCCGTTTTCGTCAGGCTGACGAGTGCCGGTGACCAGGCCGTGGGCGGCAATGCTCATCACCGCGTCGTAGCCCCAGTAGTTGGGCAGCACGTCGTCAAAGCGCAGGCCGACGAGGGTATCCGCCCGGACGGACCCGTCCAAATCGGCGGCCTTGGCGTTGTAATGGACGGTGATCCCGGCATCGGCCAGCGTTTCATCCTCCATCGCTATCTGCGCCCACTGGGCGCGGGTGCCGCCGTAGTAAACGTCGGTCAGGCCGGTGCAGGCGGCAAAGGCATCGGCATCCACCGTCTGCACACTGGCGGGCAAATAGACCTGCACCAGGCCGACACAATAGGCAAAGGTTTGAGGATACAGCCGCTTGACCCCCTCGGGCACCGCAAACACGTTCAGCTTGGTGCAGCCCTCAAAGGCTTCCGCGCCCAGATAGGTCACGTTTCCGCAGAACTCGACGGACTCCAGCGCCGCGCAGCCGGCAAAGGTGCCGTTCTGAATTCTTGTCACCCCGGCGGGGACGGACAGGGCCTTGAGTGCGGTGCAGTTTTTGAACGCGTACTCCCCCAACTCCGTCATATTCGGGGGCAGCGTGATACCCTCCAGCGCGGTGCAGCCGTTGAAGGCGTGTCGACCGATTTTAGTCACCGTATCGGCCAGGGTAACCTTGCTCACCTTGTCCAGGCCGGAAAAGGCGCTGTCCACAACGGTGGTGATACCCTCCTGCACCTCCACCCCGGTGGCGCGGCCGAACTGGTATTTTTTCCACATAATAGAGTCCGACATGGCTCCGTCGCCGGAAAACACCAGGGTCCCGTCGGTCAGCCGCCAGGAGAAAGCCGCCCGGGCCGCGGGGATTATCGCCACCACCAGCACCACCGCCAGCAGAACGGCCACCATTCGTTTCCTCATAAATCGTCATTCCTCTCATACCCCATAGGGAAAGCTGCGTGCGTTCATTGTACTCTCTCTCGGTGCAAAAATCAAGCCACCCCTTGCGGGTGCTGCAGCACATTGTACCATCTATAAAACTTCCCGTCTAACGAGTTCCGCCGACGATTGCGAAAAACTTGCAGGTCTATCGTAGGGGCGGCACACCTCTTTCGGACTCATCGGAACGCAAAAAACGCAGCGGCAATGCCGCTGCGTTTTTATTCGATCACCGTCAATTCAAGCAAGGCAGACAACGCTTTTTTGACCCCGCCGCGCTTGTTTTCCGGAATACGGGCCAGTTGCCGCGCCATAGCAAGCAGTTCGTCCTCTCCCTTTTCTTCCCCAAACAGGATAAAATCCGCGCCGACACCCAAAACCGGGCAAATCTTTTCCAGCGCTTCCAACGAGATGCCGGACGCACCACGTTCAATGGCGCTGAGGTGATTGGGTGTAACGCCGATCAGTTCGGACAGCCGTTCCTGCGTGTAACCTACCCGCTCACGGGCCGTCTGCAGCCGCGCACCAATTTGAATGTTGAGTTCTTTTTTTCCTCTCACATTATCACCGCCTTGTCATCAGTTTATCCAATGTCATAGCCACTAACCACGGCGCACGGTCGTTGTTTTATGTAACGACAATGTATTGACTTTTCGTCGTGACAGTGCTATGATAGCGGCAGAAACGGCGTCAGGCGCCGTAAACAAAGGAGAGATAACAATGAACAAAATGAAACTTATCCGCAGTTGGACTGTCGCACTGTGTGCGGTTATGGCAATCGCCCTCCTCAGTGGTTGCACCGGCAACGCGACCGCCAACACCGGAAACACTTCCGGCTCCGCCACTTCTTCCGCCGCGGAGCAGCAACCCAAAACCCGCTTCACTATCAACGAGCAGGCAACCTTGAACGATGTGGCGGTTACGCTGACCTCCGTTACCGAGAGTTCCGGCGCAGCATTCCTCGAGCCGGAGGCCGGAAATATCTTCGTGATTTGTGAGTTTGACATCGCCAACAATTCCGACAGCGAGATCAGCATCAGTTCCCTGATGTCCTTTGAAGCCTACGTGGATGACTATTCCACCTCTCTCAGCATTTCCGCTTTGGCGGCTACCGACAAAACGCAGTTGGACGGTTCTGTTGCCGCCGGCAAAAAAATGAACGGTGTTATTGGCTACGAGGTGCCGAAGGATTGGCAGGAGCTTGAAATCACCTTCACCCCCGACATTTTCTCCAGCAAAACCATCGAGTTCTACGCCACCAATAGTTGAGCCACACTCGCAAAGGCCGCCTGTATCATACAGGCGGCCTTTCTTTTTTCTTGCTCCCACCGTGAAAAACTGGTATAATATGTTGTTAGTAAACTGGTGGCGTATGCCGCCGGGCAAGGAGGTACAGCCATGAAGCTCATGGTTCTGGACGGAAACTCCATCGTCAACCGCGCCTTTTACGGCGTCAGCCAAAATCTGACCACCCGGGACGGTCTGCCCACCAACGCCATCTTCGGGTTTTTGAACATTCTGAACAAGCTGCTGGACGAGGACAAGCCCGACGCCCTGTGCGTTACCTTTGACCGCAAGGCCCCCACTTTCCGCCACCTGGCCTACGAGGGGTACAAGGCCCAGCGCAAGGGTATGCCGGAGGAGCTGGCCGCCCAGATGCCGGTGCTGAAAGACGTGCTGCACGCCATGAACATCCCCACCTACGAGCTGGACGGGTGGGAGGCGGACGACCTCATCGGCACCATCGCCGCCATCGACACCACCGCCGGCTGGCACACCACCATCGTCACCGGGGACAAGGACTCCCTGCAGCTCATCACCGACACCACCACCGTCAAGCTGGTATCCTCCCGCATGGGCCGCACCGAGACCCGGGACATGACCCCCGACGCCTTCCGGGAGCAGTACGGCTTTGACCCCATCCACATCATCGACCTGAAGGCCCTGATGGGCGACGCCTCGGACAACATTCCCGGCGTAAAGGGCGTGGGGGAAAAGACCGCCATGGCGCTCATTCAGCGCTACCGGTCCATTGACGATTTGTACGCCGCTATGCCCGCGCCGGAGATGGAATCGGGGGTCCCCGCCAAGCCCGGCGTGGTGAACAAGCTGGCAGAAGGGGCGGATATGGCCCGGCTGTCCTACGACCTTGCCACCATCCGTACCGACGCCCCCGTGGACTTTGACCCCGCCGCCAACCTGCGAAAGGCGGTGGATAACGACGCCCTTTACAGCCTGTTCCTGCGGCTGGAATTTGCCAAGCTCATCGACAAGTACGGCCTGACCGCCCCAGGCGACGCCGCTCCGGCTTCCGTCGAAGTGGATCTGACCTGCCCCTGCGAGGTGGTGGCCGACGACCGGCGGGCCATGGAGCTGCTGGGTCAGTACGAGCAGGCGGAGTTTGTCACCTGCCTGCCCCTGCCCACCCTGGACGGTCTGTGCGTGGTGGACGGCGGCCGGGCTGCCGTGCTGCTTGCAAGCCGTCTGCCCCGGTACAACGAATTCCTGCGCGGGTTTTTCTCCCCCGCAGTGACCAAAGCGGCCCACGACGTCAAGCCCATCCAGCGCCGCCTGCTGGAGGAGGGGCTGTCCACCGAGGGTTTCGCCTTTGACACCTGCGTGGCCGCCTATTTGCTCTCCCCCACCGACGGCAGCTACGACTTGGACAAGCTGGCCATGCACTACTTCAACCTGCAGCTCCCCGAGGGGGATTTCCTGGACGAGGAGGCCTTCGGCCCCCTGGCTGACCCCACCGCCCCGGCAGCGCATTGGGCCGCCCACACCGCCCTCATCGCCCACCTCTATCCCCTGTTGAAGGACAAGCTGGCGGAACTGGGCATGGACAAGCTGTACTACGACATTGAGCTGCCCCTTTGCGCCGTGCTGGCCGAGATGGAGCAGATCGGTTTCTTTGTGGACCGGGGCGCCCTGGTCACCTTTGGCGAGATGCTGGCCCGGGGCATCGAGGCCGCCCAGACCGCCATTTACGACCTGGCCGGGGAGCAATTCAACATCAACTCCACCCAGCAGTTGGGTACCCTGCTCTTTGACAAGCTGGGCCTGCCCCCGGTGAAGAAGACCAAGACGGGCTACTCTACCAATGCCGAGGTGCTGGAAAAGCTGCGGGGTCAGCACCCTATCATTGAGCAGATTTTGGACTATCGCCAACTGACCAAGCTGAAATCCACTTACGCGGACGGACTTGGTAAAGTAATTATGCCTGACGGCCGAATTCACACCAGTTTTCAAAATACCGTCACCGCCACGGGCCGTCTTTCCTCCACCGAGCCCAACCTACAGAACATCCCCGTCCGCACCGAGTTGGGCGCGGAGCTGCGCAAGATGTTCATTGCCCCGGCGGGCCGGGTGCTGGTGGACGCGGACTACTCCCAGATCGAGCTGCGGCTGCTGGCCTGCATGGCAAACGACGCCGCTATGATCGACGGCTTCAACTCCGGCGAGGACATCCACACCATCACGGCCAGTCAGGTCTTTGGCGTGGCCCAGTCGGAGGTAACGTCCGATATGCGCCGCAGCGCCAAGGCGGTGAACTTCGGCATCGTATACGGCATCTCCCCCTTCTCCCTGTCCCAGGACATCAAGGTATCCGTGGCCGAGGCCAAGGACTACATGGACCGCTACTTCGCCCACTACCCCGGCGTGCGCACCTATATGGACGCCGTGGTGGAGCAGGCCAAGGCCGAGGGCTGGGTGGCCACCCTCTTCGGCCGCCGCCGCTGGGTGCCGGAGCTAAAATCCTCCAACTTCAATCTGCGCTCCTTCGGCGAGCGGGTGGCCCTCAACGCCCCCATTCAGGGTACCGCCGCCGACATCATCAAGCTGGCCATGATCCGGGTGCGTGACCGTCTGCTGGCCGACGGTCTGCAGGCCCGGCTGGTGCTGCAGGTCCACGACGAGCTGATCGTGGAGTGTCCCGAGGGCGAGGCGGAGCAGGTCTGCGCCCTGCTGCAGCAGGAGATGGAGAACGTGGCCAAGCTGGCCGTCCCCCTGCTGGCCGACACCCACCGGGGCAAAAGCTGGGCCGACGCCCACTAAAGGAGGGCGATTCCATGAAAAACCGACTGAATATCGCTCTGTTGGCCCTTTGGCTGGTCAGCACCGTTGGCTGCGTGGTCAACTGGCTGACCTTCCTTGACCTGCCCTCGTTTTTCCTGCCCCTCATCCCCGCCTTCTGCTCCCAGCTATTGCTGTGCCGGGTGACCAAAAACGGGTGTCTCCGGGCGCTGCCCGTGCTGCCGGTTTTGGGTCTGCTGGCCATGGCCGGCTGGTACGCCATCTTTGGTTCCGGCTGGGATATGCTGGCCGCCCTGATTTTCGCCCTGGCCGCCATCGCCCCCGCCGCGGGCGTGGCAATCGGCTGGCTGGTGTGGTGGCCTATGGCACGATACAGACGAAAGAAATCCACCGAGGAGTGTTGATATGTACTACGAAATTGTACCCATGGACCGCAGCCACATCGGGCAAATCGCGGAGCTGGAACGCAACTGTTTCTCCACCCCCTGGACGGAGAATATGCTCACCGATGCCCTCTTTGACCCCCAGGCCAGCTTCATCGTGGCCGAGGACGGCGAGGGCAACATCCTGGGCTACGCCGGCCTCCACGCCGTTTTGGACGAGGGCTACATCGACAATGTAGCCGTGGAAGAGGCGGCCCGCCGCCACGGCGTGGCCTCCGCCCTGCTGGACGTGTTCTGCCGGTTTGGCGAGGTCAATTTGGCCTTTCTGACCCTGGAGGTCCGCGCCTCCAACGCCGCCGCCATCGCCCTGTACCAAAAGCACGGCTTTGAACAAGTGGGCCTGCGGAAAAATTACTACACCAATCCCCGCGAGGATGCCATCATTATGACCCGGGAGTTTACGTCGGATGGAACTGAAGCTGCTGAATAAGTGTGAAACGAAAACACTTTACAATCAAGAGATGACAAAGGCGTTCCCGCCCTGCGAGTTGAAGCCCCTGTCCGCCATCGAGGATATGCGGGACAAGGGCCGCTACGAGCCCCTGGGCCTCTACGAGGGGGACGAACTGCTGGGCTACGCCTTCATGTGGCTGGAGCCGGGGGTACCCTTCGCCCTGCTGGACTACCTGGGTGTAATGGAGGGCAAGCGGGGCGGCGGCCTTGGCACCGCCTGCCTTGACCTGCTGGCCCAGCGCTACCGGGACTACCGGGGCGTGTTCGGCGAGTCGGAGGGGGTCACCTCCCCCGACCCGGACGAGGCTGCCCTCCAGCGCCGCCGGCTGGACTTCTATTACCGCAACGGCTTCCGCTACGGCGGCTACGACTGCGCCCTGTACGGCGTCCACTACGAAACCCTGATTCGGGGTGACGAGGACGTGACGGCGGAGGAGCTACTGGCGGCCCACCGCACCATCTACGCAAACCACATGCCCAAGCGGGTCTACGACCGCTTTATCCAAATCCCCCTTGCCCCGGGTGAGAAGCCCAACCCCCCGGCGGAGTGGAGAGAGGAGTAATTCCATGAACATTTTAGCCATTGAGTCCTCCTGCGACGAAACGGCGGTGGCCATCGTCCGGGACGGGCGGCAGGTGCTGTGCGACTGCATCGCCTCCCAGGTGGAGATGCACGCCATTTACGGCGGCGTGGTGCCGGAGATCGCCTCCCGCAAACACGTGGAGGCCATCAGCGCCCTTGCCGACCGGGCCCTGGAACAGACCGGTCTTTCCCGCCGGGACATTGACGCCGTGGCGGTGACCTACGCCCCCGGCCTTATCGGCGCGGTGCTGGTGGGGGTCAACTTTGCCAAGGCGGTGGCCTATGCCCTGGGCGTGCCCCTCATCCCCGTCCACCACACCCGGGGCCACATCGCCGCCAACTACATCACCCACCCGGAGCTGGAGCCGCCCTTCGTCTGCCTGTGCGTGTCCGGCGGCAACACCATCATCGTGGACGTGCAGTCCTACACCGAAATGCGGGTGCTGGGCGGCACCCGGGACGACGCGGCGGGCGAGTGCTTTGACAAGGTGGGCCGGGTACTGAACATCGGCTACCCCGGCGGCGCCCCCATGGACCGCCTGGGTCAGGGGGGCGACCCCACCCGGTACGAGTTCCCCCGGGCCCACGTCAGCGGCGCGGAGCTGGATATGTCCTTCTCCGGTCTGAAGACCGCCGCGCTGAACCTGCTGCACAACGCCGAGCAGAAGGGTGAGGAGCTGAATTTGCCTGACTTTGCCGCCAGCTTCGGTCAGGCCATCAGCGACAGCCTGGTCCCCCGGGCCATGGCGGCGGTGGCCCAGACCGGGTACAACACCCTGGCCATCGCCGGCGGCGTGGCCGCCAACAGCCGCATCCGGGCGGATTTGGAGCGGGCCTGCAAACAGGCGGGCGTAAAGCTCTATATGCCGGAGCTGAAGCTGTGCGGCGACAACGGCGCCATGATCGGCTGTCAGGGCTATTACGAGTATTTGGCCGGCCACACCGCCGGGCAGGACCTGAACGCCTACGCCACCCGGGATATTTCCCTGGGTTGACAGACATACAAGAAGTCCCCGACCACACGGTCGGGGACTTCTTTCTTTCGGGGCGTCGAGGGCGCCGCCCCCTACAAACGGTTTAATGGCACGCTGTAGGGCCAACGCACCCGCAGGTGGTGCTGTATCCGTAGGGCCCGACGACTGGTTGGGCCGGGGTCGTCCCTCCCTACGCTTGGTTTTCATTAACACGGCCCGTTCAATTGCCAAAAGGCCACGGCGCTGGCCGCCGCCACATTGAGGGAGTCCACCCCCCGGGCCATGGGGATACGCACGGTATAGTCGCAGGCGGCGATGGTTTTGGTGGCTAGCCCGTCCCCCTCGGTACCCAGCACGATGGCCAGCTTCTCCTCGGCGGCAAGGCGCGGGTCATCCACGCTGACCGAGTCATCACTCAATGCCATAGCCGCGGTCTTGAAGCCGAGTTTATGGAGCAGCTCCATACCCGGTCCGGGCCAGTCGGACATCTCGTCCCCCAAGTACGCCCAGGGTACCTGAAACACCGTACCCATACTCACCCGGGCGGAGCGACGGTACAGCGGGTCGCTGCAGCCGGGGGTCAGCAGCACGCCGTCCACGCCTAAAGCGGCGGCGGAGCGGAAGATAGCCCCCACGTTGGTGGGGTTCATAATATCCTCCAAAACCGCGATGCGGCGGGCGTTTTTGCATATTTCCTCCACGCTGGGCTGGGCGGGACGGAGCATGGCGCACAGCACGCCCCGAGTCAGGGCAAAACCGGTCAACTGGGTCAGCACGTCGAACTCCGCGGTGAAGATGGGTACGCCGGGGCAGCGCTCCACCACGTCGGCGGCCTGCCCCTCAATATGCCGGCGCTCCATGAGCATGGACACCGGTCGGCAGCCCAGATCCAGCGCCCGGTGGATGACCTTGGGACTTTCGGCGATGAACATGGCGTTGGCCGGCTCCTGCCGGTTGAGAAGCTGCGCCTCGGTCAGCCGGGCGAATACGTCCAGCCGGGGGTCGTTAAAGTCGGTTATTTCAATCACGTTGGGCATCGGTATCCTCTCTTTTGTCAACGAATTTCAACAGCAGCACCACACCCGCGATCACCGCAAGCTGCACCAGGGCCGCAAGCACAAAAAGGCCCCGGGACTCATAGTAACTGAAATCGGGCCAGTACAGCACCAGATCCAGCACCGCCGCAAAGGGAACACTGAGCCAGGCAAATCTGCGCGTTACGTTGTGGAATGCGATCGGCAGCACGACCGCCGAAATGCCAAATCCCACCAGCGCCGCCCAAAACCTATAGTAGGCCACATAGCAGGCAGCCACAGTTAGCAGGATGGCGATGACCCCGAGAATCACATTCTTTTTCATGCCGACACGCTCCTTTTGAGTTTTCATTTTATTTTAACACAATTCCACGTGCTTTTCAATCTGCCCGGGAGAACGGATTTGCATACTTTTTGTTTGCTACACGGCGGTTTGTGTGATAAAATAATTTGATACTTTATAAGCTTTTCTCTGAAAGGCGGCGTTACTATGCACGAAAAACTCGTCCAACAGCTCACCACCCGCACGGCCGAGCGGCTTGCCGCCCGGCGGCTGCCCATGGCCCCCACCAAACAGGCGGCGATGGCGCTGCTGCACGCCCCCTCCTGGACGGTGGGTCTGTCCGACCTGCTGCCCCTGAAGGAGCATTTGTCCTGCGCCACGGTGGTCCGGCTGTGCAGCGACATCCTGCCCCACCTGTCCGAAGAACCCAGGGACGGCTGGCTGGATTTCTGCTATCGCTACGCAAAAAGCCTGATGTTCCCGACGGGCAACTTCGCCCCCGATTCCGATGCCCACGCCGATGGTGCCAATCTGCTGCTGTGCGCCATGCAGGTGCTGTTTGAGTATGAGGGCGAGTGTCTTCCCTTTGACCGCGCCCGTGATTTCCGTTTTCTCCGGGAGGAGGAATTCCGCCCCTACGACAACGCCCGGGAATATAACCGTTTCCTCAACGCCCTGCGGCAGGAGTATGTCTATGAGCTGATGCGCCTGGGCGAGGAGCTGACCGAGCACGAAACTCTCAGCCACATCGCCGGGGTACACTACATTGCCATGACCGCCGCTCAGGGGCTGCACCGGGCCGGAGTCAACATCGACTTGTCCCTGGTATCCGCCGCTGCCGCCAGCCACGATTTGGGCAAGTTCGGCTGCCGCCCCGGTGAGCGGGTCCCCCATCTGCACTACTATTACACCGACGGTTGGCTCATGGCCCACAATTTGGAGAATGTCAGCCATATCGCCACCAATCACTCCACCTGGGATCTGGAGCTGGAGTCCCTGTCCGCCGAGTCCCTGTGCCTGATTTACGCCGACTTCCGCGCCCGGCAGGCACCGGACGCCCACGGTCATCTTGTCACCACCCTTATGCCTCTGGAGCAGGCTTTCCGCGCCGTTCTGACCAAGCTGGAGAATGTGGATGCGGAAAAGCTGCGCCGTTACGAGTTTGTCTACGGTAAATTAGCGGACTTCGAGGACTATCTGCGCCATCTGGGCGCCGATGTGGACCTGACCGGCGCCCCCGGAACACCCGCCGCCGCCAAGGACCCCGCCGTTATGACCCCGGACGAAATGGTGGCCGCCATAACCACCATGAGTGTGGACCACAACCTGGCCCTGATGCACGCGCTGAGCAACGAGCGGCAATTCGGCAACATTATCGAGGCCGCCCGCTCCGCCAAGGACTGGAAGCAGCTGCGGGCCTATTTGGACGTGTTCGAGGAGTATTTCACCTATCTGTCCGCCCGGCAGAAGGAGCAGGCACTTGCCTTCCTATACGAACTGCTGGTCCATCGGGAGGGTGATATCCGCCGCCAGGCCGGCGCCCTCATGGGTCAGATCATTGCCCGGTTCAACCTGGGCTACCGCAAACAGTTGCCCGCCGATGCCCCCGCCGATCCCGCCCAGGACCGTCCCTTCCTTCTGTGGGAAAAGTATCTGAACAAGCTGATTTACCCCGACCATAAGACCACTCAGCCCCAGCGCGCCCACATCGGCTATACCCTGAAGCTGGTGGTGGCCGCTCTGCTGGAGCATTGTCGTGAGGAGGACACCGACCGTTTCGTATCCGCCCTGCTGAAGTTCTACGCCGACCCGGAACGGATGCAGCCCGACACCGCCTTCACCCTGCTGGACGCCCTCCACGATCTGCCCGCCCATCTGTATGACGAGCAGACCACCCTCCATCTGGTGGATTTCGCCGCCCACTTTGCCCTGCAGGGTGAACTGCGGCTGCGGGTGGCCGCCCTGCGTTTCCTGCTGACCCTCAGTTCCTCGCTGCCCGACCAGACCGCCGCCGGCCGCCGCATTGCCGACATCGCCCGCAGCGTGGACCCGGGCAACGACCTGCCCATGCTCTTCCTGCAGTATAAGCTGCTGGAAACCTCCGGCGAGGACACCTCCCATCACCACGCCCTGCTGCACGAGCGGGACGTCACCGGCGAGGTGTTTTTGAACAACCTGAAAACCGCCACCCCCTGGATCATCAAGTCGCTGAACATCGAGCTGCTGGTAGATCAGGTGGAACACGGTCGTCATGCCCAAATCCTGCACATCGCCACCCACCTGTCCAACCTGGTCAAGGTGGCCGAGCGGGTCGTGGTCCGCCACGCCGCCGGTCAGGCGTTTGTGCGCCTGATCGGCCTGCTCAGCCGTGAGCAGCGCAACGAGGTGGTGGTGGAGCTGGGCAAGGGCCTGGAAATGGGCCAGTACGAGATCTCCAAGTACATCCCCGATTACTTGGGCGAGGCCGCCCTGTTCCTCCACCCCACGGAGCTGGATGAGCAGATCACCGGTCTGAAAAAGCTGCTGGGCAGCCCCATGGACAGCGTGGTTTCCGTGGCTCTGTCCACGGTGGGTGTACTGCTGCAGCACTATCCCGAGTACCCCGCCCGATTCCCGGAGGATGAGGCCGTCTACGAGGCCCGCCGGCAGGAGTTGCTGGGTATGCTGCTGCAGGGCCTGGCCCACTACCGCCAAAGCGTGCGGCAGGAGGCCATGCTGGTCATCGGCAAGTACCTGTTTGAAAGCAGCCATCTGTCTATGGCGGAAAAGACCCACACCTTCTCGCTCATCTATCAAAAGCTGCTGTTCCTGCTCCAGGCTGCCCCCAACGAGGAGCGGCTGACCTTCTTCTACCGCACCTCTACCCTGTCCCACATCTACCGGTTCCTGTCCCTGTACCGGCTGGACCGCGGCCCCATGACCTTCTCCACGCCGGAGAAGGTGGCCTTCTTCCCCGGCACATTTGACCCCTTCACCCTGTCCCACAAGGGTATCGTGCAGGCCATCCGTGACATGGGCTTTGAGGTGTATTTGGCTGTGGACGAGTTCTCCTGGTCCAAGAAGGCGCAGCCTCACCTGATCCGCCGCCAGGTGGTCAGCATGTCGGTGGCCGGGGATTTCCACGTCCACCTGTTCCCCGACCACATCCCCGTCAACATCGCCAACCCAGCGGATCTGGACCGCCTGCAGCAGGTGTTTGAGGGGCGTCAGGTCTACATCGTGGCCGGCGGTGACGTGGTGGCCAACGCCTCGGCCTACAGCGCCGATCCCTGCCCCGGTTCCATCCACCAGCGAAATCACATCATCTTCCGCCGTTCCGGCGAGAAGCAGCCCAACCTGTCCTGCATCACCGGCCAGGTTCTGCAGCTGCAGCTGCCCGCCCATCTGGAGGACATCAGTTCCTCCCGCATCCGGGAAAACGTGGACCTGAACCGGGACATCTCCAACTATATCGACCCCGTCATTCAGGACTTTATCTATCAGAACGGCCTGTATTTGCGGGACACGCAGAACAAACCCGTGCTGGGCCGGGGCGACTTCCGGTTCCAGTGGGCCGACCACCCGGAGGATGCCCTGCTGGACCGGGCCGTTGCCATCCACCCCGGCCTTGCCCCCCTGCGCCGTGCCATGGCCCGCTCGGGGGACCGGCTGCTTCTGCTGCGCGATATTGCCGACCCCGACAAGCTGTTTGGCTGGATCAGCTATCGCACCCTGTCCTGCGCCCAACTGTTCTCCGCCCTGAACGACCCAGAGCTGGCCCAGCGTATCCGCCTGCAGTCCGCGGGCACCGTGCTGCTCATCACCGCCATCCACACCGCCGCCGAGCGGCGGGCCCAGGACCCGGCCCAACTGCTGCTGAGCGAGCTGCTGGCCCGCTGTGTGGAGGTGGACTGCGCCTACGCCCTGTACCATCCCCACACCGGCCACTGCAACGAGGAAACCGACGATTTGCTGCGCCGACAGGGCTTCCGCCCGGTGGAGGGTGCCGGCAGCCTGTACCAGGTGGATATGCACGCCCCCACCGTTCTCATTCAAAATTTGGAAACCACCATTCAGCACCCCCTGTCCCAAAACCCCAAGGTGCTGCGCACCCTGCGCCGCTGCCACGAGCGGCTGCAGCGGGCCATGACCGAGCTGCACCCCGGCAGTCTGCTGCTGACCCTGTCCTCCGACGTCATTCACCACCGGCTGTTGGAGAAGATCACCGCCATCAACAATGTCCCCATCACCCCCTCCGTCCCCCGGACTTTGGGTGAATGTATGTGTGTACCCTTTGGCAAGCTGCTGCGCAGTAAGGTGGTACCCAACACGGTGACCAAGACTCTGCACACCGATAAGGTATTTGCCCCCGACCTGCGCTCCAACACCATCGAGGCCTTCCCCAACTATTCCCCCATCCCCACTCAGATCCGCACCATCAAATCCTTTGACCGCCCGGTAATTTTGGTGGACGACCTGATGCATCCCGGCAACCGCATCAAGGCCCTGGACCCCATCCTGCAGCAGGAGGGAGTCCATGTAAAGACCGTACTTGTGGGCGTGTTGTCCGGCTACGGCCGGGACCTGATGCAGCTGCGTGGCCGCCCGGTGGACAGCGTGTACTTTGTCCCCCGTATGCGCCAGTGGTTTGTGGAGTCCACCCTCTACCCCTTCATCGGCGGCGATACCATCCGGCGACCCGCGCCCCCCGTCCCCGGCCTTCTGCCCGGCATCAACCACATTCTGCCCTATGCGCGCCCCAACTTCCAGGATGAGTGTCCGGACAAAGCCATCTTCAATCTGTCCCGCTGCTGTTTGGAAAATGCCCAGGCTGTCATGCAGGTGCTGGAGGCGGAGTACCGCACCCTGTACGCCCGCAACCTGACCCTGGGCCGCCTGCCCGAGGCGGTTGTGCTTCCCCTTTGCCCCGACAAGGGCAGCTGCGTGTCCTATGATCCAAACCTTGCCGCGTCGGTCTATTTGGAAAACGATCTGGAGCTGCTGATGCGCGCCCATTCCTAAGCGGAGGTGACCCCTTTGTATTACTACTGCCACCTCAATTCCACCCTTGCGTCCCCCACACCTTTGGCCGGGTTCGTATCCACCCCGCCCCCCACGGAGGGCCGGCTGTTTGTGGCCGTCCACGGCGACAGTGTGCTGGGCCGGGGCAGCTTCCGGGTCACCCACCCGGGGCAGCTTGCCGACCCTCACAGCCTGAGGGTGCTGGATGCCTCCCGCCTGCCCCGGCCGGAACCGGACGGTCCGGTTGCCGCCGCCCTGAAGCGAGGACATCTGACGGCGGTGAACGTGGATCGCCCCGGCTGGCGATCCGCTTTGACCCCGCCCGTCCCCGGCAAAAAGCGGGTCAACGTTTTGGCCATTGGCGACGTGGGTTCCACCCTGCTGACCGGTCTGAAGCTGTTGGGGGGCGACGTCATCTCCTCCATCGGTATCTGCGACCTGTCCGAGCAGATCACCGCCCGGTGGGAGTTTGAGCTGGGGCAAATCGCCCTGCCCTGGGACTATAATGCCATGCCTGAAGTGGAGGTCATCACCCCGGACAGGCTGTTCGACTGCGATGTGTTCGTCTTCGTGGCCTCCAAAGGCATCCCCCCTGTGGACTCCGGTATCAAGGACGTTCGGATGTACCAGTTTGAGAACAATGCCAAAATCGTGGCCCACTACGCTAAAATGGCCCGAAAGGCCAACTTCCGCGGTCTGTGGTGCGCCGTGTCCGACCCGGTGGACCCCCTTGCCAAGGTCGCCTATTTGGAGAGCAACCGGGACGAGGACGGCAACTGGGACGGCAAGGGTCTGCTGCCCGAGCAGGTGCAGGGGTACGGCCTTGGGGTGATGAACGCCCGGGCGGCCTACTACGCCAAGCGGGACGAGCGGTTTGCCTCCTTCCTTACCGAGGGCCGCACCTTCGGCCCCCACGGAACCGGCTTAACGGTGGCCAACTCCATCGCCGACTATGACGAGGACCTGTCCCGGGAACTGACCGAGCTGACCCTCACCGCCAACCTAAAAATGCGCGAGATCGGGTTCAAGCCCTACGTGGCCCCCGCCCTGTCCTCCGGCGCGCTGTCCATCCTGTTGACCCTGCGGGGTCAGTGGCACTGCGGCTCGGTGTTTTTGGACGGCATCTACATGGGTGTCAAAAACCGTTACACCCCATACGGCGTGGAAACCGAGCTGCTGGACCACATCCCCGACCCGCTTTTTGCGCATATCGCGGCTGCGGCGAAGCATCTGAAAGAAATTCTGTAAAGGCAGGTGAGCGCCTTGTCCCTGACTGTTATTTATCCCCAAATCGTGGGTGGCTGTCCCCGGCTGGACGGGGTGCTGACCCACGCCTTGGCCGACGTTCCCCACCGTATCGTAAACAACATGGCCGCCCTTGGCGACCTGCGTGACCAACGGCTGCTGTTCGCCGTCCCCCTGGGTCAATTCGGTATCAATCCCGCCTATCAGCAATTGCTGCTGGCCCTTCGGCGGGACCCCACCCTGCTGACCGGCTGTACCGCCGGCCTGATCGTGGACGGAGAAAGTGAGCTGTACACCAAGTCCACCGCCACCGAGCTGACCCTGGCTGCCAATTTGGCCGGCTGCGCCTTTGTGGGCCGTCCGCTGGTGGAGGGGACCGGCTCTTTGGCAAACCTGCGGGTGCAGGCGGACAACCTCAACTGCACACCGGAGCAGGCCTATCACGCCACCGCCCGGGAATTGGTGCAGCGGATCTTGGCCTATTCATCCGCAAAAAAGGAGCGGCCCGAGTTGCTGGTCCTCCACGCCTCCAACCACCATATCTCCAACACACTGGACCTGTGGGACGCGGTTGCCGCGCGGCTGAGGCAGCGCTGTACCATCACCGAGATCGGTCTGCGCAACGGCACGGTGTTCGACTGCTCCGGCTGTCCCTATACCATGTGCCTGCACTTTGGGGAGCAGGGCGGCTGCTTCTACGGCAGCGTCATGCAGGACGAGGTGTTCCCCGCCGTCCGCCGGGCCGACGCCATCGTCATGGTCTGCCCCAATTACAACGACGCCATTTCCGCCAACCTGACCGCCTTCGTCAACCGCCTGACCGCCCTGTTCCGTCAGACCCGGTTCTACGACAAGGCCCTGTTCGCCATCGTGGTGTCCGGCTACTCCGGCGGCGACGTGGTGGCCCGGCAGTTGATCGGCGGCCTGAACATGAACAAATCCTTCCACCTGCCCGGCAACTTCGCGCTCATGGAAACGGCCAACGCCCCCGGGGAGGCCTTGCGTCTGCCCGGCATTGACCAGCGGCTGGATGCTTTTTCTCAAATCATTTCGGACACCGTCTGCAAGTAAAAAAAGTGGTATGCCCACAGGGCATACCACTTTTTTCAGTATTGGGGCAGATAGTCGATGGGGTCTACGGACCGCTGGTCCAACATGACCTCCAAATGCAGGTGGGGCGGCCTGCCGCTTTCCGCAATGGCGGTATCCCCCACCGCGCCGATGACTGTTCCTGTCACCACACTGTCCCCTTCCGCCACGGTGGGATAGGAAGACAGGTTTTGATAGGTGCTGACAAGTCCATCCCCGTGGTCAATGACTACGCTGGTACCCATCAAATCATCCTCATACACCCTTGTCACCGTACCGTTGCTCAGGGCCAGCACCCGGGTCCCCACCGCCGCGGCGATGTCCACCCCGGAGTGGGTGCGCCAGTCCCCCATCGTTTCATCGTAGGCCAGCACCTCCAGGCTGAAGTCGCTGAACACCTCGCCCTTCACCGGCCAGGTATAGACCGGCGGTGCGGAAACCGGCGCCGTCGTCGGCTGCTCCGGTTCCGGTTCCGGCTCCGGTTTCGGCTGAGGCTCCACCTTCACCGGCTGAGGCTTGGGGGCATCCTTCTCCTGCTGCCGGGGGTCGGTCTGAGATACCACCGGCGGTTTGGCCTGTCCCTCTCCCGTGGGCAGTTCCACCTGTGCCTGGCCGCCCGCGGAGTCCGACAGGGGCGCCGCGCTCAATTCGCTGTACAAATAATAACCGGAAACGCCAATGGTGGCAACACATAGCAGCAGGGCTATGTAAAAGCCCTTGCCCATGATAAAGTCGCCCAGTTTCTTCATAATGCCGTTTTGTTTCATGCGTACCTCCTTGCAGCCATTCTCGGCTCACTGCCCATAGTCTTGACCGCCCCGCTCCTGCTTATACCGATGCTGGACAAAAACGGGAAAATCTTTTATAATAAACCTATCTGAAAGGAGGCTCCGCCATGAAGCGACCTGTCCGCCTGTACAATGTCCTTTTACCCATTTGGCTGCTGTTTCTGCTGCCCACCGTCTGGCTGGTGGTCCTGCCGGGCAACCTCATCATTGACTGCGCCGTGGTTTTCCTCACCCTGCTGGCTCTGAAACATACGCAGAAAAAGGCCGTCCTGCGCCACGCCTGGTGGCGGGTGTGGCTGCTGGGTTTCGGGGCAGACTTTGTGGGGGTTGCGTTCCTGCTGCCTACCATGTTCCTGCTTGACTTCCTGCCCGAGCCGTTTCGTTTCCTGCTGGAACCGGTGATGTATAATCCCTTCAAAAGCTGGCTGGCTTTCGTGGTCACACTGTTCGCCGTGGCCGTTTCTGGTGTATGCATTTACTTCTTCGACCGCCGGGCGCTGCGTTCCTGCCCCGCTTTGAATGACCGCCAGCGGCACGTGGTTGCCCTGACCTTGGCCATCGTCACCGCCCCATGGACGTTTTTCATCCCTATGTCTTAAAAATTTCCTCCGTTTTGCTTGTAAAACGGGGACAAAGGCATTATAATAGGACTGTCCGCCTACACGGACAGTCCTATTTGTTAAATTGGAGAGGATAATATGAACCGAACCACTATTGCCGCCGTCTTCGCTGATCGGGAGGCCCTGTCCGGCCAGACCGTCACCGTTATGGGCTGGGCCCGCACCATCCGGGATATGAAGACCTTTGGCTTTATTGAACTGAATGATGGCTCCTGCTTCAAGAATCTGCAGGTGGTCATGGATGCCAACGTGTTGGCCAATTATAAGGAGATCGCCGCCCAGAACGTGGGTGCCGCCCTGATCGTCAACGGCACCGTGGTGCTGACCCCCGAGGCCAAGCAGCCTCTGGAGATCAAGGCTTCCTCCATCGAGGTGGAGGGCGTGTCCTCCCCCGACTATCCCCTGCAGAAGAAGCGCCACAGCATCGAGTTTTTGCGCACCATTCAGCACCTGCGTCCCCGGACCAATCTGTTCTCCGCCGCCTTCCGTGTGCGTTCCGTGGCCGCTCATGCCATCCACTGCTTCTTCCAGGACCACGGCTTTGTCTACGTGCACACCCCCATCATCACCGCCAGTGACTGCGAGGGCGCCGGCGAGATGTTTCAAGTGACCACGCTGGATATGGAAAATCCTCCCCGCCTGGAGGATGGCAGCGTCGACTGGTCCCAGGACTTCTTCGGCAAGAAGGCCAACCTCACCGTGTCCGGCCAGCTCAATGCCGAGAACTTCGCCATGGCCTTTGGCAATGTGTACACCTTCGGCCCCACCTTCCGCGCCGAGAACTCCAACACCCAGCGCCACGCCGCCGAGTTTTGGATGATTGAGCCGGAGATGGCCTTTGCCGATCTGGGGGATTACATGGACAATGCCGAGGCCATGATCAAGTACGTCATCAAGACCGTTCTGGACAAATGCCCCGACGAGATCAATTTCTTCAACTCCTTCGTGGACAAGGGGCTGAAGGAGCGGCTGGAGCTGGTTGCCAACTCCGATTTTGGCCGCGTCACCTACACCGAGGCTGTAGAGATTTTGAAGAAAGTCAACGATCAATTTGACTACAAGGTGGAGTGGGGCACCGACCTGCAGACCGAGCACGAGCGCTATCTCACCGAGCAGGTCTACAAGCGCCCTGTCTTCGTCACCGACTACCCCAAGGAGATCAAGGCTTTCTATATGCGCCAAAACGACGACGGCAAGACCGTTGCCGCCGCCGACTGTCTGGTTCCCGGTGTAGGCGAGCTGATCGGCGGTTCCCAACGTGAGGAACGCATCGACATTCTGGAAGCCCGTATCAAGGAACTGGGTATGGATCCCCAGGACTACTGGTGGTACTGCGATCTGCGCCGTTACGGCTCCTGCCGCCACGCAGGCTACGGTATGGGCTTTGAGCGTATGGTCATGTACCTGACCGGCATCAGCAACATCCGCGACGTGGAGCTGCATCCCCGTACCGTGGGCAACGCCGAATTCTGATCCCTCCCTCCGCCCCCGATGGCGGAACGTCATAAAACAACTGCGCTCCCGGCAAATAATAATCTGCCGGGAGCGTTTTCATACTATCGCCGCTTGGAATATTGCCGCCCGAGGGAGTAAAATCCCGCGGGCGGCTTTCTTGCTTTTCCATGGACTCTATTGACAAAACAAATACCTCGTGATACGATGTATATCATAAAAGGAGGCATGGCATGGACATTCAGTTAAAGCGAGGGTTGTTAGATGTTTGCGTTTTGGCAGCCATTAAGAGCGAAGATTCATACGGCTATAAGATCATAAAAGATATGAAACCGTATATTGAACTTTCCGAATCGACCTTATATACCATTCTGAAACGTTTGGAAACAGCGAATATGTTGACTGTTCACACTGCCGAACATGGCGGCAGACTTCGGAAGTATTACCATATTACCGAGGATGGCCTGAAACGCATCGAGGATTTCAAGGTCGATTGGAACGAGATCTTATCGATATATCGATTTGTAACCAAGGAGGACGATGCCAATGTGTAGGCAAGAATTTCTTGCGCAGTTGCGTAAAGGGTTATCCGGATTGCCGCAGGATGACATCGAGGAACGTTTGACCTTTTACAGCGAAATGATCGAAGATCAAATGGAAGAAGGTCGTTCGGAGGAAGAAGCCGTTTCTGCAATCGGCTCTGTTGAAGAAATTGTGGCGCAAGTGGTGGCTGAAACTCCTCTTATGAAAATCGCCAAGGAACGAACGAAACCCAAGCAACGGCTGCGCGGGGGTGAAATCGTCCTTTTGGTGCTGGGCTCTCCGGTATGGCTCTCCTTGGGAATTGCCGCGTTTGCCGTAATGCTTTCCCTTTACCTTTCGTTGTGGGCTGTCATTATCTCCTTGTGGTCTGTCTTTGTTTCCCTTGCCGCTTGTTCGGTTGGCACTGTGCTGGCGGGTATCGTCTTTGCTGCGGGCGGTAGCGGTGCTTCTGGACTTGCCATGCTCGCCGCCGGTATTGTATGTGCGGGGCTTGCCATCTTTATGTTTTACGGATGCAAAGCAGCGACAAATGGCACCTTACTCCTCACAAAGAAACCGGCAACATGGATCAAAACCCGCTTCATCGGAAAGGAGGTAGCGTAATGAGAACAAGAACAAAAGTATGGCTCATTACAGCAGCTTCTCTTGTGTTGATTGGATGTATCGTTTTTGGAGGTGCAATGTCAATGCTTAAATGGGATTTTACGAAATTATCAACTGCCAAGTATGAACGTAACGCCCATGAGATCAGCGAAAATTATAAAAATATATCGATCATAACCAATACTGCCGATATTGTGTTTATGCCTTCCGAAAGTCCAACGACTTCGGTTTCCTGCTACGAACAAAAAGGCATAAAGCATTCGGTTGCGGTAAAGGACGGCACGCTTGCAATTGAGGTTGTCGATACTCGGAAGTGGTACGAATATATCGGGTTCAATTTTGACACGCCGAAACTAACAGTGTACCTTCCGCAAGGTGAATATGGCAACCTTTCCGTCAATGCAAACACCGGTGATGTTGAAATACCCGAAGCGTTCAAATTCAAAAGTATTGATATTTCAGAAAACACCGGTAATGTTGAAAGCCATGCTTCTGCCATAGAAGGTGTAAAAATCAAGACAACCACCGGCGATATTTGCGTTGAAGACATCGCTGCCGGCTCGCTTGACCTTACGGTTTCTACGGGCAAGGTGACCGTTTCAAGCGTGAGCTGCGTAGGGAATATTACGGTCGGTGTATCAACAGGCAAAACATATCTGTCCAACATCCGGTGCAAAAGCTTCACCTCAACTGGGACTACCGGAGATATTTCTTCGAGTCATGTGATTGCGGCAGGAAAGTTCTCTGTCAAAAGAAGTACCGGTGATGTACTGTTTGACTGTTCCGATGCCGCTGAACTTTACATCGAAATCGATACGGGTGACGTTACAGGCAGCTTGCTCACCGAAAAGGTATTTATTACAAAAACCGATACGGGTAATGTCAATGTTCCCAAAACTGTGAATGGCGGCAGATGTGAAATTATCACAACCACGGGCGACATCAAAATAACTATCAAGCAATAGCGAAATAACGCAAATAAAAACCGACCTATGATCGTAATCATAGGTCGGTTTAACCGTTTTATGCACACCGCTCAATGAGTGTGGCGTTTTTCCCTTTACAGCGGATGTGCCACTTTTTTATAAATCGCCGGGCCGGACAGCTTCAGGCCAAGCTGCCGGGCCATCGCTTCGAACTTGCCGCAGTCGCCGGAGGTGTAGAGCTGCAGCTTGCCGCCGCCGGGATTGAGGGCGTTGTTTCCGGCAAAGCAGGCCTTCATATTCTCCACCTGGCCCAGCGCCGGGTCGATGATATTGGTAAACTGAGGATAGGTGCGGGCGATGATGTCCTGCACGATGGGGTAGTGGGTGCAGCCCAGCACCAGGGTGTCCAGCTCGGGCTGTTCCGTTACCAGTTGGCCCAGGGATGCCCGCAGCTCGGCCACGATTTCCTCCTCGCTTGCCGTACCGGACTCCACCAAAGCCGCCAGGTTCACACTCCCCTGGGAGAACACCTCCACCGCCGGGTCACCCGCCTGTATCAGTCGGGGATAGCTGCCTGTTTTGGCGGTCAGCACCGTGGACAGCACCCCCACCTGCCTCATGCCCCGGCGCAGCACCTCGTCCGCGCCGGCCTGCACGATGCTGAAGATGGGGAAATCATAGTTATCCGCAAAGCGGTCGATGAGGGCAGAGCTGGTGTTGCATGCAAGGCCAACTGCCTTTACACCTTGCTCCGCCATAAAATCCAAGATCTGACCCACGATGTGGACGATGTCCTCGGCGGTGCGGTTGCCGTAGGGGGCATTTCCGCCGTCGCCGTAGTAGATAATATCCTCCTTGGGCAGCCGTTTTTGCAGGACCCGGGCGACCGTATAGCCGCCCACGCCGCTGTCCAGTATTCCGATGGGTGCGTTGGCTCGCATACCGCCGCCTCCTCCCTGCTTGATACTATCTCATTATAATGTTGCGGCTCCCCTTTGTCAATCAAAGCCGCACCGGGATTTCCCCTTTGATTGCAAGTGTTTCTGCCGTTACCGCACAATCCAGCGCCAAAATGCGGACCCCCG
Organism: Oscillospiraceae bacterium; assembly: GCA_015067885.1. GTDB lineage: Bacteria > Bacillota > Clostridia > Oscillospirales > Oscillospiraceae > Lawsonibacter. The sequence continues at coordinate 1,068 of SVLO01000020.1, read as the reverse complement.
CCCGCGCCGCCCGGCGCAGAGCCGCCCCAAACTGTGGATGGGTGGTGTCGTTGGGCTCAAGCCACTTCACATCGGACATCTGCACGACAAAGCAGGCCCAGCACTCGTAACCCGCCTGATGGGCGGAAATCAGTTCTTCCAGATGCTTGACCCCGCGCTCGGTGGGGGCGTCGGGAAACCGGACGATTCCATCTTCCTCCAACGTAACGCCCTTGACCTCGATAAAATGGCGCTTCCCGCCCGCTTCTGCATAGAAATCAAAGCGGGACGTGCCGTAGGTGGTTTCCGGTTTCAGCAGAGTCAGGTCGGGCAGAAAGCTGCCCGACTCGGCCCACTCCCGGAACACTTTGTTGGGCGCCTGGGCGTCCATGTTGATGAGTCGCTCGCCCTTTTCCACCGCGATCAGGTCCCAGGCCGTCTTGCGGCTGGGGTCATCGCTGTGCTGCAGATACACCGTCGCCCCCGGCACCAGCAGCTCCCGGCAGCGGCCGGTGTTCTTCACGTGGACGGTCTGCACCTGCCCATGGATTTCCACACGGGCGATAAAGCGGTTGGGTCGGTCGATAAATCGGCCGGAAACAATCTTTTTATATTGCATCTATGCCTGCCTTCCTCAATCACACGGCGGAAGTAGCGGATTATACATCATGATCGCATCATTGGAAAACAGAAATTCTTCTCGTTCCAATTCTCCTGCCCGGGTGTATACCTCGCGCCACAGAGCATTGTGGCGCACATATCCGCCCCAGGCCGCCTGGTCCATTCTGCAATCTTTCTCCACAATACGATAGATCGCGGCAGGTTTCGTGAACGCCCGCCACTCTCCTTCCAAATCTTTCTCACCCACCCGTATACACAGCTGAAACGGCTGATCCGTATCGTTGCGTATCATCAAATCCCGGTGCGGGTAGGCGCAGGTAGCACCACTTCCAAAGGGCTGCGTGCGGTTTGCGTCCGGAAATACGTCGTGGGAGTGGCGGTAACGCTCCACCACCGTCAGCGGGGTGTGCAGGGTCATCCAAAAAATCAGATTGGACAGCTGGCACAGGCCACCACCCACATCACCAC
>SVLO01000019.1 GCA_015067885.1 Oscillospiraceae bacterium | reverse complement strand
ACCACGTCGTCGTAGCCGGTGCCGCCGGTCAGGCTGCGCAGGTACTCGGTGGCGTTCTCCATGCGGGTGTTGACGTAGTGCAGCTCGATGCCGTACTTGGCGGCCTCTTCCACGGTGTAGATGGAGGCGGCGCGCTTCAGGCGGGCGTCGTCAATGTCGGTGATGACCAGCAGGGAGGGGCGGCGGTCGCAGTGGATGGCGTAGTCAATGGCGGCCAGACCCATGGGGCCGACGGAGGCCAGCAGAGCCATCTTGCCGCCCTCCTTGATGCCCATCTCGTGGACGTAGGAGCCGGCCTTGGTGTGGTACATAGCGTGGAAGGTGCCGATGACGCAGCTCAAAGGCTCGGCCAGGGAGCCGTAGTAGTAGGTATCGGAATCGTAGGGCAGCAGGCAGTCGCAGATCAGGTTCTCGATGGGGACGTTGCCGTACTCGGAGTTGCCGCCGCAGAAGGAGTAGGAGTAGCCGGGAGCCATCTGGGAACCCTTGTAGAAGTGGGCGGGCTGGATGACGAACTTGTCGCCGGCCTTGTACTTGTGCTTCCAGTTCTCACCGACCTCCACGATGTCGCCGCAGAACTCGTGGCCCACGATGGTGGGGTTCACGTCGCAGTCGTCGGGTACGCGCTTGTGCTCGGGACCCTCGATGGCGGCCTTGTAGGTGGACATACAGATACTGTCGGAAACGATGCGCACGCGCACGTCGTCGGGACCCACGTCGGGCAGGGTCACGTCGTCCATGCGCAGGTCCATCTTGCCGTGGATACGAATGGCTTTGGTATTCATAGTGTAGTTCCTCCTTTACACGACTTCGCCGATGCTGGCATGCTTCAGGGCATCGGCGGCGCGGCGCAGCTCGGCAGGAGCGGCACCGTTAAGGATTTTTTGATACATGGGCAGGATCAGCTGGGCCAGCTTGCTGTCGGCGGCCAGGCCGGAAACCTCGGCCAGCACCTTGGCGGCGGAGTCCATGGACTGGTCCATACCCTCGGCCTCGCGGATATAGCGGTGGACGGCAGCGGCGGCACCCACGGCGATGTAGGCGGGGGTGATGCCCTGCTCCAGCGCCAGCAGGGAAGAGCCGATCATGCGGTCGGCGGGGGCCAGCTTACGGGCGGGGTCGCCGCCCACGCGCTGACAGGTGTCGCCCAGGGCGGCGTTGGTGAAGCGGCCCAGCAGGTCGGTGATGTGCAGTTGCAGGTGGATGGGGTCGGCGCCGTACTTCTTGCACAGGGCCATGGCGCTCTCCAGCATGGCGTTCTGCACCAGCACGCGGACCTCGGCCACGTCGATGGACTGGTAGATGTACTCCAGGCCCAGCAGGTCGCCCAGGTAGGCGCAGGTGGCGTGGCCCATGTTGTGGACATACAGCTTGCGCTTGATGTAGAAATCGAAGGGCTCGTAGGGGACCATGTTTCGGATGTCGGGGACACCGCCCTTGAAGGCCTCCTTATCCGTGGGCAGGAAACCGTAGCGCTCCACGCACACGCGCATGGGGTCGCCGTCCTTCATCTCATCGGTCTGGACGGGGACCATGCGGCCGATGGAAGCCTCCACTAGACCCACGGTCTCGTCGAACTTCTTGCACTCGTCGGCGGTGAGCTGCTCCTTGATCATACCCTCCAGCACCTTGTTGGCGTCCATGAGGTTCTCGCAGATGATGATGTTCAGGGGGCCGCCGTTATTCTGCCAGCGCTGACGCAGACCGGCCACGATGTTGGGCACGATGAACTTCAGAATGCGGGCGCCCACGGCAGTGGCCATGATGTCACAGTTGGCGATGACCTTGGCAGCGGCCTCGGCATCGTTGCCGTTGACGGCGGTAACGTTCTCGATCCACACGTCGGTGTGTCCCTCGCTGGACACGTAACGCACGGGGTAGGTGCGGCGCTGCTGCAGGTCGGACACGACCGCCTCGGCCACGTCGATGAAGGTGACCTCATAGCCGGACTGGCTGAGCAGAGCGCCAACGAAGCCGCGGCCGATGTTGCCGCCGCCGTACATAACAGCTTGTTTCATTGCTGTTTCTCTCTCCTTTGATAGGGGTTGGTAGGGGCCGGTCAGCAGCGTGTGCTGACCGGCCGCGTTTGATTACAGTCGGGGGCAGGTCTTTGCCAGTTCCCAAACCTGGTCGGCGGGCAGCATGCCGTCCACGGAATTCTCCGCAAACAGGCTGGCAGCCGCGGCGGCGGAGGCGTAGGACAGCATATCCTCGTCGGAGTAGCCCTGCATGATGGAGTACAGGCAGCCGGAACAGAAGGCGTCGCCCGCACCCACGCTGCCCGCGATGCGGGCGGGGTCCAGCTTCAGGGAGTTGACACGAGTGAAGGTGCCGGTAGGCACGTCCAGGCAGAAGCCGGCAGGCTTGCAGTGGACCACCACCTTGTCCTTGACACCGCAGGCGGCCATCTTTTCCATAGCCAGACGGATGTTGCCCTCGTTCAGGGAGCCGTCCTCGTTATAAGGCTCCAGATCCCAAACGGCGCAGCACTCGATCTCGTTGATGATGGCGTAGTTGCAGTAGGCCAGGGCGGGGGGGATCTTGGTGCGGAAGTTGCCCATGCTGTCGCTGACGGCGTCGATGGAGGTCTTGATGCCCATGTCCTGCACCTGCTTGAGGAAGCGGGCCATGACGGTGCCGTACTCAGCGTCGTCGGCGTCAAAGCCGTCCAGCAGCATGATGTAGCCCATGTGCAGCAGCTTGCCCTTCAAAGTGGACAGGTCCACGTCGGCAGGGGAGAACTGGGCGTTGGCGCCACGGGCGTGGAAGAAGGTACGCTCGCCGCCCTGGACGCTCATCACGTCGGTGAAGCTGGTAGCGGCGGTGGCGGTGCGCTTGACCCGCTGGGTATCGATGCCGTGACGGTCCATCTCACCCACCACGTAGTCGCCGTAGGCGTCCTCACCCACCAGGCCGATGGCGCCCAGACCGAAGTCGGGATTCATCTTGGCCAGGTCGATGATGGTGTTGGTCACGCAGCCGCCCACAGACTGCTGGGGCATAGCGGTGATGTTGGCCAGCATACCCTGCTCGGGGTAGCAGTCCACGCGCTTGACAACGTCAACGATGACGTTGCCGCCGATCCACAGATCGGGGGTTTTCTTGTTACAACAGCCCATATCGATCAGTTCACGTCGGGGACCAGGGGACCGGCCAGCTCACTCAGGTAGAACAGCTTACCGGGGAAGGTGGGCATATAGCTGGAGGTGATCCACATGCTGGGACCGTAGTGCAGGGTGGTCAGGAAGCTCATGCCCTGCCAGCCCATGCCGCGGCCCAGGGCGCCGTCGGCGCCGCCGATGATGTAGTCAGCCTGGAACAGCAGGCCGGGGCCAACGGTGTTGGCGCGGCAGGGGACCAGGGTGGTGCGGCTCTTGAAGCTGGTGATGGCGTTCTGCTCGATGGTCAGGGGATGGAGCTTGGCGGCGATGCGGTGGGTCTGAGCCTTCCACTCGGCCTCGGTCTCGAACTCCTCGGCGAACTGAGGCTCCCAGAAGGCGATGTGGCACATACGGCCGATGCCGAAGATCAGCACCAGCTTGGCGCCCTCGGCCTTCAGAGCGGCGATCTTGCCGGCGTAGGTGGGCAGGTTCTCCTTGGTGGCGAAGTTACGCTGGCTCTCGGGGATGGTCAGCTCGCCCAGGGGGTTGAAGAAAGCCTGCTTCATGCAGAACTCGAAGGCGGCGGGGTCGGTGTTGGGCAGGGTAGTGCCGTTCTCGTCAGCCCACTCGTCCATGTTGAAGGTGTAGCAGTGGTCGCACTTGACGTTCCACTCCTTCAGGAAGTAGACGGCCCAGCGGTACATACCCATGGGGCCAACGGGGATGATCATGGCCAGCTTCTCGCCGCGCTCACGGGCCAGCTTGATCTGCTGGGCGATCTCGTGGCCCATCATCATGTCAAACTCGTGGATGTTGTCGCAGGCGACGGGCTGGAAGTCCTTGTGCCAGAAATCCTCACGCTGCATGCCCTTCTCGCAGCAGGCGTCGATCTTGGCCATATCCCAACCGGCGGGATAGAAGCCTTCCAGCAGGGAGTTCTTAACAGTGCTCATGAAATCCATAATCTTGTTCTCCTTTTCGTTTTGTTTATTTTAAGTTTTTTAACTTAACAAAGTAATGACCGGGGCGCCCCTTAGAAGGGGATCAGCTCCTGGGTGAAGGGGCCGCCGTACTCGCACAGTTGGTACGCCTCGGCAAAGCAGGCCTTGCCGCCCTTCTCCGCGCCGTAGCGGCGGATCAGCGCGTCGCGGAACTTGGCGGCCTTGCGGGCGAAGCGGTACTCGCAGATCTCGCTGTGCTGGGGCTGGTTCATCTGCTCCAGGGTCAGGGGAGTACCCTCGCGGGGGACCCGGGTGCCGTGCAGCCACTCCAGCCGCTCCTCGGCACCCTCGGGCACGGTGTCCAGGGTGTGGTAGGTCCAGGGCAGCCACTCGTACATCTGGGACACGTGCAGGTCCATCATCTCAAACTGCTTGTCGATGACGTCGGTGGTATCCACGGCCACGTCGGGGACGAAGGGGGGATTTTGGAAGTCATCGCTGAAGAAGAGGATGGCGGGGGTGTCGGCCATGGCGGGGGTGTCGGGGCAGAAGTTGGGCACGATCAGCATATAGGACGCATCCTGCACCAGGATGGCGGCGTTGCGGTGATCGGCGTGGTAGTCGTTGGGGCGGTTGCAGAAGATGATGTCGGGATTAAACCGACGAATGTCGCGGACCAGCCGTTCGCGGTTGGCGATGGTGGCCTCCACCATGCAGTCGTGGGAGTCCTCCCACACGTCGTACTCCAGGCCGACGAACTTGCCCACGGCCAGGGACTCGCCACGGCGGCGGACACGGATCTCGTCGGGGGTCATAGCGTGGTGGCCCCGGTCGCCGTTGCACAGGGACAGGAACTTGACGGTGTGGCCGGCCTGAACGTACTTCAGGGCGGTGCCGCCGCAGGAGATGTCGCAGTCGTCGGGATGGGCGCCGATCATCAGAACGCGCAGTTTCTTGCTCATGATATGTAGCCTCCTTTAAGGTCAGGGCAGCATACGCTTGGTGAACACCTTGGGCCAGGCGTAGCAAGAGGTGAACGCCTCGGCGTACTGGACGTTGCTCTGCAGGCCGCGGAAGCGGGCGCAGGTCTTGACAAACTCGGCAAAGTCGATGTTGTCGTGGTCACGCATCCACTTCATCTGGCTGACGTGGCACTCCAGCATCTCCAGCTTCAGGTCGATGGTGTCAGTGATGTCCACGTACTCGGTGGGCTGGAAGTTGACACCGGCCAGGGTGTCCATGTAGTACAGGGGGGTCAGAGCGGCGGCCTGACCCTGGCCGTCCATGTAGTGGGGGACGGAGGCGGCGAAGGTGGCGTCGAAGACCAGCTTGCTCACCGCGGTGTGGTCGGGCATATAGTCGTTGGGGCTGTGGGTGATGATGACGTCGGGCTGGGCCTCACGGATGACGGCAACCACGCGGTCGCGCTGCTCCTTATCGGGGTAGGCCAGCAGGTCGCCCACGTCGCAGGTGACCACCTTGATGCCGGCCAAAGCGCCGGCGTTGCGGGCCTCCTGAGCGCGCATGGTGCGCAGCTCGTCGGGCTGGATGATGGCGTGGCCCAGGTTGCCGTTGCACACGTGGCAGACGGTAACGTTGTGGCCCTGCTTGACATACTTGGCCAGGGTGCCGGCGCAGGCGACCTCGATGTCGTCGGGATGACAGCCGATTGCAAGAACGTTCATTTGTCTTTTCCTCCTGTTGATTATTTTTAACTGCATAGTGGGCAGCTTATTGAATACGATAAAATTATATGGTATAATACAAAAAAAGTATTTACCCATTTGTTTTCATTATTTAACATATCGTACACGAGAGGAGGTTGGAAGATGAGTTTTGAACAGACTCCCATCAAGCGGGAGATTGAAATTGAGGGGTTCCACGCCCTTTACTACTTTGAATTCGACAAGAATTTTTATCACCCGCCGGAGAAACACGATTTCTGGGAGCTGGTCTACGTGGACGACGGCAGCATCAACGCCGTGGTGGACGGCATCGGCTGCAGCCTCAGCCGGGGTCAGGTCATCTTCCACCAGCCGGGGGAGAACCACTCCCACATCGCCAACGGCGAGGATGCCAGCAACGTGGTGGTGGTGTCCTTTTCCTGCGCCAGTCCCGTGATGTCCTTCTTCAACCGCAAGATATTCACCCTGGAGCGGGCGCCCCGCCGGATCCTGTCCCTGTTTTTGGAGGAGGCGCGCAACGCCCTTGGCAAGCTGCCGGGGGACTACGCGGACAAGGCGGCCCCCGATTTCTCACGGGCTGCCCCCGGCGCGGCCCAGCTGATGGAATGCTACCTGGTGGAGTTTTTGTTCTCCCTGATCCGCAGTGATGAAAACACGGTGCTGGCCATGAGTCAGACTCCGGACACCCGGCGTTTGGCAGAGAGTTCCCTGTCCGACTCGGTGGAGAGCTACATGGAGCAGCACCTGGCCGAGCCGCCGTCCCTGGACGTGCTGTGCCGGCACTTCAGCGTCAGCCGCACCTATCTCTGCCGCATTTTCCGTGAGGCCACCGGGACAAGCCCCGTGGACCACTGGACCCACCTGAAAATCAAACGTGCCAAGGCCTTGATTCGTCAGGGCGGTTACAATATCACACAGATTTCCGAACAACTGGGTTATTCCAGTATCCACCACTTCACCCGTATGTTCAAGCGGGTGACCGGTATGGCGCCCACCGCCTATCGGGACAGCGTGTCGTAAGGAGAAAGCTATGGAGCAGACGATCATCATCTTGGGCAGCGGCCCGGCGGGCCTTGCCGCCGCCATCGCCGCCCGCAGCCGGGACAAGCGGGCGCTTGTCATCGGCAACCCGGTGGAGAGCAGCGCCCTTGCCCGGGCGGAGCGGGTGGACAACTACCCCGGCCTGCCCGGCCTGACGGGAATGGAGCTAATGGACAAGTTGAAATCCCATGCGCTGAGCAAGGGTGCCGAGTTCATCACCGGCCGGGTCATTGCCGCCATGAGCTGGGGTGACAGCTACGCCCTGAGCGTGGGCAGCGAGGTCTATCAGGCCGGCGCCCTGGTGCTGGCCCCCGGCGTGGTGCAGACCGCCAAATACCCCGGGGAAGAGGGGCTGCTGGGCCGTGGTGTCAGCTACTGCGCCACCTGCGACGGTATGCTGTACCGGGGCAGGGAGGTGGTGGTGGTTGGTCGCGCTGACGACGCTGCGGCGGAGGCCAACTTCTTGCAATCCATTGGTTGTAAAGTGACTTACATTGACACGGAAAGACCGAAAGAACTGGACGATGGTATCGGATTTCTGTCGCTGGGCAAACTGGAAGTGACCGGCACGGACCGGGTGGACGGCATCCTTTTGGATGGGAAAGCGCACCCTTGTGACGGCGTGTTCTTCCTGCGAAAAGCGGTGGCTCCCGCCGACCTGCTGGCCGGGTTGGAAACAGAAAACGGAGCCATTCGGGTGGACCGCTCCATGGCCACCAACCTACCCGGTGTGTTTGCCGCCGGAGACTGCACCGGCCGACCCTATCAGGTGGCCAAGGCGGTGGGGGAAGGCTTGGTAGCCGGAGAGTGTGCAGCAGAATACCTTGACAGTAAAAACAAATAGGAGGATATAAATATGACCGTTCATTTCAACAAAGAGGGCTTTGAGAAAGCGCTGGCCACCGGCCAGCCTGTGCTGGTGGACTTTTGGGCAGGCTGGTGCGGCCCCTGCAAGATGCTGGCCCCCACCATCGAGGCTATCGGTGAGCAGTACGAAGGAAAGGCCATCGTGGGCAAGCTCGACGTGGATGAGGAGCAGGAGCTGGCCATTCGGTACGGCGTCATGTCCATCCCCACCGTCATTTTCTTCAAGGACGGCGCCGAGGTGGAGCGCAAGGTGGGCGTCATGCCCGTCCAGGTCTACACCGACGTGCTGGACAAGCTGGGTTAATGCAGTAAATACCAAGAAACGCCGTGGCACAGGCCACGGCGTTTCTTATGAACGGTTCTTTTTGCTCAAAACCAAGTAGAGGATCAGCGTTGTGATACTGGTTGCCAGGCTGAGCAGGAAAAACAAAAGGATAAAGATAGCTGAAAAAACCGATTGCATTTGGCTGAAGCCCCTTTCTTTCGTCAAGGTTCGATGCCATTATACGAAAAATATGGGTCAAGTGCAATACCGATTAAAAAAATTGCGAAAAAAGTCGGGGGAGCATCGGTTTGGTCTTGAATTTTGAATGTAACTCGTATATAATAAACAAACGTGTACCCAAATGGCGGCTTTTGCCCCGAGTGGACAAAGCCGAAGTTTCAAATACAGGAAGTGTTCAATTTGAAGTACGATTTTACCGCCATTGAAAAGAAGTGGCAAACCAAGTGGAAGCAGGAGAACACCTTCGCCTGCAAGACCGGGGATGACAAGCCCAAGTTCTTCGGCCTGGTGGAGTTCCCTTACCCCTCCGGAAACGGCCTGCACGTGGGCCACGCCCGTCCCTACACCGCCATGGACGTCATCGCCCGCAAAAAGCGTATGGACGGCCTGAATGTGCTGTTCCCCATGGGCTTTGACGCCTTCGGTCTGCCCACCGAGAACTACGCCATCAAAAACCACATCCACCCCGCCAAGGTGACTGAGGACAACATCGAGAATTTCACCCGTCAGCTTGAGATGCTGGGTTACTCCTTCGACTGGGACCGCACCGTGGACACCACCGATCCCAGCTATTACAAGTGGACCCAATGGATCTTCCTGCAGCTGTTCAAGCACGGCCTGGCCTACAAGTCCACCATGCCCGTGAACTGGTGTACCAGCTGTAAGTGCGTGCTGGCCAATGAGGAGGTCGTGGACGGCGGCTGCGAGCGCTGCGGCAGCCCCGTTATCCGCAAGGAGAAGAGCCAGTGGATGCTGAAGATCACCGCCTACGCCCAGCGCCTGATCGACGACCTGGATCAGGTCAACTTCATCGAGCGCGTCAAGCTCCAGCAGAAGAACTGGATCGGCCGTTCCACCGGCGCCGAGGTGACCTTTAAGGCCACCACCGGCGAGGAGATCGTGGTCTTCACCACCCGTCCCGACACCCTGTTCGGCGCCACCTACATGGTCCTGTCCCCCGAACACGCCCTGGTCAAGGGCTGGCTGGAGGGCGGCAAGCTGGCCAACGCCGACGAGGTCGTCGCCTATCAGAAGGTTGCCGCCTCCAAGTCCGACCTGGAGCGTACCGAGCTGAACAAGGAAAAGACCGGCGTATGCCTGGACGGCGTGCGGGGCATCAACCCCGTCAACGGCAAGGAGATCCCCATCTTCATCTCCGACTACGTCTTGGCCACCTACGGCACCGGCGCCATCATGGCCGTGCCTGCCCACGATGACCGTGACTGGGAGTTTGCCAAGAAGTTCGGCTGTGAGATCATCGAGGTGGTCTCCGGCGGTGAGGACGTGCAGCAGGCTGCTTTTACCGCCAAGGACGACACCGGCATCATGGTCAACTCCGACTTCCTCAACGGCCTGACCGTCAAGGACGCCATCCCCGTCATCACCAAGTGGCTGGAGGAGAAGCAAATCGGCGAGGCCAAGGTCAACTACAAGCTGCGCGACTGGGTCTTCTCCCGTCAGCGCTACTGGGGTGAGCCTATCCCCATGATCTGGTGCGACAAGTGCGGCTGGCAGCCCATGCCCGAGGACCAGCTGCCCCTGCTGCTGCCCGACGTGGAGAGCTACGAGCCTACCGACGATGGCGAGTCCCCCTTGTCTAAAATGACCGACTGGGTCAAGACCACCTGTCCCTGCTGCGGCGGCGACGCCAAGCGCGAGACCGATACCATGCCCCAGTGGGCCGGCTCCAGCTGGTACTTCCTGCGGTACATGGACAACCACAACGACAACGAGCTGGTCAGCAAGGCGGCCGAGCAGTACTGGGGTCCCGTGGACTGGTACAACGGCGGTATGGAGCATACCACCCTGCACCTGCTGTACAGCCGCTTCTGGCATAAGTTCCTCTACGACATCGGCGTGGTTTCTACTCCTGAGCCTTACGCCAAGCGCACCTCCCACGGCATGATTTTGGGCGAGGGCGGCATCAAGATGTCCAAGTCCCGTGGCAATGTGGTCAACCCCAATGACGTCATTGACGAGTTTGGCGCCGATACCATGCGCACCTACATCATGTTCATCGGCGACTTCGAGAAGGCTGCCGCCTGGTCTGCCAACGCCGTCAAGGGCTGCAAGCGCTTCCTGGACCGCGTGTGGAACCTGGCCACCGAGCAGGAGCATACCGGCGATGCGTACTCCAAGGCCAACGAGGCCCTGGTCCACAAGACCATCAAAAAGGTGTCCGAGGACATCGAGGCCATGAAGTTCAACACCGCCATCGCCGCCCTGATGGCCCTGGTCAACGAGTTCTATGCCAACGGTGCCAGCCGCGGCGATATGAAGGCTCTGCTGCTGATGCTGTCCCCCTTCGCCCCCCACATGTGCGAGGAGCTGTGGGAGCTGGCCGGCTACGGCGGACAGGTGTGCCTGCAGTCCTGGCCCGAGTACGACGCTTCCAAGACCGTGGCCGACACTGTGCAGATGGCCGTTCAGGTCAGCGGCAAGGTCCGCGCCAACATCATCGTTCCCGCCGATGCCGCCGACGAGGACATCGTGGCCGCCGCCCTGGCGGACGAGAAGGTTGCCAAGCTGGCCGAGGGCATGACCTTGGTCAAGTCCATTGTGGTCAAGGGCAAGCTGGTCAGCCTGATTTTCAAGCCTCAGGCCTGAAAACAGGACGGTTGCGGGAAAATGAGGATGTTTTGAAAAAATTCACAAGTTTCTTGCAAAACCATCCTTGACAAGTGATATTGTTTTGCATATAATAGTTTACTGTTAAAGCCATATCTATGGCCCTTTTATGGAGTTTACTCCTCAACATCGGAGGGAGGGATATACAATGTCGGAAGTCCGTGTTCGTGAAAATGAATCTCTGGAAAGCGCCCTGAAGCGCTTTAAGCGTAGCTGTGCCAAGTCCGGTGTCCTGGCCGAGGTCCGTAAGCGTGAGCATTACGAAAGCCCCAGCGTCAAGCGCCGCAAGAAGTCCGAGGCTGCCCGCAAGAACCGCAAGAAGTTCTACTAAGAACCAAAAACGCGCCGCAACAGTTTGTTGCGGCGCGTTCTTTCGTTCCGGCAGATTTTACGGTTTGCGAAAAAAGCGGCAGGAGTTTTGTCTCCTGCCGTTTTGCACGTTTATTTTGCTTTTTTGATATGCGTGGGGACGAGGGGGCGGTTGGCATAGTGGGAGTCCAAATGATGCTTGGTTCCGAAATATATCGGAAGGGCGCACAGGATACAGGCCAGCCAGCTGATGGGCCACACCAGATACAGGAAGGTCAAATTGGGGAACAGGGGGAAAATGGCGTACACCCAAACGATGCGGAACCCACACATGAACAGCAGGGTGGTTACAGCGGGGTAGGTGGACTTGCCCATACCGCGCAGAGCGCCGCTGAAAATATCGTTGATGCCGCAGAGGAAATAGGTGCTGGAAATGATGATCATCTTCTGCCGGGAATAGTCGATCACCACCGGGTCGCCGGACATGGTGGAGGACAGGGGAACGGCAAAGAAGGCGGACAGCAGACCGAAGAAAATGCCGATTCCGGCGGTGAGGGCAACTCCCTCCCAAACGGAGCGGTCGGCGCGCCGGACGTTGCCGGCACCGACGTTTTGGCTGACGTAGGGCATGACGGCCAGGGCGGTGGCGGCGCAGATGTTGTAAAGCAGACCGTCGTAGGTGTTGGCGATGGAAACGCCGGTGGCGGCCTGGGCGCCGAAGCCGTTGACGGCGGTGGTGATGAACACGTTTGCCAGATTAGTTAGCGCCATTTGCAGGCCGGCAGGCAGACCGATGCGCAGAATTTGGGGCAGCTCGGGGCGGTAAAAGCGGATATGCTGAGCGTAGAGCTTAACGGTGCCCTGGGCCCGAACCAAACAAATCAAGGCCCAAGCGGCCATCACCACCCAGGACAGGATGGTGGCAAGGGCAACGCCCCAAACACCCATCCGGAATACTGCCACCATCGTCATCGAGATGCAAATCTTCACTACGGCACCTGAAATGGATATGACCATAGGGGTGCGGGAATCGCCGCAGGAGCGCAGCGCGCTGGTGGCAAATTGGTAGAGCATGAATGCGGGGATGCCGGCAAAGTACAGCCGGAGATACAGCGCGGCCCCGGCGAACAGCTCCGGCGGGCAGTTCATCCAGCCCAGGACAGTGCCGGCCAGGGATACGCCCACCGCGGCGAAGAGCAGGCCAGTCAAAAGGGAAACGGCGATGGAGGTGCCCACGGAGCGGTTTACCCGGTCCTGCTCCCGCTTGCCCAAATAGGTGGCGATGACCACGTTGGCGCCGGAGGCAAGGCCGCTGACAAACAGGGTGGCCAGGGAAACCAGCGCATTGCACACACCCACCGAGCCCACGGCCATACCCGTGGTGTCAAAGGCCTTTAGCACCGTCATGTCCACGATGTTGAACAGGGAGTTGATCACATTCATGATCATCACCGGGGCGGCGATGGCCCACAGCCCCTTCAGAATGGGGCCGGAAAGCATATTGACGTCTTTCGCTCGCATGGAAATCACCTCGAAGCAGCAAGGTCACATTTTACGTGGATTATATACCGAGTCATTGCAAAAAACAAGGGGATTTTTTGCCCGTTTGTTTGCGTATCTTGTGCTTGGTGTGATGTTTAGGTGAGATTGCGCGTCTGCTGCAAACCAGTCATACCGCAGATGGGGGGAACGGAGGATATTCCTGCGTTTTTGAGATGAAAAAACACTTTACTTTTGTCGAAAAAAGTGTATAATTGCGTATATATTTGTCTTGTCAGCCAAGGCGCCTGATAGGTGTGATAAGTGGCTTGAAATAAGGAGTTGATTGTGATGCCCAATGAGTCCGGAATCGTCATCGGCGGGAACCAGTCTGCGCAGGACGGCGTGGCGCAGGGGACGGGTATTCATGCGATTTTGATTGAAAAGAACGGTGGCATGGGTGAACTGTGGCTGCCGGAAACCTTCGAGGGAAAGTACACCTTTCCCATTGCGGGGGACCATATATCGATCGTGGCCGAAAATTCCCAGTGGAAGGCCTGCGTTGCTAACGGCGGTTATTTTGCGGCCAACAGCAGCTACTTCTCGCCCATGGAAAGCAACTCCACAAATGGGGGCGTGCGGACCAAAAAGAACGAGATGTTCCTGCAAAGCAACTCCCTGAGCCTGATCCATGTGGAGGATAAGGTATTCTCTCTGTACCTGGAGGATGACAGCGACAGCAGCCGCGTGTTCCAGCCCTATTATGTGGAGCGGGACATGGACATCTTTATCGGCAGAGAGCCGGCCTGCGACATCCAGTACATGAACCATCTTGTTTCCAGAGAACACGCGGTGCTGAAATATGTGGGAAATAAGCTGACCATTACCGACAAAAACAGCAAAAACGGTGTCTATGTAAACGGAAGGCAGATCCAATCGACGGAGCTGGTGCTGGGTGACGTGATCCACATACTGGGCCTGTGCATCATTGTCGGTCCGGGCTATATTGCCATGAACAATGCGGACAAGTGCCGGATCATGAGCCAGAGAGTGGTTCCCCTCAGCCGGAAGAACAACCTGACGTATTTGCCCCCCACCGGCACGGCGGACAGCCTCTATGACCGAAAGCCCAGAAAGAAGTATAAGCTGGACGAAAAGGTGATCGAAATCGAGTCCCCGCCGCACCCCCTGCCCAAAACTAAGGTTCCTTTGGCGCTGCGTATGGGCAGTCAGGCGGTCATGGGCGGCCAGGCGATCTTCACCGGTAACTACCTTGGTGCGCTTACGTCACTGGTATTTCCGGCCATGACTCAGGGTCTTACGGAGAAGGACCGGAAAGATTATGAGGAAAAGCGTGTGGAGCGCTACCGCGAGTATCTGAAATTCATCGAGAACGAAATTGCCACGGAGATCGACTTTGAAGAGCGGTTCTTCCGTGATATCTTCCCGGACTTTAACGCGACCCTCGGCTTTGTGGAAAAGCGAAGCCGTCTGTGGGAGCGCAGAAAGAAAGATGACGACTTCCTGACCGTCCGGTTGGGTACCGGCATCATCCCCATGGTGGCAGAGAAGAAGTACAATAAGCAGAAGTTCCAAATGGAACCTGATTTCCTGGAGCAGGAAATGTATGCCTTGGCGGAGAAACCGTCCGTGCTGCGCAACGTACCCATTACCGTTTCTCTGAAGGATAACTGGGTGTTCGGAATTCTGGGTTCCCGGAGTCAAAGCCTGCAAATGGTGATCAAGCTCATTGCTTACATTGCCATCACCCACGCTTATGACGATGTCAAAATGGTAGTGCTGGCGCCGGAAACTATGGAGAAGGAACTGGCATTTACCAAGTATTTGCGCCATTTTTGGGACAACGAGCGGACGGTTCGTTTCGTGGCCGCCAATTCCTCCGACGTGCAGACCATCACCAAATACTTCCGCGACATTGAAACCAAAGAGAAAGAGAAAAAGAAAACCAGCCAAAGCAACGATGCGGGCAAGAAGCCTGCCTATATCGTCTTTGCCCTTGACAAAAACCTGTTTGAGCAATCGGAGCTGTTCAAGGAACTGCTGCAGGAGGACCAGTATTGCGGCTTCTCCTTCGTACCTGCCTTTGAGAATGTCCCAAAGGAGTGTACCAAGCTGGTGGATCTGCGCCGGGAAAAGCAGCTGATCGATCTGAACGATCCCAGCGCGACGAATATAACCATATACGAGGATGTTGTCGACTCGAAGAGTCTGAGAAGAAGCATGAGCAGCCTGTCCAAAATCGGTCTGCTCATGGACTCGGACGTAAGCTACACCCTGCCCTCCATGGTCACCTTCCTGGAGATGTACGGTGTTGGTCGGGTGGAGCATCTGAACCCCCTGTCCCGATGGGAACTCAACAACCCCGTCAAGTCCCTGGCGGTACCCATTGGCGTGGGTACGGACGGAAAGCTGTTCACCCTGGACCTGCACGAAAAGTATCAGGGTCCCCACGGCCTTGTGGCCGGTATGACCGGTTCCGGTAAGTCGGAATTTATCATTACCTATATCCTGTCCCTGGCGGTCAACTTCAGCCCGGACGAGGTGGCCTTTGTCCTGATCGACTACAAGGGCGGCGGCCTGGCCGACGCCTTTGTGGACCCCAAGCGCGGCATCCATCTGCCCCACGTGGTCGCCACCATCACCAACCTGGACGGCGCGGCCATTCAGCGTTCGCTGACCTCCATTCACAGTGAGCTGAGCAGACGGCAGGAGATGTTCAAACGCGCCAAGAGCGAGACCGGCGAAGGCACCATGGACATCTACGACTACCAGCGCCTGTACCGCAACAAGCGGGTGTCCGAGCCTATGCCCCATCTGTTCATCATCTCCGATGAGTTTGCAGAGTTGAAAAAGCAGGAACCCGAGTTTATGGACGCTCTGATCAGTGCTGCCCGTATCGGTCGAAGCCTGGGTGTGCATCTGATTTTGGCTACCCAAAAGCCCGGCGGCGTGGTGAACGATCAGATTTGGAGTAACACCAAGTTCCGCGCCTGTCTGCGCGTTCAGGACCGAAGCGACAGTATGGAAATGCTCAAGCGGCCCGAGGCGGCCGAGCTGAAGCAGACCGGCCGGTTCTATCTGCAGGTGGGCTACAACGAGTTCTTTGCCCTGGGTCAGTCCGCCTGGTGCGGCGCCGGCTACGTGCCGCAGGAAGAGATCGTCAAAGAAAAGGACAACTCCGTAGAGTTTGTGGACAATGCCGGTCAGGTGATCCTGCACGCCAAGGAGAAGAAGGTCAAGGCAAAGGCGGAAAGCAAGCAGATCGTCGCCATCGTCAAGTATCTGTCCGACCTGGCCAAGCGCGAGAACATTGTACCCAAAAGCCTTTGGTGCGAGCCGTTGCCCGCATTGCTGGAGTACAACGACGTGGTGCAGGAGGGTGACGCGGCGCCGGAGGGTGGTCTGCCCGCCCTGATCGGTCGTGTGGACGACCCGGTGCATCAGAAGCAGTTCCCCCTGTATCTCGACCTGCGGTCCTTCCATCACATGGCGCTGTGCGGTTTGGCCGGCAGCGGCAAGAGTACCTTCTTCAAGACCATGCTCTACTCCCTTGTGATGAACTACACCCCGGAAGAGGTAAACTTCTACATTTTGGACCTGTCCGGCGGCGTTCTGAGCGTGTTCCACAATACTCCCCATTGCGGCGCCTACCTGACCAAGGAAAACGAGGCGGATTTTGACCGCCTGCTCGCTTTGGTGCAGGAGATCGTGGACGAGCGGAAGAAACTGTTTGCAAAAGCGGAAGTTTTCAGTTATGATGATTACATCAAAATCGACAAGCTTCCCGTGGTGCTGGTCGTTTTGGACGGCTGGACCAATATCGGCGATTTTGTAAAGGGACAGGAGTACAGCCTTTACATCAGCAAGAATATGCGCGATGCGACGAACTATGGCATCCGTTTCATGTTCTCTGTCAACCACATGAATGAATTCAGCGCCAAGGTCAATTTGGAGCTGGATTACAGAATCACGCTGCAGGCCAAGGATAAGTTCGATTACAACGACATTCTGACCCTGCGCAATGCCACGGTGCCTCCGGAGATCACGGGCCGCGGTCTGTGCAACATCGACGGGATCGCCCTGGAATATCAGGTGGCGGTACCCCATAGTGAGTTGGATGTGCAGCAGCAGGGCCAGGTCCTCAGGGAGGAACTGAAGGCCCGTGCCGCCCAACTGCAGGGGTGCAAGGCGGCAAAGTGCCTGCCCGTTATGGATGACAAGCTGGAGTACGCGCCCTTCTGCAACTCCTTCGCGCCGGACCGTATTCCTCTTGGCTTCTCCATGCAGAGTATGCAGCCCGTCGCCATCCCGCTGCAGCAGCTGCACACCATGGGCCTGTATTTTGGCAATCCTTTGGGTGTCAAGCCGGTTATCTTCAACCTGTTGTCTGCCTTCCGGCGGGAAAATGCCGAGGTTATCGTTGTCCGCCGAAATGCCGGCACCATCTTCGACCGGGACACCGAGGGGGAGCTGCGCGACCTCTTTGGGGACCGCTACAGCGTGTTTGGCTCCAACAGTGAGGAAGTGTCCAGACTGTTTGACTTCCTGCTTACGGAGTATATCCCTAAGTACCGCGTACCCTACCGCAACGAGTACTGTGAGCAGCACGGTATTCCGGCGACGGATGGAGGACGTACCATCAAGGCCGCAAGGTATATCCGCAGCAAAACGGCTCCCTTGTTTGTGCTGTTTGAGAGTTTTGCGGATCTGGCAGAAGCGGACAAGGAGATGGCCTTTGCCGAGGTGTTCAGCAAGCTGAAGGGCTTCAACATCTACTTTGCCGGCTGCTTCTACCCCGAGGATGAGAGCAAGGCCAACAATGCCGTGTTCCGCAGCTTCAGCAAGAGCGACTTCTCGCTGCTCTTCGGTGGTCAGTTCCATACACAGTGGCTTACCAACTTGACCGTAGAGTACAAACGGATGGAAACGGTCAATCCCAACTACAACCGCTTTGTCATGCGGTATCGCAATGCGTTCCATAAGATGATCATGCCTTGCGGCGAACTTCTGAGCGCGGACGCGGACCCGGATGAGAAGGAAATCATTTAAGCAAAAAGGGGTGCGGAACCTGTATGAACAAGGTTTTGGTTGAAATCTGCATACCGGCCACCGGTGACCGCTTTGACATTTTCGTCCCCACGGATGTCCCCATCCGGGATTTGAACAAGGTCCTGGTGGACGGCGTCGCGGAAATTACGAACGGACGATACGTGGTGTCAAATGGGGAACAACTGTGCTTGAAGGAGCCGGCAGGTCTGCTGGACCCCGCCCGGTCCCTGCAGGATTACGGGATCAAGGACGGTATGCAGCTGTATCTGATTTAAGGAGGGGTCCTTGTGGAGGAAGAACTGGCACAGCGCCGCAGAATCAGTGTGACCTACTGTAACAAGCTTCTGAACGAGGTAAAACGAGATCAGGAGGATGTGGGTGAGTTTTTCGGCGGCGAGCTGTATCGCACCTATCTCACCGCCATAGACCAGGTGGAAGAGAAAATTAAAAAAATCCGGACAAAAATCCGGAACCTATGAGGATACAATCCATTCCGCAAATGGATGTATAATAAAAATAAAATTCAGAAAGCAGGGGTAAACAAATGGCACAGATGAACTTTGCGATTAAGGACAGACAAACTGCGAAAGCTTGGCTTGCGAGAGTCGAGGAAATCAACGAGGATTACTACCGCGCCATGACCGAGGCTACCGAGGCGCTGAAGGATGCAAACGCCTTTGACGAGGGTACCTTCATGGACGAGCTGGTCAACTGCGCTGATCTGATGCTCAACGCCGCGCAGGAGACCTATCAGGCGATCGGTGCGATTGCCGAAACCGTGACCACGATCCTCAACACCGTGGGTGAGGTCGTTGACCGGGTGAAGGAAGAAATCGGAAACGTCATCAACAACTTGTTCGGTTAATAGAAGGAGGGAAACATAATGGCAGCTCTGGATAAGAAGGAAAAATTTTCTGCGCAAGCAATGCAAACCCGCATTGATAACATCCAGCAAAAGATGGATCAGCTGATGGATGTTATTACCCGATATGAACAGGAAAGAAACAACCTGGACCAGTTCATCGAGGATGCCGACAGCAACTACCAGGCTATGGTGGAGCGCATCAACGTCAACGTGAAGGCGGCCAAGGATACCTACGAGGCGCTGAAGGGCGTCAAGGCGGGCCTGGAGAAGACCCTCCAGCAGATGACCGATATGGGTCAGAACATTGCGTCCACCATCGAGGATGCGACTGACGCGGCCAAGAGCGTGATCAAGGCGGCTATCAAGGTCGATTCCGTTCTGTGAGCAGAAACCACAGCCAGGACGGCGTATTTTTGGACACCGGGTTGTTGCGGGATCATGTATCCAAACTGCGCGAAGAGCGAAAGCTGGCCCTCCGCTTGCGTGAGGCGGTTGTGAGCATGAGAATGGTGAGTGACCCAACGGTTGCTTACCAGTATAATTCGGTCCTTCGTGACATTGATCAGCTCATCGAGTATTTTGGCCGAATGGCCAAGCTGCTGGATGACGTTGACGATGAGGCGGTTGCCCTCAGCCTCAGGCTGAGAGCGATCATCGAAGAGGACACGGAGTCTGCCCACCGCACGATTGAGCGTGCAATACTGCTGTGATCGCACGGAAAACAGAGCATAAAAAGCGTGCCGGAGCAACCGCTCCGGCACGCTTTTTATGTTCTCAGGCGGGATTGACATGGATCATAATGTGCTTGACGTTGTCAAAGCTCCGCTCCACCCCATCGTGTACCCTTGATGTGATGGCGCAGGCTTGTTCCAGTGAGAGGGTCCGGTCCACACAGATGTCGGCATCCACATAGATCTTATCGCCAAACAGGCGGGTGCGCAGCCGGTCCAGGCGAATGACCTCCGGGTCGGCAAGGATCAGGGCGCGGATACGGGACTCGTCCTCCTCGGGACAGGCGGTATCCAGCAGCTTTTTGAACGCGTCCGAAAGGACGTCCACAGCCACCTTCAAAATGCACAGGCAAATGGCCACGCTGGCGATGGCGTCCATGACCGGCAGTCCCAGCATGGCCCCGCCCACGCCCACGAGGGAACCTACCGAGGACAGCGCGTCGGAGCGGTGGTGCCAGGCGTCAGCCATAAAGGCGGCGGATTGAATTTGCTTGGCATAATGGCGGGTGTACCGGTACATGGCCTCCTTGGTCAGGATGGACACAATGGCGGCGACCAGGGCCACGGGGCCGGGGCTGGGAATGGCATCGTACTGACCGGAAAGGATCGTTTTTATACCGACCAAACCGATGGAAACGGCGGTGGAAAACAGGATGAAACCGAGAATGAGAGAAGCGGTGCACTCGATCCGTTCGTGGCCGTAGGGGTGCGCCCGGTCCGCCTTTTGGCTGGAAAACCGGGTACCCAGCCATGCGATGACCGTTGTTAAAACATCGGTCAGTGTGTGGATGGCGTCGGATACCATAGCGCCGGATGAACCGGCAATGCCGGCAAAGAGCTTAAATACGGTGAGAAGCACGTTTCCCGCAATGGTTACAAGGGACACACGGGCGATGATTTTGTTGGTTTCTGTCATAGGCGACCTCCGTACTTTTGCTGGCCCATTCTATGATAGCGCAGCAAAGTTTGTGTCCCGGAGGATAAAAATACACCCGCGGGACAGCTACTGTCCCACAGGTGTTGAGATCATACCTGCTGCCGCGGTGCGGCCCGGCCCCATGAACCTGCAACAAGTCCATCGCCTGCTCAGTTTTGTCTATTATGCCAAAGAAACGGGGGGCTGTCAACAAAAGGAAAAGGCGTGCGCCGTGGGGCGCACGCCTTTTGGTTGATGGGTGGGATTTACTTCTTGGCCTTGTCCTTGCCGGACAGCACCAAATTGGCGATGATACCCAAAATCAAGGCGCAGGCAATGGAGGTAATGGTGACCTTGCCAAAGGTGATGGACAGGCCGCCGATACCGGTAATCAGAATGACAGCGACCACGAACAGGTTGCGGTTCTCGTTCAGGTCCACCTTCTGAATCATCTTCAAACCGGAGCAGGCGATGAAGCCGTACAGGGTGATGCACACGCCGCCCATGACACAGTTGGGGATGGAAGCCAGGAAGGTGACAAAGGGACTGAAGAAGGAGATGACCATGGCCATAATGGCGGTGGTAGTGATGGTGATCACAGAGGCGTTGCGGGTGATAGCCACGCAGCCAACGGACTCACCATAGGTGGTGTTGGGGCAGCCGCCGAAGAAGGCACCGAACATGGAACCCACGCCGTCGCCCAGCAGAGTGCGGTGCAGACCGGGGTCCTCGGTCAGGTCCTGGCCAATGATGGTGGACAGGTTCTTGTGGTCGGCCAAATGCTCGGCAAAGACCACAAAAGCCACAGGGATATAAGCCGCGGCTATGGTGGCGATGTAAGTGGCGTCAATCTTTACACCCTTGAAGGCCTGAATAAAGGTGAAATCAGGGATGGCGAACAGGGTCATATCCTTGAAAGCGGAGAAATCAATGACCAGAAGATCCGGGTTGTTAGTCTTGATACCGATGACGGTGAAGATAGCGGCAGCAATGTAGCCAATCAGGATGCCCAAGATGAAGGGGATCAGCTTGGCCATCTTCTTGCCGTAGACAGAAATCAAAATCACGGAGAACAAGGTAATCAGTCCGCAAATCAGGCAAACATAGGGGCTGGCACCGGAGACCATATCAGTGTGGTCGACAATGGCTTCAACACCATCAATTTTGCCAACAACACGAGTGACGTCCTCCACCAGCACTTTGCCCTTGGTCAGGTCGCCCACGGCATTGCCGGCCAAAGACAGACCAATGATGGTCACGGTGGGCCCGATGACGGCGGCAGGCATCAGCTTGTTGATCCACTGCACACCGGCCAACTTGATGACCAAAGCGATAACCACATACGCAAGACCGGCAAAGAAAGCGCCCAAAATAATACCGGCGAAACCGGCCTGAGCCGATGCGGCACCGGCGAAGGCGGCGCACATGGAGCCGATAAAAGCGAAGGAGGAGCCCAGGAACACGGGACTTTTGAATTTGGTGAACAGCTGGTAGATGATAGTGCCGACACCGGCGCCAAACAGGGCGGCGGCGGCGGACATCCCTTGGCCGGTTGCGAATTCGGGGAATGTAGCCAAAACGTCAGAGTTGCTGTTGATAATGGCGGGAACTGCGATGGTGGCGGCGAGGATAGCCAAAATCTGCTGGAAGGCGAAAACCAGCATTTGACCAAACTTGGGTTTGTCTTTGATGCCGTAGATCAGATTCACGATGAAAAACTCCTTTCTTTCTCTCCGTTTCCCACCGAAACACCCAAAAAAAGAGATCGTTTTGCGTGAGTCGGAAAACGATCCTTACCGGGGGCTGCGATGGTTCACTTCCCGCTTACTATACCACATATATCAATAAAAAGCAATCCAAACTACTAAATATTGTGATTTTACACAAGGGTTGTGGAAAATGAAAACCTCCTGCCGCGTGATGGCATACACGACAGGAGGTGTGAAGATATAATACTTTACAGATTGAGCAGACGGATGGCGTTTTCCCGGGCGATCTTTTGGAAGACGGACTCGCTGAGTTTGCCGGTTTCCCGCCAGCGCAGCAGCATGGGGATCAGAGGCACGTCCATTCGGTAGTCGCAGAAGTCGGTGCCGAAGCAGCAGCGGTCCTGGAACTCATTGAGGAAGGCGATGGCGAAATCCTCATCCCGGGAGAACATATTGGCGGGGGTGCCGTCGGACAGGTCGCACATCAGGTTGGGGTAGCGGCGCAGCAGCTTGGGTACCACGCCCTCGGCCCGGATGGGGCCGCTGGGCAGGCCGAAGTTGCCGCCACGGTAGAGGAAGGAGCGGGCCACGCCCCGCTCGCCGGGGGTCTCCAGCATAGCCAGCTCGTGCCAAAATACAGGGCCGTGGCCGAAAATCATCAGGTCAGGGAAACGCTGCAGGGTGATCTCCAAACCGGGCAGGCCGGGGTCGTCATACAGACCGAAGGAACGGTCAAGGGAGATGGCCCCCTCGTAAATGACGGGGATCTCCACCTCCTCCGCGGCGCGAAACAGATTCTGCACCCGGTCATCCAGGATGCGCATACCGCCGGGCATTACCTCGCCCAAAATCTTACAGCCACGTTCCTTGTAGTATTTCAGGGGGCGCTCCAGGGGGGCGAAGGGGGAGTTGGACATGGCCCGGGGGTCCACGTTGCAGCAGGGGATGAACCGGTCGGGGTACTTCTCCGCCATATCCAGGATGTCCTCGTTGGTCTGAGGGAAGTAGACCTCGGAGCTGACCACGGGCAGCAGACAGCCCCGCTCGATGTCCAGTCTGTCAAAGTCGGCGATCAGTTCCTCGGGCTGATGCCAGCTCATAAAGTAGGGGACTCGCTTTTTGTAACAGTGGGCGTGAATGTCGATAAACATGGTTGTTACCTCCTAAGGAATGGTCACAGGTTCAGCAGACGGATGGCGTTTTCCCGGGCGATTTTCTGGAAGACGGACTCGCTGAGCTTGCCGGTCTCCCGCCAGCGCAGCAGCAGGGGGACCATATCCACGGGCATATTCAGGCCGCAGAAGTCGGTGCCGAAGCAGCAGCGGTCCTGGAACTCGTTGAGGAAGGCGATGGCGAAGTCCTCGTCCCGGGTGAACATATTGTGGGGGGTCAGGTCGGACAGGTCGCACATCAGGTTGGGGTAGCGGCGCAGCAGCTTGGGTACCACGCCCTCCTCCTCGATGGGACCCTCGGGCAGGCGCCAGGTGCCGCCCCGGAACAGGAAGGGACGGCAGACGCCCCGCTCACCGGGGGTACCCAGTTTGGCCAGCTCGTGCCAGAACACGGGGCCGTGGCCGAAGATCATCAGGTCAGGGAAACGCTGCAGCGTGATCTCCAGACCGGGCAGACCGGGGTCGTCGTACATACCGAAGGCCCGGTCGCGGGTGAACGCCCCCTCGTAAATGACGGGCAGGCCCACCTTTTCGGCGCAGCAGAACAGGTTCTGCACCCGGTCGTCCAGCAGGTCCAGGCCGGGCATCACCTCGCCCAAAATTTTGCAGCCGCGCTCCTTGTAGTACTGCAGGGGGCGGTCCAGGGGGGCGAAGGGGGAGTTGGTCATGGCCCGGGGGTCAATGTTACAGCAGGGGATAAAGCGGTCGGGGTACTTCTCCGCCATGTCCAGGATGTCCTCGTTGGACTGGGGGAAGTAGATCTCGGAGCTGACAATGGGTAGCAGGCAGCCTTTTTCGATGCCCAGCTTGTCGAAATCAGCGATGAGTTCTTCGGGATTTTGGAAGTTGTTGGCGAAGGGGACCCGCTTCCAATAGCAGTGAGCATGGATGTCGATAAACATGAAATGACCTCCCATTGTTGACTTTGTCAGTTGCCTTGTTGTAAAATAAATATGGACATATAATTACAATGCTATATTGTAATTATAGGGTGTCCGATGGAAGAAACCATAGATTTTTTGATATAAAATATGGAGATTTTGATATGAAAGAGAAGTTTGGGAAGGAATATCTCAACCCGCCGGAGCTGCGCGTACTGGCTGATGCTGAGTATGTGGAGCTGGACAGCCGGTGGCGTCATATCGACAGTCTGCAGCCTTATTCCTGCCTGTACCTTGTGGCGGAGGGAGAGGGCGTCTTGACCAGAAACGGTGAGGACATTGTGATGAAGCCGGGCAACGCCTACCTGATGCCCGCGGGCATGAAGTTCTCTTATCGCTGTGATGACCGACTGGTCAAGCTGTTTTTTCATTTCAACATTTTGGGTCCGGATGGAATGGACCTGCTGCGCCATCTGCAGCAGATCCACAGTGTTCCCATGCACGAGGGGGAACTGAATGAAATGCTCTGCCTGGCCGGAGGGGAGCTTGCCCAGTCGCTGGCTCTGCGGCACAAGCTGTACGACGTGATATCCCGGCTGCTGGCCACCTATCCCGCCGAGCAGATGCAGCCAAAGACCTATTCACCTGTGGTCGGCCGGGCCATGGAGTACATTCAGGCCAATCTGTCCTACAACCTGACCTGTGGGGAAATTGCCGAGGCGCTGTTTGTGGCGGAGGTCACTCTGCGTCAGAAGTTCAAGAGAGAAACAGGGCGCACCCCACGCAAGTATATCGAGGACCTGGTACTGTTCCGTGGGGAGCTGATGCTGAAAACCACTCGCATGAGCATTGCCCAGATCAGCAGCACCCTCGGCTTTTGCGACCAGTTCTACTTTTCACGCCGGTTCGTGGCCAAGTATAAGCTGTCGCCCCGGCAGTACCGCAGACAAGAGATATGAGATAAGAATTAGGAATTATGAGTTAGGAATTAGGAGTTAAGCATAGAAAGGGTGGTAGGGGCGCACAATGTGCGCCCGCTTTGGGCCGTCGGGGGCGCCGGCCCCTACGGAAGCGTTTCGGTCTTGGTGTAGGGGCGGCCTTTGGCCGCCCGATAAAGCCCTCCCCTTGAGGGGAGGGTGGCATTTGCGCAGCAAATGACGGGTGAGGTGGCGTATAACGAGCGGCCCCATGTACCCGCAAGGGGCACACCACATCCGTAGGGCAGCAAAGCTGCCGACGGCTGTGCAGCCCTCAAGGGGAAGGCTTTTTGCGCCCCGCGGGGCGAAACCCCATACACACAAAACACCCCCGGCTGCAGTGCGCAGTTGGGGGTGCGGTTTACGTGTCCAAGGCTCCCTCTGATCAGGGAGCTGTCAGCGAAAGCTGACTGAGGGAGAGAAGGGTTACCCTGATTTCTCTCCCTCCGTCAAAAATCAAAGATTTTTGCCACCTCCCTCATCAGAGGGAGGCGTTGAGGGTGCCGTTTACTTTTTGGGATAGGGCGTGCTGACGCCGGTGCGGCCCAGCAGATAGTCCACACTGACACCGTAGAAGTCGGCAAGTTTCATCAGCACATCGATGGGATAATTTAATGTGCCGATTTCATACTGAGAGTATGTGTTCTGTTTGACATTCAAATATTCCGCAATCTGCGCCTGCGTGTAACCACCATCAATGCGGAGGCTGCGGATATTTTCGAATTTCATTGGCTCATAGCGCATTGTTATCACCCAGAAACAGCATAAAACATCTCAAAATAAGATATTGAAATCTATCTTGTTTTAAGATACAATGCTGTTGAGGTGATTATATGTCAATATACAAGGAACTATACTTCAAGCTGTTTGCGGCCGTGGCGGACGCGGTGGAGGACATGGAACAGGCCAACTACGGAAAGGCCCTGCAGCGGCTGATCACCGCCCAGCAGGAGGCGGAGGAGGGCTATATTTCCGCCGAGGAATAATATTCGGGAGCAGACCGGTTCGGTCTGCTCCCGTTTTGTGCTATTATCAATCGTCGCTGCGGCGGGACAGCAAAAGAAGGCGGATCAGCTGCAGGATGGAGGAGGCCACTGCGGCCACGTAAGTCATGGCGGCGGCGGACAGCACCTTTCGGGCGCCGGCGAGTTCATTCCCCTGCAGTGTGCCGGTGTCCTTCAAAATTGCCATGGCACGGTTGGAGGCGTTGAACTCCACCGGCAGGGTGATGAGCTGAAACAGCACCACAAAGCTGAACAGAAATACGCCGGCGAGGGCAAGACCGGAGATTTCCAGTATGATGCCAAAGATAAGCAGAGGCCAGGACAGAGCGGAGCCGATGTTTGCCAAAGGTACGGACATGGAACGCAGTTTCAGGGGAGCGTAGGCCGTATGGTGCTGAATGGCGTGGCCGCACTCGTGGGCGGCGACACCCAAAGCGGCCACGGAGATCTGCCCATACACGCTGTCGGAAAGACGCAAAACCTTGTTTTTGGGGTCGTAGTGGTCGGACAGGTGGCCCTTGACGTGTTCGATGCGCACGTCGGTGATGCCGGCCTGATGCAGAATGATAGCGGCGACACGCTCGGCGGTCAGACCGCGGGCGCTGGGGACACGGCTGAATTTATTGAAGGTGTGCTTGACCTTCCACGATGCGATCAGAGAAAGGACCGCGCCGATAACGACCAAAAGATAGGTGGGGTCCCAATAGTAGTAGAAGTAGGGCATGGCGGAAACCTCCGTAATGAAAAAGATACATTCACAGTATACCACGAAACGCGGGAAAAAACAACCGCCTTAAGGGGCGCACAGTGTGTACCCGCGGGCGGGTCAAGACCCGCCCCTGCGCCGTTGGCGTGGTGCGCAGGGCGAACGTCTGTTCCGACCCGCGCATCCCGCCGCCCCGATAAAAAAGACGGATGCCCATGGGCATCCGTCTTTTTACAACAGATGTAAAGGATCAGCGCAGTACAGCGCCGCAGTCAGCTTCCAGCGCGGACAGGATGGACTTCACGTCGGCGTCGGCCTCGTCGGCAGTGAGGCTGCGGTCGTCGGCCCGGAGGACCAGGCTGAAGGCCACGGACTTCTTGCCCTCGTCCACGCCCTTGCCGCGGTAGATGTCGAACAGGGCGACTTCCTTCAGCAGGGCCTTGCCGCCCTTACGGATGGCGGCCTCCAGCGCGCCCACGGTGACCGCCTCGTCACACACCACGGCGATGTCGCGGGTGACGGCGGGGAACTTGGGCAGGGGAACGTACTGGGCGTCGGGACCCTTAACAGCTTTCAACTGCTCGAAATCCAGCTCGGCGCAGAAGAGCTTGGCATCCACGTCGAAGTTCTGTGCCACCAGGGGGTGGATCTGACCCAAAACGCCGATCTTGCGGGCGTCCACGTACACCTCGGCGCACTGGCCGGGGTGGTAGGAGGGGTTGTCGCTGACGGGGACGAACTCCATGCTCTCCACCCGCAGATCACGCAGGATGGACTCCACCACGCCCTTCATGGCGTAGAAGTCCATGCCCTCGCCGTAGGCGCCCAGGGACAGCACCTTGTTTTCCACGGCCAGGCCGTCGTCGCCGCCGGGCAGGTAGATGCGGCCCACCTCGTACAGCTTGGCGTTCTTGTTGCGGTAGTTGTAGTTGCGGGTCAAAATCTCCAGCATGGAGGGCAGCACGGTGGTGCGCATGATGGAGGTATCCTCGCCCAGGGGGTTCAGGATCTTGAAGGACTCACGCTTGGCGCAGTTCTCGGGCCAGCGGATCTTGTCGTAGGCGGTGGGGGAGATGAAGGAGTAGGTGATGATCTCGTCATAACCGAAGCTGCGGCACAGCTCGCCCAAACGGCGCTCCAACTGCTGGACGGGGGAGTAGCCGCCCAGGGTGGTCTGGCCCCGCATGAGGGTGCAGGGGATGTTGTTGTAGCCGAAGAACCGGGCCACTTCCTCGGCCAGGTCGGAGTAATGCTCCACGTCGCCGCGGAAGGAGGGGACGGTGACCTTCTCGCCGTCCACGTCGAAGCCGACCTTACGCAGGATGCGAACCATCTCGTCCTTGCTGACGTCGGTACCCAGCAGCTCGTTGATCTTGTCGGGACGCAGGTCCAGCACGGTGGGCTGGGGTACGTAGTTGAGGATGTCGATGACACCGTCCACCACCTCGCCGGCGCCCAGCATTTCAACCAGCTCGCAGGCGCGGTCCACGGCGGGCAGGGTGTTGAGGATGTCCAGACCCTTCTCGAACTTGGCGCTGGCCTCGGTACGCATACCCAGGGCCAGGGCGGTCTTGCGGATACAGGTGCCGTTGAAGTTGGCGGACTCGAAGACCACGTCCACGGTATCGTCCACGATCTCGCTGTTCAGGCCGCCCATGATACCGGCCAGGCCCACGGCCCGGGTGTCGTCGGCGATGACCAGCATATTGGAGTTCAGCTTGCGCACATTGCCGTCCAGGGTGGTCAGCTCCTCGCCGTCCTTGGCACGGCGGACCACGATCTTGCCGCCCTTAACGTAGCGGTAGTCGAAGGCGTGCATGGGCTGGCCATACTCCAGCATGACGTAGTTGGTGATGTCCACGATGTTGTTGATGGGGCGCACGCCCATGGAACGCAGCCGCTCCCGCATCCACTTGGGGGAGGGGGCGATCTTCACGTTGCGCACCATACGGGCGGTGTAGCGGGGACACAGGTCGTCGGCGGGAGTCTCCACATCCAGCAGCTCCATCAGGTCGCCCTGGGCGCCGCCCTTGACAACGGGGTCGTGCAGGCGCAGCTCGGCGTTGAAGGTGGCGGCGGCCTCACGGGCCAGGCCGATGACGGACAGGCAGTCGGGACGGTTGGGGGTGATCTCAAACTCCACCACGTGGTCGTCAGCGCCGATGACGGGCTTCAAATCGTCGCCGCAGGAAATGCCCTCCTCGTGGAGGATGAAGATACCGTCGGGGATGCAGTGGGGGAACTCCGCCTGCTGGGCGTGCAGATCGGCCAGGGTGCAGATGGAGCCAGCCTTGGTGTTGTAGGCCACCAAATCGCCCTCGTGCAGGTTCTGGCAGGGGGTGGTCAGGGTAGCGTCGGCCTTGCCGTCGTTGACGGTGACGGACCACAGGTTCACGCCGGCGTTCTCGACGGCGGTGACGGCGGCAGCCACCACGGGGCCGTAAATCTTGTGGCCGGGCTGGATGTCAGCGGGGATGGAGGGCTTTTCGGGGTCCAGGGGCTTGTAGTCGCCCAGGATGGCGGCGGCGGTGATGACGGCGTAGGGGAAGTCACGCTCGTCCAGGCCCAGCTCAGAAAGGCCGCACAGCATGCCGTTGGAGGGGACACCGCGCAGCTTGCCCTTTTCGATTTTGATGCCGCCGGGCAGGGTGGACTTGTGCTTGGCCACGGGGACGTAGTCGCCCGCGTGGACGTTCCACGCGCCGGTGACGATCTGCACCGGCTCCTCGGGGTCGCCCACGCAGATCTGGCACACCCACATGTGGTCGGAGTTGGGGTGGCGCTCCATAGCCAGCACCTTACCCACAACCACGTTGGAAATTTCGGCGCCCAGGTCCTCGGTGACCTCCACCTTGGAGCCGGACAGGGTCATAGCTTCTGCAAAATCTTTATCGTTGGCGTCAACGGTGACGAACTCGCTGAGCCACTTACGAGATAAGTTCATATTTACAACTCCCTTTTTGTTAAATTAGGAATGAGGAGTTAGGAATTAGAAATTCCTCATTCCTAATTCCTAATTCTTGAACAATCAGAATTGTTCAAGAAAACGGATATCGTTTTCGAAGATCAGGCGCAGGTCGGCGATCTTGAACCGGCGCATGGCGGTACGCTCCAGACCGATGCCGAAGGCCCAGCCGGAGTACACCTCGGTGTCGATACCGGCCATCTTCAGCACCTTGGGGTGGATCATGCCGGCGCCCAGCAGCTCGATCCAGCCCTCACCCTTACAGGTGGGGCAGCCCTCGCCGCCGCACTTGTGGCACTGTACATCCATCTCGCAGGAGGGTTCGGTAAAGGGGAAGTGGTGGGGACGGAATCTCGTCTTAGTACCCTCACCGTACAACTGCTCCACCACGGTGTTCAGGGTACCTTTCAGGTCGGCCATGGTCACGCCCTTGTCGATGACCATACCCTCCACCTGATGGAACATGGGGGAGTGGGTGGCGTCCACCTCGTCCTTGCGGTACACGCGGCCGGGGGCCACAATACGGATGGGCAGGTCCATGGTGTCCATGGCGCGCACCTGCATAGGGCTGGTCTGGGAGCGCAGCATCACCCGGCTATCCTCATCGAAGTAGAAGGTGTCGGACCAGTCGCGGGAGGGGTGGCCTTCCTCGGCGTTCAGGCGGTCGAAGTTCAGCTCGGCCAGCTCGATCTCGGGGCCGTCCAGCACGGTGAAGCCCATGCCGATGAAGATGTCCTTGATCTCGTCCAGGGCGATGTACATGGGGTGCTTGTGGCCCATAACGGCGGGGGTGCCGGGGATGGTGACATCCAGGGCCTCGTCCTTGAGCTGCTGCTCCAGGGCGGCGGCCTCCAGTTTCTTGGCGGTGGCCTCGATGGCCTGTTCCAGGGCGGCGCGTACCTCGTTGGCCAGCTGGCCCATGACGGGGCGCTCCTCGGCGGACAGGCCGCCCATCATCTTCAGCACGGCGGTCAGCTCGCCCTTCTTGCCCAGGTACTGCACGCGCAGGGCGTCCAGGGCGGCGCTGTCGGCGGCGGCG
The DNA here is from genome assembly GCA_015067885.1 of Oscillospiraceae bacterium. GTDB lineage: Bacteria > Bacillota > Clostridia > Oscillospirales > Oscillospiraceae > Lawsonibacter. The sequence goes on along the minus strand of SVLO01000019.1, from coordinate 12,851 downwards.
TCAAAGGCGGCCAGCGCCTCGGCGCGGATCTTTGCTAACTGTTCTTTCATCTATTATTCATCCTTTCGTGGGTTTTACAAAATGTTAAGAGGGTTCGGTTGCCTTATCTGCATCCATCTTGCGGCAGGCACGCTGGAACAGTACGCCGCTGGCAAAATAGGCCAACAGCGCGGCAATGGACAGGGGCAGGAACGGAATGTTCCAGTCCAAAATCACGCCGATGACGTAGCCGAAGGCGCTGTTGAACAGGTTCAATATGAACAGCCGCAGGGCGGAGAAGCTGCCGATGACGTCGGCGGGGACGTACTGATAGGTCACGATGCCGGGCAGAGAGCCGTACAGCATAAAGCTGCAGGAGGACAGAGCTACCGCAAGGGCGTAGAGAGGCAGGCTGTGGATGGCACAGGAGGCCACCAGTACCGCACCGATGGTGGTTGTGGCCAGCAGGTACAGCCGACCCAGGTTGACCCGCTTTTGCAGCACCACCAGCAGCAGGCAGCCCAGGGTGCCGCCCACGGAGCCGGCGATGGTGAACAGACCCACCGCAGAGGATTCCTGCGCAAAGACCACCAGACCGATGGGGGTCAGAAAGGCACGCACGCTGTCGCCCACAGAGCGCAGGATGTTGGGGACCATCAGCAGCCGGAACTGGGGCAGGGGGAAGATCTGCCGGCACACGTGCAGGGGGGATACGTGCTTTCGTGCGGGGGAGATGACATCCTCGGAACCGGGGCGGTACAGGAACATCAGGCAGGCCGCCAGCAGGATACCGCCCACAGACAGGGCGGGCAGCCACACATAGGGGTCCCGGGTGTCGGAATCGGTAAAGAAGGGGATGATCAGGCTGCTCAAAATGGTGGCCACATAGGACAACAAACTGGTCAGGCCGATCAGCCGGGTGATGTTGGGACCGTTCAGGCCAAGGCGAACCATGGCCTTGGGGTCGAAGGTGGAATACAGACCCGTGTGCAGCACGCTGGCAATGATGTGGGCCAATAAAATCAGCAGGAACACTGTGCCTCCGGGCATATCGGGGGCGAACAGCCGGATCAGCAGCAGGGTCAGGGGGGTGGTTGCCAGCATGGCGGTGATCAGAACCAACATTCGCCGGAAGGAGGAGAACCGCTTGACCGCGTCAGCCAGACCGGGAAGCAGGAACAGCACCAGGGCGGTGGCCACGGTACCCAGGGTGGAGTACAGTGCCAAATCGTCATAGCTCAGTCCTTTTCCGAGCAGAAAGCTCTGCAGCACCGTCAGGGGGAACAGGGAACTGCTGACCGAGCTGATGAAGGTGATGAGCAAACGCATACTGGCGTTGTGCTGATAGGTATCTTGCTTGTAGAGATGCATTGCGGCCTCCTTTTCAGACCCCTGTGGCATAGGCGAAAAAAATACCCCTCATCCCACAACAAACAGGGACGAAAGGCAACCTCCTTCCGCGGTACCACCCGCATTTGCGCCCTAGGGCGCACACTCATACCCCGATAACGGTGGGCCACCGTCCGCATCTCTGCGGCAGCTCCCGGGCGAACCAAGCGACACGCTTCGGGGCGGCTTTCAGCCGGTGACCACCCCTCTCTGATAAGCGAAAACACGCTATTTTCCCGTTCCTCGCATTTAACTCACACCTTTTATAACATAAAACATATTGAAAAGCAAGAGGAAATTAGCTATAATAATCGCTGTGTGTCGCCCCGGAGTTTTTTTTGTCATTTTCGTCTGTTTGAGGGGAAATTGTGGCAAAATAACTGTGGACAAATAAGGGATCATGCATTATAATAAGAATGGTTATCATTAATAATAGCGGCAATGCCGCGTGACCATACGGAGGAGACCAATATGCTTGAACTGAAGAACATCAGCTTCGAAGTAAACACTCCGGAGCAGCAAAAGGGAATTTTGAAGGACATCAACCTGACCATTGACGAGCGGTTTGTTGCCATCACCGGCCCCAACGGCGGCGGCAAGTCCACTTTGGCCAAGGTCATTGCGGGTATCATCAAGCCCACCACCGGCCGTATCCTTCTGGATGGGGAGGACATCACCGACCTGGACATCACCCAGCGGGCCAGGCGTGGCGTCAGCTTCGCCTTCCAGCAGCCGGTGCGGTTCAAGGGCCTGACGGTCCGGGACCTCATCACCATGGCGGCGGGCAAGGCCATCACGGTGTCCGAGGCGTGCAACTACCTGTCCGAGGTGGGCCTGTGTGCCAAGGATTACATCAACCGGGAGGTCAACGCCTCTCTGTCCGGCGGTGAACTCAAGCGCATTGAGATCGCCATGATCATCGCCCGGGGTACCAAGCTGTCCGTCTTTGACGAGCCGGAGGCGGGTATCGACCTGTGGTCCTTCGGCAACCTGATCCAGGTCTTTGAGAAGATGCACCAGACCATCAACGGTTCCATCATGATCATCTCTCACCAGGAGCGTATCCTGAACATTGCCGACCGCATCATCGTGCTGGCCGGCGGCCGTGTGGAGCGGGAAGGCACCCGGGACCAGGTGCTGCCCCATCTGCTGGCTGGCACCGGCAGCGTGTGCAGCGTGCTGGCGGACAAGCTGTAAAGGAGGCTTGCAATATGAACAGTATCGAGCGCGGCCTGCTTGAGCAGGTAGCTGAATTGCACGAGGTGCCTTCGGGCGCCTATAATATCCGGTCCAACGGCGAATCCGCCGGACGGAACACCACCGCCAATATCGACATCGTCAACAAGACCGACGGCCCCGGTATTGATATCATCATCAAGCCCGGCACCAAGAACGAGAGCGTTCACATCCCCGTCCTCATCAGCCAGTCCGGCCTGAAGGAGATGGTTTATAACGATTTCTACATTGGCGAGGACTGTGACGTGGTCATCGTGGCCGGCTGCGGCATCCACAACAGCGGTGACGAAACCAGCCAGCACGACGGTATCCACCGCTTCTTCGTGGGCAAAAACGCCAAGGTGCGCTACGTGGAGCGCCACTACGCCAACGGTGACGGCAACGGCCAGCGGGTCATGAATCCCGAGAGCGTTATCGAGATGGCCGAGGGCAGCTGGATGGAGATGGAGACCACCCAAATCAAGGGCGTGGACTCCACCGACCGCAAGACCTCTGCCAAGCTGGCCGAGAAGGCCACCCTCATCGTCAAGGAGAAAATCATGACCCACGGCCAGCAGTACGCCCGCACCGAGTTCACCGTGGACATGGACGGCGAGGGCTGCAGCGCCAACGTCATTTCCCGCTCCGTGGCCAAGGACGAGTCCCGGCAGGAATTTTTCTCCCGCATCAACGGCAACGCCGCCTGCTCCGGCCATACCGAGTGCGACGCCATTATCATGGACAAGGCCCACGTCACCGCCGTGCCGGAGATAACCGCCAATCATATTGATGCCAGCCTCATTCACGAGGCGGCCATCGGCAAAATTGCCGGCGAGCAGCTCATCAAGCTCATGACCCTGGGCCTGACCGAGCAGGAGGCCGAGGAACAGATCGTCAACGGGTTCTTGAAGTAAACAGGGCATAACGAAACGGTGCCGAGCAACTGCTCGGCACCGTCTGTTTTACTTTACTTTACTTTACGGTTGATTTGATGCAGCAACTTGATAATTTCGGCGAAGCCGAGGAAGGAGGTGCCGCTGATCAAACCTGCGGGGATGGCAGCGAAGGCAAAGGGCCACAGGTTTTCGTCACCGGAAAGGAACAGAATCAGTGCGGCAAGAGCGGCGGAGCAATAGATGACATATGCAATCACTTGAAGAAGGGAGGCAACCTTGTTTTGGTTGCTTGCGCCGACGGTTCCGGAAGCAGCACGCAGCAGCTCATACTCCTCGTCGCTGATTTCAATGGGAACCATCTTGCCGTAACAAATCTTTCCCGTTTCGGGGTCGGATTTCTGGCAGGGGTATTCATCGGTGTATCCGACATCTTGCTTTGGATTTGGGACAAATTCAGTGAAGTGCTCTCGAAGGAGAAATGTCTGTTTCTCTTTTTCGTAAGTGCTTTTCCTGGCGGCTTCTTTTTCCTGGATGTAAGATTCGACTTTTGGGTGCATTTATCTCTCTCCTGTCCGTGTAATGGTATATCCAAATGGTTATTGGATGGGATAATTGTAATATTTGCGTGTTAGGATGTCAATACCAAACGGATATGAGAGTTGGTGTTGACATGGACAATTACTATCCCAGATTGCGGGATTTGCGGGAGGATCACGACCTGACCCAACAGCAGGTGGCGGATTATCTTGGCATGAAACAGCCGCAATACAGCCGCTATGAGCGCGGGTTGAGAGATATTCCTACCGATGTCTTGATTCGACTGGCAGAGCTTTACAAGACCACAACGGACTATATTCTCGGTGTCGGGGGCGCGGGACCTAAACCCGGTGCGAAACGATAAAACACGAGTCATCTTCTGATGACTCGTGTTTTTGTGTATTTATTTGACCACCTCATCAGTCAGCCTTGCGGCTGACAGTTTCTCCTCAAGGAGAAGCCTTTTTGGGAGGCGATGACCAAGCCTTCCCCTTGAGGGGAAGGTGGCCGAGCGCAGCGAGGTCGGATGAGGTGTTATTTGGGGATGTGAGAGAGGACATCTTCGCACACAGCGGTAAAGTTTTTGGAAACATCAAGATTTGAATAACGCAGAACTGTAAGCCCTAAGCCACGCAAATATTCATCACGGACACGGTCCGTTTTTTGGCCGGAACCTTCATAGTGCTGTGAGCCGTCCAACTCGATGACCAGCTTCGCCGAGGCGCAATAAAAATCTGCGATATAGGGACCGATGACCTTCTGACGATGGAACGTGACGGGGAGGGATTTCAAAAAATCATACCAAAGATGTCGCTCCTCCTTGGTCATGGTCCTGCGTAGTGTTTGCGCGTTCGGGGTCAATTTGGGATTGTTGGTGTGGTTCATGATTTCCACCTCATCAGTCAGCCTTGCGGCTGACAGCTTCTCCTCAAGGAGAAGCCTTTTACACTCTCTTCCAGCTTGCGCCGCCGGGGACGTCGGTGACCTCGATGCCACGGGCCTTCAGCTCATCCCGGATACGGTCGGCCTCGGCGAAGTTCTTGGCCTTTTTGGCCTCGCCGCGGGCCAGCACCAGGGCGTCGATCTCGGCGTCGCCCTCGCCGGTGACGGTGTAGCCGCCGGCGGCCTGGTTGGCCTGGGCCTTCTTCTGCTCGGCACGGACGCGGGCGGCCTTATCCAGCAGGGAAAGGGACAGCACCCGGTCGTAGCTGTCCAAAATGGCCAGCTTGGTGGCGTCGTTAGTCTTGGCCTTCAGGGCGTCGTACAGGGCGGTGACACCCATGGAGGTGTTCAGGTCGTTGCCCATCTGCTCTTTGAATTTACCCTCGTATTCGGCCAGCACGGCACCGTCCACCTCGCCCTCGGGATTGAGGGCGGCGATGCGGGACAGGAGCTTGTTGAAGGCCACGGTGGCGTTGTCCAGATTCTCCCAGGAGAACACCAGGCCCTTGCGGTAATGGCTCTGCAGGCAGAAGAAACGGTAGACGATGGGGTCGTAGCCCTTTTCCTCCAACAGGGAGACGGTGAGGAACTCGCCCTTGCTCTTGCTCATCTTGCCGGAGTTAGTGTTCAGGTGGGCCACGTGGAACCACTGCTTGCACCAGGCGTGGCCCAAATAGGCCTCGGACTGGGCGATCTCATTGGTGTGGTGGGGGAAGGCGTTGTCCACGCCGCCACAGTGCAGGTCCAAATACTCGCCGTTGTACTTCATGGAGATGCAGGAACACTCAATGTGCCAGCCGGGATAGCCCACGCCCCAGGGGGAGTCCCACTTCAGGGCCTGGTCCTCGAACTTGCTCTTGGTGAACCACAGCACAAAGTCGTTCTTGTTGCGCTTGTTTTCGTCCTCTTCCACGCCCTCGCGCACGCCCACGGCAAGGTCCTCCTCATCGTGGTTGTGGAAGACGTGGTAGCTTTTTAGCTTGGAGGTGTCGAAGTACACGTTGCCGCCGGCTTCGTAGGCAAAACCCTTTTCCAGCAGGCCCTGGACGGTGGTGATGAACTCGGCGATGAGGCCGGTGGCGGGCTGCACCACCTCGGGGGTCTTGATGTTGAGCTTTGCGCAGTCGGCGAAGAAGGCATCGGTGTAGAACTTGGCGATGTCCATAACGGTTTTGTTCTCGCGCTTTGCGCCCTTGACCATCTTATCCTCGCCCTCGTCGGCGTCGCTGGTCAGGTGGCCCACGTCGGTGATGTTCATCACGCGGTTGACGCTGTAGCCCTCATAGCGCAGAAACTTCTCCAGCACGTCCTCCATGATGTAGGAGCGCAGGTTGCCGATGTGGGCGAAGTGGTAGACGGTGGGGCCGCAGGTGTACATCTCCACGTGGCCGGGAGTGTGGGTCTGGAATTCTTCCTTCTTGCGGGTGGCGGAATTGTATAGATACATTTTGATAACCTCCAAAATATTGAAATATGTAGGGCCCGATGCCCTCATCGGGCCGCGGGCGACCACAGGTCGCCCCTACGAATTTATCTGCTTCTCCAAATCTTCGATCCGCTGGGCCAAAGCGGCCAGCTTGTCGAGGGTGGGGTTGTTGACGCTGGTCTGATCCACCTCGTCAGCATAGTGGGTGTTGCGGCCGGCGATGCGGACGATCTGGGCCGGGATGCCCACGGCGGTGGCATCGGCGGGTACCTCGGACAGCACCACGGCGTTGGCGGCGATGCGGGCGTTGTCCCCTACCTTGAAGGGGCCAAGTACCTTGGCACCGGTGGACACCAGCACGTTGTTGCCGATGGTGGGATGGCGCTTGCCCTGGTCCTTGCCGGTACCGCCCAGGGTGACCCCGTGGTACAGCAGGCAGTCGTCACCGATCTCGGCGGTCTCGCCGATGACGATGCCCATGCCGTGGTCGATGACCAGGCGCTTGCCGATGGTGGCGCCGGGGTGGATCTCGATGCCGGTGCGCCTGCGGCTCCATTGGGATACGCAGCGGGCCAAAAAGCGCAGCTTATGGCGATAGAAAAAGTGGGCGATGCGGTGGTAGATTATGGCGTGAACACCCTGGTACAGCAGGAAGATCTCCAGCTTGGAGCGGGCGGCGGGGTCGCGCTTTTGATAGGCGCCCAGCAGCTCGTTCAGGGATTTGAACATAGGGCAAAACTCCTTTGCTCGGAAAAAATAAAACCTCCTATGCCCACAGGGGCATAAGAGGCGATGACTCGCGGTTCCACTCTCATTTATCACTCGATGGCCGATATCGGGGCCGGGCCGGGCGGCATTACCCGCCGCGCTCGCGGACGCACTTCACATTCGCCTTTCAAGGGCCGCTTTCAGTCGGTGACGGCCCCTCTCTGTTAAAAGGGAAGAACGCTACTTTTCCGGTCGTTGCGCTTACAGTTCATTATACTATCATTTGTTTCGGGCTGTGTCAAGTTTTTTCAATTCGGCGGCAGAAACGGTATGGAATGCAGTGGACAGGGTATGTCCGCACACGGCACCAACCCAACCGTCGCTGGACAGGGTGCGGAAGTGCAGACCGTCCAATACTGCGTCCTCATCAAAGGGGACGCGAATTTCGCGAATGGGGACGGTCAGACCGGTTCCGGTATATTTGACACGGGCCTCCTTTTTCGTCCACAGGGACAGCAGGACGCGGTGGCGGTCGTCCTGTTCGTTGAGCCACTCCAGCTCGGCGGGGGAGCAGATGCGCCGGGCCAGCCGGGGGTGGTGAGGACGGATGGCTTCGATGTCCACGCCCATGGGGGAGTCGTCCAAAGCGCACAGGGCGAAGCTGCCGCTGTGGCTGAGGTTGAATTGAAGCTGCGGGAGGTCGGGGAAGAAGGGCTTGCCATGCTCGCTGCGCCCGATGGCAGGGAGGCTGTCAAGGGAATACACCTGTCGGACCGCGTGGGCCAAAAGGGCGTATGCGTCCTCGCGGTTTACCAGGTCGGGACAGAAAAACAGCTCCATATTCTCACCTCCTGCATGGCAAAGGTACCACAAAATCGTGCGGGTATGCGACGTAGCGTGCATATTTTTGGAGGAGTTCCCTCAAAATAGGGGAAAGGAGTGATAGTATGGATCTGAGCAATGAGGAGTACGGTAAGCTGGTGGACAGCTACCAAACGCCGTCCCCCATACTGAAAAACTGTCTGTGGGCGTTTTTTGTGGGCGGGGGCATCTGCACGGCGGCGCAGCTGCTGGTCCACGCCTTTCAGGCGGCCGGGGTGGACAAGGATACCGCCTCTACCGTGGTGTCGGTGATTTTGGTGTTTGCGGCGGCACTGCTGACGGGACTTGGGGTGTTTGACAGCATTGCCCGCTTTGCCGGGGCGGGGACGCTGGTGCCTATCACCGGCTTTGCCAACGCGGTGGCCGCCCCGGCACTGGAGTTCAAGACCGAAGGCTACGTTACCGGTATGGCGGTGAAGCTGTTCACCGTCGCAGGCCCTGTCATCGTATACGGTATCAGCGCCAGCGTGATTTACGGGATCATTTATTGGATAACCACATTGTTCTAGCCAAAAAGGCCTGACCGAATCGGTCAGGCCTTTTATTATAATATCTTACATTGTGTGTTCAAATCGAGATAGGGGATATCAAAAACTGCGCAATCGATCTCATTAAGATTGCAAAGCTTATAGGTGCTTTGGGTGTTGAACTTTTCACCGTCACATAGGAACACCTTTGTTTTCGCGGAATTTAGCATCATTTTACGGGCATAATTTTCTTCTTCAGTGGTATCGGAGATGTTGCCACGGCTGTCTAAGGATTGAGAAGAGAAGAAAAGCATATCCACCATAATATTGGAAAGCGCAGTAAATGTTTCGGTTCCGGACAATGCTGTGCCACCATTGATCGCGCGACCACCCAAACAATGGGTTTGGATACCCAATTCGATGGCGTGTAACGCAGTGGATAGATTGTTGGTGAATACGGTCATATTATGATGCTTTGCAATATAAGGAAGCAGGAAAGTCGCAGATGTGGAGCTATCAAGCAATACGGTTTGCCCATCTTTTAGCAGAACAGATGCCTTTTGCGCGATAGATCGCTTCTCTTTTACGTTCTTGTGTGTTCTGTCGTAAAAGCTTGCCACATTTGCCATAGGCGGGATAGATGAAACACCACCATGCAACCGTTTCACAAGACCGTTATTCTGTAGATATGTCAGATCCCGACGAATACTGGATTCGGATGTAAAAGTGAGGTTGGATAATTCGCGCACGGTGATAAAAGTTCTGTCATTCAAAATGTTCAGTATTTGCTTTTGACGGTCGCTTATGCTCATATAAACACCTTCTGTTGCTCATTTATCTAATATAGCGCCACTAATTGCGCATTTACATGCAGAATATTATAATTATAACATCCGCATTACCAATGTCAATAGGAGATGATGTTGATGTTAGAGCACATAAAAGAAAGCGTTTATTTGGCAAACCGATTGTTGAAAGACAGTGGACTTGTTGTGCTGACCTGGGGCAATGTTTCCCAGATCGACCGGGAACTTGGATATGTTGTGATCAAGCCGTCTGGCGTTGCTTATGATGCGATGTCAGCAGAAGATATGGTCGTAGTTGATTTGGATGGGCGTGTTGTAGAAGGAAAACTGAAGCCTTCCTCTGATTTGCCTACCCATCTTGAATTATACAAAGCATTTCCTGAGGTTGGCGGAATTACCCATACCCATTCCCGGTGGGCAACGATTTTTTCTCAGGCGGGCATGCCGATCCCGGCGTTGGGAACGACCCATGCGGATACATTTTACGGTGAAGTTCCTGTCACGCGGAAAATGACAGTTGAAGAGATCACGGGCGAATATGAAAAGGAAACGGGAAGGGTAATTGTTGAAGCATTTTCCGGCATCCATCCTAACGATGTTCCTGCTGTGCTTGTCCATTCTCACGGGCCGTTTGCTTGGGGCAAGGATGCTTTGAAATCAGTGGAGAATGCCATCGTTTTGGAAGAAACGGCAATGATGGCCTGGAATACATTGCTGCTGAACCAGAAAGCAAAATTGCAGCAGGCGTTGCTGGATAAGCATTACTTGCGCAAGCATGGCAGCAATGCTTATTACGGGCAGGGAGGAAAATGAAATGATCATAGACAGTAAGCAATATGACGGTGTGTGTTCCTGTGGACGCACACACAAAATGGAAACGCAGTTTTGCGTGATAGAAAGTGGTGTCCTAAAAAATATAAGCACTTACATGAAACAAAACGGCATGCGAGGCTACAGTGTGGCAGTATATGATGACAATACATATAAGGCAACGAAAGACAGACACCCGCAGGTGGATGCGCAGGTGATCCTACCTGCTGAAAATCTGCACGCAAATGAGCACGGTGTGGAGTTGCTGCAGGAAAAACTGCCGAAAGAAACGGAAATCATCATTGCCATAGGTTCGGGAACAATTCACGATATTTCACGTTATTGCGCGTATAAGAAAAAACTTGCTTTTGTATCCTGCCCCACGGCGGCCAGCGTAGACGGATTCTGTTCATCGGTTGCTGCAATGACCTGGAACGGATGCAAAAAAACACTGACTGCGGTTGCTCCGAGAATTGTTGTTGCTGACCTGGATATTATTAAAAATGCGCCGATCCGCCTTGCGAAATCCGGATTTGGCGATATGGTAGGAAAATATGTATCACTCACGGATTGGAAAGTCGGAAATTTGCTGACCGGAGAGTTTTACTGCGATACCATTGCGGAACTCACCCGGCAAGCAACCGAAAATGTTTTGAAATCAGCAGAGGGTATTGTTTCCAGAGATGATAAGGCATATGAAAACCTAATGTGCGGCCTGCTGCTTTCCGGCCTTGCTATGCAAATGATCGGTAATTCCAGACCGGCCTCAGGTGCAGAACACCATATTTCCCACTTCATTGAAATGAATCCCCCTTTGATCGAAAACAGCTCCGACGCATTGCATGGTGAAAAAGTCGGTGTAGGAACCCTGCTTGCAATCAAAGAGTACCGGCGGTTGGCTTCGTTGCCGCAGCCTTCTTACAAGGATTATGAGGTGTTTTCCCCGGAGCTTATTACAAGCATTTTTGGCGCAGAGCTGGCCCCCGGTATTTTAGAAGAAAACAGAAACGATGCCGCAGAGCAGATTACTGCTGCGACATTGCAGGCGAACTGGAATGCTATTTGTGAAGTGGTTTGTCAATTGCCGGATTTAAAGCAACTTGAAGACCTGTATAAAGAATTAGCAGTAAAGTCGACACTTGATGAAATAGGCGTTTCTCGTGATCTCGAAGATGTGCTGCTAAAGTATTCGCCGATGGTTAGAAACAGATTGACCCTTATGAGAATACGAAAATGCTTTGAACTGTCATAGAAAGAGGATACGATGAACGGAGATAGAATTATTCTTGCGGCGCACCGGGGAGATCGTAAAACGGCACCTGAAAACACGATGCCTGCTTTTGAAAAGGCAATTGCTTTCGGTGTGGATATGATAGAAACGGATGTTCATATGACCAAGGACGGCGAACTGATTATTATGCATGATCGCAATACGGCTCGCACCACTGGCCATGACGGGCTGACTGACCAAATGACTTTGGCTGAAATCAAAGCGCTGGATGCTGGCAGTTGGTTTTCTTCAGACTATAAAAATACGCCGGTACCTTCCGTCAAAGAGTTTATCGCTTTGATAAAGGATATGCAGATATGCGTTAACTGGGAATTAAAAGACTATCCCACGGAGGTTGGTGATGCGTTTGCTTTCCGTACAGCCGATAAGTTGATTGCATTGATAGAGGAAAACGGATTGACAGCGCGTTCAATGATAAATTCCTTCAGCGATCGGGTTTTGGAGCACATCTGGAAAACGCAGGGCCATAAATTTCCGATCCATGGTCAGGGCATCCTGCAATGCCAAAGAACGAAAGATACAGCCGAAGCACCCCAAACGGAGCTTTATGATTGGTGCTGCCTATATCCTGATAAACCCGGCAAAAAACCATTGGATTACCCTGATAATTTTAACCACTGCTTGTTTAACAGCATACTACCTTGCGTTTGTGTCCCGGATGTACGTGAGGATTACGAAAAATATATTGCACTTGGCTGCCGTATGTTTACGTCTAACGATATTTATGAAGCAGACAAGATTTTAAGAGCGTCGGGACTGCGATAGAAGGAAATACACGTAGATGATTGCTGTGTGCGGTTGTTGGATAATATCATATGTTTCCGTGTCGTTACAGGCACAAAGTTTTGGAGGATGAAAAATGAAACTTTCTATAGAATCTTATGGACTTGTTGAGCGATTTGGGGAATATAAAGCTGTGGATTTGGCAAAAGAGGCTGGGTTTGATGCGATTGATTATTCCTTTTATTGGGGAAACGAAAAAGAGGAGGTGTTGGGGGCTTCCTATATAGAGCATGCCGTTGAATTGAGAAAGCATCTTGACAAAGCCGGTATAGAATGTAACCAGGCCCACGCGCCTTTTACGATTCGTTACGGCTGCAAATTTGATCTTACAGATCAAAAATATTTGTGGCTAATCCATGCGATTGAAGCCGCAGCTCTTTTGGGCGCAAAAAATATAATTGTACATGCAATTACAGTACCCGCAGGGGTTGATTTTGAAGAGTATAATGTTCGCTATTACAAAAGCTTAATACCCTATTGTGAAAAGTTTGGTGTCCGTGTTGCGGTGGAAAACCTATTTGCAAAAGACCCCGAAACCAAACGGATCATTGGGAAGATCGGCTCACCCGAGGAGCTAAACAGAATCGTTGCAAAGATTGATTCCCCTTGGATAGTGGCCTGCGTGGACGTCGGACATGCCATGTTAACGGGCTACCCACCAGAGGAATTTATTAGAGGTGTATCTGCACCAATTTTAAAAGCACTGCACATTCATGACAA
>SVLO01000018.1 GCA_015067885.1 Oscillospiraceae bacterium | reverse complement strand
TGCCGTCCTTCAGGGCGAACAGGGTGTCGTCGCTGCCCTTGCCCACGTTCACACCGGGGTGGATGTGGGTGCCGCGCTGACGGACCAGGATGTTGCCGGCCAGAACGAACTGACCGTCGCCGCGCTTGACGCCCAGGCGCTTAGCCTCGGAATCGCGGCCGTTACGAGTGGAGCCAACGCCCTTCTTATGGGCGAAAAACTGCAAACCGATTTTCAGCATGTCTTACACCTCCAAGACAGAAATGTTTTCAGGATATTCCTCGTGCAGCTCGGTCAGATATACCATCAGCGCCGTCAGAAGAGCCTGACAGGTGCTTTCGTTGGTCTGTCCCAAACCGCCGGGGAGTTTTAGGGAGAGCGATGCGTCCTTTTCTCGGTATTTTACCGATGCCTCCAGCCCAAGTACGTCGTTGATGGCGCACTCACAAAGGCGGACGGCACTGGTGACACCGGCGCAGACGATGTCGCTGCCCTCGTGGGCATAACCGCTGTGGCCCTGAACCTCAAAGCCGGTGATGCGGCTGCCCTCTAAATGGAACGATACGGTGGTCATCAGGCCTTGATGGCGCCAATCTGCACCTTGGTGTAGGGCTGGCGATGGCCCTGACGCTTGCGGAAGCCCTTCTTCGCGGTGAACTTGAAGATCATGATCTTCTTGCCCTTACCGTTCTTGACCACGGTGGCGGCCACGGAAGCGCCCTCCACAACGGGGGTACCGAAGGTAGCCTTGTCACCGTCGATGACAGCCAGAACCTTGTCGAAGGTGATGGCGTCGCCGGCCTCGTTGGCCAGCTTCTCGACGAAGATGACGTCGCCCTCGGCAACCTTGTACTGCTTACCGCCGGTTTCGATGATAGCGTGCATGGAAATTTCAACTCCTTTATTTACGGACTCGCTCTTACAGGTGGGGCGATTTGACCCGCCCACTTGCAAACCCGCTCAATGCGGCTTTCATAGTTTATCAGCACAAATCCCCTTTGTCAAGGGAAAAGTTCCTGTTTTTCAACTTTTTTCAGCGCAGGGACAGGGTACATTCAAAATTTCCGTTTCCACCGCCTGCCACCGGCCCTCCCGACCGGGACAGGGTCCCTCTTCCACGGTCACAGCGTACTTTTCCAGCAGCTCGATGGGTTTATAGCTGAGCTTGGATGCACGCAGACCCGCATCGCCGGTGTCATCCTCCCGGTTGATGTAGGCCACGCCCGCCGGTGCAAAGCGCTGGGCAAACTGACTGACCAGCATTTGATAGCCGCCCTCCACCGTCCGGTGGGCCTTCTCGATGTGGATGAACAGGGTGTCCCCCAGCACTTCGCCCACGGACAGCCCCACAATCTCCTCCCCGATCCAAAGGGCGCCGGCCACCATGCCGTAGCGCTCCACGTTGCCCAGCACCTGCCGGGTCTTGTCCAGGTCCTCGGCAAAGGAGCCACTGTCCTTCTGCACGGCGGCGGCGTAGCGGTCCAAAAAGGCCGTGGCGGCGGGCAGGTCCGCTCCGGTCAGGGGCGCAAAGCGCCAGTTGTCGTAGGTACGCAGAAAGCGGTTGACGTGGTTGCGCTGGCCCGCCAGCTTCTTGCCCTTGAAGTACTGCAGCGCCTGCACCTCATAGAGGTAATCAAAGGTGTCCCGGTCACACATGACCCGGGCGCAGGGGAAGTGGGCCACGAGGGCGTCCAGCTCCTGCCGGGGGATGGGATAGAAAATGATGGGAATATCCCGCTTCTGACAGTAGGCGCGCACCTGCTCGTAGGCCTGATGGATGTCTCCCCCGTGGGGCAGGGTGAACATAGTCCCCGTACCGGGGTAATCCACCTTGAAGTACAGCACCCCCTCGTGGATGGCGTATTCAGTTTTGTAGTAGTCACGCCAGATGAAGATGCCACCCACCGTCAGGTCGCACAGACGGCTGGGGTTATCCCTGAAATAGGGGCGCAGCTCGTCCAGGTCCCGTTCGGTCAGGGGATGAAAGTTCAGCATAGTGTGTTCTCTCTTCCGAAAAAGTGAAGCGCCCAGGAGACCGGACGCTTCCTTGCTTTTATTATACCATAAAATCCCGGCTGTAAACCGACAAAATCACGTTTTTTTCGCCGTCAGGGCTACCCAGCCGTTCTGCTCGTCCCGGCGGATAATGGCAAGGCCGTTTCGTTTGAGGGCCGCCTCCACCTCGTGGGCCCGGGTGTCGATAATGCCGGAGCAGATGAACAGACCATCGTCCTTCATCAGGGCAGGGGCCTGGGCCGACAGGGGGATGATGACGTCGGCCACGATGTTGGCCAGCACCAGGTCGTACTGCCGGGCGGCCAGCTCCTTGGCAAGGCTCTTGTCGCCAAGCACATCACCGGCCAGCACGGTGTAGCGGTCCTTGCCGATGCCGTTCAGGGCGGCGTTTTCATAGGCCACGTCCACCGCCTTGGGGTCGATGTCCACCGCCACGGCGCTGCTTGCACCCAGCACCAGGGCCGCAATGGACAAAATGCCGCTGCCGCAGCCCAGGTCCAGCACGGTGCAGCCGGGCTTGGTGTGCCGCTCCACGCCCCCCAAACACAACTGAGTGGAGGCGTGGGAGCCGGTACCGAAGGTCAGGCCGGGGTTGAGGTAGAATGGTACCTTGTCCTCGGGGACGGGTTCGTTACGCTCCCAGTCGGGGACCACGTAGAGCCGCTCACCCACGGGCAGAGGCTTATAATACTTCTGCCAGCTATAGGCCCAGTCGTTGTCCCCCAGGGCCGTTACGGTGTACTCCGTACCCAGCAGGGCGGCGTACTTGTTGAGCATTTTTTTGCCGTCTTCATCGTCGGTAACGTAGAACTTGATGCGGCTGACGCCCTGCATCCGTTTCTCCAGCTCCTCGTCCACGTAGTCCCAACACTGGCGGTTCTGCTCCAAAAAGGTGTGAAATTCCTGCTCGTCCTCCACCACAAGGCCGGTCATTCCGGCGTTGATGAGCCGCCCGGACAACTCGTCCAGCCGATCGGCGGTGGTGTTGACAGCAACTTCCAGCCACTTGATATCTTCCACGAGCTGCTCCTTACCGCTGGGTACCCAGCCAGAACAGAGCCAGGGTGCCGGGGCCGGAGTGGGCGCCGATGACGGGACCGGTGTAACCGATCATCACGTCCTTGACCCCAAAGCGCTCCCGCACCATGCCGGCCAGCTTGTTGGCGTCATCGATGCAGTCGCCGTGGCAGATGTAGACGATCTGATCGGCGGGGTCAATGGCGGTTTCGGCCATCCGGTCAGCCAGGGCCTTGATAGAGGCGGCGCGGCCACGGGCGGTACCCACCTTGATGAGGTGACCCTCGTTGTCCACGTGCATCACCGGCTTGATGGCCAGCATGGTCCCCAGCATGGCGGTGGCGGCGGACACGCGGCCACCCCGCTTGAGGAAGAACAGGTCGTTCACGGTAAACTGGTGACACAGGTTCAGCTTATTGGCCTCCACCCAGTCGCGCACAGCGTCGATGTCCATACCCTCGGCCCGCTTGTGGGCGGCATGGGCGACCAGCAGACCCTCACCCAGGGAGGCGCACAGGGTATCCACAACGTACAGCTTACGCTGGGGATACTTCTCACGCAGCTCCTCGGCGGCGATGACGCCGGAGTTATAGGTGGTGGACAGACCGGAGGAGAAGGCCAGCACCAGCACGTCGTTACCCTCGGCCAGCAGGGGTTCCAGCACCTCGGTGTAGGTACCCACATTGACCGCGGCGGTGGTGGCGGTCTTGCCCCCACGCAGCAGACCGTAGAACTCCTGCGCATTCATGTCGGGGTTCATGGGATCGTCGCAGTACTCTTTCTCGTCGATCAAATAGGTCAAAGGAATAACCTTTATGTCCAGCTGTGCCACCAGCTCAGCGGTCAGGTCAGCACAGGAATCGGTCACAATAACAAACTTACTCATGGTCCTTCTTCTCCTTGTCTTTGTCCTTTTTTTCCTTGTCCTTCTTCTCTTTTTCTTTTTTCTTCTCAGCCTGTTCCTGCTCTGCCTTCTGCCTGGATTGCATCAGCTCCAGCACCCGTTGACAGGCCAGCTGATTGGCATAGCTGCACAGGCCCAGATTCAGGGCCAGGTTGGGCAGCTCATCCTCCGGCGTATCCACGTCCAGCTTATCCGCCGCCTCATTCAGGGCGATGTCAATAGCCTTTGTGAAATAGTTGTATATCGCCTCCGGCTGTTTCCACTCCGGTACGCCGTCCAGCATGGTACGCATATCCTTGACGCTCAGCACTTTTTTCATGGCGCACACCGCTGTCAAGTAACCCAAATGCTGCTTTCCGTAGCGCTTACCGTCGGCCCGGGGTACTAAGCCGTCTTTGATGTAGTTGTTCACCATGGCAGGCGTGACCTGCTCATCCCCCTGCAGATTGATCAGCTGCCGGGGCATATAGGAGATGATCTGATCCATGTACAGCGCAAGGTCGGGCAGTTCGTCCCATGATACAGGGCGTTCCCGCTCCAACAATTGGCGGATCTGTTTGATTTCTTCCACAAGGGAGTCCCCTTTCTATTTGTGTTATCTTAAATTATATAATATAATATACGATATTGTAAAGTGGATTTTTTAATATTTTTTGTTTTATCGGGTCGAACAAATATTTTTTCTGTTCGGCCCGGTTCTTTTATGATACAATATGGTATCTTTGAAAGCGGGAGGTGATAACCTTGCGGCAATTGGTAGTTGGTATGCTGGCCCACGTGGACGCGGGCAAAACCACCCTGTCCGAGGCCATGCTCTACCGTGGCGGCGCCATCAAAAAGCTGGGCCGGGTGGACCACGGGGACGCCTTTTTGGACACCGACCATATCGAACGTCAGCGGGGCATCACCATCTTTTCCAAGCAGGCGCTGCTCCCCCTGCCCGGGGTAAACCTCACCCTGCTGGATACGCCCGGCCACGTGGACTTTTCCACGGAAACGGAGCGCGCCCTGCAGGTGCTGGACTGCGCCGTGCTGGTCATCAGCGGCACCGACGGAGTCCAGGGCCACACCCGCACCCTGTGGTCCCTGCTGCGGCGGTACGACGTACCCACCCTGATCTTTATCAACAAGATGGATTTGGCCCCCGCCCGTCAGCAACCGCTGATGGAGCAGTTGCGCACCCAACTGGACGAGGGCTGCGTGGACTTCTCCGCCCCGGCCGACCAGCGCTGCGAGCAGGCCGCTGTCTGCGACGAAGGCGCCTTGGACAAGTTTTTGTCTACCGGCACATTGACCGAGGAAACCTTACGGAACTTGGTGTCCCGGCGCAGGCTGTTTCCCTGCCTGTTCGGCTCTGCCCTGAAGCTGGACGGCGTGGACGAGCTGCTGGACGCCCTGACCCGCTTTGCTCCCCGACCGGAGCGCGGGGCGGACTTTGCCGCCCGGGTGTTCAAAATCACCCGGGACGGACAGGGCAACCGCCTGACCTGGCTGAAGGTCACCGGCGGCACCCTCCGGGCCAAAATGCCCCTGTCCGGCGGCGCGGGCGATGACCGCTGGGAAGAAAAGGCCGACCAATTAAGGCTCTATTCCGGCGCCAAATTCTCCGCCGTCGACACGGTAGAGGCGGGGGCGGTGTGCGCCGTCACCGGCCTGACCCACACCAAGCCCGGCCAGGGCCTTGGGGCGGAGGGAAACGCCCTGCTGCCCATCCTGGAGCCGGTGCTGACCTGTCAGCTCATTCTGCCCGCCGGGTGCGACCCCCACGTGTCCATGGGCAAGCTGGCCCAACTGGAGGAGGAGGACCCCCAACTGCACATCGTTTGGAACCAACTGCTGCGGCAGGTCCACATTCAGCTCATGGGTCAGGTACAGCTTGAAGTGCTTAGCCGCGTCATCGCTCAGCGGTTCGGCATGGAGGTATCCTTCGGCCCGGGCAGTATTCTATATAAGGAAACCATCGCCAATTCCGTGGAGGGCATCGGGCATTTTGAACCTCTGCGCCACTACGCCGAGGTACGCCTGCTGCTGGAGCCGGGGGAGCCGGGCAGCGGTCTTGTGTTTGACTCCGCCTGCTCCACCGACGCCCTGGAGCTGAACTGGCAGCGTTTGATTTTGACCCATTTGGGCGAAAAGGAACACGCCGGCGTCCTTACCGGCGCGCCCGTTACCGATATGAAGATCACCCTCATCGCAGGCCGCGCCCACAACAAGCACACCGAGGGCGGCGACTTCCGTCAGGCCACCTACCGGGCGGTGCGCCACGGTCTGATGCAGGCCGAGAGCGTGCTGCTGGAGCCGTGGTACTCCTTCCGCCTCGAGGTCCCCGCCGACTGTGTGGGCCGGGCCATGACCGACATTCAAACCGCCGGCGGCGACTTCGACCCGCCCCAGACCGGGGACGAGCTGACCTGTCTGACCGGACAGGCGCCCGTAGCGGGACTGCAGGACTACGCCCGGCAGGTCACCGCCTACACCCGGGGTATGGGCCGGCTGAGCTGCCAGCCGGCAGGCTATCGCCCCTGTGCCGACCAACAGGCGATGGTGGAGCAGACCGGCTACGATCCCCTGCGGGACACCGCCAACCCCGCCGAGTCCGTGTTCTGCTCCCACGGCGCCGGGGTGGTCATTCCATGGGATCAGGTGGCCGACCACGCCCACACGGAAAGCCCCCTGACCAAGCCCGGCCAGGCGGACGACACCCCCGCTGCCCCTGCGGGCGGCAGCACCCACCGCTACACCGGCAGTTTGGAGCAGGACAAGCAGCTCATGCAGATTTTCGAGCGCACCTACGGCAAGGTGGAAACCAAGTCCTTTGAGCCGGTCAAAAAGCCCGCCCGGACCAACCTGGCGGATAAGGACTACACCTTCGCACCCCAAAAGGCCGGTCCGGAGTACCTGCTAGTGGACGGCTACAACATCATCTTCGCCTGGGAGGACCTGAACCGATTGGCCCGGCAGGACGTTGCCGCCGCCCGGGTGGTGCTGTGCGACCTGCTGGCGGACTACCGGGGTGCCAAACAATGCGAAGTGATTTTGGTCTTCGATGCCTACAAGGTCAAGGGCAATCCCGGCTCCGTGGAGAAAATCAACGGCATCAGCGTGGTCTACACCAAAGAGGCCCAGACCGCCGATGCCTACATTGAAAAGGCCACCTACGACCTCAGCCGTGACCACCGGGTCCGTGTGGCAACCTCCGACGCCCTGGAACAGCTCATCATCCTCGGCCACGGCGCCCTGCGCATCTCCGCCCGGGTCTTCCGGGAGGAGATGGAACAGACCCGGGTGGAGATCAGCCGCATTTTGGCCCGGCGCAATGGTCAAAATGCCCATTCCTCCCGCCTTGGGGATACCGCCCGCATAAAAACAGAATAAAATCCGTAAATTTTTCAAAAAATCCGAGCAGGGTAATTTACAAATCCCCGCATTTTTGTTATACTGGCGTGTGGGATTGATTTTCCCCGAATTTTTCAGCCGTCCCAAGGGACGAGTTGACAAGGAGTTGTTCCGTTATGAGCCGTATGATTGGTACTGTTTCCCGCGGTGTTCGCGCCCCCATTATCCGCGCCGGCGATGATCTGGCCCAGATCGTCACCAACTGCGTGCTGGAGGCTGCCGCCGATGACGGCTTTGCCATTCGTGACCGCGACGTGGTCGCCGTTACCGAGTCCATCGTGGCCCGGGTGCAGGGCAACTACGTCAGCGTGGACGACATTGCCGCCGACGTGCGCGCCAAATTCGGCGGCGAAACGGTGGGTGTCATCTTCCCCATCCTCAGCCGCAACCGCTTCTCCATCTGCCTGCGCGGCATCGCCATGGGTTGTAAGAAGGTCGTGCTGATGCTGTCCTACCCCTCTGACGAGGTGGGCAACCATCTCATCAGCCTGGACGCTATGGATGCCGCCGGCGTGGACCCCTACCGCGACGTGCTGGACCTGAAGCGCTACCGTGAGCTGTTCGGCTACGAAAAGCACCCCTTCACCGGCGTGGACTACGTGGAGTATTACGAGCAGCTCATCCGGGACTGCGGCGCCGAGGTGGAGATCATCTTCGCCAACGACCCCCGTGCCGTGCTGAACTACACCAAGAACGTCCTCAACTGCGACATCCACACCCGTGAGCGCACCAAGCGTCTGCTGCGTGCCGCCGGTGCCGAGATCGTCTTCGGCATGGACGAGATCATGAATTCCCCCATCGGGGACAGCGGCTGGAACGCCAAGTACGGCCTGCTGGGTTCCAACAAAGCCACTGAGGATCAGGTCAAGCTGTTCCCCCGTGACTGCCAGGACCTGGTGGAGGACATTCAAAAGCGTCTGCTGGCCGCCACCGGCAAGTGTGTGGAGGTCATGGTCTACGGCGACGGCGCCTTCAAGGACCCCGTGGGCAAGATTTGGGAGCTGGCCGACCCCGTGGTCTCCCCCGCCTACACCGCCGGTTTGGAAGGCACCCCCAACGAGTTGAAGCTGAAGTATTTGGCCGACAACGACTTTGCCGCCCTGTCCGGCGAGGCGCTGAAGCAGGCCATCAAGGAGAAGATCCAGCAGAAGGACGACAACCTGGTGGGTCAGATGGTGTCCGAGGGTACCACCCCCCGCCGCCTGACCGACCTGATCGGCTCTCTGTGCGACCTGACCTCCGGCTCCGGCGACAAGGGTACCCCCTTCGTCTATATCCAGGGCTACTTCGACAACTACACCACCGAGTAATTGCAACTCAAACGGCCGAGGGCATCTGCCCCCGGCCGTTTTTTTGCGTGAAGACCGCTTTCACAGGTCTGTCTTAGGGGCGCATATCATGCGCCCGCAGGCGGCCACAGGACGCCCGACGACTCCCTCGCACATCCGTAGGGGCCGATGTCCTCATCGGCCCCTACGCACCTTCTACAAGCACATTGGGTCAAAAACCGCCCCGCCGAGCAATCGGCGGGGCGGTCTCTGTTTTACCCGATTTTCGCGTTGAGCTTTTTGCTGGTCAGCTTGACGCAGGCAAACACCGTCAGCCACACCGCCAAATACACCGCCACGAAGATGGCGGTAAAGATGGCCACCACCCGCCAATCAAAGGGGAGCCAACGGTTGACGAGGTAGCATCCCACATAGGCCGCGTACAGCACCACGAAGTGGCACAGCATGGATTTGGGGATGCTCCAGCCCTCGATCTGATTGAAGACGGAGGCCCCCGCCTGCAAAAAGGCCAGCAGATAGATGGATACAATACCCAGCAGCAGCTCGCCCCCGGTCAGCACCGGGTCCGCCGCCGCCCAGATAACGCCCAGAATGATGGGTCCAAAGCCGCCAAAGACCAGGCCCCGGTGCAAAAACTCTTTCACGTATTTGCTCATTTGATGCCAAACCTCTCTTTCACCGTTTTCATTTGGCGCCGGGACACGTAGTCCACGTGTCCGTTTTTGAATTTGACCTTTAGGGTGCCGGAAACGGAGGCGTCAAACCGCGCCACCTTGCCGACATTTGCCAGGCAGGACTGATTGATCTTCACAAAGCCGTCCCCCAGCGCCTCCTCCAGTACGTAGAGCCGCTGCTTCATTTGCAGCCGCTCCGTTTCACACAGAGCGAACACCCGGTCCCCCTCCACCACGACGCAGATAATTTGCGCCGGGGTCAGGGGAACGATCTCTCCGTTTCGATACCCCACCAGTTGCGGGGTACGTTCCTCCACCAGGCGGCAGATGGCCCGGGTCAGCTCACTTTCCCGCTTGGCGTGGACCACCACCCGCTCCTCACCGGTGGGGTCGATGATGATTTCACATCGCATGGAATACCTCCTTTCACTCACAGCTTATCCGCCTTTTCCCGCCTTTGCAATAGCTTTCCCCTCTTCGGCCGAAAACCGGCGGCAAGCGGCGCAAAAGGCCGACGGCAACTGCCGTCGGCCCATTTTAGTGTTTATTTGTTCAGACCCATGGGTTCATCTCGGAAGATGCGCGCATCCATAGTCTTAACGTCCTTCATAATAGGCGCAAAGTCCATCTGCGCCAAAATATCCCGCTCCAGGTCCACGCCGGGGGCGATCTCTTTCAGTTCCACACCCTGGGCAGTCAGCTCAAAGACAGCGCGCTCGGTGATATACAACACCTGCTGCCCCTTCTTTTGGGCATACTCGCCGGAGAAGGTGACCTGCTCCACCGCGTCCAACAGCTTTTTCACCTTACCCTCGTTCAGCACCTGCAGGCTGCCGTTGTCCACGCTGACCTTCAGGCCGCCGGCGGTAAAGGTGCCGCAGTAGATGACCTTGCGGGCGTTTTGGGTGATGTTGATAAAGCCGCCGCAGCCGGCGATCTTGGGGCCGAACTTGGACACGTTGATGTTGCCGACCTTGTCCATCTGGGCAAGTCCCAGGAACGCCACATCCAGGCCGCCGCCGTCGTAGAAGTCAAACTGGGCGGGCTGATCCAGCACGCAGTCGGGATTGGTGGTCACACCAAAGTCGGTGCCGCCGGCGGGGATGCCGCCCACGGTGCCGGACTCGGTGGTCAGCACCATACCCTCCAGCTTTTCCTCCGCAGCGATGGCCGCCACGCCCTCGGGCATACCGATACCCAGGTTGACCACCGCGTTGGGTACCAGCTCCATGGCGGCCCGGCGGGCAATGACCTTGCGCTCGTCCAGCCTCATGGGGGCAAGGCTGCCCACCGGCACCCGGCACTCGCCGGAGTAGGCGGGGTTGTAATAGGTGCCAAAGGTCTGCTTGTGATTGTCCTCCTCCGCCACCACGATGGCGTCCACATAGATACCGGGCAGCTTCACCAGGCGGGGATCCAGAGAGCCGTACTCCACCACCTTCTTGACCTGTACGATGACGTGGCCGCCGGAGTTCCGGGCCGCCTGAGCGATGGCCAGCGCCTCGGAATAGACGCCCTCATGCTCCATGGTGCAGTTGCCCATGGTGTCGGCGTAGGTGGCGCGGATAACGGCCACATCCACGGGAATGGCCTTATAGAGCAGCTTTTCCTCGCCATTGATATCCAGCAACTGGACCAGATCCTCGCTCTGCCGGGCCATGTCGTTGATCTTACCGCCCTCCAGCCGGGGGTCCACAAAGGTCTGCAGCCCCACGTGGGTCAGCACGCCGGGCTTGCCGGCGGCAATGTCACGGAACAGGTGGGAGATAACGCCCTGGGGCAGGTTATAGGCCGCCAGCTTGTTCTCCAGGGCCAGCTTCTGCAGCCGGGGCGCCAGCGCCCAGTGGCCGCCGATGGCCCGGGTCACAAGCCCCTCCTCGCCCAGGTGGTTCAGGCCCAGTTCCTTTCCGTCGCCCTGTCCGGCGGCGTACATCAGGGTCAGGCCACAGGGGTGGCCGGTCTCCAAGAAGCTCTTTCCCAGTTCCAGGCTGATCTCCTCGGCGTGGGCCGCGCCCACAAAGCCGCCGTAGCCGATGGTGGCGCCATCCTTAATATAGGCTTCGATCGCCTGACGTGCAGTCATAACCTGTGCCATTGCAGTTGCCTCCGTTTATTTGGATTTGATATCGGACAAACCATTTTACACCATTATAAATCGCATCGTCCCAAAAAGCAATTGCAACTGTTTTGTAAAGTTCAACAGGACTTATATCTTTTTGTTCAATTTGCCGCCGGCTTTGCCCGGTGTGAGCGTCCGTTCCCCTTTCGCCCCCTCCGTTTTGGCTTTTTTCGGTTTTCCCTTGCAAAACAGTACGTTTTGGTATAATATATGTGTTGCGTTTTGACGCATCGGAATTCAGAGGAGGTCCTTTCCATGAAACACACACACCGTTGGTTCGGCCGCGCCGCCCTTATCCTCGTGATGGTGCTGCTGTTGACCGTCACCGTATTTGCCACCGGCGAGTCCGCCTCGGCTCCCACCGACACCGGCGCCACCTCGGCCGTCGCCGTCGACAGCGACGCATCCACTCCTCAGCAGGCATCTGCCGGCTCCCGTTTCTCCCTGTGGTCCGAGTGTACCGACTGCGAGGCCACCGGAACCTGCTCCACCTGCGACGGCTCCGGCAAGGTCCCTTCCTCCACCGCGGCCATTCTGTCCTTGGTCCTGTTCTGTGCCACCCTGGTCCTGGCCTTTATCTTTAAGCTGAACAGCGGCCTTGTGGCCATCGTGGTTTCGCTGGTTCTGTGCTGGATCACCGGTATTCCGGAAAAGTTCCTGCTGTCCTCCTTTGACAGTAAGATGTTTTTGATGCTGTTCGGCGTCATGTACTTATTCAGCATCGCTCAGGAGAACAAGACCCTGGAGCTGCTGAGCAAAAAGACCTTCGCCCTGTGCCGGGGCAATGCAAAGCTGCTGCCCATCGTGGTGTTTCTGGTGGCCGCGGTCATCGCCGCCATCGGTCCCGGCCCCATCTCGGTCAGCGCCCTGATCGCCGTGCTGGTGGTCTCCCTGGCCCGGGAGGTCAACATCCCCTTCATCAACCTGGCCGCCTTCGGCCTGCTGGGTTCCTTTGCCGGCGGCCTGACCCCCATCACGCCCTCCGGCCTGGTGGCGGCCCAAAAGGCAGAAGAAAGCAAGGTCTTTGGTATCGGCCTTGAGCTGCCCCTCAAGATGGCTCTGACCTGCGTCATTTACGGCGCCATCCTCTATTTCTTCGTGTTCAAATGGCATAAGGCCAAGAAAGTGGCGATCCAGCCGGACTCCGCCTCCGCCCCCTTCTCCTTCATGCAGTTGGCCACCCTGGCCGGCATCGTGATCGTGGCTGTGGTGTCCACCGTGTTCAGCGTCAATGTGGGCCTGATCTCTTTGGCCGTTTCCGTGGTGCTGACCCTGTTCAAGGCCGCCGACGAGGGCGCCGCCCTGAAAAAGGTCCCCTGGGGCACCCTGATTATGATTATCGGCGTGGGTATCCTCATCAGCATGGTCACCAAGCTGGGCGGCATCTCCCTGCTGTCCAAGTGGCTGCAGGCCATCGCCTCCGCCAAAACCGCCGCCGCCATTATGGGCGTGCTGGCCGGCGTTATGTCCTGGTTCTCCTCCGCCTCCGGCGTGGTGATGCCCACCCTGTTCCCCGCCGGTGCCGAGATGGCCGCCAACATGACCGGCGTGGATGCCATGAGCATCATGGTCGCCGTGGGCATCGGCGCCCACATGGCCGCTATGAGCCCTGTGTCCAGCTGCGGCGGCCTGACCCTGGCCGCCTACTCCTCCGGCAACGTCACCGCCGAGCAGCGCAACAAGGTGTTCCTGCAGCTGTTCCTGCTGTCCGCCACCGGCGTGCTGTTCGGCGGCGTGCTGGCCCTGTTGGGTCTGTACTGATTTCCCCAAAAACTACAACCCCCTCTGTTTTTCGACAGAGGGGGTTTCTCATGTTGCAAAGGGTAGGGCAACTGTGATATAATCAACCTCACAAACCACAGGAGGGGACTATTATGAGAAGAGATGTCGGTTTTTACATTGAGGCGAATATTCAGCAGGTCTATCAGGCCTACCTGACCGCCGCCAGCAACAAGCCCTTTGAGCGCGACTGCAAGCAGGAACCCTTTCACACCATCTCCTTTGGTGTGAACTTCTCCATGAAGTACAACATGAACGGCGGCGCCTGTATCCTGCACTTTATGCCCTATGGCACCGGTACCGCGGTCAACATCCGGTTCAGCATCGCCCAGGCGGCCGGCGCCCGCTACGGCAAGTATGCCGAGGATCTGAACCGCGCGGCCCAGCCCTATCTGCCGGTCCCCATCTGCCCGGCCTCTTACAATATGGACGACTTCCTGCGCCCGGAAAATCAGGTGACCCCCGTTTCCCTCCAGCAGCAGGCCGCGCCCCAGGCCTTTGTCCCGCAGCAGCCCCCCGCTTCCCCTCAGGCCCCTGCCGCCCCCGCCGGCTATTGCGCCCACTGCGGCAACCCCATTGCACAGGGTTCGCGCTTCTGCGTCCACTGCGGCACCCAGGTCGCGCCCCCTGCCCCCAAAGCCTGCCCCAACTGCAGCACGCCGGTGGGCGATGCCGACGCTTTCTGCGCCCACTGCGGCACCCGGCTGTAACCAAGGTCCCCAATAAGCATCAAAAACCTCCCCGCCGAGTAATCGGCGGGGAGGTTTTTTGTGTTATGCGATCAGCCGTTGATGGCAGCCTGAGCGGCGGCCAGACGGGCGATGGGCACACGGAAGGGAGAGCAGGACACGTAGTCCAGGCCCAGCTTGTGGCAGAACTCCACGGAGGAGGGGTCGCCACCATGCTCGCCGCAGATACCCACGTGCAGGTCCTTGTTGACCTCGCGGCCCATGGACACGGCCATGTTCATCAGCTTGCCAACGCCGTTCTGATCCAGCTTGGCGAAGGGATCGTTCTCGAAGATCTTGGCGTCGTAGTAAGCGCTCAGGAACTTGCCGGCGTCGTCACGGGAGAAGCCGTAGGTCATCTGAGTCAGGTCGTTGGTGCCGAAGCAGAAGAAGTCGGCGTTCTTGCCGATCTCGTCGGCGGTCAGGCAGGCGCGGGGGATCTCGATCATGGTGCCGACCTGGTACTTCAGGTCCACACCGGCAGCGGCGATCTCCTCGTCAGCGGTGGCGATGACCACCTTCTTGACGTACTTCAGCTCGTTGACGTCGCCAACCAGGGGGATCATGATCTCGGGGACCAGGTTCCAGTCGGCGTGAGCCTTCTGCACGTTGATGGCGGCGCGGATAACGGCGCGGGTCTGCATCTTGGCGATCTCGGGGTAGGTGACGGACAGACGGACACCGCGGTGACCCATCATGGGGTTGAACTCGTGCAGGCCGGCGATGAGAGCCTTGATGTCGGCAACGCTCTTGCCCTGGGTCTTGGCCAGAGCCTCGATGTCGGCCTCCTCAGTGGGGACGAACTCGTGCAGGGGGGGATCCAGGAAGCGGATACAGACGGGAGTGCCCTCCAGCGCCTCGTACAGCTTCTCAAAGTCGCCCTGCTGATAGGGCAGGATCTTGGCCAGAGCGACCTCGCGCTCTTCGGCGGTGTCGGAGCAGATCATCTCGCGGAAAGCGGCGATACGGTCAGCCTCGAAGAACATATGCTCGGTACGGCACAGACCGATACCCTCGGCGCCCAGCTCGCGGGCCTTCTTGGCATCGGCGGGGGTGTCGGCGTTGGTGCGGACCTTCAGCTTGCGGAACTCGTCGGCCCAGCCCATGATGGTGCCGAAGTTGCCGGAGATCTCGGCGTCCACGGTGGGGATCAGGCCGTCGTAGATGTTACCGGTGGAACCGTCGATGGAGATGCAGTCGCCCTCGTGATAGGTCTTGCCGGCCAGGGTGAACTGCTTGTTCTCCTCGTCCATGGCGATGTCGCCACAGCCGGACACGCAGCACTTACCCATGCCGCGGGCCACAACGGCGGCGTGAGAGGTCATACCGCCGCGGACGGTCAGGATGCCCTGAGAGGCCTTCATGCCGGTGATGTCCTCGGGAGAGGTCTCCAGACGGACCAGGACCACCTTCTTGCCGGCCTCCTTCCAGGCCTCGGCGTCCTCAGCGGAGAAGACGATCTGACCGCAGGCGGCACCGGGAGAGGCGCCCAGACCGCGACCGATGGGGGTGGCGGCCTTCAGAGCCTTGGCGTCGAACTGGGGATGCAGCAGGGTGTCCAGGTTGCGGGGGTCGATCATCAGGACGGCCTCCTGCTTGGTCTTGTGACCCTCCTTCACCAGGTCCACAGCGATCTGCAGAGCGGCGGGAGCGGTACGCTTGCCGTTACGGGTCTGCAGCATGTAGAGCTTCTCATTCTCGATGGTGAACTCCATATCCTGCATATCGTGGTAGTGGTTCTCCAGGATCTGGCAAACCTCAACGAACTGCTTGAAGGCGGCGGGGAACTTCTGCTCCATCTCCTGGATGGGCATGGGGGTACGCACGCCGGCCACCACGTCCTCGCCCTGGGCGTTGGTCAGGAACTCGCCCATCAGCTTCTTCTCGCCGGTGGCGGGGTCGCGGGTGAAGGCAACACCGGTACCGCAGTTGTCGCCCATGTTACCGAAGGCCATAGCCTGCACGTTAACGGCAGTACCCCAGGAGTAGGGGATGTCGTTGTCGCGGCGGTACACGTTGGCGCGGGGGTTGTCCCAGCTGCGGAACACGGCCTTGACGGCGCCCATGAGCTGCTCCTTGGGGTCGGAGGGGAAGTCGGCACCGATCTTGGCCTTGTACTCGGCCTTGAACTGGTTGGCCAGCTCCTTCAGATCCTCGGCAGTCAGGTCCACGTCCAGGGTGACGCCCTTTTCTTCCTTCATCTTGTCGATGAGTTCCTCGAAGTACTTCTTACCGACCTCCATAACGACGTCGGAGTACATCTGGATAAAGCGGCGATAGCAGTCGTAGGCCCAGCGGGGGTTGCCGGACTTCTTGGCCATGACCTCGACGACCTGCTCGTTCAGGCCCAGGTTCAGAATGGTATCCATCATGCCGGGCATGGAGGCGCGGGCGCCGGAACGGACGGAGACCAGCAGGGGGTTCTCCAGGTCACCGAACTTCTTGCCGGTGATAGCCTCCATCTTCTCGATGTACTCCAGGATCTGGGCCTGGATCTCATCATTGATCTTCTTGCCGTCCTCGTAATACTGGGTGCAGGCCTCGGTGCTGATGGTGAAGCCCTGGGGCACGGGCAGACCGATCTTGGTCATCTCGGCCAGGTTAGCGCCCTTGCCGCCCAGCAGCTCGCGCATGGAGCCGTTGCCCTCGGAAAAGAGATAGACGTACTTGTGTGCCATGTTCAAATCATCCTTTCTGTTTTCGTTGAATACGCATCTGAAAAAAACCGCCACCATAACGGCGACCCTTTTCAGATGCGTATCGTTGCTTTGGCGGGCTTGTCCGCTTCTTCGTTCTCCTGCGAAGGGGACGCGACCACCTTAATAAAGAAATCGCAGAAGTATTATAACCGAATACCGGGATAATTGCAAGCCTCCCGGCACTTTTTTCGTGTTTTTTTATTTTAATATAGTCCGTACATACTTTCTCTGTGCGTTTCGAACAAAAAAAGGGCGGAAACCGCAGTTTCCGCCCTTTTTCATCGATTCAATTCTTCCAACCGATCCAACCGGCGGCCATTCTCGTGGACCATACCCTCCACCGCCGTCAGCCGGGCGGCAAAGCTCTCGTTATGGGCCCGCTGATCCCGCTGCTCCAGCTTGATGTCGTCCACACCGGCCTTGATGTAGCCGATCTCGGTCAGAATGGCACCGTCGTCCTTGCCCCTGGCCCGCTGGTCCTGCCGGTTGCCCCGCTGAAAGGCCGCCCACCCGAACAGGATGGCCGCCGCCGTTCCCAGCACGCCCAGCACATTTGCCAGCTCCGTCATGGTATCACCCCCTCCATACAGGGGGGATTTGAGCTTTTTGTGTACGTTTGGGTACACATTGCCCAAATTTACAGCAAAGGCACGCCCGCCTCGGCGCAGATACGTATGGTTTCCTCGTCCCACAGGGACACCTGCACCTCGCCCACGTGGGCCTTGCCCAGCAGCAGCATGGACACACGGGACTGGCCGATGCCGCCGCCCATAGTCAAAGGCAGCTGGCCCGCCAGCAGCAGCTTGTGGAAGGGCAGCTCCCGCCGGTCATCACAGCCGGCCAGGGTCAACTGCTTATCCAGGGACTCCGGGCTGACCCGGATACCCATGGAGGACAGCTCCACCGCCTGCTTGTTCACGCTGTCCCACAGCAGCAGGTCGCCGTTCAGGTCCCAGTCGTCATAGTCCGGGGCCCGGCCGTCGTGGGGCTTGCCCGAGCGCAGCTTACCGCCGATGCCGATGATAAAGACGGTGGAATTCTCTTCCACGATGGCGTTCTCCCGCTCCTTACCGGTGTAGTCGGGCCAGCGGTCCTCCAGCTCCTGGCTGGTAATGAACCGCACGTTCTTTTCAATATCGGGCAGGGTGGCCAACTGGGGGAACACGGACTTCAAAAAGGTCTGCGTGGCTGCCAGGGCGTCGACAATATCCTGCACCGTTTTTTTCAGATACTCCACCGTGCGGTCCTGCTCACTGATGACCTTCTCCCAGTCCCACTGGTCCACGTAGCAGGAGTGGAGGTTGTCCAGGTCCTCGTCCCGACGGATGGCGTTCATGTCGGTGTACAGGCCCTCCCCCACGTGGAACTGGTAGCGCTTGAGAGCCAGGCGTTTCCACTTGGCAAGGGAGTGGACCACCTCGCCCATGTCATCCACACCGTGGATGTCAAAGCTGACAGGCCGCTCCACACCGTTGAGGTTGTCGTTCAGGCCGGAGGAGGCGGCCACGAACAGGGGCGCGGACACCCGGCGCAGGCGCAGGGCGCCGCTGAGGTTATCCTCGAACAGCCGCTTGAGCATACCGATGGCCTTTTGGGTCTGATACAGGTCCAGCGAGGGCTTGTACCCCTCGGGAATGACAGTTTTTTTGGACATGAGCTTGTCCTCCGTTTTCGTTTATCGCGGATATTATAATCTCCCCGGCACAAAAAAGCAATCTTTACTTGCGCAGAAACTGCCAAGATACTATAATATGGGGTAAGAATGGGGTGATGTGTGTGAAATTTGTCTCCTGGAACGTCAACGGCCTGCGTGCCTGCCTGAAAAAAGGGTTCGAAGACTTTGTGCGGGCCGAAGACCCCGACTTCCTCTGTCTGCAGGAAACCAAGATGGAACAGGGTCAGGCCCACCCCGATCTGGGCGGGCGGCAGGAATTTTGGAACAGCGCCGACAAAAAGGGCTACTCCGGCACCGCCGTCTTCACCCACCACGCCCCCCTTGCCGCGGCCTACGGCATGGACAAGGACGTCCACGACCACGAGGGGCGGCTCATCACCCTGGAGTATGAGGGATTTTACCTTGTCTGCTGCTACACCCCCAACGCCCAGGACGGCCTGAAGCGGCTGGACTACCGCATGGCCTGGGAGGACGATTTGCGGGAGTATCTCATGTCCCTGGACAGGCACAAACCGGTCATTTACTGCGGGGATTTGAATGTGGCCCATGAGGAAATTGACCTGAAAAATCCCAAAACCAACCGCATGAACGCCGGTTTCTCCGACCAGGAGCGGGAAAAGATGACCGCCCTGCTCTCCTCCGGCTTCACCGACAGCTTCCGTTACCTCTACCCGGACAAGGAGGGGGCCTATTCCTGGTGGTCCTACCGGTTCAACGCCCGGGACAACAACGCCGGGTGGCGTATAGACTACTTCATCGTGTCCGACCGGCTGCGGGATAAAATCCGCCGGGCCGACATCCTCTCCACCGTGGAGGGCAGCGATCACTGCCCGGTATTGCTGGAACTGGATATTTAAGCCTCCCTCGTGTAAAGGTCGCGCAGCCGTTGACGGCTTTGCCGTCTTACGGATGCGGCATACCCTTCACGGGTGGAGGTACCCCGAAGGGGCGGAGGGATTATCCTTTTCTCGTGGCAACCCCTCAGACGGCCCTCGGCCGCCAGCTCCCCTTACACAAGAGAGCCTTTGTCCCCCTTTCTCCCGACACGGGGACCATTCATCATCCGTTAAGGAAGGTTTGCTATGAAAATCAAAGATTTATTCGGTCAGGGGCGCCCTGTCTTTTCCTGCGAGGTGTTCCCCCCAAAGAAGACCGCCCCTGTGGACAGTATTTACAAGACCCTGGACGGTCTGAAGGACATCAAGCCAGACTTCATCAGCGTCACCTTCGGCGCCGGCGGGTCCCAGGTCAACCAGTCCACCCGGGAGATCGCCTCCATCATCCAAAATCAGTACCACATCCCGGCCATGGCCCATCTCACCTGCGTCAACGCCACCCGGGGCGAGGTGACCGCCCTGCTGGCGGGATTGAAGGAGGAGGGCGTGGAAAACGTACTGGCCCTGCGTGGCGACCGCAACCCCGACCTGCCCCCCAAGACCGACTTTCTCCACGCCGACGAGCTGGTGGCCTTTATCCTGCGCCGGGGCGACTTCGGCGTGTCCGGTGCCTGCTATCCCGAGGGGCATCCCGAAAGCCCCGATCTGCTGTCCGACATCCGGTATCTCAAGCAGAAGGTGGACGCCGGCGCCCAGCATTTGGTCAGCCAGCTCTTCTTTGACAACGAGGACTTTTTCCGCTTTGTGGAGCGCTGCCGCCTGGCCGGCATCGACGTACCTATCGAGGCGGGTGTTATGCCCGTGCTGAACAAGGGTTCCATCGAGCGCATGGTGTCCCTGTGCGGGGCCAGCATCCCCCGCAAGCTGGCCCGACTGCTGGCCAAGTACGGCGACCACCCGGAGGCCATGCGCCAGGCCGGTCTTGCCTACGCCGTGGAGCAGATCTCCGACCTCATCGCCGGCGGTGTGGACGGCATCCACCTGTACACCATGAACAACCCCGCTGTGGCACAGCATATCAGCGACAGCGTCAGCGCCCTGCGCACCCTGTGATGACGGCGGAGTTTACCCTGTCCGCCCCGGACACGGAGGAGATCCTGCGCTATATGGGCATGCCGCCGGAGCAGGCGGACGAGGTCACCCGCACCCTTGCCGCGGATTGTGCCGAACAACTGCTGTCCATTGCCGTCCCCCGCTGGTGCGGACATATCTTCGACCTGTCCTTTGAGCCGGACGGCGTGCGGCTGGACGGCGGCCTGTTGCTGGGCGGGCAGGATTTGAAACAGCATTTGGACGGCTGCCAAAAGGCGGCGGTGTTCTGCGCCACTTTGGGCGCGGAGTCAGACACCCTGATCCGTCGCACCCAGTACACGGATATGGCCCGGGCGCTGGCTTTGGACTGCGCCGCCGGGGCGCTGGTGGAGCAGCTTTGCGACCACATTGAGGGGTACGTCCACGCCCAACACCCCGGTCTGCACTCCCCCTATCGGTACAGCCCCGGCTACGGCGACCTGCCCCTGGGGGTGCAGGGTTCCCTGCTGGTGCTGCTGGACGCCCATCGGCTCATGGGCCTGTCCGTCACGGATAGCTGTATTCTGACCCCCCGCAAGTCGGTCACCGCCATTTTGGGCCTTGCCGACTCCCCCATCCCCACACATAAGCGCAGTTGTCCCCTCTGTCCCAACATGGGCAACTGCCAACTGCGAAAGACAGGTGGTCACTGTGGATTTTAACACCCTTCTCACCTCCAATACCCCCGTCCTGCTGGACGGCGGCATGGGTACCATGCTGCAGGCCAAGGGTCTTGTGGCCGGTCAGCACCCGGAGCTGGCGGCCCTGGAACACCCCGACTGGTTGGAGGACATTCACCGCGCCTACGTGGATGCCGGCTCGCGGATCATCAGCGCCAACACCTTCGGCGCCAATCGGTTGAAGCTGGCCAATATGGGCGCGACGGTTGCCGACGTGGTCCCCGCCTCCGTGGCCGTGGCCCGGCGCGCCGCCGGGGACCGGGCGCTGGTGGCCCTGGACATCGGCCCCATCGGCCAGCTTTTGGAACCCACCGGCATCCTGCCCTTTGAGCAGGCGGTGGATATCTTCAAGGAAACCGTCCGCTGCGGCGTGGAGGCCGGGGTGGATTTGATTTTCATCGAAACCATGGCCGACCTGCAGGAGGCCCGGGCCGCCCTGATCGCCGCCAAAGAGGTGTGCGACCTGCCCGTGATGGTCAGCATGACCTTTGAGGAGCGGGGCCGCACCTTTTTGGGCTGTCCCCCCGCTTCGGTCGCTTTGACTTTGGAGGGCTTGGGCGCCGCCGCCATGGGCGTGAACTGCTCTCTCGGTCCCGCCCAGCTTCTGCCCATCGTCGAGGAACTGGCCCGCTGGACCTCTCTCCCCCTCATTCTGAAGCCCAACGCCGGTCTGCCCGACCCCGCCGGCGGCGGCTATGACATCACCCCGGCCCAGTTTGCCGAGGCTTTGGCCCCTGCCACCGAGTTGGGCGTGAAGCTGCTGGGCGGCTGCTGCGGCACCACACCGGAGTACATCGCGCTGCTGAACACCGCCCTGTCCGGCCGCACCGTCAAAGCAAACGCCGCCCCCGTCCCCCCCGCCGTGTGCAGCGGTACCCGGGTGGTACCCATTGACCGGGTGCGGGTCATTGGCGAGCGCATCAACCCCACGGGCAAAAAGCTGATGAAAGAGGCCCTGCTGCGGCAGGACGTGGACTTCATGGTGCGCCAGGCTTTGGAACAGACCGAGGCCGGGGCGGATATCCTTGACGTGAACGTGGGTCTGCCCGGAGTGGACGAGGCGGACATGATGTGCCGCACGGTGAAGGCGGTGCAGGCCGTCACCGACGCCCCCCTGCAGATCGACTCCACCGACCCCGCCGTGGTGGAACAGGCTCTGCGGCTCTGCTGCGGCAAGGCCATCGTCAACTCGGTCAATGGGGACCAGGAGTCCCTCACCGCCCTGCTGCCCATTGTGAAGAAGTACGGCGCGGCGGTGGTGGGCCTGACCCTTGACAAATCGGGCATCCCCCAAACGGCGCAGCAGCGGCTGGACATCGCCCGGCGCATCGTGGCCGCCGCCGAGTCCCACGGCATCCCCCGCCGGGACATCATCATCGACTGCCTGACCCTGACCGCCTCCGCCCAGCAGGAGTGCGCCGCCGAGACCCTGCAGGCCCTTCGGCTTGTGAAGCAGGAACTGGGGGTCAAGACCGCCCTTGGCGTGTCCAACATCTCCTTCGGTCTGCCCCTGCGGCCCCAGGTCAATCAAAATTTCCTCACCATGGCCATGGTGTACGGCCTGGACCTGCCCATCATCAACCCCAACGCCGCGCCCATGATGGCGGCGGTGCGGTCCTACCACCTGCTGATGAACATCGACACCGAGGCCCGGGAGTACATCGCCGCCTACGGCGGCCAGACCGCCCCCGCCGCCCCGGTGGCCGAGGGTGGTCAGCGTACCCTGGACGAGGTGGTGCGTCTGGGCCTGAAGAGCGAGGCCGGCCCCGCGGCGCAAACCCTTCTGTCCCAGGGGGTTTCCCCTATGGACATCGTGAACGGCACCCTCATCCCCGCCCTGGATGCGGTGGGTGCGGACTTCGAGGCCGGGCGGCAGTTCCTGCCCCAGCTCATCCAGTCCGCCGGTGCGGCCCAGGCCGCTTTCGAGGTGCTGCGCGCCCATCTGTCCGCCGCCGGGCAGACCCCCGACCAAAGCAACGTGGTAGTGGTCGCCACCGTCAAGGGGGACATCCACGACATCGGCAAGAACATTCTCAAGGTGCTGCTGGAAAACTACGGCTGCACCGTCATCGACCTGGGCAAGGACGTGGCTCCGGAGGAGGTCGTGGCCGCCGTCCGTAAGCACGGCGCCGCCCTTGTGGGTCTGTCCGCCCTGATGACCACCACCCTGCCCGCCATGGAGGACACCATCAAGCTCCTGCGCAAGGAAAACCTGCCCTGTAAAATCATGGCCGGCGGCGCGGTGCTGACGGCGGATTACGCCGCCCAAATCGGCGCGGACTTCTACGCCCGGGACGCCAAGGCCGGCGTGGACATCGCGCGAACGGTATTTGCATAACGGCATAAAAATTCCCTGTCCTGTGGGACAGGGAATTTTTATATTCTTGCAGCTTACCACACAATATTCGCAACAAGCCCCAAAACGCCAACCAGCACGAAGACCCCACCGCCAACCCGAATGTGTATTCTGTACAGCCTGGACGGCCCGTTGGACGCCTTGGCCTTCCAGCTTTCCGTGATTGCATATACCCCATCGGGAAAACAGAGCATCAGCACCCCGACAATCAGCAAAATGATACTTCCCAGTATGTACATAACAGTATGCCCCTTTGTTATTTGATATCCAGCGACCGTTTGAACTCCGAGGGGGTCATACCGGTCTCCTTTTTGAATGTTCCGGCGAAGTACTGGGGGGTGTCAAAGGCCAGCATATCGGCGATCTGCGCCATGTTGTAGGTGTGGTTGCGGATAAGCTCCTTGGCGTAGGTGATCTTCTTGGCGGTGATGTATTTGCCGATGGTGGTGCCGCACTGCTGGCGGAAGATGCGGCTGATGTAGGAGGTACTGTATCCCGTCACCCCGGCCAGCTCCTCCATGGCGATTTTCTTGCCCAAATTGTTCTGAATATACGTTTTTATAGTGGAAATCAGTTGAGTTTCCATACTCTCCCGTACCGGGGACACCGAGTTGTCCTTCTGCTCCAAAATCACCCGGGCCAGCAAGATCAGCAGTTGCTCCAGGTAGGTTTTGATGAGCTGCTCGCCCCCCTCTTTCGCCTGGGAGCGGCGGCGCAGCTTGAGCAGGGTGACATCATTTTTGGGGATGTGGAAGCTGTTGCGCGCCTCGGTAATGATGGAGCTGACAAAGGGCCGCAGGCTCTGGCTCAACGCCGCCCGATACCCCTCAAACAGCCGCATGGCCGGGGAGCGGCACACGAAGGAGATGACAAAAAAGTTGGGGTTGGAGCGGAAAGCCCGGATGGCGTGGAACTCGTGGGGCTTGTGGAACAGCACCTCCCCCTGGTTCAGCACCAGGGTCTTGTCGTCCGCCTGGATCTCCACCGCACCCTTGTCCACGTAGACCATTTCCCAAAAATCGTGCGCTTCTCCCTCAAAAACGAAGGATTTATCCAGTTCATAGTAGTGAATGGTTACGATTTCCGGGATATAGAATAACGTCTTGGGTCGGGTTTTTTTATAGGATACCGCCACGAAAGGCCACCTCCCGTCCGATAGTTCAGAATTTTATACATATAGTGTAAAATTTTCACTTATCATTTCCGTTTTTTATTCTATCATAAAAGTAGGCGAATGCCAATACATAAGGAGGTCGATTTCCTATGAAAAAATCCATCAACTTCTGGTCTTTTTCCGGCAAGGACGTGTATCAGGCCATGGACCTGGCCAAGGCTGCCGGCTTTGAGGGTATCGAGCTGGCCCTGCTGGACAGCGGCGACCTGACCCCCAACTCCACCGACGAGCAGCTTGCCAAGATCCGCGCCTACGCCGACAAGCTGGGCCTGGCCATTCCCAGTCTGGCCAGCGGCCTGTGCTGGGGCGCCTCCCTGACGGCCGAGGACCCCGCCGAGCGGGACGAGGCTCACAACATCATCGTCAACCAGCTCCGCTGCGCCAAGGCCCTGGGCGCCGACACCATCCTGGTGGTCCCCGGCTCCGTGTCCGTGGAGTTCGTGCCTGAGCGGCCCGTGGTGGACTATGAGGTGTGCTACAACCGCGCCCTGGAGTCCATCAAGCGCCTGGTCCCCTACGCCGAGCAGTACGGCGTGAACATCGGCATCGAAAACGTGTGGAACTTCTTCCTGCTCTCCCCCCTGGAGATGCGCGCCTTTATCGACGCCGTGGGCAGCCAGTACGTGGGTTCCTACTTCGACGTGGGCAACGTGGTCTACAACGGCTATCCCGAGCAGTGGATCCGCATCTTGGGCAAGCGCATCAAGAAGGTCCACTTCAAGGACTTCCGCCGCAATCCCGGTGGCATCAACGCCTTTGTTGACCTGCTGGGCGGCGACGTGAACTGGCCCGAGGTCATGAAGGCCTTCCGCGAGGTCGGCTACACCGGCTGGGCTGCCGGCGAGATGATCCCCAACTATGCTTTCGCCGCTGACCAGATCATCTACAACACCTCTGCCTCTATGGAGCGCATCCTGAAGGAAAACTTCTGATTATAAAAACTGATAGGAGGAACAAACAATGATTAAAGTTGGTTTGATTGGCTGCGGCTTTATGGGTGGTATGCACGCCGCCTGCTACGCCGCTCTGGAAGAGCTGGGCGTCAAGGTGGTCGCCGTTGCCGACGTCCGCCCCGAGTTCGCTCAGAAGCTGGCCAACGGTGCCGAGATCTACGCCACCGGCATGGAGCTGATCGAGAAGGCCGATGTGGACACCGTCGACATCTGCCTGCCCACCCACCTGCACACCGCCCACGCCGTCGCCGCTATGAAGGCCGGCAAGAACGTCTTCGTGGAGAAGCCCGTGTGCTTCAACGACGACGAGATGGACCTGCTGCTCAAGACCGAGAAGGAAACCGGTGCCAAGGTGCAGGTCGGTCAGGTTCTGCGCCTGTTCGACGAGTACGCCTGGCTGAAGAAGGTCGTGGACTCCGGCGAGTACGGCAAGGTGGTGCACGGCGAGTTCCGCCGCCTGTCCAACCTGCCCACCTGGGCCTGGGACAACTGGCTGCATCAGCCCGAGAAGAGCGGCGGCGTGGCCGTGGATATGCACGTGCATGACGTGGACTTCGTCCGCTACATCCTGGGCGAGCCCGATACCGTTATCTCCCACGCCTACCGTGATGCCGACGGTGTCATCCAGCAGATCAACTCCGTCTACGGCTACGGCAAGGGTGTTTCCATCGCGCTGGAGGCCGGCTGGAACTACCCCG
The DNA here is from genome assembly GCA_015067885.1 of Oscillospiraceae bacterium. Taxonomy (GTDB): domain Bacteria; phylum Bacillota; class Clostridia; order Oscillospirales; family Oscillospiraceae; genus Lawsonibacter. The sequence goes on along the minus strand of SVLO01000018.1, from coordinate 17,560 downwards.
CCGACTTCCCCTTCACCGCCGACTTCCGTGTGATGTTTGAGAAGGCCACCGTGGTCTTTGCCGGCGGCGTTATCACCGTGTACCCCGTGGCCGGCGGCTCCTTCAACCCCGAGCTGGCTCCCCAGTTCGAGGGCACCAACGACATCGGCGGCAACGTGTCCAGCCTGGGTGGCTACTACAACGAGCTGAAGTACTTCGTTGAGGGTCTGCAGGGCAAGAACAATCTGGACATCGCCCCCATCGCCGACGCCATCAAGTCCGTCAAGCTGGCCAAGCGCGAGATCGAGGCTGCCGGCGGCCTGATCGTCAAGTAAGGAGAGTTTCTATGCTTCGAGTTGGTATCGTCGGCTGCGGCAACATCTTCACCATGCACGCCACCAGCGCCCATCACCTGCCCAACGCGCAGATTGTGGGCGTGTGCGACGTGAAGAAGGACCGGGCCGACAGGGCCGCCGCCAAGTACGGCGTGCAGGCCTACTATGATTACAAGGACATGATCTCCAAGGACCTGCTGGACGTGGTGCACATCTGCGTGCCCCACTACCTGCACCCCATCATCTCCAAGTACGCCCTGGAGCAGGGGGTCCACGTCCTGTGTGAAAAGCCCATGGCCATCACCATGGAGGACGCCCTCTACAACGTCAACCTGGCCGAGGAGAAGGGCCTGAAGTACGGCATCATCTTCCAGTGCCGCTACAATGACTCCGCCAAGCTGGTCAAGGAAAACCTGGAGAACGGTGAGCTGGGCAAGATCATCTCCGCCCGGGTCACCCTGACCTGGTCCAAGCCCGACACCTACTACTCCCTGTCCGACTGGAAGGGTACCTGGGAGAAGGAGGGTGGCGGCGTCGTGATCGACCAGGCCATCCATTCCCTGGACCTGGCCAACTGGTTCATCAACGACGAGATCGAGTCCGTCCAGGCCAGTATGGCCAACCGCGACCACTCCATCATGGAGGTGGACGACACCAGCGAGGGCTTTATCCGCTACAAGGGCGGCGCCACCCTGAGCTTCTGGGCCATGAACAACTACGGCTTCGACGACGCCATCGAGGTGCGCCTGTACTGCGAGAACGGCAAGGTAGTCATGGACTACGACCACGCCAACATCTTCTTCAACGACGGCCGGGTCCTGTCCATCGAAACCAAGATCGACCCCGACGTGGTGTACGAGGGCGGCAAGGATTACTGGGGCTTCCAGCATATCCGCGAGATCGCCGACTTCTATGACTGCGTGGAAAACGATCGCGAGCCGCCCATCTCCGGCCGGGAGGCGCTGAAGATCCAAAAGCTCATCTGTGACGTCTACGCCGAGGGCAAGAAGAACTTCTACCGTCACAACAAGTGATCCCACCCAAACCGGCGCACGAATTTCCGTGCGCCGGTTTTTTTACATCAAACACTGTTGGATTGTGCCACACTTTTTGAAAAACAGAGAAATTCTTATATTGCGCGGCGTTTTTCCGTTGCTATAATGGGGCAAGAAAATCCGTTCCTTCCACCACATACAACGAAAGGATGACCGCTATGAACCTGACTCAGACCGAGCAAGCCTATGTCCATGCCAAGCAGATCATCCCCGGTGGCGTGCAGTTGCTGAGCAAGCGACCCGAGATGTTCATTCCCGGCCAGTGGCCCGCCTATGCTGACCGCGCCAAGGGTTGCGAGATCTGGGACATGGACGGCAATCACTACTACGACATGACCACCAACGGCATCGGCGCCTGCCTGCTGGGCTTTGCCGACCCCGACGTGTCCCAGGCGGTCATCCGGCGCATTGAACGGGGCAGTATGTCCACCCTGAACGCCCATGAGGAGGTGCTGCTGGCCGACAAGCTGCTGGAGATCCATCCCTGGGCAGAGAACGTGCGTTTCTCCCGCACCGGCGGCGAGACCTGCGCCATCGCCGTGCGTATCGCCCGCGCCACCACCGGTCGGGACGTGGTTGCCATCTGCGGCTATCACGGCTGGGCCGACTGGTACATCGCCTGCAACCTGGGGGATGGCGACGCTTTGGGCCGCCCCGGTCAGCTGATGCCCGGCCTGGACCCCGCTGGCGTTCCCTCCGGTCTGCGCGGCTCCGCCGTCACCTTCACCCACGGCGATTACGAGGAGTTCGACAACATTATCCGTCAGTACGGTGACCGGCTGGCCTGCGTGATCATGGAACCTTTCCGCAACGTGCTGCCCTCCATGGACTTTATGAATCACGTCCGTGACGAGGTGCATCGTGTGGGCGGTCTGTTCATTCTGGACGAGATCACCATCGGCTGGCGCTACTGCTTCGGCGGCTCCCACCTTGCGTTGGGCATCAACCCCGACATCGCCGTGTTTGCCAAGGCTTTGGGCAACGGCCACCCCATCGGCGCCATCATCGGCACCAAGGCCGCCATGGACGGCGCCCACAACTCCTTCATCTCCTCCACCTACTGGACCGAGGCCGTGGGTCCCACCGCCGCCCTGGCTACGCTGGAAAAGATGGAAAAGACCCGGGTTTGGGAACACGCCGCCCACATCGGCAGCATCATTCAGAAGGATTGGGTGGAGGCCGCTGCCAACGGCGGCGTGAAGGTCAGCACCTTCGGCGTACCCTGCCACGCCCAGTTCAGCTGGAACGAGGACTGCCCTAAAGAGCTGAAAACCCTATTCACCAAGCTGATGCTGGCCGAGGGTTTCATGGCCACCCCCCTGTGCTACCCCACCCTGGCCCACAACGAGGAGATCCTGGCCAAGCACCGCGCAGCCTTGGAAAAGACCTTCCGCACCCTGGGCGACCTGTTGAAAAATGGCGGCAAGGAAGCGGTTGCCGAAGCCATCGGCGGCCCCGTCTGCCACGGCGATTTCCAGCGTTTGCTGAAGTGATATCTCCCTGCTTTGCCCGCGGCGTTTCCCTGTGGGGAACGCCGCGGGATTTCGCTCGTTTTCCCCCCTTATTTTTCCGCAAAAAATCCTTGAAACTCTTGACTTTTCTCGATTATTTGTATTATAGTTACAGTAGCTTTATACACCTATAAAAAGAGAGGCAATTCTAAACACAGAAAGGATGTTTTCACTATGTCTATTTCTCAGGCTACTTACAACCGCGCCAAGCAGATCATGCCCGGCGGCGTGCAGCTGCTGAGCAAGCGCCCCGAAATGTTCGCTCCCGAGCAGTGGCCCAACTACGCCGCCCGCGGCAAGGGCTGCCAGCTGTGGGACCTGGACGGCAACTGCTATTACGACATGACCACCAACGGCATCGGCGCCTGCCTGCTGGGCTACGCCGACCCCGATGTCAGCAAGGCTGCCATCGACCGCATCAACAACGGCTGTATGACCTCTCTGAACGCCCCTGAGGAAGTGGAACTGGCCGAGCGTCTGCTGGGCATCCACCCCTGGGCCGAGAGCGTGCGTTTTGCCCGTACCGGCGGCGAGACCTGCGCCATCGCCGTGCGCATTGCCCGCGCCACCACCGGCCGCGACGTCATTGCCATCTGCGGCTACCACGGCTGGGCCGACTGGTACCTGGCCTGCAACCTCAGCGAGGGTGACGCTCTGGACGGCATCCACCTGGCCGGCCTGCAGCCCGCCGGTGTTCCCTCCGGCCTGGCCGGCTCCGCTGTGACCTTCCACTACAACAACGTGGAGGAGTTCGACGCCATCATCGCCCAGTACGGCGACCGTCTGGCCGGCGTCATTATGGAGCCGCTGCGCAGCACCATGCCCAACGACGGCTTCCTGCAGCACGTTTGCGACGAGGTCCACCGTGTTGGCGGCCTGCTGCTGTTCGACGAGATCAGCATCGGCTGGCGCTTCACTTTCGGCGGCTCTCACCGCGTGCTGGGTGTGCAGCCCGACATCGCCGTGTTCGCCAAGGCCATGGGTAACGGCCACCCCATCGGCGCCATCATCGGCACCAAGGCCGCCATGGACGGCGCTCAGAAGTCCTTCATCTCCTCCACCTACTGGACCGAGGCTGTCGGCCCCGCCGCCGCCCTGGCCACCATCGACAAGATGGAAAAGACCCGCGTTTGGGAGCATGCCGCCGCCATGGGCGACATCGCCCTGAAGGACTGGGCCGACGCTGCCCAGCGTCACGGCGTCAACGTCCACATCGACGGCGTGTCCTGCCTGCCCCACGTCGGTTTCACCGACTTCCCCCTGGAGACCAAGACCCTGTACACCGCACTGATGCTGAAGGAAGGCTTCCTGGCTCAGGGCGGCTTCTACCCCACTCTGGCCCACACCGAGGAGATCATGGCCAAGCACCGCGAGGCCAACGACAAGGTCTTCTCCATCATTGCCGACACCATCAAGAAGGGCGGCAAGGAGGCTGTTATCGAGGCCATCGGCGGCCCCGTCTGCCAGAGCGGCTTCCAGCGTCTGAACGGCTGATTTCAGCCCCGGCCGTGAAAGCGTAAATGAAGCATCTGTTTGAAGTCAGTGCCTGTGGCGAGGCCATCCGTCTTCGCACCCACGAGGATCTGTTCCAAATGCAGTACGTCTGGGCCTGTGACCGCCACAGCCACGCCGATTACGAGGTTCATTTGATCCTCCGGGGCAGTTGCACCGTCAACGTGGGGCAGACCCCCTACGACCTGCAAAGTCCCCAGGCTTTGCTGATCGCCCCCGGGCAATATCACTTTCTGCCTCAGCCGCTCTCCGGCCAAATCGAGCGTTTTTCGCTCTGTTTCTCAATGAAAAAGGGACCGCTGCTCTCTGCTTTGCAGGCAGCGGTCCCTGCCAGCATTTCCTTTCCCGTTTCCAAAGAGCTGGAGACCCTCTGCCGCAGCATCTTTCACGAAAGCGCCGCAAGAAATCCTTTCCGGTACGATATGCTGCACACCCTGCTCAGCGCCCTGATGATACACGTCTTCCGGGGAGCAGGGGTCTCGGTGACCCATGCCGGGTTCATCCATGGCCGGGACGAGGATATGCTGAATAAAATTGACACGTTCATCGAGAAAAACGCATCCGGACACGCCACCGCCGAACAACTGGCCACGGAGCTGAAACTCTCCCGCCGCCAGTTGGCACGTATCCTGCAACAGCATTACGGCAAGGGATTTCGTGAGTTGCTTATCCGTACCCGGATGGACAGCGCCCAGTGGCTGCTGAAAAACACGCAAAAGCCGGTGCTTCAAATCGCCGGTGAATTGGGGTACGACTCTGAATCGGCCTTCTATCAACAGTTCCGTGCCCGGTTCGGTATGTCCCCCGTACAATATCGCAAATCCCACACAGAATCTTGACCCAAACAACAAAAAACGGAGGTATTACTTATGAGCGATCTGTTTTCCCTGTCCGGCAAGAACGTCATCCTGACCGGCGGCTGCGGCAACCTGGGCCGCATCATGGCCAAGCACCTGACCGACTTCGGCGCCAAGCTGTTCATCGTGGACGTTATCGACACCCCCCTGCCCGAGCTGGAGGGCGCCGACGTGACCTACATCAAGTGCGACCTGTCCAACTCCGACGCCATCCGTGAGATGTTCGCCACCGTGGAGAAGATCGGCGGCAGCGTGGACGTGCTGATCAACAACGCCGCCTGGGGCGGCGGTGCCGGCGGCAAGAAGATGACCAAGACCCGCATGGAGGACTTCGACGACGAGACCTGGGCCTACGGTCTGGACGGCGTGGTGGGTGTCACCTTCCGCTGCATCCGTGAGTCCATCCCCTTCTTCAAGCGCGCCGGCGGCGGCTCCATCGTCAACATCGCTTCCATGTACGGCGTGGTGGCCCCCGACCACTCCATCTACGGCGACACCGGCAACAACAGCCCTGTCACCTACGGCGCCGGTAAGGCCGGCGTGGTGCAGCTGACCAAGTACTCCGCCTCCTACCTGGCCAAGGACGGTGTCCGCGTCAACGCCATCACCCCCGGTCCCTTCCCCAAGGTTGCCGCCACCGACCCCGACCTGCTGGCCATTCTGCAGAAGAAGACCATGCTGGGCCGCACCGGCGATCCCAACGAGCTGGCCGGCGCCCTGATCCTGCTGGCCTCCGACGCCTCCACCTTCATGACCGGTACCAACATCATCGTGGACGGCGGCTGGACCGCTTGGTAAACCCTTTCCCTTTGGAGCGCGATTGCAATACATATCGCTAAATGTGTACATGGACATTCCCGCCCTTACACAGTAAAATTATGGTATGTATTTTCAATGCTCGGTGCGGTCTCCCCGCATACAACGAAAGGATGTTTTAGCATGAACACGATCAAAGTCAACGGCGAACACGGCGTTATCAACCGCCACACCTCCGGCCCCTTCCGCTACCACGGCTGGCCCACTTTGGCCAAGCTGACCGACGGCACCCTGGTGGTGGGTGTGTCCGGCCACCGCATGTGGCACGTTTGCCCCTTTGGCAAGACCCAGTTGTTCTTCAGCCGGGACGAGGGCAAGACCTGGTCCGCCCCCGTGGTCCCCAACGACACCTGGCTGGACGACCGGGATGTGGGCCTGTTCCCCCTGCCCGACAACGGCTTGGTCATGTCCTGGTTCAACGCTGACTACACCCTGCTGGATGTTCGTGCCGACAAACTCAAAGATCTGTACTCCCCCGCGGAGCTGGACCTGGTCAACGCCTACCGCGCCGCAGCCGTCCAGACCGAGGCCGAGCAGCCCGGCGCCTTCCTGCGCTTCAGCCGGGACGGCGGCATGACCTGGGGCGAGGCTTTGCCCACCCCCGTCTGCAACCCCCACGGTCCCACCCTGATGAACGACGGCAGTCTGCTCCACTTTGCCCGTGAGTACGACGAGGCTATCCCCTTCGAGGAGCGCTGCGTGATCGCCATGCGCTCCACCGACGAGGGTAAAACCTGGCAGGAGCTGGGTCGCCCCGGCTTCCCCACCGGCATCAAACCCACCAACTTCGTGGAACCCTACGCCCTGCAGCTGCCCAGCGGCCGTATCGTGGGTGTCATCCGCTATCAGAGCCGTCTGGCCCCCGACGAACCCAAGCAGTACGGCACCTTCACCCTGTTCTGCACCGTCTCCGACGACGGCGGCCGCACCTGGTCCGAGCCCAAGTGGACCGGCTCCATGGGCGCCCCCGGTCACCTGATGCTCCACTCCTCCGGTGCCCTGCTGTGTTCCTACGGCTGCCGCACCAAGGGCAGCTATTCCGAGCGGGTCATGGTCAGCTATGACGAGGGCGAGAGCTGGGAACTGGACATCTGCATCAACGACAACACCCCCGACGGGGATCTGGGCTATGCCTCCACCGTAGAGCTGTCCGACGGCAGCCTGCTGACCGCCTATTACCAAAAGTACGTGGACGAGAACGGTGTGGCCGACGACAAGACCTCTCTGCTTTACACCAAATGGCGCTTACCCGAGCGCTGAATACAACGCTGTAAAGGAGCGTTTTTTATGAAAGTAATCAAAGTCAACGGCGAGCGCAGCTTTGTCAGCCGCGTCACCGACGGCGCGTTCCGCTATCACGCCTGGGCCACCATTGCCAAGCTGACCGACGGCACCCTGGCCGTGGGCGCCTCCGCCCATCGTCAGTGGCACGTGTGCCCCTTCGGCAAGAACTACCTGTACCTGAGCAAGAATGAGGGTAAGACCTGGTCCCGCCCCATCGTGGTCAACGACTCCTGGATGGACGAGCGTGACGTGGGTCTGTGCGCCCTGCCCAACAACGGTCTGCTCATGACCTGGTTCAACCACGGCCACGGTTTCCTGGACATCCGTTCCGCCTCCCTGGCCCGCAACTACACCCCCACCGAGTGGGCCTTCGTGCAGGCCTACCGCGCCGTGACCTGGAACGACGAGGAGACCTCCGAGAGCAAGCGCGGCTGCCACGTGCGCGTCAGCCACGACGGCGGTCTGACCTGGGAGGAGGAGACCCGCCTGACCATCAGCTCCCCCCACGGCCCCACCATGCTCAACGACGGCACCCTGCTGTACTTCGCCAAGACCAGCGAGCGGGACCTGGACGGCAACGAGTTCCCCGAGCGGCCCATCGTGGCCTGGCAGTCCACTGACGAGGGCAAGACCTGGCACGAGATCGGCCGTCCCCCCGAGCCTGTGGATGTGGGCTGGGCCGGCTGCTACGAGCCTCACGCCATCCAACTGCCCAACGGCCGCATCGTGGGCGTCATTCGTTACGAGGACGTGGGTCTGCTGACCATGTACGTCACCTACTCCGACGACAACGGCAAGACCTGGACCGTACCCCAGCCCATGGGTACCGACGGCGCTCCTCCCCACCTGATGCTGCACTCCTCCGGCGCCCTGCTGTGTTCCTACGGCCGCCGCAAGCCCGGCGACTTCTCCGAGCGTGTGCTGGTCAGCTACGACGGCGGCGAGACCTGGGAGCAGGATCTGGTCATCGACGACACCGCCCCCGACTGGGACCTGGGTTACCCCTCCACTGTGGAGCTGTCCGACGGCAGCCTGATGACCGTGTACTATCAGAAGTACGTGGATGAGAACGGCGTTGCCGATACCAAGGCGTCCCTGTTCGCCACCCGCTGGACTCTGCCCGGGCGTGACGCCGCCGGCGACGCCGAGAAGCAGGTCCAAACCTACGACGACGGCCACGCCCAGAACGAATGGTAAGACCCGGCGTGCTGACCGCCGCCGATAAAGAAAGGAAGTAACGACTATGAATATGAGAAGAAGCAAGACTTTGGAAATGCTGCGCGCCGGCAAGACCGTCATTTCCACCAAGTGCAACACCTCCGACCCCCGCGTGGTGGAGATCGCCGCCATGATGGGCTTCCCCTGCATCTGGGTGGACAACGAACACGTGGCCAACGACTACTTCGTCACCGAGAAGCAGATCATGGCCGCCAAGATGTACGACACCGACGTGCTGGTGCGTATCCCCCGCGGCTCTTACAGCGACTACATCCGTCCTCTGGAGCTGGACGCCGCCGGCATCATGGTCCCCCATGTCATGTCCGTGGAGGAGGCTAAGGACATCGTCCGCATGACCCGCTTCCATCCCATCGGCCGCCGCCCCGTTGACGGTGGCAACGCTGACGCCAAGTACTGCATGGTCCCCACTCACGAGTACACCCAGCAGGCCAACGACCAGCGCTTCGTCGTGCTGCAGATCGAGGACCCCGAGGCTATGGAGCAGATCGACGAGATCGCCGCTGTCGAGGGCTTTGATATGCTGTTCTTCGGCCCCGCCGACTACTCTCACGCCATCGGTGTCCCCGGCCAGATGGATCACCCCGAGGTGGTCGCCGGCTTCCGCCGCGTGGCCGAGGCTGCCAAGAAGCATGGCAAGTTCGCCGGCACCGTGGGCGGCGTGGCCAACGCTGCCGAGCGTCTGGCCATGGGTTATCAGTTCATGAACATCGGCGCTGACGTGGTGGCTCTGGACAACTACTTCAAGGACATCTACGAGTTCAGCACCCAGTTCAACAAGTGATCGCCATGAACGAGTCGCTGCAGTATTTCACCGGCGCGCAGTTCACCATCCCCAACAACCGGCCCGAGGGCGTCCCCGCCCCCGAAACGGTGGGTTCTCTGTCCTACCGCCCCGGTGAGGGTCTGCTGGTCACCATGCGCTGCTACGAGGCAAAGCCCCGAGCCATCTACCACGACCCCAACGGCGCCATCTACACCGACAGTTGTATGGAGGCTTATGTGGACTGCTTCCCCGAGATGCACCGCGGTTACATCAACGTGGAGATGAACGCCAACGGCGCCGCCTTCTGCTCCTTCGGCACCCGCCGCCACCTGCGCAGCACTCTGCCCGCCATGGGTATCCCCCACCCGGAGGTGGAGGCCGAGCGGGGCGAGGAAAACGGCCGGCCCTACTGGCAGGTCACCTGCCTGCTGCGTGCCTCCCTGTTTGAGGCGCTGTACGGCCGCCCCTTCGTGCTGGAGCCGGGCCACAAGATGCGCGGCAACTTCTACAAGTGCGGCGACCACACCGCCGCCCCCCACTGGGCCAGTTGGGCTCCCGTCCCCCGTCTGGATTTCCACGACCCGGACAGCTTCGGCACCTTTGTGGTGGACAAATAAGCTGCAAAAAGCACCGAGCCAAACGGCTCGGTGCTTTTTTATATCATTATAATATTGTTCCCTTGTTCCATTGGTACCAGCGGCAAACCGCGCAGTAGCACCCCCAAATGACGCCGCCCAGCAGGCACACGCCCAGCAGCAGGCGGAACACACCGTCCCAGCCGTAGTGTTCCGCAACCACGCCCAAACCATAGGCGCTGATAGTGCTACCCAGATAGCAGCAGCCGTTCAGGATCCCTGCCGTCCTGCCTGCGTTCAGGTGCGTACTCATAATAATGGGATACATGCTGGTGATCAGGTTATTAACACTTGATGCCAAATATGCCACAACGATCATGGCCAGCAGCAACACAACCGCCTGTCGCCACCGCAGGCCGCCCAAAATCACGCCCATAAACACCGCCATAGCCATGAAGGAAACAAAGCAGTGCGTCACATAATCGGGGACTTTCTTATGGAGATACCCGGCAAAAGCGGCGCCGAATATAGCTGTAATTGGCAGCAACAGAGTCAGCAGGATGGAAATGCTGTCTGCCAGGGCATATTCCTCTTTCAGCACCGTTGGCACCCAGGTGGTCAAGCCATCCTTAATAAGGTTGCCGCCTACCGCAAACAGGCACAAAAACCAGGTCATGGCGCGCACCATCCGCAAATCCATACCAGGCGTTTTCTGCTGCTGTGCCTGCTGTTCCGTTTGTACCGGCTGCTGGTCCTGGCCGCGTTCCTGCTTTGCGGCCCTGACACTTGTTCCATACACCATCAGCCAAATCATGGCTATGGCAAAGTCGGCCGCCGCCGCGGTATAGAAGGACAGCTTAAAGCTGCCAACCGCCACAAACAAGGCGCTGAAGGCGTAAATTCCCAAGGTGCCGATGGCTACCGGCGTACTCATGATAATGCTGGAACGGGTCAGGTCTTTCTGTGGCAGGGACTCTGCCAGCAGGCGCACCACAAGAGGCCACAGCAGGGACAGCACAAAGCCATTGACCATCCACAGCCACTTCACAATGGCGAAATTCGCACTGACCGCGATGGTCAGGTTGATGGCCGCCGAGGCCGTCAACGCCCCGAACACGGTCCATTTAATATTGTAGTGCCTGGACAGCAGGCCGTTGACCACCTGCCCAATGCCGTAGGCAAAGAAGAAAAAGGTTGGAACCATGCCCGCCTGCGGCTTGTCCACGTGATAGAATTCCATAACCTGATTGATGGTGGCCGAGTAGTTCACCTTACCAAAGTAAGAGATCAGATACATCAGCCAGCACAGGAAAATCAGCCGTCCCGCCCGGCTGCGGGTATCATTCGTTTGCGCGGTCATACTCCCGCCCCCTTTTCGCACCTATTCTATGCCTTTCGCTACGGACTGTCCATGACTTTTTGGCTCGTTTTTATGGACTTTTCACGCAAATCGCACGGATGGCGACCGCCGGGGATACCTTTTACAAGGAGAAAAGACCGATGCAAGGCACATCGGTCTTTTTATGTTTATTCTTCTTCGGTTTCCTCGGGCAGGACGCTGACCTTGATCTCCATGACACGGCGCTGCTCCACCTGGGTGACGGTGACCTCCAGCCCCTCGGCCTGGAACATATCGCCCTGTTCGGGTACGCGGCCCAACTGGTCCACGACCCAGCCAGAAATGGTGCTGGCGTCGGGGTCCCCCTTGACGGAGAACAGATCGTACAGGTCGTCAAGGCTTGCGCTGCACTGGATGATGTAGCTGCCATCCTCTTCCTTGCGGAAGGACTCCACAACCTCGTCGTGTTCGTCCCAAATTTCGCCAACCAGCTCCTCCAAAATATCCTCCAGGGTAACGATACCCTCGGTGCCGCCGTACTCATCCACGACGACCGCCATGTGGGCCTTGTTCTTCTGCAGGATGCGCAGCAGGTCGGAAATTTTGGTACTGCCGGTGGTGTAAAGCACGGGTCCGGTGATGGCAGCCAAGGATTTGAAGCCCCGGTAGCGGGCGGCATAGAAGTCCTTTTCGTGGACCACACCGATGATATTATCGATGCTCTCCTTATAAATAGGCAGGCGGGAGTAGCCGCTTTCGGTCAGCAGACGGGCGATCTCGTCCGGCGCGGTATTCTCCTCCACTGCCACCAGGTCCACCCGGGGGGTGAGGATCTCGGACACTTCCAAATCGTTGAACTCGATGGCAGCACGGATCAACTCACTCTCATGCTCGTCCAGGCCGCCCTCGGTCTCAGCCTGCTCCACCATGCCCACCAGCTCTTCCTCGGTAATGACGTCCTCTTCGTTGGCGTGGAACAGCAGGCCAAGCAGCTTGCGCCACAGGCCGAACAGGAAGTTGAGGGGGGCCAAAATAATGGTAAGCAGGGACAGCAAGGGGGTGGCGAACAGGGCCCACCGCTCCGGGTACTCCTTGGCCAGACTCTTGGGCGAGATCTCACCAAAAATCAGAATGGCTACGGTCAGCACCACGGTGGAAATGGCGGGGCCGTTTTCGCGGAAAAGCTTGGTGAACAGTACGGTGGCGATGGTGGTGGCGGATATGTTGACGATGTTGTTGCCGATAAGGATGGTGGACAGCAGTTTGTCGTACTGCTCGGCCAAAGCGAGGGTGCGCTTGGCCTTCCGGTCGCCGTCATCGGCCTTGGTCTTCAGCCTGATGCGGTTGAGGGAGGTAAAGGCGGTCTCGGTGGCGGAGAAGTAGGCCGACATGGCGATGAGGAGCACTAAAGCTACTATCATTCCTGTACTGGTAGGGTCCATTTGGACGAATCAACTCTGCTTTCTATATTATATTTAAGTACGATCTGTACTTAATTGCGTAGTATAGCATACTTTTTTGAAAAATGCAAGGAATATACGCAAAAAGCGGCGGCTCCCATAGGGAGCCGCCGCAGTCGTTGTGAAAATTACTTGCCGCGGGCCTGCTTGAACTCGTCCAGAACGCTCTGCTCGGGGGCGGGGGTGGCCAAAGAGACCACCACGATGGCGATGGCGGCGATGATGAAGGCGGGCAGCAGCTCGTAGACGGCGAATACACCGCCCATGGGCTTGATGGCCAGCTTCCACACGAAGACCATCACACCGCCGGACACGATACCGGCCAAAGCGCCCCAGCGGGTGGTGCGCTTCCAGAACAGGGAGAACAGGATGGCGGGACCAAATGCGGCGCCGAAGCCGGCCCAGGCGAAGGAGGTGATACCGAAGATGGTGCTGTCCTTATCCCAGGCGATGACCATGGCGATGATGGTGATGATAGCCATGGCGATGCGGCTGACCCACATGACCTGCTTCTCGCTGGCGTTCTTCTTCAGCATACCGCGATACACGTTCTCGGCAATGGCGGAGGTGGAAATCAGCAGGTAAGAGTCAGAAGAGCTGATGGAGGCCGCCAGAATACCCGCGCAGGCAAAACCGGCCAGGACGGGGGGCAGGAAGGCGGTGGCGGTGTCGATAAAGATGTTCTCGGCGGCGGCGTTGGAGGTGTACTCCAGACCGGCCACACTGCGGCCCACGATACCGATCAGCACGGCAGCGCCCATGGCGATGAACAGCCAAATGCAAGCCACACGGCGGGAGCGGGTCAGCTCCTTCTCAGAGCGGATACCCATAAAGCGCAGCAGCACCTGGGGCATACCGAAGTAGCCAAGGCCCCAGGCCAGGGCGGACAGAATGGACATGAACTTGAAGGGCTGGCCGTCGCCGAAGGTATTGGCCACCTCGGTAGAGGGGGTGGAGGTGCGGACCAGGGACAGGAAACCGTCGTAGCTCTTGGCGTTTTCGATGACGGCACCGATGCCGCCGGCGCTGATGGTGGCCAGGGACAGGATGGCCACAAGGGCGATCACCATGACCACGGCCTGCATGAAGTCGGATGCACTCTCCGCCAGGAAACCGCCCAGGAAGGTGTACAGCAGCACGAAGATGGCAGCGATAATCATCATGACCTTGTAGTCCAGCCCGAACAGGTTTTCAAACAGCTTGCCGCAGGCGGACAGGCACTGGCCGGCATAGACGGTGAAGAAGATGACGATGAACAGGGAGGATACCAGCAAAATCAGCTTGGACTTCTCGTGGAAACGCTTGGACAGGAAACCGGGGATGGTGATGGCGTCCACCGTTTCGGTGTAGCGGCGCAGACGGCGGGACACGATCAGCCAGTTGAAATAGGTACCCACGAACAGACCGATGGCGGTCCAGCCGGCATCGGCAAGACCGGACCAGTAGGCCAGACCGGGCAGACCCATCAGCAGCCAACCGGACATATCCGACGCCTCGGCACTGAAGGCGGCCACCCAGGGACCCAAAGAGCGGCCACCCAGGAAATAGGCGTCCGCGTTCTTGTTGGCACGCTTGGCATAGAAGATGCCAATACCGATTACGGCCGCCATGTAGATGATCATGGCAATCAGGTGTTGCAAATTTTCTCCAGACATAAATAATCTCTCCTTTTCGTTCTTGAGAACAACGTGAGCATTATACCATACTTTTACATAGAATGAAACACAGAACGCAGTACAGAACAAACTCCGTACTGCGTTCTTTATTATGCACCAAAAACGCTTAAACCGCAACAGTTTAGGTGCTGTACAATGCTTAGAAACAGCTTTTGTATAAATTACACAAAATTTACGGTTTTGCGCGGAAACTCGCCAAAAACCGGGGCAGCATGGTACGGCTGTAGTGGGTCAGGGAGTAGCTGCCCTCGGACAGGCACCAGTCGTAGATCAGCGCCCGCTCACACATGGTGTAGACCCGGACCATCTCGTTGACGGTAGCCTCCTGAGTCAACTGGCCCTTCTGCTGCCCCTCGGAAATAATGCGCCGCAACAATTTGTAATAGGTGCGGTTGCGGTCCAGCAGGTGCTTTTCCCCCCGGGTGACCAGTTGGGAGGAGTAGAGCCGGGCCAGCAGGTCCAGGGAGATGGAATTCTCGATCATGGCAAACAGCTCCCGGTTGAGGAACATCAGCGCGTCGAAGCTATCCGTGTCCGGGGTGATTTGGTCCATCAGCTCCTCATACTTCTCATCAAAGAGATAGGACAGAGAGGACAGTAGGGCGTCCTTGCCCTCGAAATAGTGGTAGAAGGACCCCCGGGAGGTGCCGGACTCCTCGATGATCTCCTCCACGGTGGTGTTGTCGTAGCCCTGCCGGTAAAACAGGCTCCAGGCTGCGGACACGATGCGACCCTTGGTATTGCGGGCAGTTTTTTTCGACATTAGCGCTCACCCTCCTTTCGCTCCAAAAACAGCTTTCGGGTGACGAAGTTGTATACCATGACCACCGCCGTAGCGACCAGTTTGGACACGGAGGTGGGGATGGGCAGCAGGCCGCTGAGCAGCCACAGCATCAGCTCGTTGATGCCGAGACCCACGGCGCTCATGGCGGTAAAAAAGAGGAACTGCGTTCCGGCGCCGCGGCGTTTGTCCACATCAAAGACAAATTTCACACTCAGAATGTAGTTTACGATGACAGACACCAAAAAGGCCGCGACGTTGGCGACGAGGTAGTGTACGCGGCACACCTCGGTCAGCAGCAGAAACAGGCCGTAATCCACCAAAAAGGCGATGACGCCCACCACGCCGAAGCGCAGTATCTGGTTCAGCAGTTTATTCATCGTCGCTCTCCTCCCATTGAATGGGTCGGCCCAGGGGGTTCACCGGCCCCCACTCGGGCAGGGGCAGGCGCTGCATGGCGCCGAAGATGCGGCCCTTCAGACCGGGGTAGCGGCCGTTGAGCTCGTAGAGCAGGTCCTTCATCTCCTGCCGGCGGGTGTTGCCGTCGGCGGGACAGGGGTTGTGGACCACGGGCAGGTCCAGCCGCTTAGCGGTGTTGCGCACCAGCGCCTCGCTGCAGTAGAGCAGGGGGCGGATCTGGCTGATCTCCATGCGGTCCAGCCAGGTCACCGGCTGGAAACAGGACAGGCGTCCCTCGTAGACCAGGGACAGCAAAAAGGTCTCCACCGCGTCGTCGTAGTGGTGGCCCAGGGCGATCTTGTGGATGCCCCGCTGGGCCATGGCGTTGTGCAGGGCGCCCCGGCGCATCTTGGCACACATGGAACAGGGGTTCTTTTCCTTGCGCAGGTCGAAAATGATGTGGTGGATCTCGCTCTCCAGCAGGGTGAAGGGGACGTCAAGGGACTTGCAGTACGCCTCCACGGCGGTAAAATCCATACCCTCCCGCCCGTCGGCGGCGCCCATGTCCAGGGTGAAGGCCTCCACTGTGAAGGGGACAGGGTAAAAGTCACGCAGTTGGGCCAGGGCCGCCAGCAGTACCAGGGAGTCCTTTCCACCGGACACACCCACCGCCACGCGGTCGCCTGGCTTGATCATATCGTAGTCCTCCACGCACCGGCGCACGAGGGACAGAACCTTTCTCATGGACGTTTCGCCTCCGGGTCAAATCATCTTATGCGCATTTTACCAAAAAAGTTTGCCCTTTGCAAAAAAACACCCAGTAAAATTTGAAAAACAAAAACGAGAAAACAAGAGTAAACAAAAGAAAACAAGAGATACGGCGAGATATCGAAAAATTTAAGAAAAAAATACAAAAAAGTGGTTGACAGGGCGGAAACGGCATACTATAATGCATTTTGCTCGATCAAGCGAGCGTCTGTTCTGTTTGCAACTGCAATGGTTCAAGATAAAAAACAATGGAGGATTCACCTATGTCTACTTTCATGGCAAACAAGGCGAACATCGAGCGTAAGTGGTACGTTCTCGACGCCGCCGGCAAGCCCCTGGGTAAGACTGCTGCCGCCGCTGCCGATCTGCTGCGCGGTAAGCTCAAGCCCGAGTTCACCCCCCACGCCGACTGCGGCGACTTCGTCATCATCATCAACGCGGAGAAGGCTGTCCTGACCGGCAAGAAGCTGGAGCAGAAGTACTACCGCACCCACTCCGGTTGGGTGGGCGGCCTGAAGGAAGTTCAGTACCGCACCCTGATGCAGGAGAAGCCCGAGCTGGCCATGAAGGTGGCTGTGCGCGGCATGATGCCCAAGAACGTCCTGAGCAAGGACGCTCTGTCCCGCCTGAAGATCTACCGCGGCGCCGAGCACGAGCAGGCTGCTCAGAAGCCCGAGATCTGGAACGGCTAAGGAGGTAAATGATTATGTATAAGAGCAAGAAGCCTTATTTCTACGGTACCGGCCGCCGCAAGTCCTCTGTGGCCCGCGTGCATCTGTTCCCCAACGGCACCGGCGCCATCACCATCAACGGCCGTGACATCGACGATTACTTCGGTCTGGATACCCTGAAGCTGATCGTTCGTCAGCCCCTGAACACCACCAACACCCTGGACAAGGTGGACGTTGTCGCCACCGTGGCCGGCGGCGGTGTGACCGGCCAGGCCGGCGCTATCCGTCACGGCATCGCCCGCGCCCTGCTGCTGGTGGACGAGAACAACCGCGCCGCCCTGAAGGCTGCCGGCTTCCTGACCCGCGATCCTCGTATGAAGGAGCGTAAGAAGTACGGTCTGAAGGCCGCCCGCCGCGCTCCCCAGTTCAGCAAGAGATAATTACTCTTACAACAAAACCCCGAAACTACTATGGTTTCGGGGTTTTCTTTTTCTCGTTTGTCGCAAATCTGTCGCAAACCGCAAGATTTTTCTGCTCATT
>SVLO01000017.1 GCA_015067885.1 Oscillospiraceae bacterium | reverse complement strand
CGTGGACCTGACCTTCGGCACCTCGCTGAACACGGTGCGCATTGAGGAGAGCCGCATGACCCAGCCCGGTATTGCCGTGAGCGAGGACGGCAACACCGCCGTGGTTGCCTACTACGACAACTACTGGATGCCCCATGGGGTGTCCTTTGCACCCGGCGTGAATCCGCACCACAGCGGCGTGGTGGGTACCATGGCCTTCCGGGTGGATCAGTTCGACGACGTGATGCACTACAACAAGGGCGGCTACGACGACTTTGAGGTGGACAAGCTGAAGTATCAGGGCTGGCTGTGTGACTCCGGCCACTCCATCGTGCTGTCCGCCGAGCAGTCCGCCTCCGGTATGTACTCCATGAAGGTGGAGGACGTGTCTGCCGGCGCGCCCGCCCACGCCCTGCGCCAGGTTCCCTCTATGAAGTCCGGCACCGTGGGTGCCAAGGTGATGATCCCTGCGGGCAACATGGACCCCTTCGCCCTGGAGCTGAAGGCGGCCTACAACTACGACCACATGAAGCTGACCCTGGCGGCGGTGGAGCTTGCCCCCGACGGCACCGTCAGCATCTGCTCCGACAGCGGCGAGACCGCCGTGGCCAAGGTGACGGTGGGGGTGTGGAACGACATCGCCATCAGCTTTGACATCGCCGCCGACATGGGTAAGCTGTATGTCAACGGCAAGGCGGTGGGCGACATCAAGCTGAAGACCACCCAGGTCATGACACCCTACGAGAAGGGCGGCCCCAAGGAGTACAAGATGGAGAACGGCATTCAGGAGGTCACCTGCGTGCAGTTCAATCAGGTCAAGGCCACCGACTCCATGAGCGACAGCCTGTACGTGGACGATTTCTACGCCGTGGAGCTGACCAGCCCCCTCAAGCGCAGCACCTACGGCATCGCCTTTGACGACGTCAAGCAGGGGGACTGGTACTTTGACGCGGTGAACTTCGCCGTCAACAACGGTATCATGTCCGGCTACAACGCCGGCAAGTTCGGCCCCAACGATACCCTGAACCGGGCCATGGTGGTGCAGGTGCTGTACAACAAGGAGGGCCAGCCCGCTTTGAACGGCATGAAGCACAGCTTCTCCGACGTGCCGACCAGCCAATGGTTCAACAACGCGGTCACCTGGGGCAGCAACCGGGGCGTTGTCAGCGGCTTCGGCGGCGGCGTGTTCAAGCCCGAGGACGCCGTGACCATCGAGCAGGTGGCGGTCATCCTGTGGAACTACTCCAACACCCCCACAGGCTACGGCGACCTTTCCCAGGTCGGCAACCACAGCGATTGGGCGGCCAACGCCCTGCGCTGGGCGGTGGACAAGGGCCTGCTGGACGGCGTACCCTTTACCAGCGCCACTGAGAAGGCCACACGCGCCCAGACCGCGCAGATTTTGACCAACTACCTGCGCAACATCTGATCTGCTTTCTTCTTGTGTTTCCAAAGGCAAGGCCCCGCAGTCCGGACGGACTGCGGGGCCTTGCCGATTTTGTTGTAGTTACGTGTTGCGCAGGGAGATGGGCTGTCCCTTTTTGTATTCGATGGTGTAACGCTGGCCGCGTACCCACAGGTTGGACAGGCGGAAGTAGTCCCAGTTGTCCGGGAGATTGGGGGTGAGGTACAGCTCGGCTTTGTCCGTGCGCACACCGGCAAGGCCGGTGATGACGAGGTCGCAGAAGGTGGAGTGGTTGTAGTACCGGCCCCGCTCTGCGGGGGGCTTTTGGCGGGACTCCAGCCAAGTGCGGGAACTCCACTCGCCGGTGAAGGGGTGCTGCATTTCGTCCACCCAGGGGATGGATGCGCCGTCGGCGGTCATAATATGGCTTTGGGCATACTGGCGCAGGAGGGACACGAACATATCCCTGTAGGTCTGCGCGCCGTTATAGTGCCAATAGTAGTTGCGCAGAGCGGTCAGCGTCTGCGCCGTGGCGAAGGGCCACACGTAGCCGTTCCACAGACACATGTGTTCCGCCTCATACAGGAAGCGGGGGTGGGACTGGTCGGCGGTGGTCAGACCGAAGGGAGCGTGGAACACGGCCTTATTCAGCAACAGATCGAAGGCGGCATCGTCGGTTGTTTGCGGGATTTGGAACATCCAAGGGATATAGCCCAGCAGTTCCCGGACGATGGTGGAACCGTCGCAATCGAAGGGGTGGGACAGGTCGTCATTGGTGGGATGGAAGGCGCGGTAAAAACCGTCGGAATAGAGGTTTTTGTTAATCAAATCACGCAGTTGGTCCGCTTTTTGACAATATTCGCGGGCGATTTGTTCTTCACCGAGCTGCTGGGCGAGGGTGGCGATGGCGACCCGGTCGGCGTACATATAGCAGTTCAGGGTGGGGCGGACGCCACGGGTTTCGGTCAGGCCGGCCCGGCCGCTGATGGAGTATTCCATGCCGTCGGCCAAGTCCTTCGACCAGAACATACCGTTGGGCAGCCGGTGTTTGTATTCCCAAACTTCGTGGTAGCGGCAGGCTTGGGTCAGGATGCGATGGGGATCGGGGGCGAAACCGGCGGTCTGGTAGAAATCCAATAGGGCAGAGAGGAGCCACGTGCTGTAGCGGTGCGCCTTGACATCCTCGGCACCGCTTAAAAGCAGGTCGATGTAGCTGTCTAAATACCGGTGGGAGTGCTTCAGCCAGCGACCCTCGGCAAGGTGATGACCTGTGGCGGCGTTGATGATATTATGCCGGGCGGACCAATGGACTTCGGGCAAAAATTCGGAGATGACAAAGCCGTCCTCCGTGTCCCGGATGTGCTTGCGGTACGTCCACCAACGGAAGTAGTACGCCCGCTCGATATCCTTGTCGGGACACTCTAACAGGGGGACTTCTTCCCGCATCCATTGGGCGGCGTGGGAATTGTCGATGTGGTTTACATAACGCTCGTTATCGGTGGCGTTGAATTGCGTGACATATTGCTCGATGATGTCCATGGGGTCACCTCCTTGCGGGTGTGTTGAGAGGATTATAGCACAGAGGCATGAAAAAAGCCAGCTTTTTTGCTGTTTCAGAGGTGTTTATCAAGTGGGGCGCCGCACTTGCAAGGGGTATGCCATATCCGTAGGCGGCAAAGCCGTCAACGGCTATGATGAGGGCGCCGCCCCCGCGTATTTGCGCGATAAAAACAGGCAGCGGTGTCAACCGCTGCCTGTTTGGCTGTGGGCGATCAGCCGAGAAGCTGCTGATAGATGTCCAAATACAGCTTGGCGGAGTTGGTCCAGGTGAAGTCGGCGGTCATGCCGGCCTTTTGCAGCTTGCGCCATGCTTTGGTATCGGTGTGGTAGAGTTCCACCGCCTGGGTGAGGACGTGGAGCAGGTCGCCGCTGTCCACGTTGGCAAAGGAGAAACCCCGGCCCTCGCCGGTGTATTTGTTATAGGGGGGGACACTGTCACGCAGGCCGCCGGTCTCACGCACCACGGGGACGGTGCCAAAGCGCATGGCGATCATTTGGGACAGGCCGCAGGGTTCGGACACCGAGGGCATCAGGAACAGGTCGGCACCGGCGTAAATGACGTTGGACAGGGCGGCGGAGTACATGATCTGGGCGGAGAAGCGACCGGGGTAGCGGGACTGGGCGTCCAGGAAGGCCTGCTCATACTCCTGCTCGCCGGTACCCAGCACCACCACCTGCACGTCCAGGGCCATGATCCGGTCCAGCACCTCGGTGACCAGGTGGAAGCCCTTATGGCCGGCCAGGCGGGACACGCAGGCGATGACGGGGACCTTGGGGTCAGGAGTCAGGCCGACCGCCTTTTGTAGGGCGGCCTTACAGGCCCGCTTGCCGGTGACGGGGGCCCGGGGGGTGAAGTTCTGGGCCAGGCCGGGCATGGTGGCGGGGTCGTAAAGGACAGTATCGATACCGTTGAGGATGCCCTGCATTTTGTGGCTGTTTTCCCCGAGGATGCCCTCCATACCGTGGGCGTAGTAGGGGTCGCGCAATTGCTGGGCGTAGGTGGGGGAGACGGTGGTGATGTAGTCGGCGGCGATGATGGCGCCACGCATGAGGTTGATATCCTCGTAGCAAGCCAGCATACCGTCGTTGTAATAGCTCCAGTCCAGGCCCAGCACGTCATCCATGACCTGCTTGCCGAAGCGGCCCTGATATTCGATGTTATGGATGGTGAAGACGGTTTTGGCGTGGGACAGTTGGGGGATGCGGTAACGGTCCTCCAGCAGGTAGACGGGGATGAGGGCGGTCTGCCAGTCGTTGCAGTGGATGACGTCCACGGGCCAGTTGAGCTGGCCGGCGGCCTCCAGCACGGCACGGGAGAAGAAGGCAAACCGCTCGCAATCGTCGTAGTGGCCGTAGAGGGTATCGCGCTTGAAGTACCCCTCGTTATCCACGAACCAGTAGGTGACGCCGTCCCGGACCAGTTCAAATACGCCACAGTAGGCGCTGCGCCAGGCCAGGGTGACGTTGAAATGCTTGAGGAAGGTCATTTGGCTGCGCCAATCGTGGCCGATGCCCTCGTACAGGGGCAGGATGACGTGGACATCGTGGCCGGCCCGGGCAAGGGCGGGGGGCAGGGAGCCGGCAACATCGGCAAGGCCGCCGGTTTTGATGAAGGGGGCCACTTCCGATGCGGCGAAGAGAATGTTCATAGGATTACCTCGCTTTGAGAGATATGAGATAGGAGATATGGGCGCGCCCCACGGGTGGGGGTGTGGTCAGACGAAGGGGGCGAAGCTTGTGAGATGTGAGGACTGAGGACAATCCCTCAGTCAGCCTTGCGGCTGACAGCTCCCTTTACACAAGGGAGCCGTTTGTGGTGCGCCGGGGCGGGACACCTCATCCGTCATTTGCTGCGCAAATGCCACCTTTCACCCGCAAGGGGCACACCATATCCGTAAGGCGGCAAAGCCGCCAACGGCTATGCAGCCCTCAAGGGGAAGGCTTTAGACGGTGGAGTTTTTGCCGACGGCGATGGGGAAGGCGGCGTTGCCCAGCAGGCAATGGCCCGCCTCCACCGTTACGTTTTTATCCACAACGGCGTAGGCAAGGTCCGCGCCGATTTGGATGGTGGTACCCTGCATGAGGATGCAGTTACGGACGTGGGCACCCTTTTTCACCACCACGCCGCGGAAGATGATGGAGTTTTCCACCTCGCCCTCAATGACACAGCCGTCAGCGATGAGGCTGTTGGTGACTTTGGAGTCGGGGCTGTAATAGGTGGAGGGGTCGGAGCGGTCCTTGGTGCGGATGGGGGCGTCGGGCAGGAACAACTGACGGCGCACGGCGGGGTCCAGCAGGTCCATGGAGCGGTCATAGTAGTCACGGACGCTGTCAAAACGGGCCACATAGCCGGTATGGGTATAGGTATGGATATTCAGCTCGCCCAGGCGGGGAAGGAGAGCGCCCCGGGTGAAGGTATGTACATCGTGGGTGGAGCAGTCCTCGATCAGAGCCAGCAGGAGGGATTTGGACAGGATACAGATGCTCAAAAACTCTGCCGCCTCCGGGGCGGTGGAGGGATTGGTAAGCACGTCGATGACCCGGCCGTCGTTGGTGGTGGTCAGGTACTGGGTGGCGGAGGGGACACCGTAATGGCGGTCGGAGCAGACCATGGTGACGTCGCTGCCCAGTTTGATATGCTGGCGGTACACCTGGGCAAGGGGGACGTTGAGAGCCATGTCGCCCCAGGCCAGGACCACGTGTTCCTGCTTGATGCCGGTGAGGTAGGAGGACACGCCGGCCAGAGCGTCCAAAGTGCCGGAGTAGGTACGGTGGGCGCTTTCCGCCGTGCTGAAGGGGGGCAGGATGCGCAGGCCGCCGTGCTTACGGCTCAGGTCCCAATCCTTGCCGGAACCCACATGGTCCAGCAGGGACTGGTAATTCTCGTGGACGATGAGGCCAATGTCGCTGATACCGGCGTTGACCATATTGGACAGCATGAAGTCGATCAGGCGGTAGCGGCCGCCGTAGGGCAGGGAGCAGGTGTTGCGGGGTTTGGACAGCTCGCCCAGGGAGTCGTTGGAGTGGTAAGCAAAAATAATGCCGTGCAGGTTGGTCATGCGCGCTCGCCTCCTTTCACGTCGTCTCGAATCATGGCATTGGCGGAAACGATGGCCTTTTCCCCGATGGTAACACCGGAGGCCACCACGGCCACGCCCCAGCCGGGGGTGGCGTCCGGCGGTGTGCCTACGCTGGCGCCGGGTTCGATGGTGGCGTTCTCCGCGATGATGGCGTATTCCACGCTGGCACCCGCCTTGACGGTGGCGCCGGGCATGAGGATGGAGTAGCGGACGCTGGCCCCCTCCTCCACGGTGACGGAGTGGAACAGGACGGAGTTTTCCACGGTGCCGTACACCTCACTGCCGCCGGTGACCAGACTGTGGGAGACTACGGCGTTGGGACCGGTGAAATGGGGAGGACGGATGGGGGTGCGGGCGTAGATGGGGAAGGAGGGGTCACGCAGGTCGATGCTGGTGCGGGGGGCCAGCATATCCATGTTGGCATCCCACAGGGAGTCGATGGTACCCACGTCCTTCCAGTAGCCCCGGAAGCGGTAGGCGGACATGACCTCGCCGGCGTTGAGCATATTGGGGATGATGTTCTTGCCGAAGTCGTTGGCGGAGTTGGGGTCCGCCTCGTCCTCGATCAGATACCGGCGAAGCTTGGACCAGGTGAAGACGTAGATGCCCATGGAGGCCAGGTTGCTCTTGGGGTGGGCGGGTTTTTCCTCAAATTCGAAGATGCGGTCCTCGGCATCCACGTTCATGATGCCGAAGCGGGTAGCCTCCTCCATCGTAACCTCCAGCACGGAGATGGTGCAGGCGGCCCCCACCTTTTTGTGGTGGGCGACCATCTTGGAGTAGTCCATCTTGTAGATGTGGTCGCCGGAGAGGATGACCACGTACTCCGGGTCGTACATATCGAGGAAACCGATGTTCTGATAGATGGCGTTGGCGGTACCCTTATACCAGGTGCCCTGGTCCCCCTCCCGCATATAGGGGGGGAGGATATGTACGCCGCCGTCGGACCGATCCAGGTCCCAGGGCTGGCCGGAGCCGATGTAGCTGTTCAGCTCCAGGGGGCGGTACTGGGTGAGGACGCCAACCGTATCAATTCCGGAATTGATACAGTTGGACAGGGGAAAGTCGATGATGCGGTATTTGCCGCCGAAGGGGACGGCGGGCTTGGCCACGTGGCTGGTCAGGGCGTACAGACGGCTGCCCTGGCCGCCGGCCAACAGCATAGCGACACATTCTTTTTTCATTTCGGTCACCTCAAGATTTCTTTTTCACGGGGGCTTTGCGGGTACAGCGGAAAACGACGCAGGACATGGCAGGCAGGTCGAACTGGAGAGATTGGGCCTGGTTCTGCCAGGGGATGGGTTGGGAGGGCAGGGTGATGGGGTCGCCGGGGTCGCTGCCGCCGAACCGGGACCAGTTGGTATTGAGTGCCGACTGGTAGATGCCGGCGTGGGGCAGGCCCACGCGGTAGCCCGGCCGGGGGACGGGGGAGAAGTTGCAGACCACTGCCAGCGCCCGGTCGGCGCTGTCACGGCGGAGGAAGGCGACGATGTTGCCCGAGGCGTCGTCCGCCTCCAGCCACTCAAAGCCGCCCCAGTCCCGGTCCCGCTGCCACAGGGCGGGCTGGGTCAGGTAGAATTGGTTGGCGGATTTGAAAAATTCGTGGATCTTTTGGTGGGGTTCGTAGTCCAGCAGGTGCCAGTCCAGAGAATGTTCGTAGTGCCACTCGTTGAACTGGCCCAGCTCGCTGCCCATGATCATCAGCTTTTTGCCCGGGTGGGTGAGCATATAGGCGTAGAAGGTTCGGACGCCGGCGAATTTCAGCCAGTCGTCACCCGGCATTTTGCCCATGAGGGAACCCTTCATGTGTACGACCTCGTCGTGGGAGATGGGCAGGATATAGTTCTCCGAGAAGGCGTACATCAGGGAGAAGGTCAGGTCGGTATGGTGGTACTGGCGGTAGACGGGGTCCATCTTCAGGTAGTGGCAGGCATCGTTCATCCAGCCCATGTTCCACTTGAAGTTGAAGCCCAGACCGCCCTGGTCCACCGGGTGGGTCACTTTGGGCCAGGAGGTGGCCTCCTCCGCGATCATCAGCACGTCCGGGTGGTCGGCAAAGATGGCGGTATTCAGCTTTTGGAAGAAATCGACAGCCTCCAGATTTTCGTGGCCGCCGTGGACGTTGGGCATCCACTGGCCACCCTGGCGGCCGTAGTCCAGATAGAGCATGGAAGACACGGCATCTACCCGCAGACCGTCGGCGTGGTACTGCTCCAGCCAGAACATGGCGGAGGAGAAAAGGAAGGAGCGCACCTCGTTCCGGCCAAGGTCGAAGCAGTTGGTACCCCATTCGGGATGCTCCCCCTTGCGGGAGTCGGCATACTCGTAGGTGGGGGTGCCGTCGAAGTGGTAGAGGGCGAAGGCGTCCCGGGGGAAGTGGGCGGGGACCCAGTCCAGGATGACGCCCACACCGGCCTGATGGAGCTGGTCGATGAGGTACATCAGATCGTGAGGGGTGCCGAAGCGGCTGGTGGCGGAGAAGTAGCCGGTACATTGGTAGCCCCAGGACATATCAAGGGGATGCTCCATGACCGGAAGGAATTCCACGTGGGTATAGCCCATCTCTTTCACATAGGGGACGAGGTAGTGGGCAATGTCACGGTAGGTCAGGAATTCATCCTCCCCGGTGCGGCGCCAGGAGCCGAGGTGTACCTCGTAAATATTGACGGGCTGGTGGTAGGGGGGCGTTTTCTTCCGCCGGCGGAGCCAGGCGCTGTCCCCCCATTGGTAGCCGGACAGGTCGTACAGCACGCTGGCGGTGTCCGGCCGGAGGGTGGAACGGAAGGCGTAGGGGTCTGCCTTGCCCACGTAGTGGTCAGCGGAGGACCAAACGGCGTACTGGTAGGCATCCCCACAGGTTAGGTCGGGGACAAACCCCTCCCAAATGCCGCCCTCAAGGCGCGTCAGGGGATGGGAGCGGGGGTCCCAGCCGTTGAAGGGGCCGAAGACGGCCACCAGGTGCGCGTTGGGCGCCCAGACCCGGAAACGGAAGCCGGAGTGGCCGTCCTGGGTATGGGGGTGGGCGCCGAAGTAGCGCCAGGCACGGGTAGCGCGGCCCTCGGAAAAGGCCTCCAACCCCAGATAGAGGTCGTATGATGTCATGTTATCCTTTGATTTTGCCATAAATACTCCTAAAAACACGGAAAAAGTGATTGGGACAATGGGTACTGTTAGAAATTACAAGTTTGAACCAAAAAATATGACTCCAATTTATATAAATTATACAACCCAAACAAGACGCCGTCAAGTGCGGATTGCAAGTTTTTATAAGTATTTCAAGGATTTACGAGAATAAATGGCAGCGGCCGGGGATACCCGGCCGCTGTTTCCATTTAATCGGCCATGAAAAGGCGGCGCAGCAGGTGGGAGAAGATGGAGGGGAAGGTGAGACGGTCCACGGCGGCGGAGGCCACGATGGGGACGGTGTCCCGCAGTTCGCCGTCTACCAAAACCCGCATGGAGCCAAGGTGCTGGCCGACATCCACGGGGGCCTGAACGTCCTGAGCCAGGGTCAGTTCGGTGGTGATGCTGCCGGTGCTGCCCCGGGGCAGGAGCAGGCGACAGCTACGCTCCAACTGAGGTTGAACATGGTCGGACCGCCCCAGCAGGACGGGGATGGGGGGCAGGGGGGAGTCCGGATAGACGTCGGTGAGGGCGTAATTGGCGAAGCCGTGGTCCAGCAGGGATTTGGCGGTTTCAAAGCGGGCCTCGGAGGTGGAGGCGCCCAGCACCACGGCAATGAGTTCCATGCCGTCACGCTGGGCGGTAGCGGACAGGCAGTAGAGGGCGGAGTCGGTGAAGCCGGTTTTCAGGCCGGTGGCACCGGGGTAGAACCGGATGAGGCGGTTGGTATTGGACAGGCCGAAGGAGCCGTCCCGGATGGAGTCCATCCAAATGGTGGAGTAGTCGCGGATATCCGGGTGGTCCAAAATGAGCCGGCGGGACATGAGGGCGATGTCGTGGGCGGAGGAGTAGTGGTTGTCCGCGGGCAGGCCGGTACAATTTGCGAAATGGGTATCGGTCATGCCCAGTTGGGCGGCCCGGGTATTCATCTGCTCCACGAAGCTCTCCTCACTGCCGCACAGATGCTCGGCCATGGCCACGCAGGCGTCGTTGGCGGAGGACACGGTGATGGATTTGAGCAGGTCGTGGACGCTCATCTGCTCCCCCTCGGCAAGGTAGACCTGGGAGCCGCCCATGCCGGCGGCGGTGGCAGAGGCGGTGACCACGGTATCCGGGGTGATTTGGCCGGAGGAGAGTGCCTCCATAATGAGCAGGAGGGTCATGACCTTGGTGACGCTGGCCGGGGCGCGGCGTTCATGGCTGTTGGTTTCGTGCAGCACGGTGCCGGAGTCCTTTTCCATGAGGACCGTACAGGGCGCGTTGACATTAGGGGCGGCATGGATGGGCAGGACGAACAGGGTGAGGGCCAGGAGAATGGACAGGGTGCGTTTCATGGAAATTCCTCCAAACATTTTGTTCTGCACAAAGGATGTGGAGCGGGCAGACGGACTATGCGGGCCGGGCGATGGAAAATTTTTTGAGGGGATTTTTCACTTAGAGGGACGCAAACGTACAAGTTTGGCCCTGATTTTACCACTTGTGTGAGGTGAATTTATGGGAAAGGACACGACGGGCGTAACTTGTGAGGGGGGCGCCGGAGGGCGGTTCGCCCGGCTGTCCCCGAAGCAGAAACGGGTGATGGGCTGGTGGAGGAGCCGGAAGAAATGGGACGCCATCATTTGCGACGGCGCGGTGCGAAGCGGCAAAACGGCGTGTTTGGGGCTGTCCTTCTTTTGCTGGGCCATGGAGCGGTTTGACGGAAAGGCCTTTGCCCTGTGCGGCAAGACAGTGGGGTCCGTGCGGCGCAATTTGCTGCGGGAGCTGCTGCCCGCCCTGGGTGAGATGGGGTTTGTGTGTGAGCATCGGATCAGCCGAAGTCAGCTGACGGTGACGCTGGGGGAGCGGCAGAACGTTTTTTATCTGTTTGGCGGCAAGGACGAGGGGAGCGCCGACCTGATACAGGGATTGACCCTGGCCGGGGTGCTGCTGGACGAGGTGGTACTGATGCCACGGTCCTTTGTGGAGCAGGCCTGCGCCCGCTGCTCGGTGGAGGGGGCGAAGCTGTGGTTTTCCTGCAATCCCGAGGGGCCGCAGCATTGGTTTTACAAGGAGTGGATCTGCAGAGCCCAGGAACGAAACGCGCTGTATCTGCATTTTACGATGAAGGACAACCCCGCCCTGTCCGAGAAGGTGCGGAAACGATACGCGCAGATGTTTAAGGGGACCTTTTACCGCAGGTTTGTACTGGGAGAATGGGTGGCGGCAGAAGGCCTGGTCTATGACCAGTTTCGGGAGAAGGATTGTCCCGAGGCGCCCGGCGGAGTCATGGAACGCTGGTGCATTTCCTGCGATTACGGGACCATCAATCCGGCGTCCTTCGGCCTGTGGGGGCTACGGGATGGGGTGTGGTACCGGGTGGGGGAGTACTACTACGACTCCAAGCGGTCCGGACGGCAACTGACCGATGGGGAGTATGCAGAACGGCTGCGCAGGCTGGCCCAGGGGCGGGACATCTGGTGCGTGGTGGTGGACCCGTCGGCGGCCAGCTTTATCGAAGTGCTGCGGCGGGAGGGCTGGCGGGTGATAAAGGCGAAGAATGACGTGCTGAGTGGAATTCGGATTACGGCGGAGCTGCTGCGGAAAGGGAAACTGGTTATCTGCAAGGGGTGCCGGGACGCCATTCGGGAGTTTGGTCTGTACCGCTGGCAGGAGGATGGGACCGGAGACCGGGTGCGAAAGCAGGACGACCACGCCATGGACGACATACGCTATTTTGCCGCCACGGTGGTGGCGGGACAGACCGGGCAGGCGCCGGTATTTGCCGGAAGCGTGCTGAGGTCCGGCAGAATATGAAAGGGAGCGAGTGGATGAAATTATTTCAGAAGAAGCACACCCCGGTGCAGGGGGCGGCGGTGCAGGTGCGCAGCAACCCACAGCACCCCTTTGGGGCGCTGGAACACTATGTGCCGCTGCAGGCGGCGGACAGCCGGTTGTACCGGGCCATTCGGGAGGCTGTACCCATTGTGGACGCGGCTATCCTGAAGCTGATCCGTCTGTGCGGCGGTGTGGAGGTGGAAACGGAGGACCGCCGGGCCCAGGAGGGGATGGATCTGTTTTTGCGAACGGTGCCGGCCGGGCGAGGGCAGCGGGGGCTGCAGGCTTTTTTAGATGGGTATTTGGACAGTATGCTGACCTGCGGCAGAGCGGTGGGCGAGATCGTACCGGACCGGCAAGGTCGGGATGTGGCCGCCCTTTTGTGGTGCGACCCGGCGGCGGTGGTCATCCGGCAGGGGGACTCTCCGTTGGAGTTTGAGCTGTGTGAGCAGGGGGTGGGAGAGCCGGAACCCTTTCCCTATCAGGAACTGCTGCTGTTTACCCCATTTCAGCCGGAGGTGGGGAACCCTTACGGCGTATCCCTGCTGCGGTCTATGCCCTTTATGACGGAAATTCTGATGAAGATCTATCAGGCCATCGGGCTGAACTGGGAGCGGGTGGGCAACGTGCGCTTTGCCGTGGTGTGCAAAAACGGCGAGGGGGACGAGCTGTACGCCCGGGAACGCTGTCAGCAGGTGGCCCGGGAGTGGAGCCGGGCCATGCAGGCGGGAAGTCAGGGCAGTGTGCGGGACTTTGTGGCCATGGGCGACGTGGATATCCGGGTGATCGGGGCGGACAATCAGGTGCTGGACAGTGAGGTACCGGTCCGACAAATTTTGGAGCAGCTCATTGCCCGGACGGGTATCCCGCCCTTTATGCTGGGCCTGTCCTGGTCCAGCACCGAGCGTATGAGCAGCCAGCAGGCCGACCTGATGACCAGTGAGATCGGGGCCATTCGCAGAAGTCTGGAGCCGGTGGTGGAGCGGATCTGCGAGACTTGGCTGCGGCTGAACGGCTTTGGTGGCAGCGTGAAGGTCAACTGGAGTCAAATCAAGCTGCAGGATGAGGTGGAGCAGGCCAGGGCGGAGCTGTATCGCCGTCAGGCGGAAAATTTGAAAGGGGACATGGAGGAAGGATGAACGTAAAAAAGCAGGTTGGCCGCACGGCCCAGGTGCAGCCGGACAGCCGGGAGCTGGAGCTGATCAACCGGTTCAGCCGAAAACCGCTGGAGGCACAGGAGGTCTACACCTTTGCGGTGCGGCTGTGCGACAACGAGATCGACCGGGACGGGGAACGGTTTGAGGCCGACACCCTGGAGGAACTGGCGAAGCTGTTTGTGGGCAAGACGGGCATTTTTGACCACCAGTGGACGGCGGCGGGGCAGACTGCCCGGCTGTACCGCACCGAGGTGGTGGAGGAACCCGGCGTGATGACGGCGGCGGGGGACATGGGCCGCTTTTTGAAGGGGTACGCCTACGTGCTGCGGACCCCGGGCAACGAGGAACTTATTGCACAGCTGGAGGGCGGTATCCTGCGGGAGGTCAGCGTAGGCTGCGCGGTAAAGCAGGCGGTATGCTCCGTGTGCGGCAAGCAGGCGGGGGCCTGCGCCCACAGGAAGGGCGAGATCTACGACGGCGAGCTGTGCTACACCAGCCTGCGGGGGGCGGCGGATGCCTTTGAGTGGTCCTTTGTGGCGGTGCCGGCTCAGCCCAAGGCGGGGGTACTCAAGCACAAGGGGTATCACGCTATGAAGGAACTGGCCGGGAAGGAGGGCTGGGCCGAGGACGTGGAACAGTTGGAGAAACAGGCGGAGCTGGGCAGGCGGTATTTGGCGGCGCTGCGCCGTGAGGTGGTGCGGCTGAACGGTCTGACCGGCGAGGGTGTGGAACACGGTGTGATGGAGCGCATTGCGGACAGGCTGGGTGAGGGGGAACTGCTGGAGCTGCGGCGGGTTTACGCGGAAAAGGCGGCGAAGCGGTATCCTGTCATGACGCAGCTGGGTCACGGTGGGCAGGAGCGGGAACAGCCGGCTGACGGCGCGTTTCTGATTTGATTTTGTATCCCGGCGGGATGACCGCTTACGGATAAATAACATTCAGGAGGAGCAAGGATGAGCAAGATTTCGTTTGATGACATTGGCAATGTGATGGCCACCTTTTACGCCGACGAAGGCGTGGAGGATGGTCAGGTGGTCAAGGTGACTGCCAACGGGACCGTGGGCCCCTGCGCCCAGGGCGACGTCTTCTGCGGTGTGGCCGGTCAGGCGCGAAAGGGCGCCGTGGCGGTGCAGGTGGGCGGCTTTATGCAGGTGGGCATCACCGGTGAGGTGGGCCTGGGCCGGGTGAAGCTGGCTGCCGACGGCAAGGGCGGCGTGCAGGCCGATGACAGCGGCGTGGAGGCGCTGGTGGTTCAGACGGAGCAGGACGGCAAGGCCGTTATCTGCCTGTAAGAAAGGGAGGAGAGAACGATGGCATATCAGTTTGACAATTTGAAGCTGGACAAGGGTATGTACCATGAAGCGGGCAAGAGCTTTACTCAGGTGCTGGAGAGCATGGACCCCGACCAGCAGTATAAGGGTACGGCTATGGAGGGTCTGGACGCCTTCCAACGCCAGCTCAAGCGCTTTGATATCAAGGTGAAGGGCGCGGGCAGCGACGTGGTGGAGAAATTCTTCCGCACGGCGGACTCGGCTGTGCTGTTCCCCGAGTACATTGCACGCAGCGTGCGTCAGGGCATGGAGGAGCAGAATATGCTGCCCGCCATTACCGCGGCGGTGACCAAGTTTGACGGCATGGACTACCGCTCCATCACCGCCCAGACCGGCGATGACGCCAAGAAGCTGCGCCGGGTGGAGGAGGGCGCTGCCATTCCCGCCACCACGGTGAAGGTGCAGGACAATCTGGTGCAGCTGCACAAGCGAGGCCGTATGCTGGTGGCTTCCTACGAGGCTATTCGTCATCAGAAGCTGGACCTGTTTTCCGTTACCCTGCGTCAGATCGGCGCCCACATCAACCGTATGCATTTGGAGGACGCCATCGACGTGCTGATCAACGGCGACGGCAACAACAATCCCGCGCAGGTGTTTCAGGCGGCGGGCGAGGGCGTGCTGACCTATGAGGATCTGGTGGATTTCTGGGCCAAATTTGACCCCTATGAGATGAACACTCTGCTGGTGAGCAACGATATGATGGTCAAGATGCTCAAGCTGCCCGAGTTCCAGAACCCCGCCACGGGCCTGAACTTCCAGGGTACCGGCAAGCTGACCACGCCCCTGGGCGCCACCCTGCTGCGCACCAGCGCCCTGCCCGCCAACACCATGATCGGTCTGGACCGCAATTACGCCCTGGAGATGGTGCAGGGCGGGGACGTGATGATCGAGTACGACAAGCTCATTGACCGCCAGCTGGAGCGCGCGGCCATTACCAGCACCAGCGGTTTTGCCAAGCTGTTCGGTGATGCGGCCAAGGTGCTGAAGGTGTAATGGTCCGGCAGATGGCGGAGATCGCCCGGTCTTTGGGCCGGGTGGAGGAGCGGGAGTACGGCGCCCTGGACGGCCTGTGTGAGGCGGCCTGTCGGCAGATGCGGGAGCGGCTGCGTCCGGGCGTGAAGCCGGAGGACTGCGGGCAGTGCTTTGTGCTGGCCGGGGCGTGGATGGCTCTGGCCGGGCTGGAGGTGAGCCGGGCAGTGGGTCAGGCGGAACGGTTTACTGCCGGAGATATGAGCGTACAGGCCGGCGACGCCGGACGGCGGGCCGACCGGCTGCGCAGGCAGGCGGAGAACCTGATGGTCGGCTGGCTGCGGGATGAGAAATTTATGTTCTGCGGAGTGGATGGCGTATGATGCGAGAAAACATCGACAGGGAGCTGGAGCGGTATGGTCGCGCGGTGACGGTGTACACCCCACAGTATCCGGAAGGTGCGGTGGAGAAGGTCATGCTTCAGCCGGAGAGGACCCGGGGGACGGCCAGGGCCGTCCCCTCCCCGCTGGGGTGGAAAAAGCAGGGGCGGTTTATCTACCTGGGACCGGCGCACGTCCCCCTTGAAGGAAAATGCGGGCTGGAGGCGGAGGGTGTGCGATACAGCCTGAGAAATGCGCGGCCGGTATACGCCGGCGGGGAACTGACACACTGGTGGGCGGTGCTGGAGGAGGCGTGGGAATGAAACCGGATGCGTTACAGGAGAGCATGGCACAGTTCCTGCGGGACAACGAGATCCCGGCGGTGGCCAGTTGGCCCAGGGGGTGCCGTCAAGGACCCGGAGAGGCTGTTGTGCTGGTGGGGCTGGACAAGCTGGAATGTCAGCCTGTGGGGCTGCAGGACTATTTGGGCCAACGGCTGGATGAGGAAACCGGCCGGGTGGTGGAGTGGTACGGACGCAAGGCGGCGCTGGAGTTCGCGCTGGATATTTTGGCCCCGGCTGAGGTGGGGGCGCAGGCGTGCAGACAACTGCTGCAGCGACTTGTACAGGTGCTGCACAGCAAGCGGCCCAACGGGTTGACGGTACGTAAGCTGACGGCGAAGGAGATCGAATTTGACCAAAAGGAGGGGCTGCTGCGGCTGGAGTGCGCCATAAGCTGCGAGGGCTGGGTGTGGGCCAGCGGTGACGAGGCGGCGGACATCCTTGATTTTACCTTGAGAGGGGATTGGAACGGATGAGTATTACGGCCCATGAAAGACCGGGAGTCTATACCGAGTATGAGGCGGCGACCGCGGTGAGCGGGTCTGCGGGGAGAAAGAATGTGGGTTTGGCAGTGAAGCTGACGGACCCGGCCCAGTCGGTATGGACCATTACCCGTTATGAACAGGCGGTGGAGGCTTTTGGCGCCGAACAGGGGGAGGATGCCACGGCGCTGGTGCGGCTGCTGCTGCAGAATGGCGCGGCCCAGGTGACGGTATTCCCTGTGGTGGACCAGGACTATGCCGAAGCCTTTGCGGCTATGGCGGCTACGGAGGATCTGGCGGTGGTGCTGTGCGACAGCACCGATTTGGCGGTGCAGCAGGCGCTGCGGGACAGTGTGGCGGCGGCTTCGGCGGCCCAGCGAGAGCGCATTGCCGTGGCGGCGGGCGCCGCGGAGGAGCGTGTGGAGGAACTGGTGGCCCGGGCGACCGGGCTGAACAGCGAGCGCGTGGTGCTGGTGGCCCCCGGCTGCGTGGATGAAGAGGGAACGGTCGGTTCCGCAGTGGCGCTGGCGGCGGCGGTGGCCGGAGCGATCGCGGGGCTGAGCGATCCTGCGGTTCCCCTTGGCGGTGCGCAGCTGATGGGTCTGTACGGTTTGGCGGCGGCATACAGCGATGAGGAACTGGACGTGCTGATTCGCGGCGGTGTGACGGTGGCGGAGCGGGTGGCCGGCGCGGTGAGTGTGGTGCGTGGGGTGACCACGCGGACCACCACGGCGGGTGCGGCGGACGGTACCTGGAAAGATCTGGCGGCGATTTTGGTGGTGGATGACGTTATTCCCACCATTCGCAATGCCCTGAAAAGCCGGTTCCGCCGGGCAAAGAATACGGCCCAGAGCCGGGGGGCTATCCGCTCTCAGGTGGTGCTGGAGCTGGAGAACAAGCTCAGCCGGGAGATCATCACGGCCTATGACGGCGTCAGCGTGGTACAGGATAGTCAGGAGCCTACCAGATGCCTGGTGGACTTTGCCTTTACGGTGACCCATGGCATCAATCAGATTTGGCTGAGCGCCCACATTACGGTTTAAGGAGGGACAGGATGACGGTGACAGGATTTCCCACCAGCAATGATATTTACCTGGAGGTGGGAGGTAAAAAGGTGGCCGTGGTGCAGAGCTACAGCGCCAAGGCGACCAAGACCAGCGGCACGGTGGAGGCCTTTGGTGAGAAGGAGCCGGTGGCTACCATGGCCGGCTCGGTCAAGCACGAGCTGGAGCTGGCACGGCTTTATGCCACCGACGAGGCGCTTCAGGACGGCATTGATTTTTACAAGCTGGAGGGCTTTTCGCTGGTGATCGTCAAGCCGGACAAACGTATCATTTATTCCGACTGCCAGTGGAGCAACATCAGCGAGGAGGCCGGTTTGGGCACCATGGTGCTGGAGAAGGTGAAGGTAGTGGCCTCCAAGCGCATTGTGACGGCGGTGTGAGCATGGATTGGGGGCTGTTGAGCGGGCCGGAACGGCTGAAGCTGGAGCATGGGCAGCAGCTGCGGTTACTGAGTGCGTTTGAGGTGCTGCAGGCCAGGGCGGAGGCCCGCAGTTTGGCAGGTGAGGAGCGGGAGATGGCCCTGTGTGCCAACGCGTGCCTGCTGGCCAGGGCGGTTTTATGCCACGGCGCGCCTAAGTTCCGGGACGGAGAGCAGGTTTTGAGGGAACTGACGGCGGAGCAGATCGGAGGGTTGGCCCGGCTGTGGATGGAGTTTAACCGACGGGTCAATCCCGGTCCGGGGATGGATGAGGAGGAGGCGGACAG
The DNA here is from genome assembly GCA_015067885.1 of Oscillospiraceae bacterium. GTDB lineage: Bacteria > Bacillota > Clostridia > Oscillospirales > Oscillospiraceae > Lawsonibacter. The sequence continues at coordinate 25,594 of SVLO01000017.1, read as the reverse complement.
GCTAAAAAAAGCCTGGGGCACGCCCGGGAGGAGCGGCTGTACTGGCGCGTGCTGCGAACCTTCTCAGCCCTGCCCACGGAGGACCGGGTCCGGAGCATGACGGACCGGGAGTTTTTGTGGTGCGCGTTGAACCTGATATTGGACGATGAGGAAGAACTGGCGGGTTTGTGTCCCGGCTGCAGGGACAAGGCCATGGAGGAGCGGTGCGTCAGTTGCGGGGCGCCGCTGGCTACGTGGGAGGAGTCGGTCAACCAGGGGTTTGACCGGGAACGATTTGAACGGATGAAACGGGGGTTACGGAAGTGACCGACTATTTGGAACTGCTGCTGGAGCCGGTGCAGGAGCGGGAGGACGAGGACGACGCGTTTATGTGGCGGCGGTGGGTGGTCCGGCCCGGTGGGGAGAAGAAAGAGGAAATGGGGCAGACCACGCGCCGGGACACTGCTCCGGAGCAGGGGGAATGGGCGGCGGACGCAAAAACGCACGGCGGGGAGGCTGTATCGGAGGACGGAAAGCGGGCAGGCCCCATGGAGCGGTTGGCGGCGCTGGAGCGGGCGGTGGTCCGTGGGAGAGCGGAAACGGTCGGGCAGAGCAGAGGACTGCGTTTGCGCCGGGCGGAGGACACCCGTGAGGCGGAGCGTCGAGGGGACCGGAGCGCGGAGGATATGCGGTCGGGGGTGCGGCGAGAGCTGGCCGGGGAGCTGGACGCGGCCTTTGAACGGGACGCCCGGAGGTATGACGGCCCCCTGCGGCTGTTTTGATGAGATAATGGGGCAGAGGTGACGAAGATGAAATTGAGCCCGATGAAATACAAGAACTATACCTGGCCGCACAATCCAAGGGTTTATACCATCGACTACCAGCGGCAGGTGGCGGTGGACAAGGTTCCCTTTGGAGTGTATCGGCTGCAGGATCTGGGCAGGACCCGGCGCGTGATGCGGGGGGAGGGCGAGTTTGTGGGCAAGAATGCCTACGCCCAATTTGGTGCCTTGGCCAATGTGTTCTACCGGGAGGGGCCGGGGAAACTGATCCACCCCCTATGGCAGACGGCCAATGCCCACTTTGTGGAGCTGAGGCTGAAGCAGGAGCCGCGGCCCGACTATGTGAGCTACAGCTTTACCTTTTGGGAGGATCTGGGCTGTTATGACGGCAAGCTGAAAGAGGTGGCGCAGAAGGCCCAACAGTCCGAGCAGCAGGACGGTGTGGTACACACGGTGGTGAAGGGGGACACCCTGTGGGCCATTGCAAAGCGCTACGGAGTGACACTGGAGCAGCTTCTCAAGAAGAACCCGGACATCAAAAATCCCAACAAGATCTGGCCCGGGCAGAAAGTGGTGATCAAGTGAATGGGTGGCTGTTAACGGCAGATGGAAAGCGCTGGGAGCTGCCCGCCATGCTGGAGTGGGAGCTGGACTACGGCTGCGCCACGCCCTGTGACAGCTTTCGGGTGGTCTGCTTGTGGAGCGCGGGGCAGGAGCGACTGCTGGCGGGAGCGGTGCGGTTTGAGGCCTGTGAAGGAGAGGAAACTGTGTTTGTAGGCGTGGTGGACGAGTGCGTGGTGACCCGGGCGGACGGCGGAGAGCGGTTGGAGATCAGTGGACGGGGGCTGGCGGCGCTGCTGCTGGACAACGAGGCCCAGAGCGCGGAGTACGCGGCAGCCACGCCGGAGGATATTTTGCGTGATCACGTGCGGCCCTACGGCATTGAGGTGGCCAGGCAGGACGCCCTTCCCGCGGTGCGGGGGTTTGCCATATCCGCAGGCAGCAGTGAGTGGTCGGTGCTGTACCAGTTTGCACGGTTTTACGGCGGCATTACCCCACGGTTTGACCGGAAGGGCAGGCTGATTTTGGCCGGGTGGGACGACAGTGTGACGCGAAAGGTCGATGGGAAGACGGCGGTCACAGCGCAGATCATCAAATTTTGCCGGTACGGAGTACTCAGCGAGGTTTGGGTATGGGATCGCGGGAAGTCGGCCAAGGTGGAGAAGGTTGTGGATCAGGCTTTTAAGGATGTCGGCGGACAGAGCCGCAGGATGATCACCATGCCGGAGAAGAGCGATTATCAGGCCATGCGCTATCAAGGACAGTATCAGTTGGAGAAGTCCCGCCAGCGACAGGTGGAGCTGGAGCTGGAACTGCCGGTGGTCTTTGCGGCCTGGCCGGGGGAATTGGTCGAGGTGGCCCGAGGGGACGCGGCTGTTGACGGGACGTGGCGCGTGGCCCGGGCGGTGGTGAGCATGGATGATGGCGGCTACCGAACGCGATTGGAGTTGCTGCCCCCGGACATCATGCTGTGAGGTGAGAGAGATGTGGATTTCACAACAGGGCAAAGGCGCTCAGGGGCAGGGACGAACCATCCAGATGGGAGTTGTAACCGCCCAGGGAGAACGGACCGGCGTGTACGCGGAAGGATGCCAGCGTTTGCTGCCGGTGGCGGCGCCGGGAGGTTACCGCTGGAAACCGAAAAACGGCCAGCAGGTGCTGGTGATGAAGTCCGGCGTGGATGGCGAGGCGGCCTGCATCGTGGCCCAACGGGAGTCCGCGGACAACGACCTGAATCCCGGTGAGCTGGAGCTGTTTGCAGATGGCTGCTCCATCCGTCTGAGCGGGGATGGACAGGTGCGGCTGAAGGGAGAGGTGCTGGTCAACGGTGTGAGCCTGGAAGCCGTGATCGAAGCGGCGGTGCTGCAAGCGCTGGCCGGACAGGAGGGAACATAAATGACAGAGTGGAGCATGAAGGATGGGGATCTGGTTCCTGACGGCGCGGGGGGCTTTGTGCGGCTGCAGGGGGAGGCGGCGGTGCTGCAGCGGGTATTATTTAAGCTGATGGCACGGCGGGGCGCCCTTCCTTTTTTGCCGGAACTGGGCAGTGAACTGCATTTGCTGTACAGGGAGAAGCCGAGTGCGCGGCCAAGTCTGTGCGCAAGCTACGTTGCACAGGCGCTGGAGGGTGAGGATGTGACGGTGACCGATGTGGAGTATGCCGAGGAGGGGGACGTCGGTCAAGTGACGGTGCATTTGAACTGGCAGGGCAAGGACAGCGTGGTTACGGCGCGATTGGAGGAGAATGGATGAAAACGGTTGAGGAGCTTTATGCCGAGATGCTGGCGGATTTTACTGCGCGCACGGGGATGGAGGTAGCCGAGGGCGGCGACCTATCCGCCCGGTTATATGCGGTGGCGGCGCAGATCTACGCGCTGTACGTACAGGGGGACTGGGTGAACCGACAGTGCTTTCCGCAGACGGCGACCGGGGAGTATTTGGATTATCACGCACAGTTGCGTGGGCTGGAGCGCAAGGCGGCGGAATACGCCAGGGGTGTGGTGCGCTTTTACAGCGATGGGGCCGGAGAAGCGGAGCGGACCATTCCCGCGGGGACGGTGTGCATGACCCAGGGGTATGTGCGTTTTGCCACGCTGGAGGCCGGCGTGCTGGCGGTGGGGGCAACGTACGTGGACGTCCCCGTTCAGGCCCAGCAGGCCGGAAACGCGGGAAATGTGGCGGCGGGCAGCGTGACACTGCTGGCGGCTGCGCCGGTTGGAGTTACCGGCTGCAGAAATCCCACGGCCATGACCGGCGGTGCGGACCGGGAGAGCGATGAGCTGCTGCGCCAGCGAGTTTTGGACAGCTTTGCCCGGCTGCCAAACGGAGCCAACTGCGCCTACTACGAGCAGGTCGCGGAGGCCTTTGAGGCGGTGGTGGCGGCAGTGGCGCTGCCGAAAAGACGAGGGGTCGGCACGGTGGACGTGGTGGTTGCCACTCAAAATGGAGTGCCGGAGCAGGCGCTTTTGGACGAGATCGGCCGGCAGATGGAGAAAAACCGTGAGATCGCGGTGGATGTGGCGGTAACCGGACCGGAGACGGTGACGGTGGATGTGTCGGTACAGATCGCGGCGCAGGATTTTGACCTGGTTTGTCCGCAGGTGGAGCAGGCGGTGCGCGGGTATTTTACCGGACAACTGTTGGGACAGGACGTATTGCGAGCGAAGCTGGGTAACCTGATCTACACGATTGCAGGGGTGGAGAACTATGTGTTGGTGAAGCCGGAGAAGGATGTGTCCGTTGAGATGGGTCAGATGCCGGTGCTGGGTGAGTTGACAGTGGAGGCCATGGCATGAGTAACGCGGAGCATATAAAGCAACTGCTGCGGCCGCTGGGCATATACAAGCTGGAACACTCCTATTTGGGGGCGGAATTGGAGTGTATTGGCGGGGCGCTGGATCGGATGGAGGCGGAACTGGAACAGATACAGCGAGAGATGTGCCTGGTGACGGCCCGGGACCAGGGGCTGGAACAGGTGGCACGGCTGTTTGCGCGCCGTCCGGCTGCCCAAGAGTCGGAACAACTGGCGTGGGCGCTGATGGCGCTGCTGCGCATTGGTGGGGACGGATTTACCCATAGGGCGCTGAACGATACGCTGGCCGGCTGCGGCCTGAACGTCATGGTGCGGGAGACAGGACTGGTCAACACGGTGGACGTTCGGTTTCCGGATGTACCCGGTATTCCGGAGGAATTTGAGCGAATACGGGTACTGGTGGAGGACATATTGCCCGCCCATTTGCTGGTGCGGTATCTGTTTTGGTACCAGACCTGGGGACAGGTGGAGCAGCGGCAGATGACCTGGCAGGACCTGCAGGAGCTGCGATGGGACGATTTGGAGAAGATGGTGGAATAAAAACATCCCCGACCGCCGGTCGGGGATGTTTTTATTCTTTATTGGACAGCGGCTCGCGGCGCAGGCGGGGCAGGAGGGTTTCCAAACTGGATTGCTCCTGCCGCTCCATGAGCAGGCCGATGAGCTGGTTGGATAGGAGGAACCCCTTTGGTGTCAAACGCCAGCGGCCGTTTTCCTGAACAGTGAAGCCAAGACGCCGGTAGGACAGGAGCAGTTCCTCCAGGGGGGCGAAGTTCATATAGTAGGTGCGGCGGTATTCCCATTCCTCGATACCGTGGGTCGTGCGCAGGCGGAGCATCAGGTACTCACCGCTGCGTTCCCGCTGGGGGATGAGGTCGGAGGAGTCGATGATATTGGAACCGTTCAGCACGCCGTCGATATAGGCGTCCAAATCCCGCACGAAGCTATAGCGGCGGCCGCCGAAGTCGGAGTGGGCGCCGGGACCAAAGCCGATATAGGGGCGGGTGAACCAGTAACGCAGGTTATGGCGGGACTCCCGGCCCGGTTGGGCGAAGTTGGAGATCTCGTACTGGGCAAAGCCCGCCTGGGCCAGTCGGTCCACGGTGTAGAGGTACATATCTGCCTGCAGGTCGTCGTCGGGCAGTGCAAGGCCATGGGCCACCCGGTGGGAGAGGGGGGTGCCGTCTTCCACCTTCAGGCCGTAACAGGACAGATGGTCGGGTCCCAAAGCAAGGACCTGCTCCAGGGTGTCCTGCCAGGCGGTCATGTCCTGACCGGGCAGGCCGTAGATGAGGTCCAGGCTCAGGTTGTCAAAGCCGGCCCCGCGGGCGGCGGCGACGGCATCCTGAGTCTGTTGGAAGTCGTGAGGGCGGTGCAGATCGCGCAGGTGGGCATCACAGGCGGACTGGACACCGAGGGAAATGCGGTTAAACCCGGCCCGGCGTAACTGTTTCAGGGAACGCAGGTCCACGCTGTCGGGGTTGGCCTCCAAGGTGATCTCGGCGTCTTTACAGACCCGGAAATGCTTGCGCAGGGTGGTGAGCAGGATTTTCAGACGATGGGCGCCGTAATAGCTGGGGGTGCCGCCGCCGAAGTAGATAGTATCCACCTCGTTGCCTTTGGCGTGGGGGGCGGTTTCTTTGATATGGGCCAGCAGGGCCTTTTGATAGCGGTCCATGTCCGCCTCGCGCCCGGACAGGGAGTAGAAGTCGCAGTAGTCGCACTTGCTGCGGCAGAAGGGAATATGGATATAGATGCCCAGTTGGTCGGACATTGGAACCACGTCCTTTGCGAAAGTCTATGCTGTCATTATAGCGAAAGGACGGGAAAATTGCAATTGAAACCGGGGACGGGGCGTGTTATTCTTGAACTATGAATTTTGCGGGGAGGTGCGGCGGCATGGAGCGGGAACGCAGACTGGAATTTGTGGTAACGCGGGATTGCGAAGGGGTGCGGGTGGACACTCTGCTGCGCAGCCGTCTGCACCTGTCCGGTACGGTCATCAAGCGCGTGAAATGGCTGGAGGACGGCATTTTGGTGGATGGGGCGCGGGTGAACACCCGATTTATTCCCCGAGTGGGGCAAACACTGTCTGTCCGGCTTTCTGACCCGGTGCGGCGAAGTGGTGTTGTGCCTGCGGCGGGGGATGTGGACATGGTGTATGAGGACGAGGACCTCGTGGTGGTCAATAAGGCCGCCGGGGTGTCCGTCCACCCGGGACCGGGGCATTACGATGATACGCTGGGCAACTTTTTGGTACACCATTTCATTCAAACCGGTCAGCAGGCGGATTTTCATCCGGTCCATCGGTTGGATCGTGGGACCTCCGGGCTGCTGGTGTGTGCCAAGCACGCCCACGCTCAGGAGCGGCTGAAGATGCAGTTGCATACGCCGGACTTTGTACGCACCTATTTGGCTGTGTGTGAGGGGGTGCCGAAGCCGGGGGCGGGGATAATCGACGCGCCCATTGGCCCGGCGCCCGGGTCGCTGATGGCACAGCAGGTGCGGGCCGACGGAAAGCCCGCCCGGACCCGTTATGAGGTGTTGAAAACGGTCAATGACCGCAGTTTGGTGCGGCTGGTACTGGACACCGGGCGCACCCACCAAATCCGGGTACACATGGCCCATATCGGACATCCCCTGGTGGGGGATTTCCTGTATGGCACGGAGCAGCCGGAGCTGATCGGGCGGACGGCGCTGCACGCCTGTCGATTGCGGTTTCGTCACCCCATTACGGAACAATCGATGGCTTTTGAAAAAAATATGCCTTCGGACATGACTTTTTTGGTGGAATGAATAAAAGCCTTTTATTGACGCAGGATAGAGAAGTTGGTATAATGTATCTTAATTATTTTTCTCTTTTTTAAGAGGGGAGAACCATTTGCCGGGAGGTATTTTTCATGGCTGAATATACGAAAAAACAGCTCAAAGAGCTGCTTGTGGGTAAGTTGAGCCGCCATTTTGGCCGCAGTGTGGAGACCGCGTCCCCCACCCAGGTGTTCAAGAGCTGCGCGTTGGTGCTGCGTGACATTATGAACACCCATCAGGGGGAGACCATCCGTAAGGTCCGCAAGGAGGGTCAGCGGCAGGTCCACTACCTGTCTTTGGAGTTTTTGATGGGCCGTTCGCTGATGAAGAACGCCTACAACCTGGGTCTGCTCAAGGAACTGACCGGCGCCCTGGAGGATATGGGTTTTGCCGCTGCCGACATTTTTGAGCTGGAGCCGGATGCCGGTTTGGGCAACGGCGGTCTGGGCCGTTTGGCGGCCTGCTATCTAGACTCCATGACCACGCTGGAAATTCCCGCCACGGGCTATTCCATCTGCTACGAGCTGGGTATTTTCAAGCAGAAGATCATCGACGGTCAGCAGGTGGAGCTGCCCGACAACTGGCTGGAACCCGGCGAGGCATGGCTCATCAACAAGATGGACGAGGTGCAGACGGTTCGGTTCGGCGGCCACGTGGACGTGCAGTGGGAGAATGACCACGCCACCGTCACCCACACCGGCGGAACCGAGGTGCTGGCCGTACCCCGTGACATGATCATTGCCGGTTACGGCACCGACCACACCAACACCCTGCGTCTGTGGGACGCCAAGAGTCCTGTCCCCGTGGAGATGCAGTACTACTCCTCCGGCGAGTATCTCAAGGCGGTGGAGAAAAAAGCTATGGCCGAGGTCATTGCTAAGGTACTTTACCCCGCCGACGACCACTATGAGGGCAAGTCTTTGCGACTGAAGCAGCAGTATTTCTTCGTGTCTGCCACGGTGCAGTCCATCTGCCGCCAGCACAAGGCACAGTACGGCACTCTGCGTAACTTCCATCAAAAACACGTCATTCAAATCAACGATACACACCCCACCCTGGTCATCCCCGAGCTGATGCGTATTCTTATTGACGAGGAGGGCTACGGCTGGGAGGAGTCCTGGCACATTGTGACCAATTGCGTGTGTTACACCAACCACACCGTACTGGCCGAGGCGCTGGAGCGCTGGCCCCAGGAGCTGATCCAGACCCTGCTGCCCCGCATTTGGATGATTTTGGTGGAGATCGCCGGCCGGTATCAGTACGAGCTGGAGCAGAAGTTCCCCAACGACCCGGGCAAGGTGGCACACATGGCCATCATTTGGGACAATCAGGTGCGCATGGCCAACCTGTGTATCTGCGCCTGTCAGGCGGTGAACGGCGTGTCCGCGCTGCACTCCGACATTCTGCGCCGGGACGTGTTCCGTGACGCCTGCGCCATTGAACCGGATAAGTTCAAAAACGTGACCAACGGCATTGACCACCGCCGCTGGCTGGCCGAGATCAACCCCCGACTCGACAAGCTCATCTGCAGCTGCACCGGCGGAAAGGACTATCTGCTCAAGCCCGACACGCTGCTGGGGCTGGAGAAGTACCGGGACGACAAGGCGGTGCTGGCCGAGCTGGACGCCATCAAGCAGGAGAACAAGCGCCGCTTTGCCGGCTACGTGGCCAGCGAGACCGGCATCCTGCTGAACACCGACGCCATGTTTGACGTGCAGGTCAAGCGCCTGCACGAGTACAAGCGCCAACTGCTGAACGTGTTGCACATCGTGCATCTCTATCAGCAGCTTAAGAGTAACCCCAACTTCGAGATGACTCCCCGGGTGTTCCTCTTTGGTGCAAAGGCCGCCCCCGGCTACTACGTGGCCAAGGAGATCATCCATCTGATCAACTCCCTGGCCGCCACCATCAACGCCGACCCCGTGTGCAAGGATCGGCTGCAGGTGGTGTTCCTGGAGAACTACCGGGTATCCCTGGCCGAGCGGCTGATGCCCGCCAGCGAACTGTCCGAGCAGATCTCCACCGCCGGCAAGGAGGCCAGCGGTACCGGCAACATGAAGTTCATGATGAACGGCGCCCTGACCATCGGTACCCTGGACGGCGCCAACGTGGAGATGCACCAGCAGGTGGGGGACGACAACATCTTCCTGTTCGGCCTGACCGCCGACGAGGTGGAGGAGAAGAAACGCCAGGGCTATTACGCCTACGAGTACTACAACCACAACCCCGCCCTGAAGGAGGTCATCGACCGCATTGCCTGCGGCTTTGACGACGGCGTGGCCTACGACAGCCTGACCAACCGCCTGCTGTTTGGCGGCGATGAGTATATGCTGCTGGCCGACTTTGAGAGCTACCGCCAGGCCCAGGAGCGGGCCGGCCGGACCTACACCGACCGCACCCTGTGGAATCAGATGGCGCTGACCAACATCGCCCGGTCCGGCATCTTTGCCGCCGACCGCTCCATCCGGGACTACGCAAAGGACATCTGGCACGTGCCGACCCGGAAGTAATATCATGTAACGAAAAGGACCTGACACGTTTGTGTCAGGTCCTTTTTTGCAGAAAACCACGCCCTAACCGATGTGGGTGGGGGTTGTAGGGGCGGCCTGTGGCCGCCCGCGGCGGGGGCAAGCCCCCGCCTACCCATCGGGGAGGGGGGTGCAGGGGCGGTGGCGAAGGAGATGGGAGTTAGGAATGAGGAATGTCATAGGAACGTCGGGAGCGCCGGCCCCGACGGAAGGACGTCGGCCTTGGTGCAGGGGCGCATACCATGCGCCCGCAGGCGGGCGGCAGTCAGTTTTTTTCAATGGCGGCGGGGCGGGAGAGGATGGCGTGGATGGCCCGGGGGTCAAACTTGGGCTGCCGGCCAAAGGTGTACAGGCCGTTTTGCTCCTGCTCCACGTCGGTGAGCTGGGTGTAGCAGAAAGCGAACATTCGCTCGTTGTCCAGCAGGGCGTCGGTCAGGCCCCGCAGGCGGGTGAGGAATTCCTCCGCATCACGGACGTTTTCACCGTAGCCCCAGCCACCGGAGGCGTCGGGCTTCGTTGTCCAATAGGCGCCGCCGTACTCGCTGACGAAAACGGGGATATTGCCGGGGTAGCGCTGGCGGCGCTCATAACGGCCGCCCAAGCTCTGTGGGGGGTCAAAGACCTCGTACAGGGCGCCGTCGGTCATCAGTTTGTCGTAATGTTCCCTGAAGATGGCAGGGTCCTGCTCGTAGTCGTGGACGTCGTAGATGTCGGTTTTGACGTGAAAGTTGCCGCTGGTGTCGATGCAGGGACGGGTGGGGTCCAGGGCCTTGGTCACGTCGTAAATCAGGGCGATGGCGGGGTCGTACTGCTTGCGGCCGTTTTGGTCCCAGGTTTCGTTGTGGGGACACCAGCCCACGATGGCAGGGTGGTTGAAGTCCCGGTCCACCGCCTCCATCCACTCCGGCAGCATGGCGTAGACGTGGTGGGGGTCGCTGTGGTCCAGGCCCCAATCCGGATACTCGCCCCAGACCAGGTAACCCAGCCGGTCGGCGTGGTATAAAAACCGCTCCTCAAAGACCTTTTCGTGGAGCCGGGCGCCGTTGAAGCCCATGGACATGGAAAGCTCGATGTCGCGGACCAAATCGGCATCGGAGGGGGCGGTGTAGATGCCGTCGGGGTAGTACCCCTGGTCCAGCACCAACCGCTGGAACACCGGGCGGTCGTTGAGCAGGACCTTGTGGCCGTCAAGGCGCACCTGGCGCAGACCGAAGTAGCTGTCCACCCGGTCCTCGCCGAAGGTGAAGACCACGTCGTACAGGTTCCCCTGTCCCACGTCCCACAGGTGCCGCTCGGTCAGGGGGACGGTGAAGTGCAGCAGGCCGCTTGCGTTCCCGGCGGTGTAGCCGCCCACGGGGCGGCCGGCAAAGGACACCTGACAGGAGAAGTCGGCGGACCCACGCAGGGCCACCTCCATGGTGACGCTGGAGTCGGCAATGTTGGGATAATATTTGACGCAAATGATGTGGGCCTCCGGCACAAACTCCAGCCACACCGTCTGCCAAATGCCGGTAGTGCGGGTGTAGTAGCAGCCCCAGGAGTTGTATCGTTCGGACTGTTTGCCGGAGGGGATGAGTAGGTCGCGGGTGTCGTCCTCGGCGTAGACGGCGATTTCATTTTCGCCCGGGCGCAGGGCGGCGGTGACGTCGAAGGAGAAGGAGGTGTAGCCGCCCTTATGCTCGCCCACGGACGTGCCGTTGACGAACACCTTGCAGCGGTAGTCCACCGCGCCGAAGTGCAGCAGCACCCGGCCGGAGGGCGCGTCCAGCTCCACGGTGCGCTTGTACCACACGCCGTACATAAAGTCCCGGTTGCCCACGCCGGACAGGGGACTTTCCGGACAGAAGGGGACCGTGATGCTGCCGCTGAGGGGGGTACCCGCCTTATGAAGTCCCCGGGCCTCGCCGCTGCGGCCGTTGTCGATCTCGAACTGCCATTGACCATTCAGATTGCGCCAGTTGGGGCGGACGAAACCGGGGCGGGGATGTTCAATTCTTGGGATATTCATAACATAACACCTCTTTATGTGCTGTTTATGCATAAAGAATAGGGTCGGTCGGGACGAAAATAAATACCGATTTATATTTGAAAGTTGACATATCCTACTGCTTTGCTATAATGGGCGGTGGTGATGAAATATGATTTTGGACAGCGTGCGACACAATTGGCCGGAGAAGGCCGGGTTTACCATTTCCCGTCCACACGGCCTGCCGTACTGCACCTTCGTGCATTTTTGCGTGCCGGTTCAAATCCTGCTGGATGGGGAATACGTGCAGACCCGGCCCGGGGCCTGCATATTTTATGGGGTCAACCAGCCACAATGGTACCATTCGCCCCGGCCACTCATCAACAACTGGATGCACCCGGGGCCGGAGTTTTCCGAACTGCTGCGGCGGTTTGAAATTCCGGAGAACACTCTGCTTTACCCGGGGGACACGGCGTTCATTTCGGAGCTGTTTCAAAAGCTGGAGCGGGAATTCTATTCCGACAGTCCCTACCGCCGGGAGTTGATGGACGGGTATATTCAGGAGTTCGTCATTCGGTTCCACCGGGCGCTGCATCAGCAGGGTCAGGCCATCCAGGTTTCCCGTCAGATCGGTGAGAAAATGCGCCTTGCCCGGGAAACCATCCTGTCCCAGCCGGAACGGAGCTGGTCGGTGGCGGAGATGGCCCGGCTGGCCTCCCTGAGTCCCTCCCGGTTCCACGCCCTGTACAAGGCGCAGTTTGCCACCTCGCCCCTGCAGGACGCCATCGCGGCCAAGATACGCTACGCCCAGTCCCTGCTGCTGTCCGACGAGCGCCCCACCCTGACCGAGGTGGCCGAGCGGCTGGGCTACAACGACCAGTATCACTTTATCCGCCAGTTCAAGGCGGTGACCGGGAAGACCCCCGGGGCATACCGAAAAGAGATGCGATAAGGCGGAAAAACGCAATTTGTGCTTGCAAAGCGGGCGGGAAAGGCTTACAATGTGTGAGGTTAAAAAAGGAAGTGAAGGCTGTGTATTTGGCCGATTGCCACAACCACACAGGTTGTTCTCCGGACAGCGACGCTGATTTGGGACAGATTTTGGCCCGGGCGGCCAAGGTGGGCCTGTCCATGGTGTGTACCACCGACCACCTGGACCTTATCAGCCGGGACGGCGTTCTGTGGCCGGACTGGGACTGGGAGCCGCTGCTGGCCCAGCACCGCTACTGGCAGGAGCATGGTCCCAAAGGGGTGGAGCTGTGTCTGGGCGGCGAGGTGAACGTGCCGCACCAGTTTACGGACCGGGTGCGAAACTTGCTGGCCCAAGCCCCTCTTGACATGGTGGTGGGTTCGGCCCATAATATGAGCGAGGCTTGCGGACGGAAGGACTTTGTCCTGTGGGACTATCGGGATAACGAGCCGCTGTGCCACAAGGCGCTGGACGACTATTTTGACGAACTGCTGGCCATTTCCAAGCTGGAATTTATCGATGTGCTGGCCCACATTCCCTACGTTCTGCGCTACATGAACGACCGGGACGGCAACCGCGTTACCCTGGAGCGGTATGACGACCGGCTGGAGGTCATTCTCAAGACCCTCATTCACCGGGGCGCGGGCATTGAGGTGAACACCAACCGGGGCAAAACGCTGGAGGTCTACCGCCCGATTTTGCAGATGTACCGCCGCCTGGGGGGAGAGATCGTGGCCCTGGGCTCCGATTCCCACCTGCCGGAGGATATCGGCAAGGGAATTGAGGGGGCGGCCCGGCTCGTCGGGGAGCTTGGCTTCCGCTATTACACCGTGTATCGCCGGCGTAAGCCGGAATTCATACCACTTTGAATTTAGGAGGATATTGACTATGAAGATCTCTATGGGTTGTGACCACGGCGGCTACCTGCTGAAGGAGCACGTCAAGAAGTACCTGACCGACAAGGGCCACGAGGTGGTGGACTGCGGCTGCCACAGCCTGGACAGCTGCGACTACCCTGAGTTCGGTGCCGCCGCCGCCCGGGCCGTTGCCAGTGGTGAGTGTGAGCGCGGTATCGTCGTTTGCACCAGTGGCATCGGCATCTCCATCAGCGCCAACAAGGTCAAGGGTATCCGCTGCGCCCTGTGTTCCGAACCCCTGTCCGCCGAGATGACCCGCCGCCACAACAACGCCAATATGCTGGCCATGGGCGCGGGCATGACCGGCCCCAACATGGCCGAGCGGCTGGTGGACGTGTTCCTGACCACCGAGTTTGAGGGTGGCCGCCATCAGCGCCGCGTGGACGGTATCACCGCCATTGAGGGGTAATTCAAAGCAGAAAAACACCCTGCAGCCGTGGGCTGCAGGGTGTTTTTGCGTTTACAGGAGGCCCTCCCGCTTATAGACCCGGTGCCGGACCAGGAGGAAGCAGACCACCAGCGCGGTCAGGGCGATGACCCAGGTGATGGGGTAGCACACCATCAGCATGGGACCGGTGCGGTGCAGGGGGAAGATGGCGGTACACCAGACAAAGCGCAGGCCGCACATACCCAAAATGGTGACCAGCATAGGGGCGATAGACTTGCCAAATCCGCGCAGGGCGCCGGTGAGTACGTCGGTCATGCCGTAGAGGAAGTAGGGCAGACACACGATCATCAGGCGGACGTGGCCCTGGGAAATGGCCGCCGGTGTGTCGGTAAACAGGCTCAGCAGCCACGGACCGAACAGGGTGGACAGCGCGCCGAGAGAAAGACCGAAAAGCGTGACTAGCAGCAGGTTCCAGCCCACGATCTTGTCCGTGCGGCGGGTCTGACCGGCGCCCCGGGCGGCGCTGACGAAGGTGATGGCGGCCTGGTGAAAGGTGTTCATGGCGATCCAAACGAAGTTTTCGATATTGGAAGCGGCGCCGGAAGCGGCCATGAACACCTCGCCCAAAGAATTGACGGAGGATTGAATGATGGTGTTGGACAGGGAAACCACCACGCCCTGACAGGCGGCGGGGATGCCCACGGCGCAGATGCGGCCCAGGCTGGCCGGGACGATACGCAGTCTGCGGGGGTCGAAGTGGAGCGGGCCGCTCTCGTGGGACAGACAGCGCAGCACCAGTCCGGCGGAGATCAACTGGGAGATGGAGGTGGCGGCGGCCACGCCGGCCACGCCCCAGTGCAGCACGATGACGAAGAACAAATTCAGTATCACGTTGACCACCCCGGCGATGGTTAAAAAGCGCAGGGGGCGCTGGGTGTCGCCGGTGCCGCGCAGGGCGGCGGCGCCGAAGTTGTACACAAGACCTGCCGGGGCGCCCAGCAGATAGACACGCAGATAGAGTACCGCCGAATCAAATACGGAGTCCGGCGCCCCGGTCCACCGCAGCAGGGTGGGGGCGACGAGCCAGCCGAAGGCAGCCAGGAAGATGCCGCCCAACAGGCCCAAAAGCAGACCGGTGTGGAGGGACTGTTCCATGCGCCGGTGGTCGCCCCGACCCACGGCGTTGGCTATGTCGGCGTTCAGACCGATGGACAGGCAGACGAACACATTGACCAGCAGGCCGATCAGTGCGCCGTTGGAGCTGACGGCGGCCAGGGCGTTGTCGCCCACGAACTTGCCCACTACAATGACGTCGGCGGTATTAAAAGCCTGCTGCAGCATGCCCGCCAGCATCAGCGGCAGGACAAAGCGCAGCAGATTGCGGGGCAGGGAGCCGCCCAGCATATCCACTTCACGATGTTTTAAGGCCATAATGCAACCGCCTTTCCCTGTGTGTGAAACCCGCAGACCGGTGTGCGGCCTGCGGGTTTGCGTTCATATTATACCTCGATGATTTTGAATGCGCTCAACACGGAGAAGACCAGAATGACCACCAGGAAGATGGGGGCCAGGTACTTGACCATGAACTCGTACAGCGCCTTGCGGCCAAACTTCTCGCCGTTGCGGCAGACCTCGTCGGTGATGGTTTTGGTGCCGATGATCCAGCCGATCAAAATGCAGGTCAGCAGAGCCACGATGGGCATGATCACACTGTTGCTGATGAAGTCGAAGAAGTCCAGGAACTGAAGTCCCAGCAGCCGGACACCGTCCCAAACACCATAGCCCAGCGCGGAGGGGATGCCGACCGCCAGACACACCAGGAATATGATGATACAAGCGGCGGTACGGCCCAGGCGGGTGCGGTCCATAACCATGGAAACGATGGTTTCCATCAGGGAAATGGAGCTGGTAATGGCGGCGAAGAACACCAAAACAAAGAAAACAAGACCCACAAAGCGGCCCAAAGGCATCTGCGCAAACACCTCGGGCAGGGAGATGAACATGAGGGAGGGGCCGTTGGCGGCGAGACCCTCAGCACCCTTGAAGGCGAACATGGAGGGGATGATCATCAGACCGGCCAGCAGGGCCACGCCGGTGTCAAACAGCTCGATTTGGTTGACGGACTTGACCAAATCGGTGTCCTTTTTGGTGTAGGAGCCGTAGGTGATCATAATGCCCATGGCCAGGCTCATGGAGTAGAACAACTGGCTCATGGCGGCGCAAACTGTTTTCACTGCGGTTTTGAAGGTGAAACCGCTCAGATCGGGGACCAAGTAGTAACGCAGACCCTGGAGTGCGGTGCGGACTTCGCCGGTGGGATTGCCGTTGGAATCCAGCACCTCGTGCTTCAGGGTAAGGACAAAGATACTGATGGCGACCATCAGCACGATCAAAATGGGCATCATAATCTTGCTGACACGCTCCACGCCCTTTTCCACGCCCAGCAAAACAGCCGCAGCGGTCAGGGCCAAAAACAGGAGGAACCAACCTGTCGGCTCCACCCAGGAGGTGGGGTTCATGGCAAAATTCTTGAAAAAGGTTGCCTCGGCGGCAGCGTTGTGCTGACCGGTCAGGTATACGGCCACGTACTTGCACACCCAGCCGCCGATGACGGAGTAGTAGGGCAGGATGATGATGGGGACCACCCACGCGATGTAGCCCAGGAAAGAGAACTTGCTGCTGAGCTTTTTGTACGCGCCGATACAGCTCAGACCGGTCTTGCGGCCGATGGCGATTTCCGTGGTCATCAGGGCAAAGCCGAAGGTCAAGGCCAAAATAATATAACACAGGACAAAAATGCCGCCGCCGTACTGCGCGGCCAAATAGGGGAAACGCCACAGGTTGCCAAGACCCACCGCGCTGCCTGCCGCGGCCAGTACAAAGCCGATGCGGCCGGAAAAGCTGCTTCTGTTCTCACTCATAGTCAAATACCTGCCATTTCTTTGGTCTGAAGGCGCGGATACGCGCAACACTGTTAGAAAGGATACCACAGTTTCTAAAATTTAACAACCCCGAATTGCGTAAAAAACACGGTTTCCGCAAAGAAAACAGCCCCGACTGCATCGGGGCTGTGGTTGGGACATTATACAGTGGCCGTGCGGGAGGTAAGCCGCTGCTTGCGGGCCAAAATTCGCATGAGTTTGGGGCGGTTGCAGCGCTGGATGAGGATGAATTGTCCGTCAAAGAGCATGGCGGCCACCGCCGTGGCGAGAAAAATCCAAAATTGTCCCCACAGCAGACAGAATAAAATGCTGGACAGGGAGATGAGTTGATTGAGCCAGTGGTCCACCTCGGACTTGGCCATGGTATGGGCGATCTGCTCCAGGGAGCGGGTCTTCAGGTCGAACTGTTCGGGGTTGTAGGTCAAAGCCTTGTCCTTCCAGCGCCTGACCTGCAGCAGACGGTACAGTGGCGGTTCAAAAAAACGCTCCTTGAACCACCAATGGTTTGGGTCGATGGGGATCAGTTTGGACAGGTTGCCCACGATCAGGCGCACCCAAAAGTGGTACACGATCATGAAGGCCACGATACCGGACCACAGCACCGCATCCTTGGTCGTCCGGCCGCTGTAGTAAAAGAAGAAACAGATGCCGGACACAAGCAGCATGAGGATGATGGCCGCGTACATAAAGATGGCCGGGCCGCTTTTCCTGGGTTTGTCCATAGAAGAATCTCTCCTGTCCGCGAGCGTTTTACTTAACAATTCAGACCTTTGACCATGGCCCTTCCGTCCAGGGGCCGGTAGCCGAATTTTTCGTAAAGAGCATGGGCGTCCCGGGTGATCAAAATACCCCGCAGACCCTGGTATTCGGGGGAATTTTCAATGTAAGACACAAGGGCTTTGCCAAGCCCCCGGTGCTGATAGTCGTTGTCAATGACCACGTCGCACAGATAATAGGTGGTGGCAAAATCGGAAATGACCCGGGCAAAGCCCACGAGCTTTTTACAGTCGGCCAAGTACACGCCGTAGCAGCGGGAGTTGTCCATGGACCGCCGGACCTGCTCGGGGGTGCGATTGTCCGCCCAGTAGGTCTGCTTCAGCAGGGCTATGACGTCGGCAAGGGGGAGGTTGTTCTTGTCGTCGGTGATGGAGTAGTTCATACAAAATCTGACCTCCGTTCCAGCAGTACCACGCTCTCTATATGATGCGTCCGGGGGAACAGGTCCACCGCCTCGGCCCTTACAAGCCCATAGCCACGCTGGGCCAGCCGCTTCACGTCCCGGGCCAGGGTGGCCGGATCACAGGACACGTAGACGATGCGCTTGGGGTCCATATCCGCCAAAACGTCCGTCACCCCGGGGGCAAGGCCCTTGCGGGGCGGGTCCACGCAGATGACGTCGGGGCGCACCCCATCGGCGGCCAGCTTTTGGGCGATCTCGCCCGCGTCGCCGCAGAAAAATTCTGCGTTGGTCACGCCGTTGCGGGCGGCGTTTTCCTTGGCGTCAGCAATGGCCTCCGGCACGATCTCCGCGCCGATGACGCGACCGGCCCGGTCAGCCAGGGCCAGGCTGATGGTGCCGATGCCGCAATAGAGGTCCAGCACGGTTTCCGTGCCGGTCAGCTGGGCAAAGTCCACCGCGCGGCTGTACAGCACCTCGGTCTGATTGGGATTGATTTGGAAGAAGGAGGGGACGGACAGGCGGAATTTCTTGCCGCACAGAGTCTGTTCCAGCCGATCCTCACCCCACAGGGTGCGGTATTGGCTGCCCAGCACCACGTTGGTATCCTCCCGGTTGACGTTCAGCACCACGCCCGCAAGTCCCGGCTCGGCGGAGCGCAGGGCGGCCACCATACCGCCCTCGTCGGGCAGTTTTTTGCCGTTGACCACCACGCAGGCCAAATGCTGGCCCGCACGATTGGAGCGGACAAACAGGTGACGCACCAGCCCCTGACCGGTGGTTTCGTCGTAGGGGGCGATGGACTTCTGCTCCATCCATTCTTTCAAGGTGCGGCCCAGGCGGTTGGCACCCTCACTCTGCAGCAGGCAGTCGGGAACGTCCAGTACCTGGTGGCTGCGGCTGCGGAACAGGCCCAGGCGCACCTCGCCCACGCCCCCTGCCACGGGGAACTGCACCTTGTTGCGGTAGCGGCAGGTGTCGGCGGCGCCGTGGATGACATCCACAGTCACCTCCGCACCGCCGATGCGGCGCAGGGCGTCCTCCACCTGCCGGCGCTTGGCGTCCAGCTCCTCGGCGTAGTCCATGTGGCGGAACTGACAGCCGCCGCAGGGGCCGAAGTGGGGACAATCGGAGTCCATACGGGCGGGGGAGGGGGTCAAAAGCTCTACCCCACGGCCCCAGGCTACATTCTTATTCACTTTCAGCAGTTGGACTTGCCAGCGCTCCCCCCGGATGGTGCGAGGGACGAAGACCACAAGGCCCTCCAGCCGGGCCACGCCCATGCCGTCGCTGGTATAACCGGTGATGTCCAAAGTGCAGAGGTCGTTCTTTTTCCACTGGGGCATGGCGGTTGCCCTCCCTTCCAGTTGTTCCCCTATATTAAAACAGAAAATCGCCCGGATGGCAAGCATCCGGGCGATTTCGAAGGGGGAGAAATTACTTTTTCAGTTTGCCGGAGAAGAAGTAGTCCTTGGTGAGCTTGGCAACGATGCCGGACAGCAGCAGCAGGGACACCAGGTTGGGCAGAGCCATCAGACCGTTCAGGGTATCGGAGATGTTCCACATCAGGTCGCCGGCGTTGGTGGCACCCACCACGCAGACCAGCACGAAGACGAGCTTGTAGAACAGGTTGAAAGCCTTGTTGTCCTTGGTCAGGTAGCCCCAGCAGCGCTCGCCGTAGTAGCTCCAGCTCAGGATGGTGGACAGGGCGAAGAAGATCAGGCTGATCTGGATGATGGTACCGCCCAGAGTGCCGGGCAGGATGGAGTTGAAGGCGGCGACGGCGGCAGCGCCCTTGGAGGGGAAGTCGGCCATAACGCCCTGATCCAGCACGATGCCCACAGCCTGACCGGCCGGGGTCATGCTGGCCAGCACCACGGTCAGCGCGGTGATGGAGCAGATGACGATGGTGTCAAAGAACACCTCGAACACGCCCCACATGGCCTGCTCGGCAGGCTCCTTGGTCTCGCTGGCGGAGTGGGCGATGGGAGCGGAACCCATACCGGCCTCGTTGGAGAAGACGCCGCGGGCAAAGCCCTGACGCATGGCGACCATGATGATGTAACCGGTGGCGCCGCCGGCGGCAGCCTTAAAGCTGAAAGCGCCCTTGAAGATGGCGGCGAAGGCGTCGGGCACGTCGGTGATGCGCAGGACAATGACGGCAATACCGGCCAGCAGGTAGAACACGGACATGAAGGGGACCAGGTAGCTGGTGACCTGGCCGATGCGCTTGGCACCGCCCAGCACCACGATGGCCACCAGGACGGCCAGGCCGATGCCGGCCCACAGCAGGGGGATACGGCCGCCGGACAGGCTGTTGATGGCGCCGGCGATCTCGCTGGACTGGGCGATGTTGCCGATACCGAAGGAGGTCAGGCCGCCCAGCAGGGCGAAGACAACGGCCAGCCACTTCCAGTGCTTGCCAAGACCCTTTTCGATGGCGTACATGGGACCGCCGTAGTTGACGCCGTTCTTCTGCTCACGGAACTTCATGGACAGGGCGATCTCGCAGTACTTGGTACACATACCGAAGAAGGCGGACACCCACATCCAGAACACGGCGCCGGGGCCGCCGATGAAAAGAGCGCCGGTGACGCCGGCGATGTTGCCGGTACCCACGGTGCCGGCCATGGCGGTGGACACGGCCTGGAAGGCGGTCAGGTTCTTACCGTCGCCCTTTTCCTTCTTAGTGAACAGGGAACCGATGGTATGCTTCATGATGTAGCCGAACTTGGTCACCTGCAGGCAGCGGGTGCGGAAGGTCAGATACACGCCGGTGCCGATGAGCAGGAACAGCATGATGGGACCCCAGGCAAAGTCATTCAGGGGGCCGGTGAGGAACGCGATAAATTCATTCCAAAGGCGCAGGAACAGGGGAGTGCTGTTTGCTTCGGTGAGCTGCTCAACGGTGGCCGTAAGGGCCTGTACATCCTGAGTCAACTGGTAGACCGAAGCTTGCAAGGCTTGAATTTCTTCCATTTGATAGCTTTCTCTCCTTTACAGGACAAAAAAGAACCGCGGAACACACGCTCCACGGCACAAAGTAAGGCAATGGTCCAAATTGCCATCTCTGTCCTTTTGCCTGAGAGATTGGCGGTTTGCACCGCGTTGCCCCTTCGGCACTCGTGTAGCGAGCTTCTCCAGAGTTACATCCACGCACAGTTCGTGGGTCCTGCGCGTTTCATCTGTCCTGTTCAATTTACCGCATTACAGTACCACATTGGGGAAACTTTGTCAATATCGGTCTGATAATATTTATAAAATGTGCTTTTCAGTTGGGCGGAAATGTGATATACTAAACTGATTTATTTTGGATACCCATATCCGTGAGGTGTTTTGATATGAGCTTACTTACCAAACTGTTCGGTACCCGCTCCCAGCGGGAGCTGAAATCCATCGAACCCATGGTCTGCAAAATCGAGGCCCTGGAGGAGGAGTACAAGGCCCTGAGCGACGAGCAGCTGCAGGCCAAGACCCCCGAACTCAAGGCCCGCCTTGCCAAGGGCGAGACCCTGGACGATATTTTGCCCGAGGCTTTTGCCGCCTGCCGCGAGGCTGCCTGGCGCGTGCTGGGTATGCGCCCCTACCGGGTGCAGCTCATCGGCGGCATCGTGCTGCATCAGGGCCGCATTGCCGAGATGAAGACCGGCGAAGGTAAGACCCTGGTGGCTACCCTGCCCGCCTACCTGAACGCTCTGTCCGGCCGCGGCGTGCATATCGTCACCGTCAACGACTACCTTGCCAAGCGCGACTCCGAGTGGATGGGCAAGGTGTTCCGGTTCATGGGCCTGACCGTGGGTCTTATCATCCACGGCGTCACCGGACAGGCCAAGAAGGACGCCTACGCCGCCGACATCACCTACGGCACCAACAACGAGTTCGGCTTTGATTATCTGCGCGACAACATGGCCCTCTATTCCGAAGAGCTGGCCCAGCGTCACCACGCCTTCGCCATCGTGGACGAGGTGGACTCCATCCTCATTGACGAGGCCCGCACCCCCCTTATCATCTCCGGCCAGGGCGAAAAGTCCACCCAGCTTTACTCCGTGGTGGACCAGTTTGCCCGCCGACTCAAGTGCGTGCGCATTGCCAAGGTGGACAACAAGCAGGAGGAGGACCCCACTCTGGACGCCGACTACGTGGTGGATGAGAAGGCCCGCACCGCCACCCTCACCGCCCGGGGCATACAGAAGGCGGAGCAGACCTTCAACGTGGAGAACCTGGGCGACCCGGACAACGCCACCCTGTCCCACCACATCAATCAGGCGCTGAAGGCCCACGGGGTCATGAAGCGGGACATTGACTACGTGGTCAAGGATGGTCAGGTCATCATCGTGGACGAGTTCACCGGCCGCCTGATGTTCGGCCGGCGGTATAACGAGGGCCTGCACCAGGCTATCGAGGCCAAGGAACACGTGGAGGTGGCCAACGAGTCCAAGACCCTTGCCACCATCACCTTCCAAAACTACTTCCGCCTGTACGACAAGCTCTCCGGCATGACGGGTACCGCCATGACCGAGGAGGAGGAGTTCGGCACCATCTACGAGCTGGACATTGTGGAGATCCCCACCAACCGCCCCCTGGCCCGAAAGGACCATCCCGACGTGGTGTACAAGAACGAGCGTGGCAAGTACCGGGCCATCATTGACCAGATCGAGGAATGTCACAAGGCCGGCCAGCCCGTGCTGGTGGGTACCATCTCCATCGAGAAGTCCGAGCTGCTCAGCGATATGCTCCGCCGCCGCGGCATCAAGCACAACGTGCTGAACGCCAAGAACCACGAAAAGGAAGCGGAGATCGTGGCCCAGGCGGGTAAGTTCGGCGCCGTCACCGTGGCCACCAACATGGCCGGACGCGGTACCGACATCATGCTGGGCGGCAACGCGGAGTTTTTGGCCAAGGCGGACCTGCGAAAGGCGGGCCTGTCCGACGAGCTGATCGCCGAGGCCACCGGCTTTGCCGACACCGACAACGAGGAGATCCTCAACGCCCGGAAGATGTTTACCCAGGCGGAGGCCAAGTATAAGGACGCCATCCGGGAGGAGGCGGACCGGGTCCGCCAGGCGGGCGGCCTGTTCATTTTGGGTACCGAGCGCCACGAGTCCCGCCGTATCGATAACCAGCTGCGTGGCCGCGCCGGTCGTCAGGGTGACCCGGGCCAGACCCGGTTCTACCTGTCCCTGGAGGACGACATCATGCGCCTGTTCGGTTCCGAGCGGGTCATGAACATGATGGAGCGCATGGGCCTGGACGAGGACACGCCTATCGATGCCAAGATTTTGTCCGGCGCCATCGAAAATGCCCAGCGGCAGGTGGAGTCCCGCAACTTCCAGACCCGTAAGAGCGTGCTGGAATATGACGACGTGATGAACACCCAGCGTAAGGTCATCTACGAGCAGCGCGCCCAGGTGCTGGAGGGCCAGGACCTGCAGGAGAGCATTGCCAATATGCTGCACAACACGGTGGACAGCGCCATCCGTGGCCACATGGGCGAACAGACCCACATGGACGCCGACAACTTCCGTGCCGCCATGGAACCCTTCCGCACCATGTTTCTTGCCCCCGGCGAGCTGGAGCTGAGCGATGAGGAGCTGGCCGGCTACAAGGTGGACGAGCTGGTGGAGCTGGTCAGCGACAAGGCCAGAGAGGTCTACGCCGCCAAGGAGGAACAGTTTGGCCAAAGCCTTATGCGCGAGGTGGAGCGAGTGGTCATGCTGCGGGTGGTGGACGAGTTCTGGATGGACCAGATCGACGCCATGAACGAGCTGAAACAGGGCATCGGCCTGCGTGCCTATGGGCAGAGTGACCCCGTGGTGGAGTATAAGCGTGAGGGCTTTGAGATGTTCGAGCAGATGATCGCCGCCATCCAGGAGGAAACCCTGCGCCGCCTGTTCCAGGTGCGCCTGCGCCAAAATGAGGAGGTCAAGCGCGAGCGGGTGGCCAAGGTCACCGGCGAGTCTGCCGGCGGCGACGGAACCGTTCAGCGCCAGCCCACCCGCAAGGTGGTCAAGATCGGCCGCAACGACCCCTGTCCTTGTGGGAGTGGCCTGAAGTGGAAGAAATGTACTTGCGAGGCGTACCATAAAGAAAACTGATAAAAAATCTCCCGCCTCTCGGCGGGAGATTTTTTGAGATACGAGATAGGGATCAGAAATGTCGCAGGGGCGGCCTTTGGCCGCCCGCGGGGTCCGACGGCGGCACGCTCCAAAATTATCACAATGAAAAGAACGACCCCTCTGTCCGGTGACAGAGGGGTCGTTAACGTTAGGCATTAGTAGTAGTAAGAGGAGTAGATGGCGCCGCCGGCGATCAGGGCGACGATCAGATAGATCAAACCGATAACGCCAACCAAAATCAGGCTGCACCAGTAGGAACGGGCAAAGTTGCGGCGGTTGATGTTGGTACCGCTGCAGGAGTGGATGATCAGGAAAATGAAGCCAACGATGGGAACCGCGTACAGAATCTGCAGACCCCAGTAGGCCCAGGGGCTGAGGGGGCGGTTTTCCGGGGGAATGGTGTTGGCGGTGGGCTGAACAAACACGGGGGCGACAACGGGAGCCGCAGCCGGCGCGGGAGCGGGAGTGGCGACGGGAGCGCCGCAGGTCTGGCAAAAGACGGTGCCGTCAGCCAGCTGGGTGCCGCATTTCTTACAAATCATGACAATTTCCTCCTCGAGTTGGTTTGGTGGCGAACTGGGTTTCCAGTTTTAACCAAGGACAATTATAAGCGGAACGTTGACATTTGTCAAGACTCGACAGGTTTTTCCGGGCGGTCAGCATAGAAAAACAGGGGCAGTCGGATGACTGCCCCTGTTTTAGGTAGGCGAATTATTTGCCGTTCATGCGGTCGTAGGCCTGCTGAGAAATGCGCAGCCAATCCTGCATACCCATGTTGTCCAGGTTGGTCAGATAGGTCTGCCAATCGGCGTCGTTGCTGGGATCGAAGCCGGGCTGACCCACGGCGAACTTGGCGCGGGCCTCCTTGATGTAGATGAGCATCTCGGCGGGACGCACGTCCAGCTCCTCAGACTCCTCGGGAGTGTAGATGATCTTATCCACGATCTCCTTGGGGTTGTTGGCGTCGGCCGCTTCCTCGTACAGACGCTCGTGCTCGCGGAAGATGTCGCCCACGGTGTTGGTCCAGACGTCCTCGGGATCGCGAACGGTGTGACGCTTGGTCTCCTGGCTGTCCAGGGACATGGTGCAGTTGTTGGTGTGCCAGGTGGCGTGGTGGGGGGCGGTGGGATAGTTGATGCACAGATAGCCCATGCCGGCGGGGGAGTCATCCTCGGCCCACACCCAGTTCTCGCCCTCCACACCGATGGTGGCGCGGTAGGAGGCCTCCTCGCTGGCGTTCAGCATCAGGAAGTCAAAGGCCAGGACGGGATCGTCACAGTCCTCGGTAATGAAGGTGTAGGCGTTAGGCACGTTGTAGGTGGCCTTCATGGGAGCGTAGTTGAAGGGGGGCAGAGCCACGTACTCCAGAGCCACGGGGCTGTCCAAAGTGGAGCGGGCGGCGAGGGAGCCGGAGATGACACCGGCACGGGCCACGTTATCGGCGGGGGTCCACACGGCGCCCAGCTCGGTGCCGGAGGTCATGGTCCAGGTGGAGGTGGACAGCAGATCCTCGCTCACCAGCTGGTTCAGGGCAATCAGACCCTCGCGATAGGCGTCGCTGGTGTAGGGGGAGTAGAGCTGGCCGTCCTCGGCGTTCCACTGACGATAGTCGTCCATGAACAAGAAGTTGTTCAGCATCCAGGCAGTG
>SVLO01000040.1 GCA_015067885.1 Oscillospiraceae bacterium | reverse complement strand
AAGACGTCTGCTTGCTGTTGGGGGAAAAGGAAAACTGCAGCGAGTACAATAGGGCGTCCGGCGAAATTTGCAAGCGGTTATGCAGGGTGCCGGCGTTGATTACAAGGATGTCGGAGGGGTTGCAGGTGTAGTCCCGGTCACCGCAGCGAAAGGTGCATTGCCCCTGATTGACAAAAAACAGCTCGTAGTTGAGATGGGAATGGACGGGAGCCAACGTCGGGGCAGTATGACGCATAAAGTCAACACTGAACATAGTCTGAAAGCATATGTCGGCCACATCGGTGGTGGAACAGACAAAATTGGCGCGCAGGAACCAAAACACAAAAACACCCTCTTTACAAAAACGATCATTGTATGATTCAATTTGAACACTTATCGTATCGAAAGAACAATCAAAATATACTACACTAATGCCATAATGGCAAGCGTTTTTTATGGAAAACGCATAAGCGCATAGGAAAAGGAGGAAACAACATGAAAAAACTGACATCCCTGCTGCTTGCGCTGGTGATGGTGGTTTCCATGCTGCCCGGGACGGCTCTGTCCGTGGCGGCTACCGGGACCGACCCCGCCATCGAAGCAAACTATTACGGCGACAACGTCACCGTGGACGGCAAACTGGACGAGAGCGTCTGGCTGCTGCGGGACAAGATCGGCAGCATCCCCACCACGGTCATCTGCAACGAGGACAAGCTGTTTATCGGCATGAAGACCAACGCCGACAAGGCCCAGCTTGTGGTCAACGAGGTGACCATCGACGTGGACCTGAACGGCAAGGTCGCCCTGGTCAACGGCGAGAAGGTGGGTACCTGCGCCAAGGACGATGACTGTGGCAGCGCGGAGGTGGAGGTCCCTCTGTCTGCCGTGGGCCTGATCTACGGCATTGAGATGGACGTACCCTTTGCCGCCACCGTTGGTGCCGACAGCTACAACGGCGAGCTGGCCATGGCCTATAAGGGTATCAAGGTGGTGGAGCATTTTGATGACGTGGCTTCCGCCTCTTTCGCCAAGTCCATAAGCTTCAACAAGGAGACCAGCGAGATCTACACCACCCAGGCCGAGGGCGGCCTGCAGTACAAGACCGGCACCGTCACCGACGCCGGCAACATGGTCAACGGCCCCAGTTGGCCCCTGGCCTCCATCGACCCCACCCTGGGCTGGGAGGTGACTTTCAAGGCCGACTTTAACGACCTGCCCGTGGCCAACGAGCTGGGCTATTTGGCTCTGTCCGGCTTTGCCATCGACATCCGCGCCGAGGCGTACGTGCGCATCGGCTTCTTCACCGACGCGGACAACAATCTGCGGGTGTCCCTGTACGACGAACCCGCCGACCTGACCAAGAACTTTGACACCGGCATTGACCTGCCCGCCAAGGACGTGGACGTGCGCATCGTGGTCAACGACGACTTTACCAGCGAGGTGTTTGTCAACGGCAAGAGTGTGGCCAACTTCCCCAGGGCCACCCGCAAGGCCACCGGCACCACCATTTATTTCAGCGGCACCGACCTGCGCCGGGACACCAGCTACGATAACAAGACCGATGTGGTCATCTACGATTTCATGGTCACCCAGGGCGCCCCCAACGCCGAGCTGCTGGTCAGCCAGGCCGACGTGGTGATGGACGGCATTTTGGATGAGCCGTTCTGGACTCTGGAGCCGGTGAAGAAGACCACCCGGTTCGGCAGCCTGTGCGATGAGGAAAACCTGTACATCGCGCTGGACACCGCCGAGAGCAGCGTGGCGTTCGACATCAACGGCATGAAGGCCACGGCCAAGCTGGGCAGCAAACCTACCTTCGCTCTGGGCTATACCATGGGCAGCACCATCAAGGGAAATGGCAAGGGTCAGTATGAGATCGCCATCCCCTTGAAACTGCTGGGCATTGAGGTGCCCGCCGGGCAGCAGGTGGACTTTGCCGTCACCGCCGAGGGTATGACCCGCAAGTTTGCCATGAAGGTGGGCGGCGGTGCCAAGCTAAGCGTGGTCAAGCGTGAAATCACCGCCGGCGACGGCAAGATGGATGCCATTGCCTATCTGGATACCGCCGGACTGATCCTGGACGGCAAGACCAAGGAAAACCAGTGGTACACCCCCTATCAGACCCAGGGCGGCAAGGACGCCCTGCCCGCGGACATCGGCTTTTTGTGGGATTCCTACAACCTGTATGTGGGCGGTCAGGTGTTCAGCACCGGCCGCGCGCAGAAGCTGGAACTGACCGTGGGCGGCAAGACCGTTACCGCCGACATGATTGCCATGGCCACCGATGCCGGTGCCGTTTGGGCCAGCGGACAGACCTTTGAGTGGCGTATCCCCCTGACTGCTCTGGGCATCGACACCCCCTTGAATCACAAGACGGCCTATCAGCTGAATGTGGTGGGCGGTAACGGCACCTCCACCATTCAGGGCGAGATGACCCTGTCCGGCAAGGTGGTTGTGTACGGCGACACCAACGGCGATATGAACAGCCGGGATTATACCTTCACCAGCAACACCGTCTACACCAAGATGGAACAGGGCGACGGTGTGTACAACATTACCACCGACCCCGCCCTGGGCAGCGCCAACGAGATGATCCAGTACTATACCCTGCTGGACTTCGACGGCGGCGCCTACGAGTTCACCGTGGACATGACCATCAACGACGTGGCCGCCTACACCGCCACTCTGGGCTGGCGCGGTATGTGCTTCGAGATCCGTCAGCCCGAGCTGCAGACCCGCTACAACTTCCGCAACGACGGCCAGGGTAACATCGTCATGGACGTCCTGTACAACCTGCCGGTGGAGACCCTGGACACCGGCGTGGACCTGGGTGAGCGGGCCGTGTTCACCATCAAGGTGGACGACAATCTGACCCCCACCCTGTACGTCAACGGCGAGTTTGTGGGCGGTTATTCCAAGCTGAACCGTACCCAGTTTGATATTAAGGACACCATCCCCATGCCCCGCCTGATCTTCCAGCCCCAGAACTACGGTCGCGCGCTGAATGCTGACGGCAGCCTGAGCGCGCTGGACGTGGAACTGTACGACATCCTGTGGACCCAGGAGTCCTACGTGGACAGCAAGGCCATCGTGGAGAAGGCGGCGGCCACCATTACCGCCGAGTACATTCTGGCCGGTGCCGATGGGCAGGACGTGACCAAGCTGCGTCTGCCCGCCGAGGCGGTGGCGTCCGACCTGGGCATCGTCTGTCCCATCAAGTGGACTGCCATTGACGCCGCCACCGGTATGCCCGCCAAGAACGTGAATGTGGACACCGGCGTTATCACCCGGGGCAGCGAGCCCCTGCTGCTGACCCTGATGGCTAACATCAGCTACGGCGGCTACGGAACCACCCGCACCTTCCAGTTCCAGACCAAGGGCCTGCCCGGGCAGAACAAGGTGGCCATGATCTACGGCGATGAGAACCCCCTGACCGGCCAGGTCACCGACTGGACGGACAACAGCTATCAGTACTTTGACACCCAGCACAACAGTCTGGTCATCGACCAGGGTGAGAGCAAGGCGTTCAACCGCATCGTGCTGCATGACAACGACGACTTCTCCCGGGTCAGCCAGCGCCATCTGGGCGTGTTCGTCAGTGAGGACGGCAAGAGCTGGACTAAGATCACCGGCTGGCTGCTGCATCAGGACGGCCCGGACTACACCCTGTACAACCTGAACGCCAAGGCCCGCTATGTGAAGGTGCACAGCTATCACGACAATCTGTCTGTGGTGGACTATGAGCCCAGCTTCTATAACATTGTTCCCAACATGATCACCGTGAGCAATGAGTCGAACCTGCCCGGCGCGGGCGGCGGCTTTGCCCACAGCGCCGACTACGTGGTGAAGAATACCACCGCTGCCGAGCAGAAAGATGTGCCCGTGATGATCAAGGTCAGCGACCTGGGGGCCAAGGCCGGCCAGTACAAGGCCGATCACTCCGACTTCCGCTTCACCGTGGGCGACACCGCCTTGGCCTACTGGTACAACGGCGCCGGCGCCTTCTACGTGCGCGTGCCCTCCGTTGCTGCCAATGGTACTACCACCGTCAAGGCTTATTGGGGCAACGGCAACGCCCGCGATTTCTCCGACGCGGAGATGACCTTTGAGGTGACCTACGGCAACGTGTCCTGCATCGACATCAGCGGCAACACCGGCATGGGCACCCACGGCCGTCCCATCACCCTCAGCAACGGCGACATCATCGTGGTTGGCCGTCAGGCCAGCACCAAGGGCGACCTGGCCTACGTCCGCTCCACCGACGGCGGCCGCACCTTCATCAAGCAGCCCGAGGTGGCCATCCGTGACGCGGACAACAAGGGCCGCGCCCTGGGTTACGGCGGCTTCATCTACAACAAGGAGATCGACCGCCTGTTCCTGTTCGCTTACAGCGGCAACGGCAAGGATGCTAACGACTACCGCATCGTCATCACCTACACCGATGACTGTGCCAAAACCTGGTCCACCCCCCTGTACCTGCGCGGCGCGGATGCCGAGCCCTTTATGAACGACACGGTCATCAACAACTACCCCGACTATCTAGGACGCACCGTGTTCTACGGCGACGGTCTGACCCTGTCCACCTACGACGGCGAGGGCCCCAACATCGACTACGTGTTCTCCACCGGCGACAAGAACATGGAAAATCAGCACAACGTTGCCATCGCCATCTACTCCGCCGACGGCGGCAAGACCTGGACCGCCAGCGACACCATCCTGACCATGAACCTGGGCGGCGGCGAGTTCGGTCTGTCCGAAACCAGCCTGTCTGAGCTGTCCAACGGCGACATCTATCTGGTGTCCCGCGCCCAGCAGAACGACAACTTCTACCTGTGGGAGGCCACCTCCAAGGATCAGGGTAAGACCTGGACCCAGGGCTACTCCAAGATCATCTCCTCCAACACCTCTCCCGTGCTGGCCCGGTATAGCGAGGATCGCCTGGTGCTGCACTCCAGCCGCAACAGCCTGGGCGCCCACGTCTATCGCCGCACCCCCATGCACCTGGGCGTGTCCAGCGACGATTACAAGAGCTACGACCGCTACATCGACCTGACCCTGGGCACCTCCTTCGATACCCTGCGCGAGAGCGAGAGCCGCATGACCCAGCCCGGCATCAGCTTCTCCGCCGACGGCAACGAGGCCTTCGTGTGCTGGTTCGACCACTACTGGCAGTCGCATGAGGAGACCTTTGCCCCCGGTGCGGTGAGCAACCCCAGCAGTCGGGCTACCATCGGCTTCCTGGTGGAGGAGTTTGACCGGCTGGTGTACGACAGCAAGGGCGCCTACGATAACTTCGAAGTGTCCAGTCTGAAGTATCAGGGTTGGCTGGCCGACGAGGGCGGCACCATCAGCCTGACCAAGGAGGCCTCCGCCTCCGGCCTGTATGCCATGAAGGTGTACGACGGCAACGCCGGCGGCGCCACCCACGCCGCCCGCGAGATTCCCGCCATGAAGGCCGGCACCGTGGGCGCCAAGGTAATGGTGTCCTCCGCCAACACCAACGACTTCGCCCTGGAGCTGAAGGCGGCCTTTAACGAGACCTTCCTGCGCCACGCTCTGGTCGCCGTGGCCTTCAGCCCCGACGGCACCGTCAGCCTGTGCTACAAGGACGAGAAGGACGTTATGACCAAGAAGGCGGTGGGTAAGGTTACCCCCGACACCTGGTTCGACGTGGCTGTCAGCTTTGACATCGCCGCCGACACCGGCGCACTGTACATCAACGGCGCCAAGGTCAGCGACATCGATCTGATGCGTGACCAGCGCATGACCCCCGCCGTGGTGGGCAGCTACAACACCGAGAAGCAGGAGACCCAGGAGTTCTACCACACCGACGTGGTCAACGAGGTCATCAGCATCATGTTCACCCAGACCGAGCCCAACGCCGAAAACGGCGGTTGCATCTACGTGGACGACTTCTACGCCAACCAGTTGACCACCCCCATGGTGCGTGCCATCAGCAACGTCAGCTTTGCCGACGTGACCGAGAAGGACTGGTTCTACGACGCGGTGAATTTTGCCGTGGACAACGAGTTGATGAGCGGTTACAACGCCACCAAGTTCGGCCCCAACGACACCCTGAACCGCGCCATGGTGGTGCAGGTGCTGTACAACAAGGAAGGCCAGCCCGACCTGAAGGGTATGAAGCACAACTTCTCCGACGTGCCTGCTTCCCAGTGGTTCAACAATGCCGTTACCTGGGGCAGCAACCGCGGCGTGGTGTCCGGCTTTGGCGGCGGCATCTT
>SVLO01000016.1 GCA_015067885.1 Oscillospiraceae bacterium | reverse complement strand
CCATCAGTCCAAAAGTAAAAAGGGACGAGGGGGGGAGGGTGTTTGCGCTTGTTGGCGGAATGGAGAAAATTTCATTTTCGTATTGAAAAAAGGGGGGCGAGTTCGTATAATCAAGCTATCAGGGCCGGAATGGCCGGAATAGATAGGAGAATGAGCTATGAAGAAACTTCGTTGGGGCGTTATCGGTGCCGGCGGCATTGCCGACCGCCGTACCATCCCCGGTATGATGCTGGCGGAAAATGCCGAGCTGGTGGCTGTGATGGAAATCAACATGGAGCTGGCCGAGAAGTGCCGCGCCAAGTGGGGCTGCAAGCGGGCCTACGACAGCGAGGCGGCTCTGCTGGCCGATCCCGAGATCGACGCCGTCTACATCGCCACCCCCGTGGTGTGCCACGCCAAGCAGGCCATGATGGCCGCCGACGCGGGCAAGCATATCCTGATCGAAAAGCCCCTTGCCTCCACCGTGGAGGAGAGCGAGCGGATCATCGCCTACTGCGAGGAAAAGGGCGTGAAGATCGCCGCCGGTCTGATGATGCGCTTCGGTGCCCACATTCAGAACATGAAGAAGGCGGTTGCCGAGGGGAAGATCGGCAAGCCCGCCACCGCCTATGCCCAGTTCACCGCCTGGTTCCCCGAGGAGAAGGGCAACTGGCGCCAAAGCAAGGCCACCGCCGGCGGCGGCGCCATGATGGACATGGGCGTGCATTGCATTGACTTGGTGCAGTACATCAACGGCTCCCCCGTGGTGCAGGTGGCCGCCATGCACGACACCATCAGCTTCGGTTACGAGGTGGAGGATACCTCCACGGTGCTGCTGCGGCTTGAAAACGGCTGCCAGTGCGTGGTGCAGTCCAACTTCAACATCCCCGACGAGGCCGCCAAGTGGCGCGTGGAGCTGTTCGGCGACAAGGGCCGCCTGATTGGCGAGAACGTCATCGGTCAGCTTGATTGCGGCACCCTGGAGGGTATGTTCTGCCAGCCCGGCGAATACAACGCCCAGCAGGACAACAATCTGGCCAAGGGTGAGCTGCTGGACGCCGAGTTCGGCAATATGTACACCCGGGAGATCGAGTCCTTCGGCAACTCCATCCTCAACGATTTGCCGCTGGAGGTCCCCGCCACCGATGCGGTGCGGCTGCAGAAGATCATGGAGCTGGCCTACCGCGCCAACGACGAGCAGAAGATTTTTAACCTGTAATAAAACAGAAGAACCGGGCGGCTGCAAGCCGCCCGGTTTCTTTGTTCAAAGGGTGCGCAGGAGTGGTTCATCCACATTATCCCCCCGCCACAGCACCAGCAGGGTGCCGTGGGCGACCTTGATATGGGCGGGGGAGGGGGTGAACTCGTTGCTGACCCCCAGCGCTTCGCTGCCGGTGAGGGTACCGTCGGTGAGGGAATATTTCAGCCCGGTCAGGGTGATGCCCCGGGCGGTGCCGCTGTTGCAGAAGACGGACAGGTAGCCGCTCATACCGGCGGGGAAGTCCAGCGCGCCGTCGGTGACGGCGGTGGATACGGTGCCGTCGCCGATGAGGAAGCCACGGCAATGCCTTTGGCTTAAAAAGTCCAGCAACTGGAGGTTGGCGAGGGTGTGGGCCAGTCGGCCCCCGGTGCCGCCGTACAGGGCGAAGCGGCAGTATCCCCGCTCCAACCCTAAATCCACCGCCGCGCGCATATCGGTCACGTCCTTTTCGCAGGGCAGGACGATGGTGTTGGGGTGGTCCGTGGGGGCGGGGAGGGTGTCGAAGTCCCCGATGACCAGGTGGGGGGTCAGACCCAGCCGCCGGGCGGTCTGCCAGCCGGCGTCGGCGGCGATGAGCAGGTCGCCGTCCTGTAAATCGATGTGCAGGTCGGGGTCGACCTCACCGGCCCCGATGATGAAACAAATCCGGTCGTGCACAGCGCCCCCTCCTTTCGGTGTGTTGTCCCCATTGTACCACAAAAAAGCGGCTGGGGGAACAGGTTTGGTTGACTTTTCCGCCGGAAGTCGGTAGAATTGACCCAATGAGTACAAAGGAGCCGATGGCGATGGAGCATTATTTGGATAACGCGGCCACCACCCGGGTGTGTCCGGCGGCGGTGGAGGCGGCGGTTGCCGCCATGAAGGACCACTTTGGCAACCCATCCTCCCGGCACGAGGCGGGCAAGCGGGCCGAGCAGGCGGTGAAGTCCGCCCGGGAGGTCATTGCCAAAGCGTTAGGTGCCGACAGCGGCGAGGTGTTTTTTACCTCCTGCGGTACCGAGAGCGACAACTGGGCCATTCGCGGTGCGGTGGAGCTGAACCGCCGAGTGGGCAAGCACATCATTACCACCGCCATTGAACACGACGCGGTGCTGGCGCCCTGCCGCGCCCTGGAGCAGCAGGGATACCAGGTGACCTATCTTCAGCCCGACAAGCAGGGCAACGTCACCGCCCAACAGGTGGCCGACGCCCTGCGGGAGGATACTGCCCTTGTGTCCGTCATGCTGGTCAACAACGAGTTGGGTACCGTTTTGCCTGTGGCGGAGATTGCCAAGGTGCTGCGTGAGCGTAAGAGCAAGGCGCTGCTCCACTGTGACGCGGTGCAGGGCTTTTTGAAGGTACCCTTTACCGTGAAAGAGCTGGGGGTCGACCTGCTGAGCGTCAGCGGCCACAAGGTCCACGCCCCCAAGGGTATCGGCGCGCTGTATATCCGCAAGGGGGTCCGTCTGCCCGCCCATCTGCTGGGTGGGGGACAGGAGAGCGGTCTGCGCTCCGGCACCGAGCCGGTGGCCCAAATCGCCGCCTTTGCCGCCGCGGTGGCCGAGGGAATGGCTAACTTCGACGCTGAACAGGCACACCTGCGTATGCTGAAGGACTACACCCTGGAGCGGCTGAATACCCTGCTTCCCAACGCAAAGCGCGTCGGGGCGGGCCAGGCCCCCCACGTGCTGGCCATCACCCTGCCCGGGTACAAGAGCGAGGTTGTGGTGCGGTTTTTGAGTGACCGGGGGGTGTACGTGTCCTCCGGCTCCGCCTGCCACAAGGGCAAGCCCAGTCACGTGTTTGCGGCGTTGAAGCTGGACAAAAAACAGTTGGACGGCGTGTTGCGGGTCAGCTTTTCCGGGGATAATACCAAAGAGGACGTGGACGCCCTGCTGGAGGGTCTTGTGCAGGCCGGGCAGCGGCTGTTCACCAGTCTTTCCTGAAACGATAAAAGGAGCGTTATCATGTTTTCCTTTCTGAAACAGGGCCGGGCCTTCTACCGACAGGTAGCTGCCCTGTCCGTTCCGTTGATACTGCAAAACTTGATCACCAGCTCTCTGGGCATGGCAGATACCTTTATGGTGGGTCTGCTGGGTACAGTGGATTTGGCGGGCGTGACCCTTGCCAACATTCCGTTTTTCGTGGTGCAGTTGTTTTTCTTCGGCGTGCAGAGCGGAGGAACGGTACTCATCAGCCAGTACTGGGGCAAGGGGGACAGGGATGCCATCAACCGGGTGCTGGGTCTGAGCTGGTACGTCACCGGGGCGGTGGCTTTGACGGTGGCCCTTGCCATGCTGGCGGCCCCGGTATCCATCATGTCCCTGTTCGGCAACGACCCCGCCGCCATCGCGGTGGCGGCCCGGTACGGCCGCATCATCGGCCTGGCCTATCTGCTCAACGGCTTGAACCTGGCCTACGTGGGCGCCCTGCGCAGCATGGAGCAGCCCAAGGTGGGCACCTGGATGCTGGGCGCGTCCATGGTGACCAACCTGTTTTTGAACTGGGTGCTGATTTTCGGCAAGCTGGGCGCTCCGGCCCTCGGGGCGGAGGGCGCGGCCCTTGCCACCCTGATCTCCCGCGTGGTGGAAAGCGTCATCGTCATCGGCCACATTCTGAAGAACAAAACCTTCCGCCTGGACCTGCCCCTGGTCCTGCGGCCCGGACGGGCCATGGTGGGCAAGCTGGTCAAGTATTCCGCCCCCGTGGTGCTGAATGAGACCCTGTGGGGCCTTGGCACCAGCATTTACCCCATCATCATGGGCCACATGCCCGGCAGTACGGAGATTTTGGCCGCCTACACCATTGCGGGCAACGTGGATAAGCTGGTCATGGTGGCCATCAGCGGCCTGTGCGTGTCCTCCGCCGTTATCATCGGCAAGGAGATCGGGGCGGGCAGACCGGAGAAGGCCTACAGCATCAGTTGGGCGCTGAACTTCCTTGCCATGGCCTGCGGCGCGGTGTTCGGCACCGCCCTCGTACTGGCGGCCAACCTGTGGTTCCCCCACTGGCTGTATCCGCTGTTCCGAATGTCCGCCCGGACGCAGAGCCTTGTGACCATGATGCTGTCCATCATCGGCGCCACCCTGTTTCTGCGTGGGTTCAGCCACGTAACCATCGTGGGTGTGCTGCGGGGCGGCGGCGACGTAAAGACCGCCACGGCCATCGACCTGCTGCCTCTGTGGCTGGTGTCCATCCCCATGGCGGCGGTGTTTGGGCTGTGGCTGAATATGGGACCGGTGTGGGTGTATATCGCCATATCGGTGGACCAGGTCATTAAATTGCTCATGGGCGTGCCGCGTATCCGCTCCCGGAAATGGATCCATGACGTGACGGCATCGTGAACTTTAGCAAACGAAAGAGCTGTGTGCAAACGCACACGGCTCTTTTTGCTGTTTTGAGGGAAGAATGATAAAGAAATAATTTATTTACAATTGTACTATTGACAATTGCCCGTGGGGGTGGTATCTTATCTTTAGCACTCGGGGAAATGGAGTGCTAAACCACTCCGAACGGAAAGGGGCGGCGTTATGGAACTGACCGAACGAAAAAAACGCATCCTGCGCGCCATCATTGAAAGCTATATCGCCACGGCGGAGCCGGTGGGTTCCAAGGCGGTGGCACAACTGGCCGGGCTGGACGTGTCCTCCGCCACCATCCGAAACGAGATGGCCGACTTGACCGAGATGGGCCTGCTGGAGCAGCCACACACCTCCGCCGGCCGCATCCCCTCCGCCACCGGCTATCGCCTGTACGTCAACGAGCTGATGGGGGAGCATCGCCTGTCCATGCAGGAGACTCAGCGTATCAATGACGCGCTGGAGATGAAGATGGAGGAGCTGGACCGGGTCATTGACCGGGCGGGCAAGGTGCTGAGTAAAATCAGCGACTACCCCGTTTTCTCCATGACCGAAGTGAAGGATGTGGTCACCGTCCGCCGGTACGACCTGCTGATGGTGGAGGAAAACGCCTTTATCGCCGTGGTCATGACGGACACCAGCGTGGTCAAGAATAAGATCATCCGTATCCCCGACGGCCTGTCCGACCCTCAATTGCAGATGCTGTCCACCATTTTGAACAGCTCCTTCACCGGCCTGAGCCGGGACCAAATGCGCCAGGCGCTGGGAAAAATGGCAGACCACTCCACACCGGGGGCTTTCCGGCTGATCTCCATGGTGGTGGAGTTCGCCATCGAGGTGCTGGGCGACCTGCGCCGGCAGACGGTGCGCACCGCCGGCATCACCCACCTGCTGGAGCATCCGGAGTACAAGAGCCTGGACAAGGCAAAGCCCTTGATGCAGTACCTGTCCAATGACGACGAGTCGGCGGCGCTGCCGGCCCTGTTTGGCGGAAACCAGGGTATGAACATCCTCATCGGCCCGGAAAATGTCAGCGAGGCGTTCCGGGACACCAGCGTGGTCATGGCCAGCTATGACATCGGTGACAATATGCGCGGTGTCATCGGTGTGGTGGGTCCCACTCGTATGGACTATGCCAAGGTAACGGCTCGCCTGTCCTACTTTGCCGACAGCCTGACTCGTATGTTTGGCAAAGGCGAGCAGCCTGCCCTGCCTAATGCAGAAGACACTGAAGAATAAGGAGTAACCGCTGTGAGCAAGAAGAAAGAACAGCCTGCCCCCGAGGCGGAGCAGACTACGGTGGAGACCGAAGCCGCTGAGCAGGTGCAGACCCCCGACCCCGCCGCCGAAGCGGCAGCCAAGCTGGCCGAGCAGGAGGACAAGTTCCTGCGCCTGGCCGCCGAGTACGACAATTTCCGCAAGCGCACCGCCAAGGAGCGGGAGGCTCTGTGGACCGAGGTGAAGGCAAACACTGCCGCCGCCTTCCTGCCCGTGTACGACAATTTGGAGCGGGCCATTAAGCAGGAGACCGCTGACGAGGCCTATAAAAAGGGCGTGGAGATGACCATGAACCAGCTGCGCGAGGTCTTTGCCGGCTTGGGTATCGAGGAGATCCCCGCCCAGGGACAGACCTTTGACCCCAACCTGCACAACGCCGTTATGCACGTGGACGACGAGAACTTCGGTGAAAATGAAATCGTCGAGGTGTTCCAGGCGGGCTTCCGCTGCGGCGAGAAGGTCATTCGCTTCTCTATGGTCAAGGTTGCAAATTAACGCAAAGCGCTCATTTGCAACAATTAGGAATGAGGAGTTTTTAATTCCTAATTTTCACTCGCTTCCATGAATAAAATATTTTCATATAATCAGGAGGAATTTATCATGTCTAAGATCATCGGTATTGATTTGGGTACTACCAACAGCTGCGTGGCGGTCATGGAGGGCGGCGAGGCCGTCGTTATCGCCAACGCCGAGGGTAACCGCACCACCCCCTCCGTCGTGGCTTTTGCCAAGGACGGTGAGCGTATGGTGGGTCAGGTTGCCAAGCGTCAGGCTATCACCAACCCCGACCGCACCATCGCCTCCATCAAGCGTGAGATGGGCAGCAACTACAAGGTTGGCATTGATGGCAAGAACTACACCCCCCAGGAGATCAGTGCCATGGTGCTGCAGAAGCTGAAGGCCGACGCCGAGGCTTACCTGGGCGAGACCGTTACCGAGGCGGTCATCACCGTTCCCGCCTACTTCACCGACTCCCAGCGTCAGGCCACCAAGGACGCCGGCAAGATCGCCGGCCTGGAGGTCAAGCGCATCATCAACGAGCCTACCGCCGCGGCCCTGGCCTATGGTATGGATAAGGAAGACGCCCAGAAGATCATGGTCTACGACCTGGGCGGCGGTACCTTTGACGTGTCCGTGCTGGACGTGGACGACGGCGTCATCGAGGTGCTGGCCACTGCCGGTAACAACCGCCTGGGCGGCGACGACTTTGATAAGTGCGTTATGGACTGGATGGCCGCCGAGTTCAAGAAGGCCGAGGGCGTGGATCTGACCGGCGACAAGGTTGCCATGCAGCGCCTGAAGGAGGCTGCCGAGAAGGCCAAGATCGAGCTGTCCGGCGTGACCTCCACCTCCATCAACCTGCCCTATATCACCGCCGACGCCACCGGCCCCAAGCACCTGGACCTGACCCTGACCCGGGCCAAGTTCGACCAGCTGACCGCCCATTTGGTGGAGGCCACTGCCGGCCCCGTCCGTCAGGCCATGTCCGACGCCGGCCTGACCGGTAACGACATCAGCAAGGTGCTGATGGTGGGTGGTTCCAGCCGTATCCCCGCCGTGCAGGAGGCGGTCAAGAAAATCACTGGCAAGGAAGGCTTCAAGGGCATCAATCCCGACGAGTGCGTGGCTTTGGGCGCGGCGCTGCAGGGCGGCGTGCTGACCGGCGACGTGAAGGGCCTGCTGCTGCTTGACGTCACCCCCCTGTCCCTGGGTATCGAAACTATGGGCGGTGTCTGCACCAAGATCATCGAGCGCAATACCACCATCCCCGCCAAGAAGAGCCAGATCTTCACCACCGCCGCTGACAACCAGCCCTCCGTGGAGGTCCACGTGCTGCAGGGCGAGCGTGAGATGGCCCAGTACAACAAGACCCTGGGCCGCTTCAACCTGGACGGCATTGCTCCCGCCCGCCGCGGCGTGCCTCAGATCGAAGTGACCTTCGACATCGATGCCAACGGCATCGTCAACGTGTCCGCCAAGGACCTGGGTACCGGCAAGGAGCAGCGCATCACCATCACTTCCTCCACCAATATGTCCAAGGAGGACGTGGAGAAGGCCGTGCGTGAGGCCGAGCAGTTTGCTGCCGAGGATGCCAAGCGCAAGGAAGAGGTGGATATCCGCAACCAGGCCGACCAGGTGGTCTATCAGACCGAGAAGACTCTGGAGGAGCTGGGCGACAAGGTAGAAGCCGCCGACAAGGCTTCCGTGGAGGCCGCCATCGAGAAGGTGAAGGAGGCCCTGAAGGGTACCGACGTGGAGGCTATCAAGACCGCCACTGAGGAGGCCACCAAGGCGTTCTATCCCATTGCCGAGAAGATGTATCAGCAGGCGAACCCCCAGGGTGACCCCGGCTGCGCCGGTGACTGCGGCAACTGCGCTGGCGACGACGGTGTTGTGGATGCCGACTACACCGTGGTGGACGACGACAACAAGTAACAGATAAGAGATAAACGGATATGAGATATGAGATACACCCGCCGCAACGGGTATCTCATATCTCTTATCTCGTATCTCATATCTCTCACGAGGTGAGATTATGCCAGAACAAAAACGTGACTATTACGAGGTGCTGGGTGTCCAAAAGGGCGCAGGCGACGATGAGCTGAAAAAGGCCTATCGCAAGATCGCCAAGGAGTGTCACCCCGACCTGCACCCCGGCGACAAAGCGGCCGAGGCCAAGTTAAAAGAGGCCAACGAGGCCTATGAGATCCTGTCCGACAAGGAAAAGCGCGCCCGCTACGACCAGTTCGGCCACGCGGGCGTGGACCCCAACTTCGGCGCCGGCGGTCCCGGCGGCGGGTTTGGCGGCTTTGACATGGGTGATTTGGACCTGGGGGACCTGTTCGGGTCCTTCTTTGGCGGTGGTTTCGGCGGCTTCGGTGGCGGCGGCGGACGGCGCAACGGCCCCCAAAAAGGGGAGGATTTGCGGGTCAACCTGACCATCACCTTTGAAGAGGCGGCCTTTGGCTGCGAGAAAGAGATCAACCTCACCCGGACCGAGGCCTGTGAGGATTGCCGCGGCTCCGGCTGCGAAGCCGGGACTACGGCGGAGACCTGCTCTGACTGTCGGGGCAACGGTGTGGTACGTATTCAGCGGGGCGCCGGCGGGTTTTCCTTCAGCAGCACCGCCCCCTGTTCCCGCTGCCGTGGTACGGGCAAGCTGATCCACAGCCCCTGCAAGTCCTGCGGCGGCAGTGGCAGCGCGCGAAAGACCCGGCGCATTACCGTCAATATTCCTGAGGGTATTGACGATGGACAGGCGATCTCTCTGCGTGGCCAGGGCAATGCCGGCAAAAACGGCGGTCCTGCCGGTGATTTGCTTGTGGGGGTTCGTATTCGCCCCCACGCTCAGTTCACCCGGGAGGGGAACACCGTGCTGTATGAGCAGAAGATCTCCATGTCCCAGGCGGCCCTGGGCGCGGAGCTGGAAATTCCCACCATTGACGGCAAGGTCAAATACGACCTGCCCGCCGGTACCCAGACCGGCACCACTTTCCGCCTGCGGGGCAAGGGTATTCCCAACCTGCGGGGCGGCGGCCGGGGCGACCAGTACGTCACCGTCCGGGTGGTGACCCCCACCAATCTGAACAGCAAACAGAAAGAGGCTCTGCGTGCCTTTGCCCAGGCCATGGGCGAGGTCGCTCCCGAGTCGGAGAGCAAAAATCCCTTCGAAAAGCGCAAAAAGAAGAAGTAAACAAACCCGCACCGTCGGCCGACGGTGCGGGTTTTGTATTGAATAGAAGATTTCGCCCTGCGGGCGGGATGGGGTTGTTCCGCCTACTCCGATTAGGCTGCACCCGCAAGGGGTATGCCGCATCCGTAGGGGCGGCCCCATGTGACCGCCCGCGGGCGCATAATATGCGCCCCTACGACAGACTTGCAAGTTTTCGCAATAGCCGGCGGGGGTTCGATAGACAAATAGATTTACAGAGGGTACGCAGGGCGGTTTTATTTTATGTCAGTACAATTTTGTCACGGCTTTGAGTTGCTCTTTATAGGCCTCCACCGCCGGGGCGGGACCCATCAGCCGCACGCCGTCCCCCAGGCCGAAGAGCCAGCCGAAGAACTGAGGACTCATCACCAGGGGCAGGGTGAGGGTGAAGTGGTCCGGTCCGTCGGGAATGAGCATCACATCCTGACCAAACCGGTCGATGACGATGTTGGCCATTCGGTTTTCAAAGCGCAGAGTCATGGTGACCTCCGCGCCGGAATACATTCCAAAGTGTTTTTTGGCGTAGTCCGCCACGTCGAACCGCTGGGGCTGTCCCTGGCGCTCGGCCTCGGTGATCTCCAGATCCGCCAGTTTATCCACCCGGTAGTGGCGCAGTTGGTCGTTTTCTGCATTGTAGGCCACCAAATAGTAATTCTCGTTGTTCCAAATCAGGCCCAGAGGGGACACCTCGTACCGCTTGCCCTCGTGGCGGAACACCCGCTGCTTGGTCACGTCGTAGTCGAAGTAGCGGAAGATGATGGCGCGGTTTTGAGCGATGGCGCTGTGGAGGGTGTCTACAATATAATAAATGCTCTCGTTCATGGCCTTGACCCGGCGGTCCACGTAGACCTGCCGCTGGAGCTGTCGGGCCTGATGGGCGCTGGCCAGCTTTTCCAGCTTGCGGATAAGGGCATCACTTTTGCGGTGGGTAATGAAGCGGGAGGATTGCACCGCGTCCACCAGCAGCTTCAGCTCCGCCAGCTCAAAATCCCGCTGGCCGATGAACCAGCCGGCGCTGCGGCCCTTGCGGGACTGCACGTCCACCCCAAGCTCGACCAGCGCCTCCAAATCGGCGTAGATGCTCTTGCGTTCGGCGCAGATGTCCCAGCGGGCCAGCTCGTCAATGAGCCGGGCGATGGAGATGGGATGCTCCTCGTCAGACTGCTGCAGCAGGATCTGATACAGACGCAGCAGCTTTAATTTTTGGTTGGCGCTTTTCGGCATGGGGCAGACCTCCTTTTTCAGACAGTATACCGGGCCAATAGCACGATAAACCGTACTTTTATTCTAGCATATCCCTGGGAGGATGACAAGGCGCGTTCAGAATAATCTTGTGGGCGGCGGCGTTATGTGGTAAGATTTGGGCAGTAAACGCAAGGGAGGAACCGAAATGAACACGGAAGAACGTATGCGCAAAACGGCGGAGGAGCTGATCCGCCACAATCTGAAGAATGGCCGACGGTATCTTGCGGAGAAAAAAGCCGTGTACTCGCCGGTATATCTTTGGGCGCTTGCACTGGGGTTTTGGGTGGTCATGAACGGCGTGTCCCTGGTGTTCACCCGGCATTTCTCCGACCTGTGGTCCAACGTAATCGCCGGCGGCATTTTCGGAGTGCTGGCCTGGTTCGAGATCAAGAACAAGCGGGATGCGGCAACACAGCGCAGACGCGCCGGGGAGCTGCTGAAAAAACACGAGGAGCTGTGCGCCGAGCTGGACCGGCTGAACCGGGCGGAGGACGGACCCAACATCGCCCCCTGGTGGAACGCCATGCCCCTGGGCGGGGCGGACTTCGTGGTTGAGGAGTGCCTGGAGTTGGCCCCCTTTACCCGCACTTATATCAATGAGGAGGGCGAGGAACGCATCAACCATGGAGGACCCGACCGGGAGATCACCGGCGCGGAGCTGTTCGCCCTGTGCGAGGACCCGGAGTATCGGTTTATGGTGAACAACGGCGTGGAGGCGGACAAGACCTACCGCATGGCGGAGCTGGTTATTTCTAAACAGACCCAGGACGTGGTCCAAAACACCAGGACCAAGAGCGCGGACGAGGTGGAGCAGGAACTGGCGGCGTTCTCCGCCGGCCTGGACGCCAAGGAGCGCAGACGGAACGACTGGGAGATCGGCCGTGCGGTCACCGACGACACCCGCAAGCTTTACGGTGCCATCGGGGACGAGGAGTACAGCAACCGCCTGACCCAGCGCATCGGGAAAGAGATGAGCGAGCGGGAACGGGCCTACAGCAACCGCACTGTGGTGACCGACAGCTACGTGGAAAACGAGTTCTGGTACACCCCTGTGGGCATGACACTGCTGGACGAGCAGAACAATTACGTGGCACACGTCCTTTATAAAACACCCCGGGGGGCCGAAATCTACTGTGTACCGAAGGGCGGCGCTGTCCGCAGAACATATACCCTTACCCCCCTGCATCACGAAGATGCCA
Organism: Oscillospiraceae bacterium; assembly: GCA_015067885.1. GTDB lineage: Bacteria > Bacillota > Clostridia > Oscillospirales > Oscillospiraceae > Lawsonibacter. The sequence goes on along the minus strand of SVLO01000016.1, from coordinate 35,001 downwards.
GCCACATCATCCACCAAATGTGGCGGGCCTTTACCTTTGGGGACATCGACCCCATCACCCCCAAGGCGGAGAACTTTACCGACCGGGAATGGGCCTATTGGGTGTACGCCTTCTACTACAACAAGAAGTAAAAATGCCCCGCGCAAGGCGGTTGGCCCATAAAAAAGGAAACGGAGCGTATCGGTATCGGTACGCTCCGTTTTTTGTGTCCATCCTCCCGGTCGGACCCAAAGGGAGAAACGGGGTCAGGGTTTAATTTGAACCGAATGAGGCATACTAAAGGGACAAAAATGCAAGGAGTGGGAAACGTGAAGGCAGTGATACTGGCGCATGGTGGGGCGGAAGGACTGCAGCCCATCTGCGCAATGGGACCGAACGCTATGGTGCCTATGGTAGACAGGACGATTTTAGAACATTTGCTCCGTCTGCTGAGGGAACATGGCATTGAACAGGTATGCATCACCCACAGGCACCGTGACCTCCGGCTGCGGCAACAGGTCCGGGATGTGGTTTGGGCGGAAACGCCGGAGGGTCTTGGCACGGCGGGGGCGGTGGGCGCCTGTCGGAGCTGGATCGCCGGGGAGGAGGTCATCGTCCTGTCCGGTGACGTGGTCACGGACATGGATCTGACCGGAGCGGTGGCCTTCCACCGGGAGAAGCGGGCCGCCGCCACAATTCTGATCCAGCCCCACTGCGAACCGCCCCGGTTCAGCCTTGTGCTGACCGATGCCGCCGGGCGGGTTACCGGCTTTGTCAACCGGCCCGGCTGGGGGCAGACGGTGGGCGACATGGTCAGCACAGGGGTGTACGTCCTGTCCCCGGCGGCGGTGGCGCAGTTAAAGCCGGGGCAGGACTTTGAGCAGGACGTATTTCCCACGTTGGCAGAGGAGAAGGCGGCTCTGTACGCGGTGCGACCCGGGGGAGCGTGGCTGAGCGCGGGAGATTGCGCCGCCTATTTGGAGTGTACGGCTCAGGTCCTGAACGGAAAGGTGAAGCTGGAACTGGCAGGACAGCAGAGTCAGCCCGGGATCTGGTCGGCCCAACCGATCCCCGGGGACGTTTCCCTCATTCCGCCCTGCTGGATCGGAGCCGATGTGAAGCTGGGCGCAGGCAGTTTGATAGGACCCCATGTGGTCCTCGGTCCGGGCAGCCGGGTGGGCCAGCGCAGTTTGGTCCAGCGCTCCGTCCTCCTTGGCGCGCAGGTGGGTGACCGGGCCACCCTCTACGGCGCGGTGCTGTGTCCCGGAGCCAAGGTGGGCAGCCAGGCGGTGGTCAATGAGGGCGCGGTACTGGGGGAGAACACGTTGGTGGGGGACGGCGCGGTCATCATGGAGGGGGTGCGGCTGTGGTCGGGCTGCAGCGTGGCCCCGGGCAGCCGCGTGCAGCAAAGTCCCGCACACGGAAGCCGGCCGGAGCCGCTGCGTTTTGGCGATGGAGGTGTCATTCAGGGCCGGCTGGGCGAGGAGCTGACCGCCGGACAGATGTTGACCCTTGGAGGCGTGCTGGCCCGGGAGGGCAAGGTGGGCGTTGGCTGTTACGGCGGCCCGGGGGCCCAAATGCTGCTGCGCAGCGCCGTCAGCGGAGTCACCGCTGCAGGGGGACAGGCCCTGTGGCACGACATGGAGTGCGCCGCTCAGGCGGCGTGGCTGGCGGAAAGCTATCAGCTGCCTATCAGCCTGTTCATTGAGCAGGAGGGGGAGCGGGTGTTCCTCCACCTGTTTGACAGCGGCGGCCTGTCGCCGGTGCCTGCCCAACAGCGCCGGATCGAACACGCCCTGACCCACGGGGCGGTTACGGCCTGCGGAGCCAATCGGGTGGGAAACTGCGACAAAATCAGCTGTGGACCCCGGGACTATTTCCGGGACGGGGCTCGTCGCTGCGCCCTGCGGCGGCTGGGGCGGCGAACTTTGACCGTGGCGGTACCCGGTGACAGCGCCCCGGACCGGGCCCTGCGGGGTATGCTGGAGGAGCTTGGCTGCGCAGTCACCGACCGCTGGAAGCAGGGGATCGCGGAGTTTCGCGCCGGCCACGGCGGCTTTGTGCTTACGGCCAGAGATGAGCGGGGGACTTTGCTCAGCGCCCAGCAGTTGTTGGCCATGGCGGCGCTGGTGGAGCTGGAACACGGCGGCGGGCGGCTGGCGGTGCCGGACGATGCCAGCGCGGCGGTGGAGCTGGTGGCGGCGGGTTTTGGCAAGAGCGTGCAGCGCCTGGGCCGGGACGGGGAACAGGCCCGGCAGCTTTACCGCGCCCTACCCTGGCTGCGGGATGCGGCCTTCGCCGCCACCCGGCTTTGCGCCTGTATGGCCGCCACCGGCCAGCGGTTGGAGCAGTTGGCGACAAAGACCCCGCGCTTTTCCGGCTGGCGGCGGGAGGTGACGCTGATCGGAGAACGCGCGGCGGTCATGGCGCGCCTGTCGGAGGAACTGAGTCCCGGCTGCCACGTGGGGGAAGGGCTGCGCCTGCGGGACCGGGGCGGCTGGGTCTATTTGGTTCCCCACGCCCGGCGGCGGGCGGTGCGGGTGATGGCGGAAAGCGACGATCTGGAACTGGCCGCCGAGCTGTGTGACTTCTATGCCAACCGTGTGGCGGAACTTGACCGGGAGCAGCAGACAAAATAAGACTATACTTTCCACGGCAAATGTGCTATAATGCGAGAAGTACGATGTATTTAAGCACTGCGGTGCCTAAAGATAGATGCGTGACCGCCGATACAGCGGCGGCCCAAAACCACAGGAAGCACATTGCATTGTCGCAGGTGCAGCGCGCCCGATTTTTCGGTCAGGCAGGACCGGAACACGCGGGCGGGCTGGACCTTGCTGTTGTGCGCCCGCTTCCTACTTACATTGCAAAGGAGCTAACATGGCAGAAAAACTGAAAATCATTTCTCTTGGCGGTCTGAACGAGATCGGCAAGAACCTGACCGTCTACGAATACGGCGGCGACATCGTTGTGGTGGACGTGGGCATGGGATTTCCCGACGACGATATGTACGGTATCGACGTGGTCATTCCCGACGTGAGCTACCTGATCAAAAATCAGAATAAGATCCGGGGCATTTTCCTCACCCACGGACACGAGGACCACATCGGCGCCCTGCCCTACGTCCTGCGGGACGTGAACGCCCCCATCTACGCCACGGGCATGACTGCGGGCCTGGTGAAGCTGAAGCTGGAGGAACACCGCCTGCTGGACAAGGTGAAGATGATCACCTGCGAGGCGGGCGACGTGGTCAAAGCGGGCAAATTCAGCGTGGAGTTCATCCGGGTCAACCACTCCATCGCCGATGCGGTGGCCTTCGCCATCAAGTGTCCTGTGGGCACCTGTATCCACACCGGCGACTTCAAAATCGACCCTACCCCCGTCCAGGGCGGTATGATCGACCTGGCCCGGCTGGGCCAGTTGGGCAACGAAGGGGTGCTGGCCCTGCTGGCCGACTCCACCAATGTGGAGCGCCCCGGCTACAACCACACCGAGCGCAGCGTGGGCGCCAGCTTCGACGCCCTGTTCCGCGGCTGCCAGGAGCGTATCATCGTCACCACCTTCGCCAGCAACGTGGACCGGATGCAGCAGATCATCGACGTAGCCGCCCGGTACGGCCGCAAGGTGGTCGTTACCGGCCGCAGCATGGAAAACGCCATGCGTGTGTCGGCGGAGCTGGGTTACATGAACATCCCCGAGGGTGTGGTGGTGGACCCCGCTAAAATCAAGACGCTGCCCAAGGATAAGGTGTGCATCGTCACCACCGGCAGCCAGGGGGAAACCATGTCCGCCCTGAGTCGTATGGCCTTCTCCACCCACCGACAGGTGGACATTATGCCCGGCGACCGTATCATCATCTCCGCCAGCGCCATTCCCGGCAACGAGAGTGCCATCGGCAACGTGGTCAACGAGCTGTGCCGCAAGGGTGCCGACGTGGTCAACGAGCGCAGTCTGCCTCTGCACGTGTCCGGCCACGCCTGCCAGGAGGAGTTGAAGATCATCCACGCCCTGGTCAAGCCCCGATTCTTCATCCCCGTCCACGGTGAGCAGAGGATGCTCCAGCGTCACGCCGCCCTGGCCCGGGAGATGGGTATGCCCGGCGAGAACGTTATCATCAGCGACATTGGCCGGGTCATTGAGCTGAGCCGGGACAGCGCCAAGCTGGCCGGTACCGTTACCGCCGGTCAGGTCTTCGTGGACGGCTACGGCGTGGGCGACGTGGGCAGCGCGGTGCTGCGTGACCGCCGCCACCTGGCCCAGGACGGTATGCTGGCCGTGGTCATGGCTATGTCCGGCGAGGACGGCGCCCTGGTCTCCGGTCCCGACATCATTACCCGGGGTTTTATCTATGTCAAGGAGTCGGAGGAGCTGATGGACGAACTGCGCCGTGTGGCGGCGGAGGCCATCTTCCATATCGACAGCCGCTACGCCACCGACTGGTCCGCGGTGAAGTCTGCCGTCAAGAGCGAGCTGAGCGAGTATCTCTATAAAAAGACCAAGCGCAGCCCCATGATCCTGCCCGTCATCATGGAAGTGTAACATTATATATAATGTACGGAAAACACGCCGCAGGTAACTTGCCTGCGGCGTGTTGGTTTGCCCCTCTCAGTCGCCTTACGGCGCCAGCTCCCCCTTGACGGGGGAGGTGGCAGAAGGGCCGGAGGGGGTGAGAGTGGAAGAGATATGAGTGAAGAGGGTTATCCCGCATCCGTAGGGCACGACGACTGGGCGGGCCCCGTTTGGCTGCCCGAAAAATATACCACACTCCCGGGAACAAAATAAATTTCCCCGCGTCTATATCTGTGTCCGGGTCTTGTGACAGGCACAAGATTTCGGAAATATTTCAGTTGTGTTACATATCGTGAAAACCTATTGACGGTTAAAGGGGCTTGCGTTATAGTACACACAGAGATAAGGGACGAAAGTTCCCACTCAAAAATTAAAGGAGGAAATATCCATGAGAAACCTGAAGCGCGCTCTGAGTCTGGCTCTGGCTTCCGTTATGCTGCTGGGCATGATGGTCGTCGGTTCCAGCGCGGCTTTCGCTGATGCTGACGAGATCGTCAACAAGGAAGCCGTTGAGATCACCGCCGGTCTGGGCCTGTTCGCTGGCTCCGACGGCAAGTTCGACCCCAAGGGCACTGTTACCCGTGCCCAGATGGCCGCCGTCATCTCCAAGATGTTCTACGGCTCCGACCTGAACGCTGACACCTACAAGGGTGGCGGCAAGTTCACCGACACCGTCTCTTTCGAGGGCGGTTGGGCCGAGGGCTACATCAACCTCGGTGTTGAGAAGGGTTGGTTCAAGGGCTACGGCGACGGCACCTTTGGCCCCGGCAACGCCGTGACCACTGCTGAGGCTGTCACCATGCTGATCAACCTGCTGGGCGTTGACGCCGGCGCCGGCACCTGGCCCATGACCGTCATGGCCGCTGCCGAGGACATCGAGCTGTTCGACATGGAGGGTGGCTGCGAGCTGAAGCCCGCCCCCGCTACCAACGTCGCTCTGACCCGCGATCAGCTGGCTGTTATGGTTTGGAACGCTCTGAACTACAGCGCCGAGGGCACCAAGGGCTACAGCGTTGCCGGTTCCAAGATCGTCTTCGATTCCTGGGCTGACGCTGCTGCTTACGCCGACAAGGCTATCACCGATGACCAGGGCGAGCCCACTTGGGGTCCCGAGGCTATCCAGCCCATCAAGAACGACACCCTGGCTGAGACCGTGTTCGAGATCTCCAAGGCTGCTGGTGTCTACGTTGTTGGCAACCAGGCCACCGGTCTGGAGTACACCGAGCTGTCCGACGGTACCAAGCTGAACCTGGAGACCGGTCTGGATATGCTGGGCCACTACGTCACCGGTTACTACGTTGACCAGTACAAGAACGAGAAGAACCCCGGCGAGGCTTACTGCCTGGTCGAGCTGGCTGAGTATGTCGTCGTCGCTGAGGACATCGACGCCAAGAAGGAGTACACCGCTGCTTTCGGCACCACCAAGGTTGAGGCCGACGGCATCCTGGTTTGGGACTTCGACGCTACCCGCAATGCTGGCGACTACACCGTCATCTATGACGAGGACGCTTACACTGCTACCGCTGCTACCTATGTCATCGACATCGAGACCGGCAAGATCATCTCCGCTATCGCTCCCATCTCCTACACCGTTGAGACCGTTGGTCGCGTGACCACCACTCCCGGTAAGGAGTCCATCCGCATCGGCACCACCCTGTACAAGAACACCGAGGACGAGGACGTCATCGTTGAGTACGACGGCATTGCCGAGGACGACATCGTTGTCGTGAAGAACGTTCTGGGCGTCACCTACGTTGAGAAGCTGACCGCTACCGCCGACCAGAAGGTCACCAAGACCGCTACCAAGGACGGCAAGGATTACGCTTACCTGAACGGCACCGCTTACGAGCTGGCCGGTGTTGCCTTCAACGTTGACGGCATGGTCGCTACCGCCGATGCCAGCAGCGAGTTCACCTATGACGCTTACATCTATGATGGCAAGCTGATCGGCCTGGTCGAGACTGCCGGCGCCGCCAGCCTGAACGATGCCATCTTCGTGGTCAGCAACTACAAGGCTACCACCGCCGGTGTCTATGGCACCGATACCGACTCCTACTACGCTCAGGGCTTCAACGCCGCTGGCGAGGAGGTCTCCATCCTGATCGGTGTTGACACCTACGGCGACTACAGCGAGTCCATCGCCCCCGGCTTCTACACCTTCAAGAAGGCTACCGAGAAGGAAGCTGCCAAGCGCGAGATCATGGTCGCTACCCCCGCCAAGGACGTTTACGCCTTTGACGCCGATACCGACAAGTTCTTCCAGGACAACGAGGTCTACACCATCGAGGCCGACGCTCTGGCTAAGGACGACAAGTACGTCACCATCGAGGAGGGCCGCGTCTTCCTGACCGCCAACACCAAGTTCGTGGTCGTCGAGGACAACGGCGAGGCTACCGACGAGCTGGAGATCAAGACCTACACCGGTGCCATCAACAAGGCCATCGGCGCGGACGACGCTCTGTACCTGGCTGCCTCTGTGGACGAGAACGAGAACATGATCGCTGAGATGATCGTCATCGTTGCCGAGTCCATCAGCCTGAAGGCCGAGGATTACATCTTCGTCATGGACGGCGAGGACTTCAGCGCTGTTGAGGATGGTAAGGAGTACACCGTGTTCTTCACCTCCACCAACGAGTTCAAGACCATCGTTACCGACTTCGAGTACGCTACCGGCTTCTACGGTAACTACGAGATCAACGAGGACGGCATCTACGAGCTGGGTGCTGCTGAGGCTGATGATTGCGGCTTCATCTTCGCCGGCGAGACCTTCTCCGGTATCTTCGGTGAGTCCTCCATCATGTCCGACAACATCGACCTGTACGATGCTGCCAACGCCTTTGTCGTCGACCTGCGTGACGAGGACACCCTGGAGGAGTCCAACGTTGCCGAGTTCGAGACCCTGAAGGACATCGTTGCTGCCAACAAGGCCGAGTACAAGGTTATCTTCACTGCCATCATCGACAATGAGGATATGAACAACATCAAGGTTACCCACATCTTCGTGACCTCCGTCCTGGTTGAGGACGCCGAGACCGGTCTGTGGGTCGAGGCCTAATCCATAACGGATAAGCAACCTTAAAAACTTAGCTCAATAAGTTCAACCCCCACTCCTTCGGGAGTGGGGGTTGTTTTTCTCTATGCAAACCCTCCCCCTTGGGGGGACCGCGCAGCGGTGGGTGAGGGGGCGTATAACGCGCGGGCCGTCCCCGGTGGCCCGAAACAAAAAATCACCCCGCAGGAGTTTTCCTGCGGGGTGTGGGTTCAGCCGATTGCCATATAGTAATAGGTCAGGCCCTCTTGATTGTAATTCCGGCTGGCATCGATGCCCTGCCAGGAAAGGGTGTTGCCGGCCCAGGTCAGGGGGACGATGTAGGGCTTGAAATCGGTGGTATTGGGCCAGTCGTAGGACACCATTGCGGCGGGAACGCCCTGCATACAGGTCATAATACCCATGTTGGATGCAGCAGACGCACCCTGCATGATCAGCACCAGCTTGGGGAGAAAGGAAAAGGTCAGGGACTTGGGATTGCTTTCACCGCAAGTGCCGGTACCCACGTAGCTACCTGTCTGAAACTTGGGCAGGGCGGCTTTCAGCGCCAGCAGCGCCTGCTCGATGTTGCGGTTGTCGGTGTTGAATTCCTCCATGACCACGCTGTCCTCCAGGGACCACTGGTTCAGCCCATATTCCGGGGTATGATTGCTTGCCATAATAAATTCCTCCTTTTGTGTGGGACTTGTGTCCCTCTACAACAGGCGGAATTTCCCGCATTTATGTATGTTTGGATACATATAACAAAAAATGCCCACCCCAAAGGGGTGGGCATTTTGCATGGAAATTACTCTTCCTCCATCGCCTTGGCTGCGGCGATGGCCTTCTCCTGAGCGGCAGGGGGGCAATCCTCGTAGCGGACAAAGTGGAAGGTGTAGGAACCGCGGGCCTGGGTCATGGCGCGCAGGTCGATGGCGTAGGACATCATCTCGGCCATGGGGACCTCGGCCTCAATGACCTGCTCGCCGCCGTCGATGGGAGTCATACCCATCACGCGGCCGCGGCGCTTATTCAGGTCACCGATGACGTCGCCCATGTAGCTGTCGGGTACGGTGACCTTCAGCTCGCCAACAGGCTCCATCAGCACGGGGTTGGCCTCGGGCATGGCGGCCTTGTAGGCCAGCTGAGCGGCGGTCTTGAACGCGATTTCGGAGGAGTCCACGGGGTGGTAGGAGCCATCGTACAGCACGGCCTTCAGGTTGACCACGGGGTAGCCGGCCAGGGGACCGTGGACGCAGGCCTCGCGCAGGCCCTTTTCCACAGCGGGGAAGTAGTTCTTGGGTACGGAGCCACCGAAGACCTCCTCAGCGAAGACCATCTGCTCCTCGTCAAAGTTGGGCTCGAACCGGATCCACACGTCACCGAACTGGCCGGAACCGCCGGTCTGCTTCTTGTGGCGGCCCTGCTTGGATACGGTCTTGCGGATCTTCTCACGGTAGGGGACGCGGGGTTCCTTCAGATCCACTTCCACGTTGAAGCGGCTCTTCAGCTTGGCCATCAGCACATCCACGTGGATGTCGCCGGCGGCGGTGACCACCATCTGATGGGTCTCGGCGTTGTTGACTACGGTGAAGGTGGGATCTTCCTCGTTCAGGCGGGCCAGACCCTGGGCCACCTTATCCTCCTGGCCGCGGGTCTTGGGGGACACGGCCACCTGGTAGCAGGGTTCGGCAAAGGGCAGAGCCTTCAGGCTGACCACCTTGCGGGTGTCGCACAGGGTGTCGCCGGTCTTGACCTTGTCCATCTTGCCGATGGCGCCGATGTCGCCGCAGGAGAGGACCTTGACCTCGGTAGCCTTCTTGCCGCGCATCTCGTACAGGCGGCCCAGCTTCTCGCTGTCGCCGGTGCGGGAGTTGACCAGGGGCATATCGGAGGTGATCTCACCGGACAGGACCTTGATAAAGGAGAACTTGCCGTACTGGTCGGCCACGGTCTTGAACACGAAGGCGGTGGGAACGCCGCCGGGGGAGACTACGAACTCCTCACTCTCGCCGTCCTGGGTGGTGGCGCGGTGGTAGTTGCCCTCCATGGGGTTGGGCAGCAGGTCCACGATGTAGTCCATCAGCATCAGGGAACCCATGCAGTTCACGGCGGAGCCGCACAGCACGGGGAACAGGGACAGGTCACGCACGCCCTGACGCAGACCCTGGATCATCTCGGCATAGGTAAAGTCCTCGCCGGAGAAGAACTTGTCCATGAACTCCTCGCTGGTCTCGGCCACGGACTCTTTCAGAGCGTCGTTGAACTCGGTGATGACGGTGTCCTTGCCCTCGGGGATGTTGATCTCCACGCGCTTGAGGTTCTGCATCTCGTAGGCGCGCTTGTTCAGCACGTCGATGATGCCGGTGACCTTCTTATTGTCGTCCCAAATGGGGACCACCACGGGAGCGATCTTGTTGCCGTACCGCTCGCGCAGGGCGTCGAAGGTGGCGTTGTAGTCGGAGTTGTCCTCATCGGTCTTGGAGATGTAGATAAAGCGGGGCATATTGCGCTCTTCGCAGTACTTCCACGCCTTCTCCAAACCGACGGAGATACCGTCCTTGGCGGAGCAGACGATGATGGCGGCGTCGGCGGCGCGCAGGGCGGCCACCACCTCACCGGCGAAGCCGGCGCTGCCCGGAGTGTCCAGAATGTTGATCTTGCAGCCCTTGTACTCGATGGGGGCGACGGCGGTGGTGATGGAGATTTGGCGCTTGATCTCCTCCGGGTCGAAGTCACACACGGTGTTGCCGTCCGTGGCCTTGCCCATGCGGTCCAGGGCGCCGGTCATGTAAAGCAGGCTTTCTGCCAGGGCGGTCTTTCCGTTACCACCGTGACCCAGCAGGCAGACGTTGCGGATGTTTTGTACAGAATAGCTCATGTTGTTTCCACTCCTTACAATTGGGTGTTTCTACGACAAGCTTTGACCGGAGCCAAAGCAATATCATGCTATTGGCTATTATATAACAAAACCGAATAAATGACAACAGTTTTTTGACGAAAATGTAAATGAATGATTTAGTGTGGCAAAGTGATGGGAAAATAAGAATGGGACGCCTGCGGCGTCCCATTCAGCGTATCGGTTCAATTGTCGATCAGCTCCACGGTCAAAGCGGTTTCCGGGCCGACACCCTCCACCTCGGCCAAAATGAGCCACAGGGCCACGTCGGTGTCCCCGGCCTCGGGGACGTGGCGCAGGACGGTGACGGTGTTGTCGGTCAGGGTGGCAACGGTGTGGGTGATGGAGCTGCTGGGTTCTACCACCGCCATGGCCAGCAGCCGGTGGGTGCGGAAATAGTCCTCGTCATAGGCCAGGGTCAAGTGGGACAGGTCGTTTTCCGGGAACCGGGCCAGGCAGCGGGCCAGGCCCTCTGTGTCGCCCAGCAGGTCGGCGGTGGGCGCAAAGGAGGTGGACATACTGCTCAGCCGCAGCCGCTGCGGGTCGGAGAAGGGCAGCCCCGCGCTTGCGGACCGGCCGGTGACGGTGCGGGTGGTCATGGGGGTCTGCTCGTCGGCGGGGACCTGAGGTCGGGACAGAGCAAACAAACCTACACAGAGAACAAGGCAGGCGGCCAAAGCACCAAGCTGACGGAAGGTACGCTTGCGGGCGGTACGCTGGCCACGGATGGACGTCATCACGCCCTCGGCAAGCTCCGCCGGAGGTGTGGCGGCCGCGCCGGACAGGGTGGTGTGGACGTTGGCAAGGTCGTGGGCAATGGCCCGGCAGGCGGGGCAGTCGTTCAGATGGGCGGTCAGTTCGGCTTCGTCCGCAGGGGACAGGGGGCCGTCCAGCCGGGCGCTGATGAGGTCGAGATAACGCTCACAATTCATGCCGGGTCACTTCCTTTCCATTGGTTTCATAAGCTTTGACGCCCGTCAGGGGGAAAAGTTCCCCGTTTCCAGTAAAATTTTTCGCAGGGCAAGCCTTGCCCGGGCAATGCGGGACTTGACCGTGCCGGCCTCCAGGTCCAAAACGTCGCCAATTTCCTGGTAAGACAGGCCGTCCAGCTCCCGCATGACCAGCACCTGCCGATGCTCGTCGGACAGCTTTGCAAGGCCCTGTTGCAGCGCCTCCAACCGCTCCTGCCGCTCGTAGGTGGTGTCGGGGCGGTAGCGCTCGTCGGGGACATCGGGGAGGGAGTCGTCCTCATCGTCCGCCAGTTGGGGCAGCCACACGTCCTGCCGCCGTTTCCGCTTGCGCAGGTGGTCCAGGCAGGCGTTGGTGGCAAGGCGGTACAGCCACGTGGCGAAGGTGCTGTCGCCCTTAAAGAATTTCAGTCCCTTCCAGGCGTTGAGAAAGGCCTCCTGGGCCAGGTCCAGAGCGTCCTCCGGGTTGCCCGTCATGCGCAGGGTCAGGTTGTAAATGCGGGTTTGGTTGTCCAGCATCAGTTGCTCAAAGGCCTTGTCATCCCCGGCCCTCGCCCGGGATACCAGTTCCTGTTCCGTCACGGCTTGCTCACCGCCTTTCGCACACGGTTATTTTGTCAGCACAGGTCCCGCTTGATACCCGCGGTGACCCGATATACGTCGTCCAGTGTGGTGATTTTGCAAATTTGTTCCTTATAATACCCGGCGTGGGACACGCCCTTGAGGTACCAGGCGTACTGCTTGCGGGCCTCCAGACAGGCGACCTTTTCCCCTTTGTTGGCGGCGGCCATCTCGAACTGCCGCACGGCGGTGTCGCACCGCTGGGCAAGGGGCGGAATTTCGGGAATATCACGGCCCTCCAGGGCGGCGTTGCACTGGGCAAAGATCCACGGGTTGCCGAACACGCCCCGGCCGATCATGGCCATGTCCGCCCCAGTGTACTTCAAAATGCGCACGGCGTCCTTTGCCTCAAATACGTCGCCGTTGGCGATGACGGGGATGTGAACGGCGTTTTTAACTTCACGAATCCAGTCCCAGTTGGCGGTGCCGGCGTACATTTGGGTGCGGGTGCGGCCATGGACAGCCACGGCGGCCGCGCCGGCCTGTTCCATGGCTTTGGCAAATTCCACGCAGTTGATGCTGCCCTTGTCCCAGCCAAGGCGGAACTTGACGGTGACGGGACAGCCGGCGCCCCTGATGACCGCCTCGGCTACCTTGACGGCCAGATCCGGGGTGCGCATCAGGCCGCTGCCGTCGCCGCTGTTGGCGATTTTGGGGACGGGACAGCCCATATTGATGTCGATGAAGTCGGCGCCGGACACTTCACGGGCGATGGCGGCCGCCTCCTGCATACAGACCGGGTCGCTGCCGAAAAGCTGGGCGGCGGCGGGATGCTCCTCCGGGCCGAGCTGCAGCAGGGGTATGGACTTTTTATCCTGATAGCACAGGGCCTTGGCGCTGACCATCTCGGTAATGGTCAGGGCCGCGCCCTGCTCCCGACAGATGGTGCGAAAGGCCATGTCCGTCACCCCGGCCATGGGGCCAAGGGCCAGCTTGCCGGGGATTTCAATGCCGCCGATTTCCATGCAGTTACCTCGCAGTCCCATAATTTCCTATTCTATATTTTACCACGCCGGGGCGCAAATGACAAGCGGGCATAATCAGGCCGTGCCGGTGGTCTGCGTGGCCCCTTTGTATCAGCAAGGGGTATGCCGTATCCGTAGGGCCCGGCGACCCGGCGGGCCGTTACATTTCGCCCGGCGCGCCGGGGGGCTGAGAAAACACGCCCCACGGCATTGCCGTGGGGCGTGTGGGGATAGGTTCAGTTTTTCAGGCTCTCGGCCCAGGCGGCGTACTTGGCCACCTTGGCGTCACACTCGGCCTTGTCGGCGCCGTTGGCCAGGATATAGACCTTGACCTTGGGCTCGGTGCCGGAGGGGCGGACGATGAGGCTGGTGCCGTCGGCCATTTCGTAGCGCAGGACGTTGGAACCGGACAGCTCCATGGTGGACTTCTTACCGCACTCGGCGCAGACCACGCTGCCGTCGGAATAGTCCTTGTACTCGGCCACCTTGACCCCGGCGATGTCGGCGGGGGGATCGGCGCGCAGGCCAGCCATCAGGTCGGCCATCTTCTTCAGACCGTCCAGACCGGGCATGACCAGGTTCAGGGTCTTCTCGCCGTAGAAACCGTACTTCACAAACAGCTCCTGCAGGGCGTCGTACAGAGTCATGCCGCGGCTGGCGTACCAAGCGGCCATCTCGGTCAGCAGCAGGGAGGCGGTGACGGCGTCCTTGTCCCGGACGAAGCCACCCAGCATATAGCCGAAGGACTCCTCATAAGAGAAGATGACGTTGCCCTCGCCGGACTGCTCCAGCCGGTCCTTCTTTTGGGCCAGGAACTTAAAGCCGGTAAAGGTATCGTAGCAGGCAAGACCGTTGACCTGGGCCACCTTGCGGGCCATCTCGGTGGTGACGATGGTTTTCAGGGCCACGGGGTTCTGGGGCAGCTTGCCGGCGCGCTTCATGGCGCCGATGAGGTAGTCCAGCAGCAGCACGCCGGTCTGGTTGCCGGAGATGACGGCGAATTCGCCGTTTCCGGTGTTGACCATGATGCCCACGCGGTCGGCGTCGGGGTCGGAGCCGAGGATGAAGTCGGCGCCCTCTTTTTTAGCCAGCTCCACGGCCAGGGCGAAGCCCTCGGGATTCTCCGGGTTGGGGGAGACCACGGTGGGGAAGTCACCGTCGATGACCATCTGCTCAGGCACGCAGATGAGGTGCTTGACACCCAGACGGCCCAGGGCGGTGGGAATGAGCTTGTGACCGGTGCCGTGGAAGGGGGTGTAGACCATCTTGAAGTTGTCCGCCACCTGCGCCACCACAGCCTTGTCGTTGACCTGGGCCATGACGTTGGAAAGGAAGGCCTCGTCAGTTTCCTCGCCCATCAGCACGATCTTGCCCTGGGCCACGGCGGCGTCGTAGTCGGCCAGCTTCACGCAGTCGAATACGTCCAGCTCCTTCATCTTCCGGGCCACCTCGTCGGCGTGTTCGGGGGGCAACTGGGCGCCGTCGTCCCAATAGACCTTGTAGCCGTTGTACTCCTTGGGATTGTGGCTGGCGGTGATGTTGATGCCGGCGGTGCAGCCGTATTCACGCACGGCGAAGGACAGCTCCGGCGTGGGGCGCAGAGCGTCAAACAGCCGCACGGGGATGCCGTTGCCGGCCATGATCCGGGCAGCCTCCCGGGCGAAGAGGGCGGAGTTGTTACGGCAGTCATAGCACACCGCCACGCCCCGGGCCACCGCGTCGGCGCCCTGCTCCAAAATCACCTGGGCAAAGGCTTGGGTAGCGTGACGGATGACGTGGACGTTCATGCGGTTCAGACCCACGCCCATGGTACCCCGCAGACCGGCGGTGCCGAAAGACAGTTGGTCATAAAAGCGGGACTCGATCTCCTTGTCGTCGTTGGCGATGGCCTGCAGCTCGGCCTTTTCCTCCGCGGACAGGGCGGGGCTGGCCAGCCATTTTTCGTAGGTATCCAGGTACGTCATAGCAAAAACCTCCGTTGAAATTGAGTTGGTACAACCATTGTATCACAAACTGAGGAAAACTTCCACGTATTTTCTGCCTACTTGTGGTAGGAGGAGCCTTCGTTGATTTTGAAGGCGCGGTAAATCTGCTCCAGCAGCATGACCCGGGCCAGGTGGTGGGGGAAGGTCATGGGGGACATGGACAGCCGCAGGCGGGCCTGACGTTTCAGTGCCTCGTCCAGGCCGCAGCTGCCGCCGATGAGAAAGACCACGTGCTTGGCGCTGTCCTGCTCAAAGCGGAGCATCTGTGCCGCCAGCTCCGGACTGGAGCAGGTCTTGCCCTCCACGCACATGGCCACAATGGCGGCGTTGGGGGGCAGTTTTGCTTGGATGGCGGCAGCCTCCCGGGCCAGGGCGGCGTCGATCTGCCCTTGGGAGGGGTCGGCGGGCAGGCGTTCCTCGGTAAGCTCCGTAATGGTCAGCTTACAGTAGCCGCCCAGCCGCTTGACGTATTCCGCGGCGGCGTCGATATAGAATTTTTCCTTCATTTTGCCCACGCAGATGATATGTACGCTCAGCACGGCTGCTCGCTCCTCTCGGCAAGATAAGTGGGGCTGTTTTCGCACACCGGGGCCACGGCCAGGGTCACATCCCGGTCCGGGTCGATGCCGGCGGCGGACAGGCGGCGGCGAGCCACCTCCAGCGCCCGGGCGGGGGTGTTGTTTTCACGGCTCAGGTGGGCCAACAGGATGGTGCGGGTGCCGGACAGGGCGGCACGGGTCACCAGCTCGGCCCCGTCCTCGTTGCGCAGATGGCCCCGGTCACCCAAAATCCGCTGCTGCAGGTAGGGGGGATAGGGGCCGGACAGCAGCCAGTCCACGTCGTGGTTGGACTCCGCCACCAAAATGTCGCAGCCCAGTACGGCATCCAGCACCTGATCGGACACGAAACCCAGGTCGGTGGCCAGGGCCATGGAGCGATCTTCGGCCCGGACACGATAGCCGCAGCTTTGGGCGCTGTCGTGGCTGGTGGCGAAGCTGCGCACCGTCAGGTCGCCTACGCAAAATTCCTCGCCCACCTCAATGGGGCGCAACTGATTTTCGGCAAAGGCCAGCCGGTACTCCAGCGCCCGGGCGGTGCCGGGGGAGGCGAAGATGGGGGTGGCGTGCTTTTTGATGAGGGTAGCAAGGCCGCAGATATGGTCGGAATGTTCGTGGGTGATGAGGATGCCGTCCAACTGGGACAGGCTCAGTCCCAGTTGAGCCAGTCCGGCGGTCATACGGCGGCAGGAGATGCCCGCGTCGATCAGCAGGTGACTTCCGCCGCCGGACACCAGCAGGCAGTTGCCGCCGGAGCCGCTGGCAAGGGTTGTAACGCCAAGCAAAATGATCTTCCTTTCAAATACAAAAGCCGAAGACGGCGGCGCCCAAGGGCGCGGCAGACATCTCCGGCTTTGTGTGTGATAAAATCAGCCAACCTGAGGCTGGGCAGCCTCCTCATCCGGGGTCTCCACTACACGGATGTGGGCGCCAACGGCGGCCAGCTTTTCCACCAGGTTTTCGTAGCCGCGCTCAATGTGGTGGATGGAGTCGATCTCGGTCACGCCCTCGGCGGCGAGGCCGGCGATGACCATGGCGGCGCCGGCGCGCAGGTCGCAGGCGTGGACCGGGGCGCCGGTCAGCTTTTCCACGCCCTCGATGACGGCTACCTTGCCGTCCACCTGAATGCTGGCACCCATGCGGCGCAGCTCGTCAACGTAGCGGTAGCGGTTATCCCACACGCCCTCGGTAATGACGCTGGTACCCTGTGCCAGGCACAGCACCGCGCCGATTTGGGACTGCATATCCGTGGGGAAACCGGGGTAGGGCATGGTCTTGATATTGGTGCGGGTCAGGGGGCCGTCGCGGCGGACCAGGACGGTATCGTCCTCCTCAATGACCTCCACACCCATCTCCAGCAGCTTTGCGGTGATGCAGTCCAGGTGCTTGGGAATAACGTTGCAGATGCGCACCTCGCCCCCGGCGGCGGCCACGGCGGCCATGTAGGTGCCGGCCTCGATCTGGTCGGGGATGATGGAGTAGGTACCGCCCCGCAGCCGTTCCACGCCGCGGATCTTAATGACGTCGGTACCGGCGCCCATGATGTCGGCGCCCATGGAGTTCAGGAAGTTGGCAAGGTCTACGATGTGAGGCTCCTTGGCGGCGTTCTCGATGATGGTCATGCCGTCGGCCAGGGCGGCGCCCAGCATGATATTCATGGTGGCGCCCACGGACACGATGTCCAAATAGACCTGACCGCCCTTGAAACGGTTGCCGCTGTTCATTTTGCCGCAGATGACGCCGGACACCACGTCCACCGCGCCGCCCATGGCGGCAAAGCCCTTGATATGCTGGTCGATGGGACGGCTGCCCAGGTCGCAGCCGCCGGGCATAGGTACCTCCGCCCAGCCGAAGCGGCCCATCAGGGCGCCCACCAAATAATAGCTGGCGCGGATCTTGCGGCCCATATCCTGCGGCACCCGCTGGTTGACGATATGGGAGCAGTCGATCTCCATGGTGGTGCGGTTGATGGTCTTGATTTGTGCGCCCAGCTCCTGCATGATCTGCAGGATCAGGGTCACGTCGCTGATTTGGGGGATGTTTTCAATGCGGCATACCCCATCCACCAGTAGGGCGGCGGGGAGAATGGCCACGGCGGCGTTTTTGGCGCCGCTGATCTCTATGGAGCCGTGCAGCTTATGGCCGCCGATAATTTGATATTTCTTCAAAATCGCACCCTCTTTGACGAAACTGGATGACTATATTGACGCCCGCGGGAAGGCGGGGTTTACTCCTAAAACAGCATATGAAAAAAGTATATGCCCATACACCATAGATTATAGCATCCTTTGTCACAAAAGGCAAAGTTTTTTTATCTATTTAGCGGTGAAAATAAAAACTTTTTTTCAACGGACCAGCCCCGACCGGGCAACAGCCTGCAAGGGCTGCCCCTGGGCGTAGCGGCGGAAGTTGGCCAGGGCGAAGTCCACGGCGTTTTTACGGCTGACCTCCAGCCGGATGCCCCCGGCCAGGTGGGGGGTCAGCAGCAGGTTGGGGATATCCCACAGGGGGCTGTCGGCGTTGAGCGGTTCCGGCACGGTCACGTCCAGAGCGGCACCCCACAGGTGACCCTGACCCATCAAGTCGGCCAGGGCATCCTGATCCAGCACACTGCCCCGACCGTCGCTGACCAGCATGGCGTCGGGCTTCATTAGGGACAGGCGGCGGCGGTCCATCAGATGGATGGTCTCCGGCGTGTGGGGGACGATGAGGGCCACCACGTCGGCTTTGGGCAGCCAGGCGTCCAGCGCGTCCATGGTGTCCAGCCGGTCAAAGCCGTCGATGGGTCCGGTGACGGTGCGCTTGAGTCCTACGGTGTTGGCGCCCAACGCCTTGCACAGCCGGGCGAAGTCGCCGCCGATGGTGCCGGCGCCCACCACAAGGACCGTGGCGCCCCGGATGGTGCGCATCTGCTTGAAGTCCACCCACTTGTGGGCGCGCTGATTGTCCCGGACCTGGGGCAGGTTGCGGCACATGGCCAGCAGGGTGGCCAGCATGTGTTCGGACACCGACTGTCGGTATGCCCCGGCGCAGGCGGTGATGGTCACGGTTTCGGGCAGTACACCCTCGGCTACGTACTCATCCACCCCCATCCAAAGGGATTGCAGCCAGCGCAGGTTCTTGGCGTGGACCAGATCCTCCGGCCTGGGGGTACCCATGATGACGGTGGCGCGCTCTAACTGCTCACGGGTCACGGTGCTGCGGCGGGGG
Source organism: Oscillospiraceae bacterium (assembly GCA_015067885.1). Taxonomy (GTDB): domain Bacteria; phylum Bacillota; class Clostridia; order Oscillospirales; family Oscillospiraceae; genus Lawsonibacter. The sequence continues at coordinate 16,220 of SVLO01000016.1, read as the reverse complement.
TACTCCCACACCGCGTGGGGCATCAGGGCCTCAAATTCGGCCCGCTCGGACTCTTTGGCGGGAAACATATTCAAAACGTATTCGCTCATAGTGGCCTCCTGTGGGGATGGTTTACAAGACCATTATATTCATTTTTCCCAAAAGGAGCAAGGACTATATATCTTTTTGCATTTGACCGGGGAATGTGTTAAAATTGACCTAAACGAGAAAGGGGGTGCGGTGGATGGACCTGCATACGTCTGTGGAGCAATTTCCCGGTATCGGTCCGGCCCGGGCCAAGAAGCTGGCCAGGCTGGGTGTTGAAACCGTGGGGGATATTCTGCGCAATTTCCCCCGTGACTACGAGGACCGCCGCACCGAAACCACCATCGCCCGGGCGGGGGAGGAGGGGCCGGTGTGCATCCGTGCCATGATAGCCAAGCCCCCACGGCTCAGCCGGATCCGCCGTGGCCTTGACCTTGTGAAGGCGGAGGCGGTGGACCACAGCGGCCTTGCCCAAATCACCTACTTCAACCAAAGCTACCGCAAGGACAGCCTGCAGGTGGGCAAAGAGTATATTTTCTACGGCCGGGTGGAGCGGCAGGGCCGCGCCGTCCGCATGACCAACCCCGTCACAGAGCCGGCGGACCGCCGGACTGCCACCGGCTGTATCCTGCCCGTCTATCGTCTGACGGCGGGCATTACCAACAACATCATGGTGAACCTGGCCCGCTGGGCGGTGGAGGGCTGCGCCCACCTGTGGCAGGAGAGCTTGCCCCGGCATATCGTGGAGCGCAACGACCTGATGGACGTCGCCGCAGCCCTGCGGACCATCCACTTCCCCAATGATTTCGGGGAGCTGGAGCGGGCCAAGCACCGCATGATTTTCGAGGAGCTGTTTTACCTCACGGCGGGCCTTGCCCTGCTGAAGGACCGCCGCACCAACGTGTCCGGTCCGGTGTGCAAGTGCCCATCGCTGCAGCCCTATCTCCACCTGCTGCCCTTTGCCCCCACCGAGGCCCAGCTTCGGGTCATGGAGCAGTGCCGGGCGGATATGGCCTCCGGCCGACCCATGAACCGCCTGGTCCAGGGCGACGTAGGCTCGGGTAAGACGGTAGTGGCCGCCGCCGCCGGGTGGATGGTGGTGCAAAGCGGTCTGCAGGCGGCGCTAATGGCCCCCACCGAGCTGCTGGCCGCCCAGCATTTCAAGACGTTGTCCAACCTGCTGACTCCCGCCGGGGTGCGGGTGGGCCTGCTGACCGGCTCCATGACCCCGACCCAAAAGCGGCAGGTGCAGGAGCAGATCAAAAACGGCGAAATTCAGTTCATAGTCGGCACCCACGCCCTGTTCAGCAAGGGCGTGGAGTTTGAAAACCTGGGCCTTGTGGTGGCGGACGAGCAGCACCGCTTCGGCGTGGAGCAGCGGGCCGCCCTGAACGCCAAGGGGGAGTCCCCCCACGTGCTGGTCATGTCGGCCACCCCCATTCCCCGGACCCTTGCCCTGATGGTATATGGCGACCTGGACGTGTCCGTCATCGATCAGATGCCTGCCGGCCGCCTGCCTATCGACACCTTCGTGGTGGGGGAGGACAAGCGGCAACGGATGTACGGCTTTGTCCGCAAGCTGGTGGCCGAGGGGCGTCAGGCTTATATCGTCTGCCCCACGGTGGAGGAAAATCCCGATGGGGGGGCGGAGAGCCTGCCAAACCTGAAGGCGGTGACCACCTACGCCAGGGACCTTGCCGAGAACGTGTTTGCCGACCTGCGGGTGGCCTTTGTCCACGGCAAAATGAAGGCCAAAGAGAAAGAAGCGGTCATGGCCGCCTTTGTGGCGGGGGAGATCGACGTGCTGGTGTCCACTACGGTCATCGAGGTGGGCGTGGACGTACCCAACGCCGCCCTGATGGTGGTGGAGAACGCCGAGCGCTTCGGCCTGAGCCAGCTCCATCAGCTCCGGGGCCGGGTAGGCCGGGGGGCGCACCAGTCCTACTGCGTGCTGGTCACCTCCTCCCGCAGCGACAGCGTGAGAGAGCGGCTGGGCGTCATGCGGGCCACCAACGACGGTTTCAGGATCGCGGAAGCGGATTTGAAACAGCGTGGCCCCGGCGACTTCTTCGGCAGCCGTCAGCACGGTCTGCCTCAACTGCACGTGGCCGACCTGGCCGGGGATATGGCAGTGCTGGAGCAGGCCCGCCTTGCCGCCCACGACCTGCTTGCCCGGGATCCGGATCTGTCCGCGCCGATACATAAAGGGGTGCGGGTGCGGGTCCACGCCCTGTTCCGGGAACAGGCGGACATCTTCAATTAAGGAGAAATATTATGACCCCTATGGAAAAGACCCGCGCCCTGCGGGCGGATGCGAACGTACATTACAACTGCTGCCAGGCGGTACTCATTCCCTTTGCGGAAAAGCTGGGTTTGAGCGAGGAACAGGCCAATGACCTGGGCGCCCATTTTGGCAGCGGTATGCGCCACGGCTCCACCTGCGGCGCCCTGACCGGCGCCCTGATGACCATTGGCCTTGCCAAAGAGAGCAGTGCCGCCGCCATTGCGCTGCTGGCGCGGTTCAAGCAGCAAAACGGCTTTACCGACTGCCGGGACCTGCTGCTGGCGGCCAGGGAGCGGGGTCAGGTGAAGAAGGACAACTGCGACGAGCTGGTTTACCAGTGTGTCGAATTTCTTGAGGAGCTGTTGAATGAGCAAGCGCAGTGACCCCCTGGCCCGGCTGCCCATCCCGCTTTTGGAGTGGTACGGCGAACACGCCCGCAAGCTGCCCTGGCGGGCTGACCCCACGGCCTACCACGTATGGCTGTCGGAGATCATGCTGCAGCAGACCCGGGTGGCGGCGGTGCTGGACTACTACCGGCGGTTTATGGATGCCGCCCCCACGGTGGGGGACCTGGCCCAACTGCCGGAGGAGCGGCTGATGAAGCTGTGGCAGGGACTGGGCTATTACAGCCGGGCCCGCAACCTGAAACGGGCGGCGGAGCAGATTGTGGAGCGGTTCGGGGGCGAGTTTCCCCGGGAATATGAGGCCATCCGTTCTCTGCCCGGGGTGGGGGACTACACCGCCGGGGCGGTTGCCTCCATCGCTTTCGGACAGGCGGTACCCGCCGTGGACGGCAACGTGCTGCGGGTGGTGGCCCGCCTGACCGCCGATGAGGCGGACATCACTCTGCCTGCCACTCGTCGAAAGGTGGCGGAAAAATTGGGGGAGATCATCCCGACCGCCCAGCCGGGGCAGTTTAATCAGGCTATGATGGAGCTGGGGGCCACGGTGTGTATTCCCAACGGCGCGCCCCTGTGTGACCAATGCCCGGCGGCGGAATTCTGCCTTGCCCGGCGGAAAGGTCTGACGGACAGGCTGCCGGTGAAGGCGCCGAAAAAGGACAGAAAGATAGAAGAACGAACGGTTTTTCTCGTCTTTTATGACAATAAAGTTGCCCTGCGCAAGCGGCCTGCAAAGGGCCTGCTGGCGGGTTTGTGGGAGTTTCCCAACGAACTCGCCCCCGCCGCCCACGCCTTGAGCGATTGGGAAATTGCGGGAACATCCACCCCCGGCGGCACCGCCCGGCATATCTTTACCCACATTGAGTGGCACATGGCCGCCGTGATGGTGGAGGCGCAAAACGACCGCCTGCCCGACGGCTGGGTGTGGGCCGGACGGCAGGAGCTGGAGCGGCAGTACGCCGTGCCGAATGCCTTCCGCGGCTTTGAATCCGCGGTGCGTGACCGCCTGGGTCACTTTTGACGGAGGATACCATGATTTGTGATATTTGTCCCCGCCGCTGTCATGCTCTGCGCACGGCGGAGCGGGGGGAGGGTTATTGCCGTATGCCGGAGGGGCCGGTACTGGCCCGTGCCGACCTGCATCTGTGGGAGGAGCCGCCCATCTCCGGCACCCGGGGGTCGGGGACGGTGTTCTTTTCCGGCTGCAGCCTGGGCTGCGTGTTCTGCCAAAATGAGGAGATCAGCCACCGGGATTTCGGCAAGCCGGTCAGTTTGGAGCGGTTGGGCGAAATCTGCGACGAGCTGGTGGCCCGGGGCGCCCACAACATCAATTTCGTCACCCCCACCCACTATGCCCACATCGTTATAAAACTGTTGGAGGAACACCCTCTGCCTGTCCCCGTGGTCTGGAACTGCGGCGGCTATGAGCGGTTGGAAACGCTGAAAGCGCTGGCGGGTAAGGTGGATATCTACCTGCCCGATTTGAAGTACATGGACAGCGGGGTGGCCGCCCGGTACTCCGACGCCCCCGACTATCCCCAGGTGGCCATCGCCGCCATCCGTGAGATGGCGGAGCAGGTGGGTCCCTGCGTATTTGACGAAGATGGCCTTTTGAAAAAGGGCGTTGTCATCCGTCACCTGCTGCTGCCCGGTCAGTTGAACGGCGCGAAAGCGGCTATGGACTGGGTGGCGGGGAATTTTGCGCCCGGACAGGTGCTGTTTTCCCTCATGAGCCAGTACACCCCCTGGGGCAGGGCGGCGGAGTTTGCGGAAATCGACCGCACCCTCCGGGCCGGCGAGGTCCGGGCCGCCCGGGAATATATGGATAATCTGGGGTTGGACGGCTTTGTGCAGGAGCGGGACAGCGTGGGCCGGCAGTACACCCCCAACTTTGATTTGACCGGACTTTGAGAGGACGTGTTGTTATGGAACTGAAACGGTATACCCCGCCCTTTGACCACGAACCCATCCTGGATCTGTGGGGCAGTATCTTCGGCAAGGCGGAGGCGGAGCTGGAGCGCCCGCAGATCGACGGCACCGAGGCCGCTTATAACGAGGACATTACCTTTGTAGCACAGGAGGACGGCGTGATTTTAGGCACCGTCCACGTCACCATACCCAGGACCGGCCCCAAGCTGTGTGGCGTGGGCGGCGTATGCACCACCCCCGCTGCCCGGGGCAAGGGTGTGGGCAGGTGGCTGTTCGGCGCGGTCATGGAGGAACTGGACCGGGACGGGGTGCGGGCCATGGTGTTGGGGACCAGCAACCCGGTGGCGGCCAAGCTGTATCATAGCTTCGGATTTGCCTACCGCCCCGGCTCCAACGTGATGATGCGCTATGCCATGGGGGACACCGTGGACTTTGAGCGGGAGCTGTTTGCGTCCCCGGAGAACGTTCAGGTGGTGGAGGGTGACCCCTCCATGCGAATCCCCCTGGTGCCTCTGGTGCTGCACCGGGGCAAGTTCGTGCTGCTGGACTGCAACACGGCGCTGGTCAACTCCACCCACCTCAATCAGCTCTCCTGTATGGGGCTGTATCCCAAATATATGGATTTGATGGCCCGGGGCGGACATTGCTTTGGCGCGGTTGGGGACAATGGCGTGCTGGGCGGTATGGCCAGCGTGGAGTCCACGGACCGGGGTATGCGGGCCGACCTCTTTTTCTGCGACGGCTTTGCCGGGGCGGCACCGGAGCTGCTGGACGCCTGCCGTAAGGCGGCGGGTGGCGAGGTCTATCTGCAAATTGCGGATTGTGATGCTGCAAAGAAACGGCTGGCGGAGGAACTGGGCTTCCGCCCGGCAGAGCCGGTAACCCTTGCAATCCGCGGGTTACAGATACCCTGCACCATTTATCGTATGAAATAAAAAATACGCCGCAGACCATTGGTCTGCGGCGTGTTTGTTTGCTTTGGTTGATTACTTCTTGGCCTTGGAGTCCACAACGTCCTTGAGCAGGGCGGCGAAGTCCTCGAAGGACATGGCGCCCAGGTCCTCGCCGGAGCGGTGACGGGGAGAAACGGTGCCGTTCTCCATATCCCGGTCGCCCACAACCACCATGTAGGGGACCTTCTCCAGAGTGGCTTCGCGGATCTTCTTGCCGATCTTCTCGTTGCGGTAGTCCACCTCCACGCGGAAGCCCATGGTCTCCAGCTCCCGGGCCTTGTTGGCGCAGTAGTCGCAGGCGCGGTCGGTGACTGGCAGGAAGCGCACCTGCTCGGGGGCCATCCAGGTGGGCAGGGCGCCGGCGTACTCCTCGATGAGGTAGGCCAGGGTGCGCTCGTAGCAGCCCAGGCTGGTGCGGTGGATGATGTAAGGCAGGGCCTTCTCGCCGTTCTCGTCGATGTAGTACATACCGAACTTGGCGGCCAGCAGCATATCGATCTGAATGGTGACGATGGTGTCCTCCTTGCCGAAGACGTTCTTGTACTGAATGTCCAGCTTGGGGCCGTAGAAGGCGGCCTCGTCAATACCGATCTCGTAGTTCACGCCCAGGTCGTCCAAAATCTGACCCATGACCCGCTGGGCCTCGTTCCACTGCTCGGCGGTACCCTCGTACTTGGCGGTGTTGTTGGGGTCCCACTGGGAGAAGCGGAAGGTACACTTGTCCAGCATACCCACGGTGTCCAGGCAGTACTTGGCCAGGTCCAGGCAGCCCTTGAACTCCTCCTCCAACTGGTCGGGACGCAGGACCAGGTGGCCCTCGGAAATGGTGAACTGGCGCACACGGATCAGGCCGTGCATCTCGCCGGAGTCCTCGTTGCGGAACAGGGTAGAGGTCTCACCCAAACGCATGGGCAGGTCACGGTAGGAGCGCTGGCGGTTCAGGAACACCTGATACTGGAAGGGGCAGGTCATGGGGCGCAGGGCGAAGCACTCCTTGCTCTCGTCGTCGGGGTCGCCCATGATGAACATACCGTCCCGGTAGTGGTCCCAGTGGCCGGAGATCTTGTACAGGTCGCTCTTGGCCATCAGGGGGGTCTTGGTCAGCAGATAGCCGCGCTTCTGCTCCTCGTCCTCCACCCAGCGCTGCAGGGTCTGAATGGTGCGGGCGCCCTTGGGCAGCATGACGGGCAGGCCCTGGCCGATGCAGTCCACGGTGGTGAAGTACTCCAGCTCGCGGCCCAGCTTGTTGTGGTCGCGCTTGAGGGCCTCCTCACGCTCGGCGATGTAGGCGTCCAGATCGTCCTTCTTGGCGAAGGCCACGCCGTAGATGCGCTGGAGCATCTTGCGGCTGGCGTCGCCGCGCCAGTAGGCGCCGGTGGCGCTGGTCAGCTTGATGGCGTTGCCCTTGATGCGGCCGGTGGAGTCCAGATGGGGGCCGGCGCACAGGTCGGTGAAGTCACCCTGCTTGTAGAAGGAGATGACGGCATCCTCGGGCAAATCGTTGATGAGTTCCACCTTGTAGGGTTCGTCCATTTCTTCCATCAGCTTGATGGCCTCGGCCCGGGTCAGCTCGAACCGCTCCAGCTTGATCTTCTCTTTGCAGATCTTGCGCATCTCGGCCTCCAGCGCCTCCAGATCCTCGGGGGAGAAGGGGCGGGGGGTGTCAAAATCGTAGTAGAAGCCGTTTTCGATGGCGGGGCCGATGGCCAGCTTGACCTCGGGATGCAGGCGCTTCATAGCCTGGGCCAGCACGTGGGAACAGGTGTGCCAATAGGTCTTGCGGTACTCGGGGTTTTCAAAGGTGTAGATGTTTTCTTCGGACATAATATAAACCTCCTATTTGCCTTCCCCTCGGGGGTGAAGGTGGCATTTGCGCAGCAAATGACGGATGAGCGATTTGCGGGACCCTATCATTTTTGCTGCGTTTGGGGCAAAGCAAAATGCTTCACCCCTGAATGTTCAGGGGTGAAGCATATTAAATACTCCACGGTTCCACCCTGCTTGCAGCCTGTGGCTGCCGCTTGTGACCCCGGTAACGGGGGGACCCGGTCTGCTCGTCGCAGACAGCTCGGAAGTGGTACCGGACGCCGTTGCCGCAGGACACTTACACCAAAGCGTGTCCCTCTCTGTGGGGGTTGGGCGACCTCGTCTTCGTCAAAGCCGATTTAACAGGAGTACTATAGCATTTCTATCAAGAAATGTCAAGTGCGAGAGGAAACGGAACGTAGTGTGAGTCAGGCAGCCGAAGGGCAAACCGGCATCAGTATTCTGAACATCCCAGGGGGTGCGGCAGGAACAGGGTGATACAGGAGGAAAGAAGCATCAGGATCACGCCGATAAGAGTCAGCCAAAGGGAAATTCCGCCTGCAATGAAAGCGATGGGTTCCTGAATGATGATGGAGCAGTAGTAGACCACATAAGGCAAAGAGAGAATACAGCCGAAAGCATGATGCCGGAAGAAATACGCAACGGCAACGCCGGCCAAAAGAAGAAGGTACACAATGGCGCCGCCAAGGGAGAGTTCCAAACGGAAATAGTGGTAAGATTTGCCGCCGAGGAGCAAGAACAGAAGAATACGCAGGAAGAACGCGGACAGTACAAGCAAAACACCGGCCAAACCGACGTAGCCGCGCTTCTCATACAGATAGGTTTTCGCCAGTCGGGAGCGGGAGACCTTGTGTCCCTTGGCGGCGGAAGGCTGCGCCTTGTAACCGTAAAAAACAGAGAAGGGGAACAGCTTTTTGTTGAGGGAAACCATCTTACAGGCGACCAGCATAACGATCAGACCGACTGCGCTTACCCAAAAGCCGACGCCGGAGGATTTGATCAGAGCGGGACCCTTCTCCAGGGTGATCACCAGGAAGAAAATAGCAGGAGGAATGGCAAGGCAAGTCCCGGTCCTGTGGAAAGCAAACCCGAAGGCAACGCCTGCCAGTGCGATCAGGACCAAATAGGCCATGCAAAACCAAAAAGCGTATCCCTCACCAACGGTTTTGAGAACGGGGATATACCGGCCAAAGCTGCGCGTCATGACGTCGGTGACGTATGGCATAAAGCTCATTGAAGCGGCGAAATTGACAGGAAACATAGACAGCACAAGAAGTGTGCCGATCAAGCCAAAGAAGTTGCGTGTTTTTTGTATTTGCATTTCAAAGCCTCCAAATCGTATGTAAAGATGTAATTCATATTATAAACCGAATAATTCGTATGTCAAGATGAAAAATGACTAAAAATCGGTTTATGGCGTGGAAGTTTGAGGTATGATAAAGTGGTTAGGGGGTGTACCATGGAACTGGACTACACTGAAATTGGCCGGCGCATTGCGCGGCGGCGGAAGAAGCTTGGTATGAAGCAGTCCGAGGCGGAGGAGCGGGCGGATATTGGCTATAAATATCTGTCCAACATCGAACGTGGCATTTCCATTCCTTCCACCGAGGTGGTCATGCGCCTTGCCGCGGCGCTGGACACCACACCGGATGAGTTTTTGGTGGGTACCTCCCGGCAGGAGGATGAAGCGTGGAAAAACGTGGCCGAGCTGCTGCGTACCATGGACGAAAAGCAGCTTGCCATGGCCAAACAATTTCTTGTCTGGCTTTCTGAACAGGATATGTAAAACCCGCGCTCCAACACAGGTTGGAACGCGGGTTTTGTTTGAATAAGGCTTCCCTTTGGGGGAACTGTACCCGCAAGGGGCACGCCCCATCCGTAGCGCTCCGTTGTCGCTAACGGCTAGGCTGTCAGCCGAAGGCTGACTGATGAGGGGGCGAACAAAGAGCGACTTTCGTAAAACTGCTCCCTCATCCGTCACGGCTGTGCCGTGCCACCTTCACCCCGGGAGGAAGGCTTTTTTACCAGCAGCTCCAAAATCTCCGCCTCCCGCAGGAGGAATTTGGATTTATGCTCGTACTTGGGGGACAGGGCGAAGTTGACCGCCGCCGCGGCGTGGGGGTCGGCCCACTCCAGCACATAGCCCAGGTCCTTTTCATAGTCCTCCAAAACCTGCTCGTGGGCATCCTCTGCCACGTCGGCAAGATAGAAATAGGAGGTATGGTCGAAAATGGTTTCCGCCGCGATTTGGGAGGCGCGGATCTCCTGGGTGATGCCGAAGGGCCGGATGCTCTCAGGGATAATATCCAGCCCCGCCTCCTCCAGTGTTTCACGGATGAGGGCCTGCGCGTGGCTTTCACCGGGGTCAATGCCGCCGCCGGGGAACTGATAGAAGCCCTTGGCGGTACTTTTTACAAGGGCGACCTTGCCGCCCCGCAGGATGATGCAACGCACGGCTTGGCGCACGTGGCGGGGCCAGCCGGGGTCGTAGTTGCGGTCGTGGTAGACCGCCAAAATGGGCATATCGGGCATGGCGGTTTCTCCTTTGGTAATTGGCGCGGTTGTTTTTTTCATTATAATATGTTATAATCTTAAAAGCAACTATCACATGAGGGGAGGAGGGCCTCGGTATGAAAAAACGGATCGCCGTCTTGCTGTGCGTGGTGATGCTGTTGGTCAGTGTGCCGACGGCCCGGGCAGTCACGGCGGAGGACATCTACTTCACCGCTGTCAACATCAGTCTGCTGCCCCTGAATATGAACACGATGCCTATTTGGGTGGACGGGCAGATTTACGTCCCCGCCGGCGTGTTTGACCGAAGTCAGACCGGGGCGGATCTGGGAGTGTCCCTGTCCCGGATGGGCGCGAAGAACACGGTGATTTTGCTGGGTGAGCGGGACACCATGATTTTCGACCTGACCGCAGGTACGTGCAAGGACCAGTACGACGAACCCATCCCTGACTGCAAAGCGGTGACGCGCAAGGGGACTGCGTTTTTGCCCGTGGCCAAAGTGTGTGCCTACTTCGGGCTTGTGGACTCCTATACCTACACCCGTTATGGCTATTTGGTCCGCATTAAGACGCCCACGGCGCGCCTGAGCGATGACGAGTTTGTGGAGGCGGCAGAGCTTTTGATGCAGACCCGTATGCGGGAGTTTGTTCAGGCTAACACCCCGACCCCCGAAAAGCCCAATCCGCCCGACCTTCCGCAGGTACCTGACGATCCGGAGCCGGTGGAGCCGCCCGCCAACCGGGTGCGCGTGTACGTGGCCGTCCGCTGTGAGAGCGGCCAGGGGCTGGAGAGTATTTTGGACAGCATGGTCCGCCATCAGGTCCACGGACTGTTCCTGTTTACGCCGGAACAGTTGGCCCAGCAGGATGATTTGGTCCGCCGGGCGGTGGGGCAGGGCCACACCATCGGGATTTTGGCCGAAGAAAACACGCAGGAAGCGTTGAACTCCGGCAATGAGCTGCTGGGCCATGTTGCCCGCACCGCCACCACCGTGGCCCTGGTTCCGGAGGGACAGCGGGCGCAGTTGGAGGAACAGGGCTGGATCTGCTGGCGGCAGACGGTGGACGGCCGTCCCCGGCAGGGGGAACGGTCCGCGGCCTATGTTCAGCGCGTGACCCGGCTCATCGGTGATCGCAGCCGCACGGTTTATCTCACCCTGGACGACAGTGTCGCCACCGCCGGGGCGATCAACGCGGTGCTGACGGAGTTTGCCGACCGGGAATATACCGTCATCACACCGCTGGAGAGCCGATTGTAATAAAAATGCGCTGCCAACTGCGACGGGCGGCGCATTTTTACGTCTGTTTCAGCAGAGGGAGGGACAGAGATGGAAGACAACCAAATCATAGACCTGTATTGGGCGCGTTCTCAGCAGGCCATTGAGGAGAGCGAAGCGAAATACGGCACCTACTGTCGCTCGGTGGCTTGGAATATCCTGTCCCGACCGGAAGATGCGGAGGAGTGTGTCAATGACACCTGGCTGCGGGCGTGGAACGCCATGCCGCCCCAGCGGCCGACGGTGCTGCGGGCCTTTTTCGGCGCCCTGACCCGCAATCTGAGCCTGGACCGCTGGCGCCGGGAGCGGGCGGAGAAGCGGGGCGGCGGCACAGTGGAGCTGGCCCTGGAGGAACTGGAGGACTGCCTGGCCGCCCGGGAGCAGGTGGAACGGACGGTGGAAGCCCAGGAAACTGCGCGGCTCATCTCCGACTTCCTTCGCGGCCAGACCAGGCAGGACCGGCAGCTGTTTCTGCGCCGGTACTGGTATCTGGACGACATCCGTACCCTGTGCCGCCGGTTCGGTATGGGGGAAAGTCAGGTGAAGTCCCGCCTGCATCGTATGCGGAAAAAACTCAAGCAGGAACTGGAACAGGAGGGTGTTGCGGTATGAAAAGCGAAGATCTGCTGTATGCCATGGGCGCAGTGGACGAGGATTTGATTTCGGAGGCGGAGGAGCAGCCTGCTCGCCGCAAAGTCCCGGTGTGGCAAATCGCCACCGCGGCGGCGGCCGCAGTGGTTATTTGCGCGGGCGTGTACATCCTGCCCGCCATGCAGCCGGCGGGGATGGCCGGGCCGGAGGCGGAAGCGCAGGATGTGCATAACGGTACGTTTTCCGAGTTGATGGACGTGGCCGGAGGGACCCTGAACGACAGCGCGGCCGACAGTGACGAATACAAGTACGTGACCGACCAGTCCACGGTGCGGTCGCCATCTACGACGAAGCAGGAAGCTGCCGGTGAGACTGACGGGGTCTGTGAGCCGGTGTTCCGCACCGAACAGGGCAGGTATATGCTCCTGGGGGAGGAGTTCCCCCTCAAGTCCAAGCTGCCCGCCGACGCGCGGTATTTGGGTGAGCTGGTACTGACCGTATGGGACGAGCCGGCCTGGCCCTCCGTGGGGACGGAGGAGCTGGTGGGCTGCGCCGTGTGGCAGAGTGAGGATGGGGAATACCTCTACATTCAAAATCCCACATCCACGGGCGGCTGGCTGCAGGCAACCAAACAATAACTGCCGGCCGTGCCGGTGATTTGCACAGGCCCCCTGCGGGTACGGTCTGAAGGCCGGAAAGTGCAAAAAGAACGCCACCCATCGGGTGGCGTTCTTTTTATGCCTATACGTTCCTGCCTATCCGGGCCAACACGGCCCGGGCCGTATATTCATCGGTGATCAGGGTATTCACAAGGCCTGTGCGCAGCGCACCCACAATGGCCTGCGCCTTGTCCTCGCCGCAGGCAACCGCAATGGTCTGACCGGCCTGTTTCAGGTTTTCCTCCGAGGCGCACAGCGTATTCTCGCACGGCGCTACAAACGCTCCGCTCTCGTCAAAAAAATGGGTGGAGATGTCGCCGATGGCGGTCATACTCTTCTCCTTGTACCCAAAGGCCCGGCCAAAGGTCCGAATGATCTCGTTGTTTCCGATGCCCACAATGGCAATATCAATGTCGTTCCATAGGTTGCAAATCGTTTTGTAGTAGGACGTCTTTTGAAACAGCGCACAGTCCTCCGCGCTGTCCGGCCGATAGGGAAACCAGGCGTATTTGACCCCCGCGCCGATTTTATCCGCAAAGCTCCGGGTCAGTTCATTGGACTGGAAGCAGGCCGGTTCCTGATCCGTGGCGCCGAACAAGGGAAACACCAGGTTGCCCATTGTGGCCGCCTTGGGGAATTCGTCCGCCAACTGCCGTATGGTACGCCCCCAGGAAATCCCGATCTTTTGGCCGCCTTTTTGCAGCAGCGGCAGGATATGCGCCGCCGCCTTCTTCACCGTCATCAGAGTGCGGACCGCTTCGTTCGTGCTGCTGACCCCGCACACCACCGTATGCTCGATGCCGAAGGCCGCACAAATCTTCCCCTCCAGCTCCCGGCAATCCTGCTGGGCGTTGTGGATCTTGATTTCCACCACAGACTCGCGCACCGCGTCCGTCAGCAGCTTGGACACCGTTTGCCGGGACAATCCCATCAGGTCGGCAATCTCCTGCTGCGTATGCTTCTTTTCGTAGTATAAAACGGCGGCCTCTTCCATCTGTACTCGCTGTCGATCCATATTCTTCACCCCAAGCATACTTTGTGTTCCATTGTATCACGTTACGCGCAGTTGTCAACAAATTAACATTTGTCCTTGACAAATGTTAATTTCGGGCTTATGATGAGGGCACTGTTATGTTGGAGGGATTCTTTATGCTGGTTACCATGAAAGAAATGCTCGCCGATGCGCGGCAAAACCACTATGCGCTGCCCGCCTTTGACGTGAGCAATTACGAAATGATGAAGGCCGTGCTGGAAACCTGCGAGGAGGAGCGTTCTCCCGCCCTGCTCATGGGCCTGGGTGTGGACCTGCAGGGGCGAAATCTGAATCTGCTGACCGCTATGGTGAAGTCCTGCGCGGAGTTTTTCCGCATCCCCGTCTGCTTCCATCTGGACCACGCCACCGACTTTGAGTTTATCAAGGCCGCCATCGACGCCGGGTTTTCCTCCGTTATGTACGATGGCTCCGTCCTGCCCTTTGCGGAGAACGCAAAAAACACCGCGCAGGTGGTGGAGTACGCCCACAAGCATGGTATTACCGTGGAGGCCGAGCTGGGCCACGTGGGCAACGCCAGTGTGGGCAGCATCAGCGAGACCGGCACGGACACCGACCCGGGCGAGAGCCTGACCGTCCCCGAAGAGGTGGCCAAATTCGTGGCCCTTACCGACGTGGACGCCCTGGCCGTTGCCATTGGTACCTCCCACGGCGTGTATCAGAAGACTCCCGAGCTGCGCATTGACCGGCTGGATGAAATCACCGCCGTCTGCGACCGACCTCTGGTCCTCCACGGCGGCAGCGGCACCCCCGATGACCAGATGCAAAACGCCATCCACCACGGCATCACCAAAATCAACATTTACTCCGACGTGCTGTTCGCCCTGAACAAGGGGCTGAAGGACACCCTGAACTCCGTCACCAACCCCTCTGCATGGCCGTTTTTGGTGTACGAAAGCTCCATGACTATGATGAAGGACGTGGTTCGGGAAAAGCTGCGCACCTTCGGCAGCGCGGGAAAGGTATAAGGTGACACGATGAAAACAAAAGCGGCTCGCCTTTACGGCGCCAACGATGTCCGCCTGGAGGAATTTGACCTGCGTCCCATCACCTCCGGGGAAATTCTGATCAAGATCATTTCCGACAGCGTCTGTATGTCCACCTACAAGACCATTCTGCAGGGGGAAAAGCACCTGCGTGTTCCCGAGGGCATCGCCCAGCACCCCGTCATCATCGGCCACGAATTCTGCGCCGAGGTGGTGGAGGTGGGCAGCAAGTGGCAGGGCAAATTCGCCGCCGGCGACAAGGTGGCCATGCCCCCGGTGCTGTCCTACCTGGGCGGCAATCAAACCGTTGGCTATTCTTTTGAGGAAATTGGCGGCGTTGCCACCTACGCCATTGTGTACGAACACATTTTAGACAACGGCTACCTCATCAAGCTCAACAGCGACGCCTTTTTCAACGGCTCTCTTATCGAGCCGGCCTCCTGCGTCGTTCGCGGCTACAAGGCCAGCTTCCATCTGGACGAGGACTTCAACCACGTACCCGGCATCGAGCCCGGCGGCAAGACCGCCATTTTGGCCGGCTGCGGACCTATGGGCCTTGTGGCCATTGATTTAGCTCTGCACGGCGAGGTAAAGCCCTCCCTGCTGGTGGTGACAGACCTGGACCGGGCGCGGCTGGACCGCGCCGCCGCCATCTTCACACCTGAGCAGGCGGAAAAGGAGGGCATCAAGCTGGTGTTCCTCAACACCTCCGACAAGGAGGAACTGCTGGCGGTCACCGATGGCACCGGCTTTGACGACGTGTTTGTCTACGCTCCTGTCCCCGCCGTGGTGGAGCTGGGCGATGCCATTCTCGGATTCGACGGTTCGCTGAACTTTTTCGCCGGTCCCCTGGACAAGAAGTTCAGCGCCAACTTCAATTTCTATAACGTCCACTATGCCCAGCACCACGTGACCGGCACCAGTGGCAGCACCATCGGGGATATGAAGGACATTGTGGACTTGATTGGCGAAAAGCGGCTGGACCCCTCCGTGATGATCACCCACATCGGCGGTCTGGATGCCGCCATCGACACCACGGTCAATCTCCCGAACATCCCCGGCGGCAAGAAGCTGATTTACACCCACATCGACCTGCCCCTCACCGCCATCGCCGATTTTGCGGCGTTGGGAGCCACCGACCACCGGTTCAAGACCCTGGCCCAACTGGTGGCCGCCCACAATGGTCTTTGGTGCGCCGAGGCGGAGGCATACCTGCTGGAACAGTTCTGATATGTGCAAAAAAGTGCCGCTCCATTCGGAGCGGCGTTCTTGTAAGTTCGCAGCGTTGTAAATCAGCGCTTGGACGCCGAGCCGCAGCGAGGTGTGCCGTAGGCCAACCGCCGCCATCGGCGGCGGCTCTTGGGCCGGAGGCGAACTGGACAGGAGCGCGGCGGGCGGCCTTGCGTCGGCGCAAAGTCCGCTCCGCTTGGTTCCGCCTGCGGCGGAAGTGCGCTGCGCTCCCTTGCGCCTCCTTTCCCCACACGACCCGCTGCGCTGGGCTCGTGCGGGGTCCCCGATGGGTACGGTCTGAAGGCCTGAGAAGTGCAAAAAAGGACACCACCCGATGGGTGGTGTCCTTGAAAGTTTGTTCTGTAAGCTTAGCGCTTGCTGAGTTCTGACAGACATTTCGTAAGATGGTGAAACGGTGAAAAGCCTTGTAAATACTGCTTTTTTGTTTTTATAAAATCGCAAATCGTATCGAAAAATAAAGTGCGGTCAAGTAACGA
>SVLO01000015.1 GCA_015067885.1 Oscillospiraceae bacterium | reverse complement strand
ATAATCGCTTTCATTTCAGTTCCTCCTGCTCTTTCGCGTGTTTCAGTCTATATTCCTGGGGTGTCATAGCAAATTCCCGCCGGAAGGCCTCCCGGAAGGCAGAATCATAGGCATATCCCACCTCGATGGCGATGGCACTCACCGTCTTGTCCGTGTGGCGCAGCAGCCACTTGGCCTGGTCCATGCGGTTGCGCAGCAGCTTCTCCCGAAAGCCCATGCCATAGGTTGCCTTCAGAATCCGGTTCAACTGCCGTCGGGACAGATTCAGCTTGGATGCCAAATCGTCGGCGCTGGGGTTCTGTCCCATTTGGTGTTCAAAGTAGTTGTCGATGATGGAGATGGGACGCAAGGAACCCTCCACCGCCGGCACATCCTCACGCAAATTCAACAGCCGCAGCAGCAGAATACCCAGCTCCGCCAGCCGCAGACGCATCAACTCCCGACAGAAGGGCGGTCGCTCCCGGCTCTCGTCCAAAATGCCCCGGCACAGTTCCAACATTCCACCGGTCAGGTCAAACACGTTTTGCTGTTCCACCGACGCAACCAGCGCACGGCGCACACCGCCCTCCGGTGCGATGAGGTTCACCACCAGTCGGCGGCACCCCTCCCCGGCGGAAATAACCCGGTGGTACTGACCCGGTGCAATGACCGCCGCCTGCCCGGCTCGCAGAGTAAAGCTGTTGCCATCCACGTCGATTTCGCAGCTTCCCTCCAGCATGACATGCACTTCAAACTTCGGATGGTTGTGCACCTGACCGATCAGGTCGCCGGCAATTTCGTGGGCCGTTTCGTCCACCGTCAGCTGCAGGTTTTCCCCCGCCAGCTTAAGGGAATATTCCAGCGAATGGGATCGCCATTCTTCCTGCCACTCCATGTGCACACCCTCCTTTTTCCTAACTAAATCCCATTATAAACAATCATTCCGCAAGACGCCAGTTTGCCATCGGTCAATTTTCGTTGCCAAATGTCCCAAAATCGTACCCGTCGGTTAAAAACATGGCGGCGAGTGATACTCGCCGCCATGTCGGGCACTTGTTTAGTTGTCCAGTTCTTCCATGACCTTGCGGAATCCGGCCACGCAGATGGCATCCACTCCGGGCTTGGGTCGACCCTTCAACCGGTACTCCAGGTCAGCCCCCTCGCCGGCTTCGTAGCCGCCCTCCTCAATCACCTTATCACTTGGGATGTAGGCGATGGCGTCGTTGTACCCAAAACACAAAATCTGCTTGTCGGGGAAAGCCGCCCGCAGGGCGGTCTGCAGGCTGACCACCGGCTCGCCCCCTACGGAGAAAATGTAAAAGTCCGGGTTCAGCCGCACCACACCGCAGTTCAGGGTAATGGCATCGGGCAGTTGCTCGTAATGTTCCACCACGTAGTCGGCACAGGACCACATCAGGCGGAAGCTGTTTGCACCACTCTCACCCTCGTTTTCGGTCTTAACGAACCGCTCGCCGGGGCAACCCAGCCGCTGGCTGTACTTGACCAGTTCACTCTCATAGAACGCCCGCCCGTTTTCCTCCAGCGGCAATTCCACCGCAAAGGTTCTGCCGCCTAACATGAGGGGCACCGCCTGCCAATCGCCGCAGGTCAACCGCACCTGCACGGCATTGGCCATGGAACAGGCCACCTCATCCAGTTGTTCATAGGACAGCGGAATAAACTTATCTCCCACTGCACCCTTTTTCAGCTTGGTGTCGGCACCGAACCCTTGGAAAAACAGGGCAGTGCAGCCGGGATTCCGCTGCTCCAGCAGGGCGCACAACCGCCCGGGATACTCCGCCGACACGGCGTTCAGCTCTGCCAGATTGGAAGGGTGACAGGCAAAGCTGGTCAGCAGTACGCGTACACCCCCACGCTTGTCCCGCAGCCGCAGCAGATACAGGTTGGGGTCCCGATCCCCCTCCGGATTGGGGGCAAATTGGGTCTTTCCATTCCCTTGAGGCACACGGCGGGAGATGTTCCAATCCCCCTCCACCGCCGCAAACTCCATCGTGCCCTTACGGACATTCCGAAAGGCTCGGTCAATGCAGGCGCAGCACCGCTCCAGCAAAAACGCCTCATAGCTGTCGGTGTGGTAGTGTTGGTCATAACCACGAACCGCCGGGGCAAAGTGGGTGTGGGAGTAGGAAACGTGCAGATTCCCCGGTTTCACTCCGTACTTCTCCTGTGCGTAGGTCCGCAGTTGTTCCGTCAGGGTATCATCGTGGAACAACAGGTCAAACCCCATCAGTACCACCCGCTCCCCTTGTCCGTCCTCCAGCAGCAGGGTGCGGACATGGAGGTCGTCGTGAACGCGACTAAAGGGCACACCAAATACCGGGCCGAACCCAATGAGGGTGGTCCGCTCATTCGGAGTAATGCACTCCTTTGCTGTGCCAAAGGTCACAATTCGGGTCGGTTTTCCCATTTCAAACACCTCATCGGCCTATTCAAGTCCGTTCACAGCCAAAGCGGTAAATATCTTCGATGATGCCCACGGCGCGGCTGCCCTCGGCCGCGGTCAGCAACAGCTTCTGCTCGCCGCGGACGGCGCCGATAAAGTTTCCAAGCTGCCAGGTGTACGGCTCCCATGCGGGGGGCGCATTACCGCCCGCCGTGTTGGCGACAGCCGCATCATCGCCATTAATCCGAGTCTCCCCATCCACGATCAGCTTGTGGATGCGCCCCTCCACCAGCACCATGGCACCCCGGGTGCCGTTGATCTCCATGCGGCGCTCAAACCCGGGATTGGCGCAGGTGGACGCCTCAATGGTACCTATCGCGCCATTTTCAAATTCCAGCACCGCCACCGAGGCATCTTCCACCTCAATGTCGTGGAAGCGGGTGCAATTCTTAGCATAGACCACCTTGCCGTCACCAACGATATACAGCAGCAGATCCACCCCGTGAATACCCTGATTCATCAGGGCTCCGCCTCCGTCCAGAGCCCGGGTTCCCCGCCAGTTGCTGCCGGCGAAGTAGGCCGGGTCGCGCCAGTACTTCATGGACAGGTCACAGAACACCAGCTTGCCCAGCATCCCGTCCTCCACAATTTTTCTGGCCTTCTGTACATCGGGGAAAAAGCGCAGCTGGCAGATGGTGGTCAGCACACGGTTGCTCTCCACCGCCGCCTGCTCAATTTCCTTCGCCTCAGCCCGGGTGAAGGCCAT
Source organism: Oscillospiraceae bacterium (assembly GCA_015067885.1). Taxonomy (GTDB): domain Bacteria; phylum Bacillota; class Clostridia; order Oscillospirales; family Oscillospiraceae; genus Lawsonibacter. The sequence goes on along the minus strand of SVLO01000015.1, from coordinate 44,779 downwards.
GGGCTTCTCCAGCACCACGTGTTTCCCGGCACGCAAGGCCTGAATAGCATTGTCCTTGTGAAATCCGCTGGGGGTGCAGATACATACGGCATCCACACGCGCATCGGCCAGCATACTCTCGAAATCAGGGTAGCAGTGGATGCCGTACGTTTGGGCAAACCTCTCGGCTCCGGGCAGGTCCACGGAGGCCACGCCCACCAGTTCGGCGGTATCCATTCTCTGAATGGCTTCGGCATGCGAGTTGGAAATAACTCCACTGCCCAAAATGCCGAATCGAATGATATTGTCAGACATCGTTATCCGTCCAATCTGTCATTAAGATTGCGAGCCCGGCTTTGGGACGGAGTCTCGCCGTAGTACTGCTTATAGCAGCGGGAAAAATAATTCTGATCCTCAAATCCGCAGCTGACCGCAATTTCCGCCACACCCCGGTTCGTTCCGGTCAGCAGGGCGTTGGCCACCCGCAGGCGGAAGTGGCGCAGGTATTCCATAGCGCTCTTCCCCGTCACCGCCTTGAAGGTGCGGCAAAAGTAGTGCTTGCTTACCCCACACAAAGCGGCCAGCCGCTCCACGGTCAGGGATTCGGCGTAGGAGGTCTTGATGCACCGCATAGCCGGGTCAATGACCGGAAAGCGCCGCAGCACACTCTTTTCCGGGGCGGTTCGCTCCCCCGCCGCAAGGCCCCGCCGCAAAAGCAAGGCAAACACCTGTGTCAGCAGGCCCTTGATCATCACGTCCCCGGCAGCCTGTTCCTGCTGCACCTCCCGGGCGACCCGCATCAACAGGGCGTGCAGTTCCCCATCGTCGGCAAACAGGGTTTGAAATGCCTTACCCCGGGTAAAGAAAAGCTCCTGCAGGTCAAGGCCTGGAATCCCGGCAAAGTAGTCCAGCGGCAGCATGAACAGATGATACTTACCCCGCTCCGTCCCTGTGTCCACCGTGGCGTGGAACTCATAGGGGTTGATAACCACCACATCCCCGGCCTTTACACACACGGTCCGGGACTCGACAAGCAGGGTGGCCGAGCCCTCGTAAAAACACTTGATCTCAATCTCCTCATGCAGAGCAGTCCGGTTGGATATGGCTTCCGGCCGGTCGATATAGGCCACCTTCTCGGTGTCGATGAGACAGGGTTTCACCTCGGGCATAATTCTCACATCTTTTCTGCCGGGGCGCCCGGCGTTTATTGGTTTTCGAACCCGTACCAGCGGCCGGCCTGGGTGCCGTCCGGACCATCCCCGCCCGCCTGCTGCCGCATCAACTGGTCGCGGTTCTCGATGACATTGCGGAACGCCTGTACATACCGGTCGATCAGTTCCTTGTCAAATTTCTTGATCCAGGGCATGGACACGCAGAATTTCTGCTCCACGTCATCCAGCACGCCATCCAGCTCCCGCACATCGCGCTGGGCGTTGGCCAGACGGCTGGGGCCGCCGCAGTGATTGAAATCAAATGTTTTGAAGTAGTTATGACGGTGCAGGGAGTAGTTCACTCCGTCATAGCAGCTGCCGCCCCAGCCCATCTCCTCGCTGACCGCCTTGGCAAAGACCTTGACGGGCAGGCCGTCCAGCTCCTCGGGGTAGTAGCGGGCAATGGGAGCATAGAAGCCAGCCATGTTGGAGCCGGTGGACTCGTCTACTCGGAGGGGTTTCAGACCGGGCAGCCGGTCCAGTTGGTCGTAAAAATAGTTCATGGCTTTGCGGATCTCAGCACAGCGCTGGTCATAGTACTTCAACTGCACCCGACCCATGGCGGCGCACAGTTGGTTCACGCGGCCCTTCACGCCACCCAGAGCGACGTGGAAGTAGGGTTCCAGTTCCTCACTTTTGATGTACTTGCCGTTGTTGCGGTCATAGTGGCCGTAGGCCATGACTCGCTCATAGATTTTGATGTCGTTGGTCACCACCATGCCCATCTCACCGGCGGCAAAGGACTTGGTACTCATCAGGCTCATAGCCGCCACGTCGCCGAAAGTGCCCAGCTTCCGGCCCTTATACAGGCCGCCCTGGGCGTGGGACACGTCCTCGATGACCTTCAGACCATGCTTTCGGGCAATGGCCATGATGGGATCCATGTCACAGGGGTAGCCCAGATAGTGGACCACCACAATGGCTTTTGTTTGGGGCGAAATCAGCCGTTCCAAATCCTTGGGGTCCATGCTGATGTTCTCGTCCACGTTGCAGAACACGGCGGTGGCGCCGAACATGGTGGCCGGCACCACGCTGGCCCAGTAAGTCTTGGTGGTGCAGATGATCTCATCGCCCTTGCCAAGGCCGATGCCGAACATGGCCGCCGCCAGCGCCATGGTGCCGTTGCAGTAGGCCACGGCGTGCTTCGTACCGTTCCACGCGGCAAACTCCCGCTCAAACTTCTCGGTAATATCGGTGCCGGAGAAGTTGTTGGTACGGATGACCTCCAGCGCCGCCGCCTCGTCCTCCCCGGTGATGATGGGCCACCGTCTGGCCTCGTTCACCCGTTCGCGGTCCACCTCGGTAAATACAGGCTCGCCGCCCTGAATTGCCAGTTTTTTCATACAAAAATCCTCCTGCCGCAACGGCGCAATCTTTGGTCTTCTGTGTTTATTATAGACCCGGCACCTCAAAACACAATGTTCCCCGTTGCCTCAAGTTAGCACTGTGTTGACGTTTTGTCAATCACCTCCCCGGTTCCAGATACATCGTATTCCATATTCCCATAACAAGACCCCACGACATCATTCTTCTATCCTCGGGTGCCCCCATGGGTTTGGAACAGAATTTTTTGGAATTACGCAGTTAGTAGCAGCACTGCAGGTTCGACGGAAATCCGGATATCCCCCTCCCCCTTTCCCGACACGGTTATCGACCCTTGACCACCGGGCCGAGAGGGGCAGCTAAAAGAAACATTCAAAAGATGCCTGAATGAAGGTGCGCACATCGCCACCGTCCATTCAGGCATCTTTTTTCTTGCTATGTGTACGCAAACATACAACATCCATCCCCATTCTCCTGTTTTATAAGAGGACTTGTTCCTCACGATGAACAGGAGGGTTATTATGACCGAAGAGAATTACAACTTCCGTACAAGCCAGACTCTATTACGCAACCAATTCCCCGGACCGGGAAAATTACAGATCCCGGTGATCCCAAAGTTTCAGGAGCAGCCCGGAGACTTTGACGACTTGCTGCTAATTGGGTTCGACAAAACCCACTTGGAAGATCAAAACCACCTTGACCGGATGGTGCATTTCTTCCTGTACGACTACCGCTTTGAGCGAGTGTGGAAGCACCCCGACAACGACATCGAAAAGTTGTCCCGTTACCGTGCCGTGCTGTCCCCGGACTTCAGCATGTACTTGGAGATGGCTCCCGTCATGCAGTTGTACAACGTGTTCCGCAACCGCTGGTGCGGTGCTTACTGGGCATCTAAAGGGATTCGGGTGATCCCAAGCGTAAATTGGGGCGATGAATCGACCTTTGATTTCTGTTTTGAGGGCATCGAAAAAGGGAGCATCGTCGCCGTTTCTACCTATATGGCATCTGCGCACGATCATCGCCAAGACCAAAAGGAGTGGTTTATGGCCGGCTACAATGAAATGCTGCGGCGTATTGAACCGGAGAAAATCATCTGTTACAACACCCCGTTCCCCGAAATGCAGGGCAATATTATCCCTGTGGACTATGAGCGCAGCTCCTGGAAGTATATGAGCTACGACCGCAATCTGTCGACAGATAAACTGGATGCGTTCAAAATGGGTGGCGCGCCCCACCGGGAATGTGATATAATAGATCCGTACCTGATTGGCAAAGGCGGCGGAAGCGCATATGGTGGAGAATGGAGACCTCCCAAGCCAGAGGACGAACGCCTCTTGGGGCAGCCGGGTGAAATTAAAACCACCTATCCCTACGGTTATCGAATCGACACCAAAATCGGTCCCGATGGCAGAGCCGTTGCTGAACGGCATTACACGGAGCGTCCAAATGGAAAAACGCACAGCAATCCCCATGACCATAGAATCAACTGGAATTCACCACGATATGGTTGCCCTAATTTTGTAGAGCCTCACATCAACTATTGGCCTGCGGATTACCCTGGCGGAGCACCAGAGTTCAAATCAAATAGGAGGTCTATCCCAATGAACAGTATTGATTTTGCAGAGCGAAATCGTTTCAAGACAATCAGCGAATTCAAGGAATGCGTCATTCGAGGGGGTGAGCCCGTTTTCTCTTGGAATGGCGCCCAATATGGCGTTTGTTTCCACGAGGATGGATATTGTATTGCAGACATCCACGGCGACAATGAGAAAATCTGTAAATCTCCGGACGAAGTTCTTGAATACACAATTGAAAGTCACCGCCTGCGCGACATCATCACACAAGTTGCCGTCATTTCCCGAAATATCTAATCGTTTTGGCCGAAGGACACACTAATGATATTGCATCGCAGACATCCACGGCGAAAATGAGAAAATCTGTAAATCCCCGGATGATGTACTGGAATATATGGTCGGCAACGACCGTCTGCGTGATGTAATCACACAGGTAGCCGTTTTGGAACGCACAATTTAATCCCCATTTGACCACCGGGCCGGGAGAAAAAGGCTTGCGGCGGCGACACCCCCTTACAACACAAAAACTCCCCGCCCGGTTTCCGGGCGGGGAGTTTTTTCATTGCTTATACAGCCATTCAGTTGCCGCGCAGATAGTTCGTCAGCATTTGTGCCGTCTGGGCGCGGGTGGCTTTTTCGGTAGCATTGGTGAAGGGTACATTGTCCAAAATTCCTTCGCCAACCGCCCACTTCAAAGCGTCGGCGGCCCAATCGCTGTGGTTGCCCACCTTGGACAAATCGCCGTCGCCGTTGGGAGAGCCGGAGTAGTTGCGCAGGATAACGGAAACCTGCTCGATGGTGACGGCGTCCTCCGGATTGAACACGCCGCCGCCGAAGCCGGACACCACGCCCCGGTTGCTGCCCCAGGTCACAGCGTTGTTGAACCACTGGCCGGCAGGCACGTCGGAGAAGCTGTGCTTCAGACCGTTCAAGGCGGGCTGACCCTCCTTGTTGTACAGCACCTGCACCACCATGGCGCGGTTCAGGGTGTCGTTGGGGCCAAACTTGGTGGCATTGTAGCCGCTCATGATGCCGTTGGCCACGGCGAAGCTGACGGCGTCGTAGTACCAGTCACCCTTGCTCACGTCGTCAAAAGCGATGTCGTCGGCGGCCCGGTTCAGGGGCTGAGTCAGCTCCATGGCGTAGAAGTCGTCCACGTACAGGCTGTCGCCGGTCTCCTTGGTACCCTCGGTCTGCATGAACTGGACAGCGCATATCTCACGCACCACATTCTCCTGGTCCACAGGCAGCATTTGGGCGTTCTTATCCCGGGGAGTGATGACCTGATTGGTCTTGAGCTTGATATCACTGACCGCCTTGCCGTCGATATACAGTTTCCCCATATCAGCAGCGATGTCAAAGCTGACAGCGATGTCGTTCCACGTGCCGGGCTGAACCTTGGCCACGGCCACCTTGCCGTCCTCATAGCACAGGCTGACGGTGCCGTCGGGGGCGAAGGCCACGGTGGCCAGCGCCAGGGTCAGGTAGTCGAAGTTATAGGCCGCCTTCAGTTCGAAGACAAACTCGCTCTTGTTGCCGGCGGGCAGCATCACCCGGGCGCCCACCGTACCCTTCTTCATGGCAGGCACCTGACGCACGGCGCTGGTGGCCTTGTTGCTGTTGGCGTCCAGCACCTTCATGGACTGCAGGCCGGAGGCGGAGGCCTCACGGGTCAGCTCGATCTTGCCGTCGTAGTTGGTCAGCCAGCCCTGGTACTTCAGGGAGCTGTCCTCAAAGTCCTCATAGCCGCCCTTGGTGCCATAGATCATCTGATCGAAGTCCTCGATAAGCATACCCACGGTGGTCTTCTGCATATAGTCCACATCTTTGTAGGTCTGATCGTACCAGGCGCCAAAGACGTTCTTGCCGTCGGGAGAGATGGCAAGACCCGGCTGGGTCATACGGCTGTAACCGCCGGTCAGGTCGTCGAAGGAAGTGGCAAAGGCCACGTCCAGATAGGCGTCAAAGGTCTTGTAGTTGTCGCCGGACAGACCGATGAACATGGGGGCGCGGTTGTAGGTTGTGGCACCCACGCCGGTACGGGTGGAGTGCATGATCAGGCGGTCCTCGCCGTACTTGGCCAGCACGGGAGAGGTGTTGGAGGAGGGAATCTTGGAGTAATCACAGCTCCAGGTCTTGCCGTTATCGTAGGAGCGGCCCTCGTACAGGTACAGGTTACCCAACTGCTGGGCGCGCATGACCAGATACAGGCTGCCGTCATCCAACTGGGCAAAGCCGGTCTCGGACATACCGTTCTCAGGCAGAGGGGTCAGGGTGCCGTTGTAGGCCGCCAGGTCCGTGCCGGGGATGTCCATGTGCATATAGTTATCGCTGCAGGTCCAGGTCTGACCGCCGTCCTTGGAGTACATGGCCGCCACGCCGTTGCGGTCATTGACGGTGTCCACGATATTGTGGATGATGACGTAGTCCACGTTGGGACCGGCGCCGTCGGCGTTCTGCAGAGTCAGACCGTCGCAGTACAGGATGGCGCGGGTGATGCCCTTGCCAAAGCCGTTTTGCAGGATGTGGTCATCCTCCTTGACCTTCTCCAGGGCGGGGTCGGTGATGTACCGGGCCGGGGACCAGGTGTAGCCGTAGTCGTCGGAATAGGTCAGGAACAGACGGTAGTCATTGGCATCGGACGTGCTGCCGCTGTAGCCGATCAGATACAGGCGGCCCTTGTCGCCGGTATTGGGGTCCCACAGAAATCCGCCGAAGCCGGAGGCACGATAGATGCCGCCCTTAATGACGGCAATATCATCGTGGGCCAGGATGGGCTTGACGGTGAAGGTGCGTCCGCCGTCGGTGGAGCGGTACACCGCCAAATCGCAGTCGTTCTCATACCGGCGGCCCACCACGATCAGGTCGCCGTTAGGGAAGGTGAAGGGGCGGCCGTGGGAGGACAGAGCGTCGTTGGTACCCAGCGCCTGCGCCGTTTCCTTGGAGATGTTGATCCATGCCACGTTGCCGTAGGCCACTTCGAACACACCCTCGGGGTCGGAGAAGTCCTTTGCGGAGCTGCAGCCCCAGTGGGCGGTGACGGTGGCGGGTACGGCGGGCATACGGACGTAGAAGCCGTCGGTGCTGTTATACCAGTGGGCCAGGGTGGTGTCGCCCACGGTGAAGCGGAAATCGCTGGCGTCGGCCTTATACTGGCCGGCCTTGGCGCCCAAGGAGGCGATGGAGATGTACACGGGGCTGTCCTTCTCGCCGGTGGTCACCTTGACCTCCGCCTTGTGGGCGAAGGCGCCGTTTGTCCCGGGCAGATAGCTTTCGTTGCTCACCGCCATCATAGCCTGGACGGAATTGTAGAAGGTGGGGTCGCCCAGCCCGGTCATATCCATGGCGTCGTGATAGGTATGCACCTTCACGTAGCGGGCGGTTTCGTTCAGGTTGTAGAGGGTGTACTCCTTACCGTTCTGATGGAGCAGCCAGCCGGTTACCTTGGTGTAGTTCTTGCCGTCGTTGCTGACGAACACACCCAAATGGCGCTGGGCCACGCGGGAGTACTCGTCCATGTCGTACAGCTTGACGGTGTTGAACTTGCGACTGCTGCCCTGGTCGTAGACAAGGCTGTTGTGGTTGGTGTCAAACCACTCAAAGCTGTCGGCGGAGAAGTCGGAAACGCTGCCGGTCAGGGGGTTGGCATCGTCCAAGATCATGGCCACCTTGCCGCTGGCGCTGCTGCCCTTGGTGGTCAGGCTGATGGTCTTGCTCAGGGTGGCGCCGCCGTAGCTGGCAGTGGCGATCAGGTCGATGGCCATGGCCTTGCCGCCGGCAATGGCGCCGGTGTCCAAATTCACGTTGGTGGAAACCTGACCGGTGGTCATGTCCACCGCTTTCCAGCTTACGGGGACGGTGATGCCGCAGGCGGCGAAGTCCACCTGCTTGGGCAGGTTCAGGCGCATCGCGTTGTCGGGCGTACCCTCTGCCACCACAGCCTCACCGGTCAGGGAGTCCAGCGCGGTGTTGACGGTGGCCTGGGCGTCCGCAAAGTAGTCCTGGGTCCACAGGGTGCGGTAGATGTCCACGTTGGTGCCCAGATATTCGCCCTCGCTGTTGGGGCCGGTGTTGCTGTGGGAGATGTCCACACGCAGCTGGGGGAAGGGGAAGTCGTCCACGATGGTGAAGCTGGTGCGGTCCAGCTTTTGGAAGGTGTGTACCCACTGGCCGTCCACATACAGGGTGGGGACGTTGTTCTTGTCCACGGTCACGGTGAAGGTGAAGGTGTCACCCAGCTTCTTGCCGATGGGGGTGGACTCCACCACGCTGAAGTACAGCATGTCCATCATGATGTTGCCGCTGCCGTCATCGCGCAGGGCAAAGCGGGACTGCAGGTCGGCCTGCCGGATCTCCCAGGCCAGGGCGCGCCAGGCGTAGGAGCCGGTGATGGTGGGCAGGGTGTCCACGTGCAGGTCCACCGTAAAGCTGTAGGCGTTGCCGTACATGGTGGGCAGGGCGTAATGCTCATAGGTCTCGGCGCCGGCGCCCAGGCTGGGGTCGGTGCGCAGCACCTGATAGCCGTCGCCCTGCTTCCAGGTGGTCCTGGCGGGCAGGTAACGGAAGTTGTAGTCCTTGGTGGTCAGGTCGCTGGCGGTGTCGCCCAGCACCACGCTGGTACCGATCAGCTCCAGCGTGCCGTACAGGCGGCTGGTGCCGCCGTTGTCGGTGAGCTTCAGCTCGTAGTCGGTCTTGCTGCCGATGCCGGACAGGCCGATCTCATTCTGGGGAATGGCCCACTCCACGCCCTGGCCGCTGACGTACACCTGACCGACGGAGGCGGTACCCGCCTGCAGGTCGGCGGTCAGGGTCTTGCCGCCCACGGTCAGTTCCAGCCCGTTGGCCCGGGTGGCGGTAAAAATCTGACCGCCCAGATACAGGTTGCCGGAATCCCACGCAAAACCAAACTCCGCGCCGGGGGCCTTGTCGGAGCCGGCGGCCTTATAGGGGGTGAACCACTGCAGATCACGGATGTTACCGTCCAGCTTCAGACCGGCCACGTCCAAATAGGCCACAGCGTCGTTTTTCCCGTCGCCGGAGGCGGGGGTGTAGATGGTTTGGGTCAGCACCACGCCGCCGCCCAGGGTCAGCAGGAAGCTGCGGGTCTTGCCGCCGGAAGTAATGCTCATCTCCTGCTTCTGCCCGGTGGGGGCGGTCTGATGCAGCAGGTTCAGGGGGATGGAGATCTCGTACCGGCCCTTGCCGTTGCCCTTGATCTCGCTGCCCATGGTGTAGCCCAGCGCAAACTTGGGGTTCTTGCCCAGGGTGGCCTTGGCGGCGATGTCGCCAAAGGCGAAGTTCACAACGCTCTCCTTGCTGTCCAGGGCGATGTACAGCTTTTCCTCGTCCACCAGGGTGCCGAACCGGGTGCTGCCCACGGTGCCGTCCAGGGTCCAAAAGGACTCGTTGGGAGCGCCGTCCAGGGTCAGCATACCCGAAGCCACGGCGGAGGCCTTCAGTTCGGGGGCGGGCGCGGCCTGCATCAGATAGAAGTCATGGACCAGCACGTCGTTTTTCCGGGTGGCGGTCAGGTCACGTCTGCCGGTGTTGGTCCAAACGTACATGCCGTCCTGGCTGCCGGTACGGCTGGTGGTGGGGAACTTGGCCACACTCTTGCCGTTGATAAAGATCTCGGTGGCAAACTCGTCGTCGGTGACGATGCGGATATTCACGTTCTTGGCGGGCAGGTCCAGGCCGGTGTCCACCCGCTTGGCAAAGGAATGGGACGTTTCATACTGGGACACGTAGATGTTGCCCTCGCCATCGGCATAGAAGCCGTGGCTGAGCAGCATACCGCTGCCCACCCACACCGTAAAGCCGGTGGAGCCCCAGTAGGCCTGCATATCCGCCGCGGGCACGATCAGGTCGTTGAAGTCGGCGTTCAGCACGATCTCGTGGCCCTTGCTGAAATCAAAGCTATAGGCGGAGGGTTTCCAGTAAATGCGGCCGTCGCTGCCCTTGTCGGTCATGGTGTTGGTCTTAAAGTGCAGGGAGCCGTCCTCGGCCACCACATAGGACTCGTTGGCGGTCTTGTCCAAGTAATCCTTGGCATAGCTCTTGCTGGCCGGGTCGGAAAAGTCGTCTGCCAGCAGCATGGCCTTGTGGGCGAAATTCAGCTTACCGCTGAAGCTGTCGTTCCCAACCTTGGCCGCGAAGTCATAGACCTGATCGGGGTCATAGACCATACCCAGAGCGGCCAGGCTGACCTGCACCTCGGCATTGCCGTTTTCGCTGACGGCGGTGCCGGCGGTTCTGCCGTCCACCATCACCGTACCGGCGGCCAGGTCGATGGCAGCGGTCTTGCCGTTCAGGGTGATTTCCGCACCAGCCGCCTCGGTCCGCAGCGCCAGATACAGGTCCTCCGTACTGCACAGCAGACCAACGGCGGCCGCGCCGATGGTTTCGGTCATCATCCACTTGTCGGCGCTCAAATCGCCGTCCACCTTGACGGTGGCGTGGGAATAGTAGGCGTTCAGGGTGCCGGTACTCTCCGCCGCCGCCACGGACAGGGCCGTGCCGGGCAGCATACCCACCAGCATCACCAAAGCCAGCAGAAACGATACTACTTTCTTCATGTTCCTTCCTCCTCGTTTTGTCCAAAATCCATAAGTTTCAACCTTTCCTGTCCCTTTCATTATGCATACCCGCCACAAAAAAGTAAATATTCCGTTCTGTCATTTAGATACGCAAATGTGATATTTCTTTTTGTATTTTATTGACAATTCCCTCTGTCGATTTTATAATGCAGTTATGATTGCATTTCAGAAATTTCACAACTTTTTTTCGGCAGAGTCCTATACCTACGACAACTGGATCCATACGGACTCTTTGGGGTATTCACGGCTGTACTACATCATCGACGGGGAAGGCTATTACGAGGAGGATGGCCGGGTAACGAGATTTAAGAAAAACCATCTTTATCTCACCCCCGTCAAACGGATGTATTCGCTCTATGACAACCCGCAGGACAAGCTGCTGCACACCTATTCCCACATTTACACCACTCCCGCCGTCACCCGCCTGACGGAGGTGGAGGTGGTCCCGGGTACCATTCTGGCCGATGCGGTGGGGCTGTACCGCAAGTACATCTCCGCCGACGCCACCACCCTGGCCCGGGCCATCCATTTCGTGCTGTCCTGCATTGACCAGCCCCCCACGGCCCAAACCGTGGCGGAGCGTGCCCGGGCCTATTTGGACGGGCTGGAGGATTTTTACTTTGATATGAACACCCTGTCCCAACGGCTGGGCTACAGCCGGGAGCATATCACCCGCAGCTTTTTGGACGCCTATCAGGTCACTCCAAAGCAGTATTTCAACCAGCTTCGGATGAACGCCGCCCTGCACCAGCTTTTGCAGGGAAAAAAGGTGGCCGAGGTGGCGGAGAACCTGCATTTTTCCTCCCCCTACGCATTCAGCAACGCCTACAAGCTGCACTTTGGCAAGTCCCCGAAAAAGCATATTGTGCCCGATTTGAAGCGAAGCGCCCTGAAATAAGCCCACACAAAACCAACACCCCCTGCGGAAAATCCGCAGGGGGTGTTTTCTGCTGTATGGTCAGTTGCCGCGCAGGTAGTTGGTCAGCATCTGCGCCGTCTGAGCGCGGGTGGCTTTTTCCGTTGCGTTGGTGAAAGGCACGTTGTTAAGCAGTCCCTTATCCACTGCCCAGCGCAGGGCGTTGGCCGCCCAGTCGCTGTGGCTGCCGACCTCGGACAGGTCGCCGTAGCCGGCGGGAGTGTTGGAATAGTTCCACAGGATGACCGCCACCTGCTCGATGGTCACGGCGTCCTCCGGCTTGAACACACCGCCGCCAAACCCGGACACCACGCCCCGGTTGCTGCCCCAGGTGACGGCATTGTTGAACCACTGGCTTGCCGGCACGTCGGAGAAGCTGTGCTTCATGCCGTTCAGAGCGGGCTGGCCCTCCTTGTTGTACAGCACCTGCACCACCATGGCGCGGTTCAGAGTGTCGTTGGGACCGAACTTGTCGGCGTTGTAGCCGGACATGATGCCATTCTCCACCGCGAAGTCGACCGCCTCATAGTACCACGCGCCCTGTTTCACATCGTCAAAGGCGATGCTGTAGGCGGAACGCTTGATGGGGGTATCCAACTCAGTCAGGTAGAAGTCGTCGACATACAGGCAATCGCCCACAGAGGGGGTAGCAGAAATCTGCATGAACTGCACGCAGGAGATCTCACGCACTACGTCCTCCACCTTCTTGCCGAAGGAATACTCGCCGGTCTCCAGCTTGATGTCGCTGACCGCCTTGCCGTTGACATACAGCTTGCCGGTCTTGGTTGCGATATCAAAGTGGATGGCGTAGTCATTCCAACTGCCGGGGGACACCTTGGTCACAGGAACAATCTCATTGTCATAGCACAGAGCCACGGTACCGTCGCCGTTGACCGCCACCGCCGCCAGAGCATGCTGCATGTGGGTGAAGTTGTAACCGGCCTTCAGCTCCATGGCGAAATACTCGGTATTGCCGGCGGGCACCATCATCTTGGCACCCACGGTACCGGACTTCATGGTTGGGATCTGCCGGGTGGCGTGGGCCGCCTGTCCGGGGCCAATGTCCAGCACCTTCATAGACTGCAGACCGGAGGCGGAGCCCTCTCGGGTCAGTTCGATTTGGTTGCCCTCGACGGTCATCCAGCCTTCAAACTTCAAAGACGCGGTCTCAAAGTCCTCATAACCGCCCTTGGTGTGGTGGATCATGTCGCTGAACTCCTCCACCAGGAAACCGGCGCTGGCCTTTTCCACATTCCGGCGGGATAGGTTGTTGTCGAAGAAGGCCACAAAGGCGTCCTTACCGTCCTTGGTAAAGGTGATACCGGGCTGGATCATGTGGCTGAACGTTTCCTCCAACCCATCGTAAGAGGTGGCGAAGGTCAGATCCACAATGTGGTCAAAGCTCTGGTAGTTGTCGGTGGAGATGCCCAGATGCATAGGGGTGCGGCGGTAAGACATACCGTCCAGGCCGTTCATGCTGGACCACATCAGCAGCCGCTCGCCGTTGTACTCCACCGCCACGGGCGAGGTGTTGGAGGCTATGACCTTGGAGTAGCCGCTCTCCCAGGTCTTGCCCAAATCGTAAGAGCGGGCCTCATAGAAGTAGTAGTTGCCGGCCTGCTGGGCACGGCACAGCATGTACAAGCTGCCGTCGTCCAGTTGGGACAGGCTGTGCTCGGAAATGCCGGCCTCGTGGTTGACGCTGCGGTCAATATCCATTGCAACCATGCCGCCGCAAATCCAGGTCTTGCCGGCGTCACAGGAGTAGATGGTCTCCGCCTTGTTTTCGTTGGTAACATGGTCAATGCCGCTGTTCACGATGACGTAGTCCACGTTGGGGCCGTCGCCGTCCGCCTCACGGACTTTGATGCCGTCGCAGTAGAGGATGACGCGGGTGAAGTTGGGGTCGGCATTCTGCAGGATGCTGTCGTTGTCCCGGTACTTCTCCACGGCGGGGTTGGTCAGGTATACCGGCTCGGACCAGGTCTTGCCGCAGTCGTCGGTGTAAATCAGCACCAGACGGTAGTCGTTGTCATTGCCCACGGCGCCGCTGTAAGCGATGAGGAACACGCGATCCAACTCCTCATCATACAGATAGCCGCCAAAACCAACCGCACGGCCACCGTGTTCCAGGTTGCTCAGCACGCCCTCGGTATCCTCGTGGAAGGTGCGGCCGCCATCGGTGGAGCGGACGAAGACCAAGCCATCCGTGCCGCCCTCGCCGCCGTCGCGACCGGTAACGATGATGTCGCCGTTGGAGAAGGTGAAAGGTCGGCCGTGAGAACCCAGCCCGGTCTCATTGGTCAGATCGTAGAGGGATACGTTTCCGTAGACAACCTCAAACACCGCCTCGGCATCGGAGAAGTCCTCCGCACTGCTGCAGCCCCAGTGGGCGGTGATGGTGGTGCTGCCCTTGGCTGCAAGTTCCGGCACGCGGACATAGAAGCCGTCGCTGCCATTGAACCAGTAGGCCAGCTGCTGCTTACCCATGGTAAAGCGGAAGTCCGTTCCATTGCTCTTGTATTGGCCGGCTTTGGCACCCAAATCAGCCAAAGCAACAAAAGCGGGGTAATCCTTCAGAGCTTTATCGGTGGTGTTCTTCACCACATAGTCGGCCTTGTGGGCAAAGGCACCGCCCGCCCCGGCCAGGTTGGCGTTGTTGCTGACCGTCATCATGTCGGCCACGGCATTGTAGAAGCTGGGAGCCTCCTTGCCTGTGTTGTCCAGCGCATCATGGTAGCAATGCACCTTCACATACCGGGCGGTTTCGGACAGGTTATAGAGGGTGTATTCCTTACCGTTCTGATGCAGCAGCCAACCGTTCACTTTGGTATAGTTCTTGCCGTCATCGCTGATAAACACACCCAGGTGCTGGTAGCTGATGCGGGAGAACTCGTCGGAGTCATACAGCTTGATGGTGTTGAATTGCTTGCCGGAACCCTGGTCGAACACCACGCTGTTGTGGGTGGTGTCCAGATACTCGTAGGTGCCGCTGGCCCAGCTTGTGACCTGTCCCACACGGGGGTCATCGTCCTTGGTGATGAGAGCCACGTTGCCCGCCTTGGGCTGACCGGCCACCTGATAGGTAAAGCTTTTGCTGACACCGGAGCTTCCGCACACCACGGTGGCGGTCAGTTCGAACACCACAGGTCGGCTCAGACGGCTGACCACGCCGGTCTCCAGATTGACGTTCTCGGCGGGGCGGCCGGTGGCAGTATCGACGGCCGACCACACCACATCGCAGGTGATGCCGCTGTTGGGGTCGGTGACCTCCTTCACCAGGTTCAGCTTGGTCACATCCCGGGGATTCTGCCCGGCCAGGATGCTTTCCTCGGTGATGGTCTGCAGGGCATTCTCTGCCGCCCCCTGCTCGTCCCGATACAGGGTCTGGGTGAACAGAATGTCATGAATTTCAATGTTGGTTCCGTTCAGCTTGCCATCGGCATCGGGGTCCCGGTCATGGTTGACCATCTGAATGTTCATGCGGGGCATATGCAGGGTATCATTAATGGTAAAGGTTGTGCGGTTCAGAATGGGGAAGCTGCCGATGAACTTGCCATTGACGTACAGGCTGGGCACGTTACTGTCATCTACGGCAATCTTGATGGTCGCCCGCTGACCGAAGTCAATTCCGGTATCCACACTGTTGCAGCCGCGGGCAGCCAGATTATCCATAAACACGTTGCCTTTGCCGTCACTGCGGAAGGCATACAGTGCCTGCAGCTCCGGCTGACGGATCTCCCACAGCAGGCCGCGCCAGCCAAGGCTGCGGGTGTTGTGGGGCAGGGAGTGGATGGTCACGTCAAAGGTAAACTCGTAAGCGCCGCCGTTGTAGTTCAGCAGCGGCGTGTACCAGCGATAAATCTCGTTGCCGGTCATGGCGGAGTCGGTGGTAATGTTATAGAAGCCGGCACCCTGTTCCAGGCGGGTACCCTTCACCGCAGGATCCGTATTGTTCACATATCCCTTGGCGTTGAAGTCATCGCAGCTGTCACCCAGCACTACGGTGGTGGCGGCCATGGTCAGGTTGCCGTGGAGGGTGGAGGTACCCTCCTGCCCCACCACATCCAGCTTGTAGTTCTTAGCCACGTTGATGCCGCCCTCAATGCCGAGGTCGGCCAAAGCGATTTTCCATTCGAAGGTCTGCCCGCCGTTGGCGATTTCGCCTGCGGAGGCGGTGCCGTTGGCCAGGTCGGCGGTGACGGTCTTGCCGCCCAGGGTCAGGTTCAGGGACTTGGCCCGGGTGGTGCTGAACATCTGTCCGCCCACATACAGGTAGGTGGCGTCCCACAGAAAGCCCACACCGGTGGCAATGTCACCGCCCGCGGTCAGGTAGGGGGCGTACCAGTGGTTTTCCTTCAGCAGACCGTCCATCTTCACCTTATCGGTGTTCAGGTAGGCGGTGGCATCCTGCTTGCCGTCGCCGGCGGCGGGGGTTTTGGTCACAAGGCCGGTGGACTTGCCGGTCAGGGACAGGGCGAACTTACGGGTCTGTCCGCCCGCCGTAATGACAAAGGGCAGCGTGGCCCCAAAATCGCCCAGCAGGCTCAAGGGAATGGTGATTTCGTACTGGCCGTTTCCGTCGGTGGCGATGGTGCTGCCCATGGTGTAGCCCAGGGCGATGGTGGGCCGCTTGCCCAGCTTGGCCACGGCCTTGCTGCCGTTCAGCAGCAGCTCCACCTGGCTCTCGTCGGAGTTCAGGGCGATGTACAGGTTCTCCTCGTCGCGCAGCAGAGCGAACTTGGTGCCGCTCACCTTGTTGGTCATGGCCCACACCATTTCGGCGGCGGAGCCGTCCAGCTTCAGGTCCTTGGAGTCGAAGTCGGACACCACCAACTGCTCGTCCGGGGCGGTCTGGGTCAGCAGCAGGTCGTGAATGTTGATGTCGTTGCCGTTGGGCAGCGTCGTGTCACGGCGGGCGGTGCTGGTGGTGGTGCGCACGAAGTCGCCGTCGGCGGTACGGGCGCTGGTCTTATACTGAATGATCAACTTGCCATCCATGTAGACGGCGGTGTTGTAGTCGTCGTCCACGATCATCTGGACAAACACGTTCTTGGCGCCCAGGTCGTAGCCGGTATCCACGGTCTTGGTGGTTTCGGGGGTGCGCTCGTACTGGGACACCAAAATGTTGCCGTCCTTATCGGCGGAGAAGCCCTGACGGTTGTAGACGCCGCTGCGGGTCTCGATGCCGAAGCCGGTGACCGCCACGTAGGCCTCTTGCCCCGGGCCGGACACGGTCAGGTCGTTGAAGTCGATGGTGTAGGACAGCTCATATCCCTTGGTTTTATCAAAACCGATCTCGGTAAAGCTCCACTCGGGCAGATGCAGGGACGCACCGGCGTCGGTCATGGGGCCGGTGCCGATGTGCAGGCTGCCCTCCCCCTGCTCGCCGTAAATTTGGCTCTTGCCGGGGGTACCCATCTTCTTGTAGTTGGGCAACAGGCTGATGTCGTCCATGCTTTGGGCCACCAGCGCGGCCTTTTCCGCCAGGATGGCCTTGCCGGTAAAGCTGTCACCCGCCACCTTGCAGGCAAAGTCCACCGTCTGACCGGCGCTGTACTGCAGCCCCAGCTCCACCAGAGGGATATCCAGTTCCACGGTGCCGGCGGCCAGGTCTGTCGCGGCCACGCCCACTTTCACACCGTTGCTGACCACACTGCCGGCCTCAAAGTCGGCCTGCAGCGCCACACCATTGACGGTAAAGTCCGCGGTCTTGGCGGTGGTCTTCATACCGATAAACAGACTGTCCTGATTGCACAGCAGGGTGATGGGGGTGTTGCCCACCTTGTCACGCATCAGCCAGTGGCCGTCGATCAGCTTGCCGTCCACGGCCATGCTGGCCCGAGTATAGTAGGCCTGCAGGGCGGGGACTTCCTCGGCGGCGGATACGGAAACCGCCGTGCCGGGGACCATGGAAACCACCATGATCAGCGCCAGCAGAAAAGACATTGTTTTCTTCATTCTGTGTTCCTCCTGTAGCAATGTTGCAAATCACCGGTTTTATCACGATTTCATTTTATACTATATACTATATCCGCTGCAAATCCATCATATATCTTGTTTGTTTTATTGTAATTCTTGCTGTTTATATTCCACCCCAAAACAAAGACCCGCAGACAGTAATGTCTGCGGGTCTTTGTTTTCAGGAAACACAGGAAAAAGCAATCAGATGTTGCGCAGATAGTTGGTCAAGATCTGCGCCGTCTGGGCGCGGGTGGCCTTTTCGGTGGCGTTGGTGAAGGGAACGTTGTCAAGCAGTCCCTTCTCCACCGCCCACTTCAGGGCATCGGCCGCCCAATCGCTGTAATTACCCACCTTGGACAGGTCGCCGCTGCCGTTGGGGGTACCGGAGTAGTTGCGCAGGATGACAGCCACCTGCTCGATGGTGACGGCGTCCTCCGGCTTGAACACGCCGCCGCCGAAGCCGGACACCACGCCGCGATTGGAACCCCAGGTCACAGCGTTGTTGAACCACTGGCTGGCAGGCACGTCGGAGAAGCTGTGCTTGGCGCCGTTCAGGTCAGGCTGGCCCTCCTTGTTGTACAGCACCTGCACCACCATGGCGCGGTTCAGCGTGTCGTTGGGGCCGAAGGTGGTGGCGTTGTAGCCGCTCATGATGCCGTTTTCCACGGCGAAGCTGACGGCGTCGTAGTACCAGTCGCCCTGCTTCACGTCGTCAAAGGCGATGTTGTCGGTGGCCCGGTTCAGGGGGGTGGTCAGCTCGATGGCATAGAAGTCGTCCACGTACAGGCTGTCGCCGTTTTCACGGGTGGCCTCCAGCTGGAGGAACTCCACGGCGGTGATTTCGCGGATGACATCCACATCGGTCCGGGACTGGTAATCGCCGTCCTTCATCCAAACCTCAGTGGTCTGGTCGTGCTTGAGCTTGATGTCGCTGACCTTGGCGCCGTTGATGTACAGCGCGCCGGTGTCGGCACCGATGTCAAAGCTGACGGCGATGTCATTCCAGGTGCCGGGGGTCACCTTGGCCACAGCCTTCTTGCCGCTGTCATAGCCCAGGCTGACGGTGCCGTCGGGGCTGAAGACCACGGAGGCCAAAGCGTGGCGCAGGTAGACGAAGTTGTAAGCCGCCTTGATTTCAAAGGCAAACTCACTCTTGTTGTCCGCGGGCACCATGATCTTGGCGCCGATGGTACCGGCCTTCATAGCAGGCACCTGACGCACGGCGTGGGTGGGAGCGGAGCTGTTGGCATCCACCACCTTCATGGAGTGCATGCCGGAGGCGGAGGCCTCCTTCGACAGTTCAATGGTACCGGCCAGGTCACGCAGCCAGCCCTGATACTTCAAAGAGGCATCCTCAAAGTCGTCGTAGCCGCCCTTGGTGCCGTAGATCATCTGGTCGAAGTCCTCCACCAGGAAGCCGGCGGAGGTGTCCACGGCGTAGCCCTTATCCTTGTAGGTGTGGTCGTACCAGCTGACGAAGATCTCCTTGCCGTCGGGGCTGATGCCCATACCGGGCTGGGTCATACGCAGCTGACCGTCCTGCACGCTGTCAAAGGAGGTGGCGAAAGTCAGATCCAGGTAGCGGTCAAAGGTCTGATAGTTGTCACTGGACAGACCGATGTGCATGGGGGTGCGGCGGAAGGCATTCATACCGATAGAGTTACGGCTGGAGTGCAGAATCAGCCGATCCTCGCCGTACTTGGCCAGCACGGGAGAGGTGTTGGAGGAAATAATCTTGGAGTAACCGGCAGTCCAGGTCTTGCCAAAGTCGGTAGAACGTGCCTCCCACAGGTAGAAGTTACCCTTCTGCTGGGCACGAATGACGATGTACAGGCTGCCGTCGTCCAGCTGGGCAAAGCCGGTCTCGGACAGGCCGTTTTCGCTGTTGTAGCTCTCCGTGCCGTTGAGCCAAATGGGGCCATGAGCGGGAATGTTCATATGCATCAGGGTATCGCTGGCAATCCAGGTGTTACCGCCGTCCTTGGAGTAAATGGCAGAGGTCACATTGCGGCCGGCGTTCCGGTCAGCCAGCGCGTGGACGATGACATAGTCCACGTTGGGACCCTCGCCATCGGCGCCCTGCAGCCGCAGACCGTCGCAGTACAGAATGGCGCGGGTCACACCTGCAGGGGGCGCATTCTGAATGATATAGTCGTTTTCCTTGACTTTAGGCATGACAGGGTTGGTGATGTGGCGCACCTCGGACCAGGTCTTGCCGTAGTCGTCGGAGTAGGTCAGGCACAGGCGATAGTCATTCTCGGTATCGTCGGTACGGCCACTGTAGCCGATAATGTACAGGCGCTGCAGTTCCTCGTCCCACATATAGCCGCCGAAGCCGGAGCCGCGGTAGCCGGCACCCTTCAGGCCGCTTTCAGGATCTTCGGGGTAGGCCAGCACAGGACGGGTGGTGAAGGTGCGGCCGCCGTCGGTGGAGCGGTATACGGCGATATCGGCATCGGTGCCCTCGCGACGGGAAGCCACGATGACGGTGCCGTCGGGGAAGGTAAAGGGACGGGCGTGAGAGTCGATGGCATCATAGGTGCCAAAGGTCTCGTAGGTCTCCTTGGACAGGTTGATGAGGGACACGTTGCCGTAGGTCACCTCAAACACGGTCTCGGGGTCGGAGAAGTCCTTGGCCGAGCTGCAGCCCCACTGGGCGGTGACGGTGGCGGGCACGGCGGGCACGCGGACGTAGAAGCCGTCCTTGCCGTTGTACCAGTGGGCCAGCACGGTGTCGCCCACGGTGAAGCGGAAGTCGCTGGCGTCGGCCTTATACTGGCCGGCCTTGGCGCCCAGCTGAGCAAGGGAGATATACACGGGGCTGTCCTTCTCGCCGGTGGTCACAGACACGTCCGCCTTGTGGGCGAAGGCGCCGTTGGCACCGGGCAGGTACGGCTCGTTGCTGACGGTGATCAGGGACTGGATGGAGTTGTAGAAGCTGGGCTTCTCCCCGGTCATGTCCAGCGCGTCGTGATAGGTGTGCACCTTCACATAGCGGGCGCTCTCATTGAGGTTGTAGATGGTGTAGTCCTTGCCGGTCTGGGTCATCAGCCAGCCGGTGACCTTGGTATAGGTCTTGCCGTCGTTACTGACGAACACACCCAGATGGCGCTGACCCACGCGGGAGTACTCGTCCATATCGTGCAGCACGATGCGGTTGAAGGCCTTCACGCTGCCCTGATCCACCACAAGGCTGTTGTGGGCGGTGTCGAAGTACTCATAGCTGTCCACGGTGAAGTCGGTGGCCACGCCCACGCGGGGGTCGTCGTCCTTCACCAGCAGGGCCACGTTGCCGGAAGTGGCCTGACCCTTGGTGGCAAAGGTGAAGGTCTTGGACGCGCTGGCAGAGCCGTAGGTGGCGGTGGCAATCAGGTCAAAGGACAGGGGCTTGGTACTGCGGGTGACGGCACCGGTGTCGGTGTTCACGTTGGGGGTAATCGTACCGGTGGCGTTGTCCACGGCGCGCCAGGTAATGGGCACGGTGATGCCGCTGGCAGGGAAGCTGACCTGCTTGATCAGATTCAGCCGGGTCACGTCCTCAGGGTCGCTGCCGGCCAGCACGCCCTCCTCGGTCAGGGTCTCGATGGCGCTGGTGGCAATGGCACCATCATCCTGCTGACCGGCCTGGGTCCACAGGGTATTAAAGATATCCACGTCAATGCCCAGGAACTCACCCTTGGCGTTGGGACCCACATAGCTGTAGGTCAGGTCGCAGCGCAGCTGAGGCATAGGGATGGAGTCCACGATGGTAAACACCGTGCGGTCCAGAGGCACAAAGGTGTGCACCAGCTCGCCGTCAATGTACAGGCTGGGCGTGTTGTTGTTATCCACGGAGATGGTGAAGGTGAACCGGTCACCCAGATTCTTACCGGTGTCCACGGTGGCAGTGGAGTCAATGTACAGAGAGTCCATCAGGATGTTGCCGTTACCGTCGTCGCGCAGAGCAAAGCGGGCCTGCAGCTTCTCCTGACGAATCTCCCAGCACAGACCGCGCCAGGCGAAGGAGCCGGTGATGCTGGGCAGAGCGCGCACCTCCAGATCCACAGTGAAGTCATAGGCGTTGCCATTCAGAGTAGGCAGCGCGTAGTGCTCGTAGCTGACGGTGGTATCCTTCTGACTGGGATCCACATACAGGTGCTGATAGCCGTCCGCCTGCTTCCAGGTGGCTTCCGCAGGGGTGTATCGGAAGGTGTAGTCCTTGGTGGTCAGGTCACTGGCGGTATCGCCCAGCACCACGCTGGTACCGACGAGCTTCAGGCTGCCGTACAGCTTGGTGGTGCCGTCGGCGTTGGTCAGCTTCAGGTCATAGGTGGTCTCGGCGTTCAGACCGGACAGACCCACCTCGCTCAGGGGGATGGCCCACTCCAGGGTCTGACCGGCCAGGTACACCTTGCCCGCGGTGGCGGTCTCGGCGACCAGGTCGGCGGTCACAGTCTTGCCGCCCACGGTCAGCTCCAGCTTGTCGGCCCGGGCGGTGGTAAACACCTGGGCGCCCACGTACAGATTCTTGGCGTCCCACTGGAAGCCGAACTCCGCACCGGCAGCCTCCTCGGGGCCAGCGGCCTTGTAGGGGGTGTACCACTGCAGGTCCTTGATCTTACCGTCCAGCTTCAGGCCGGCGGCGTCCAGATAGGCCACGGCGTCGTTCTTGCCGTCGCCGGAGGCGGGGGCGTACACGGTCTGCTTCAGCACCACGCCGCCGCCCAGGGTCAACTGGAAGGAGCGGGTCTTGCTGCCGGAGGACAGGCCCATGGCCAGCTTCTGTCCGTTGGCCCCCTCCTGCTGCAGCAGCTTCAGGGGGATGGCGATCTCATACTGGCCCTTGCCGTTGCCCTTCATCTCGCTGCCCATGGTGAAGCCCAGCTCGAACTTGGGACTCTTGCCCAGGGTGGCCTTGGCCTTGGCCTCGCCAAAGGTGAAGTTCACCGCGCTCTCCTGGCTGTCCAGGGCGATGTACAGCTTTTCCTCGTCCACCAGGGTACCGAAGCGGGTCTTGTCCACGCTGCCGCTCAGGGTCCAGAAGGACTCGTTGGGGTTGCCGTCCAGGGTCACCATGCCCGGAGCCACGGCCTCCGCCGTCAGCTGGGCAGCGGGAGCCGCCTGGGTGATGTGCATATCGTGGACCAGCACGTCATTCTTGCGGGTGGCGGTCAGGTCACGGCGGCCGGTGGCAGCCCACAGGTACAGGCTGGCGCTGCTGCTGGAAGTGGTACCCTTACGGCTGGTGGTGGGGAAGTCACCCACCAGCTTGCCGTTGACATAGATCTCCGCCGTAAACTCGTCGGTGATCACGATACGGATATTGGTGTTCTTGGCGGGCAGGTCCAGGCCGGTGTCAAACCGCTTGGCCCAGTCGTGGGCCTCCTCATACTGGGCCACGTAGATGTTGCCGTCGGCATCAGCGTGGAAGCCATGGCCCCACAGGTTGCCCACGTAGTTGTAAATGCTGAAGCCGGTCACGCCCCAGTAGGCCTTCATGGCCGGGTCCACAACGATCAGGTCGTTGAAGTCCACGTTCAGCACCAGTTCCATACCCTTGGTCAAATCAAGGCCCGTGGCAAACCGCTCGGTCATCCAGCCGATGCGGCCATCGGTGCCCTTGTCGGTCATGGTGTTGGTCTGATAGTGCAGGGAGCCGTTCTCCTCCACCACGTAGACCTCGTCATTGACCTTGTTCATGGAGCTGGCGTAGGTCTTGTCCTTGGTGTTGGCGAAGTCGTCCACCATCAGCATGGCGTCGTGGGCGAAGTTCAGCTTGCCCGCAAAGCTGTCGGAGCCGATCTTGGCCCCGAAGCTCAGGGTCTGGCCGGGGTCGTAGGTCATGCCCAGGGCGGCCAGAGAGATCTTCGCCTCGGCAGTGCCGGCGGCAGCATCCACCGCGGCGGAGCCGGCGTTGCCGTCGGCGGTGACGGTGCCGGCGGAAAAGTCCACCTGCACCGTGACACCCTCGATGGTGAACTGTGCCGTCTTTTCCGCGGTCTGCAGGCCGATGTACAGGTTCTCCTCGTCGCACAGCAGCATGACGGGGGTGGCGCCGATCTTGTCATTCAGCAGCCACTTGCCGTCGTTCAGCTTGCCATCCACGGTGGTTTCGGCGTAGGTGTAGTAGGCGTCCAGGGTGCCGGTGGTCTCCGCCGCCGCTGCGGGCAGGGCCGCACCGGGCAGCATGGATGCCAGCATCACCAGAGCCAGCAGGAACGATGTTGCTTTCTTCATGTTGTTTCCTCCTCTTTCTTTCCTTTGTTTTGCGGACAGGGTGCCGTGTGCCGCCCCTGTCGTTTTTTCTAATTTTACCCTAGCCGATTGCCCCGTGTACATGGACTTTTTGCGGAAAAACATGGACTTTTTGCTATTTTTGCCCCAAATCACGAATCGGTAGGCTGGGAGCCGGACCCTCCGTCCGGCCATTTTCGCTGCGGCCACAGGTAAAAAACACTTGCTATCCTATTGTTAGTGTAGTATATTTTGATTGTGTTTTCAATGCTATCAGCGTTCATAGTATGCAGTGCAGCGACCTCTGATAGCCTGTTTGGAAAGGGGATATTTGGATGTTTTGGTTCCTGGAACCCAATATTATCTGCGCCACCACCGAGCTGGCCGGTCTGCACATTCAAACCATATTCAGCGTCGGCATCATGCGCCACCAGCCGCCCTCCACGCCCTCCACGCCTCACACCCATTTGAACTGCGAACTCTTTTTCATAAATCAGGGGCAATGCACCGCCCGCTGCGGTGAACAGGAGTACATCTGCAACCGCTCCGACATCCTGCTGGTGGGCGACGGCCTTCGTCACAACGTATCCCGGCTGTCCCCGGACGCGGTTTTGTACTCCTTTCATTTCTCCTTCGTCCCCGACAGGCAGGACGCACCCCTGTACTCCCGCCTGCGGGACCGGATTTCCTCCCCGGTCCTTCTGCAGGGGCAGGAAACGCTGCTGTCCGTCCTGAATCTGATCCGGCAGGAATTTGCCCTCCGCCGGTCCATGTACGACACCGCCATCGACGCCCTGCTCCAGGTGTTTTACACCCAACTGCTGCGCTGTCTTTTGGATGCCCCCGTTTCCGACCTATCCCAGCCGTTTCAAATCGACCCGCCCACCGATCTGGAGCACCGCCTGTGCGACAGCGTGCCGCAGATCTTTTACACGGCTATTTTGGACAGCTTCTTCAACAGTCTGCCCGTAGAAGAGGCTACGCTCTCTCTGCTGGCCCTGTGTCTGCACCTCAGCACCGTCCAGGCCCGGCGGGTGGTCAAGCAATATTACGGTATTTCCTTCCAGGAAAAGCTGATCCAAACCAAGCTGAAAAAGAGCCGGCTGCTTATGGACACCACCGACCTGTCCCTGAAGGCCATTGCGGAGCAGGTGGGTTACAGCTCCTACCGTGCGTTTTTTAAGGCCTTCGCCGACCATTTCGGCCAAACACCGTCCGAATACCGCCGCACCCGCGCGAAGGAATGAGCTGCCCCGATATACCTTCCCCTTGAGGGGAAGGCTTTTTGGACCGTCGGGGCGCCGGCCCCTATGCAAAATCCGATGATTCGCAGCAACAGGGGCGGCCCCGTGTGGCCGCCCGGTTTGGGGTGCCGTACCCGGTATGGCGGACCGGGGTCTTCCCTCCCCACGACCTTTATACAAAATAAACGCCCGACAGTCCCTTGGACTGTCGGGCGTTTTGTCTTCTTGATTTGTGCCGTGCCGGCTCCCATCACCGCTGGCGGGTCATGGGGATGGGGGACAGACCCTCGGGGCGGTCGTACAACTGGCAGCCGCAGTCGTCCAGATGGTTCAGCTTGAAGCCGTTGGCCTTGTACGCCTCGTAATCAAAGGCATTCAGCTCGTCAATGGCGATCTGATGGAAGCGGTCGAAGTCGGGCCACCACTCCCAGCCGCTGCCGAAATCGTTGTACAGGTAGGCGTCGGCGCACTGCTTGCCCAGCTCGGGGGTGACGTAGAAGGCGCCCATGGCCAGCACGTTGACGCCGTTGCCGGAGATAGCGCGGAAGGCGGCGGGGACGGACTCCACCACGCCGGCGTGGACGCCGGGACACTTGCTAGCGGCGATGTGGATGCCCATGCCGGTGCCGCAGAAGATCATGGCACGCTCAAACTCCTGCTCGGCGATCATGGCGCCCACACGCAGACCGATGCGATGGAACATCAGCTCGGTGTCGTCGGGATCGGAGTCAGCCTTCACGCCGATGTCGGTGATGGTCCAGCCCTTCTTCTCCAGGTACTCCTTGATGGCCTCCTTCAGGGGGTAGCCGGCGAAGTCGGCGGCCATAAGCAGTTGCTTGTCTTTTACCAGTTTCATCGTGAATTCCTCCTTAAATCAGTTGTTCAGTATGGTATGCACCAGCTGCCAGGCAAACAGTTCGTGCATTTTGCGCGTGGGATGGTTCAGGCCGTTGCACAGCAGGGCGGTGGTGTCCACGCCCTTTTCGTACATATTCTTCCAAATGGCGTAGCAGTCGCACAGGATGACATCCTCTTCCTTGCACACCTGACGGGCGGCGTCGATGTAGGCGTCGAACTCGCCGTTAAGCTGCCGCTGGGCGAACATGGGGCCGTGGGGGGCCAGGATGGGTCCCTCCCCCACGTAGTCGGAGTGGGTGTTCATCATGTTGGGGGTCATGAAAATGACCTCGATATCCGCCTGCTTGGCGGCGGAGAAGATGTTGTGCAGCGCTTCCTTGTACTTGGCAAGGCCCTCGTTCAGGTAGTGGACGTCGTTCAGGCCGAAGCACACGATAAGCAGGTCGGGCTTCAGGGGCAGCACGTCCCGCTGGAACCGCTCCCAACCCTTGGGGGCGCCGCTGCCGTCCACGCCGGCGTTGAAGATGGACACCGGGGCGTTGGGCCACAGCATGGCCAAAAGCTGGCGCAGCTTCTCGGGGTAGCCGTACATGCTGTCAAAGACGCACTTCATCTCGTTGTTTTTCTCATAGACCTCGAACACGCCCTGGGTCACGCTGTCCCCCAAAAAGGCGATGAAAGGGGATCGGGTCCCCTGATTGTCCTTGGTTTTCTGATTGAGAATTTCCGTAAAACGCATGGTAGTACCTCCTTACTCGTTCAGCAGGTCATATTTGCCGTACAGATAGATGGGCATGCCCGACCAGCCGTGACACAGGGAGCCGTCCTGGCTGAAGCTGAAGATGTCCGTGTTCTTGATGGCCGCGACCTCCCAGAAGGAGGTGGCACCCTGGAACAGCATATAGCCCCAGGTCTCCTCCACGTCCCGGCGGACGAACTCGCGGTACTTGTCATCCTCCTGCAGCAGCACGTCGTACTCGTAGGTCCGGGCGCTGAGCATACAGGGGATCATCTCCGGCTTGAGCATATTCTCAATGACGGCGGCCCGCAGCTCTTTAGGTGTGGCGCCCACGTAGAGGGGCAGCACCTGCAAAAAGGCGTACAGCTCGGGGTTCTTGCCGTCGGTGCGGGCCATGTAGACGTTGCGCTGGGGGTCGAAGAAGGCCCTGTGCAGGTTCTCGTTGAGTTTTTCGTGCAGGGCATCGTAGTGGGCGGCCAGCTCCGGCTGCACCACGTCGCACAGCCGGGCAAAGCAGCGGAAGCTGTCCGAGGCAAAGGCGTTCATGGCGCACTCGTAGGGGGCGGAGTCGGTAAAGGTCTCCAGCCCGCCCAGGCCGGGGTTCCAGGAGTAGAAGTTCCAGTACTGCTTGCCCACGAAGCTGGGCAGCAGGCCGGTTTCGTCCATCTGCCGCTCCAGCATCTCGGTGACCGCCCTGGCCACGGGGAACATCTCCCGGATGAAGTCCTTGTCCCCGGAGTACTCCATGTACTCCATGAGCTGACGGATGTAGATGGAGGTGAAGGAGGGGATGGTGATGGGGAACTTGCCCGGGGCGCCCAGCTCCAGGTGGCCGTCCTCCCGCAGGCTCATGCCCAGCAGGCGCAGGGACTCCCGGGCCACGGCGAACTCGTTGTCAAAGGCGTAGTAGCCCGCCAGCATCTGCACCCGGCTGTCAAAGGCGTACAGGGACTGTTCCCGCCAGGGGCAGTCCTCGTGATGCTCGTGGATGCATACGTGCAGGGTGCGCACCGCCACGTCGTAAATCCTGCGGTGCAGGCCGTCCCGGATGGGGTTGGGTTTGATGTTCATGGGGTAGTCCCCAAAACGGATGCCCATTTCATGCAGCACGCCGCTGCGGCTGTGGATATGCACCTGCAGATAGCGCAGACCCATACGCATAAAGGGGTCAAAGAAACGGTTGCGGCCAGGCTTGGCGCGGTAGCGGACGGCGAAGTTGCGGGCGCTGATGCTGCTGCGCACACGCAGATCGTCCACATGCTCGCCCCAGCAGACGGTCACGTCGCACGCCTCGGGCACCTCGAAGTCCAGATTCAGGTAACCGGCGGACTCCTGCCCCATGTCGAAGAGGAAGTACACGCCGTCGGCCTTCTCGCCCTGCTTCACCTGCCAGGCGGTGCCCTCGTCGGTGACGGTCAGCAGCTCCCGCACCAGGCGGCTGGACAGGTAGTCGCGCAGCATGGCCTTGGCGGTGGTCACGTCGCTGCGGTCGGCCAGGAAGATGCCCTGATTGCGCAGGGTGCCGGCGGTCTTCTCCTCCACAACGCACTTCTTAATGGGCCGGGGAAACAGGTGCTTTTCCTTATCCGCCAACACGCTTTTGGCGTAGGGCAGCTCGGCGGCGCCGGCGTCGTACTTGAACACAAAGCCCAGCACGTCGTTGACCAGCTCCATGTCCCCGTCCGCGTAGTGGGTGTTCTTGCGGGACAGCACCTCGGGGGTGCTGTTCAGCAGACAGGCGTCCCCCTGCCACAGGGCGAAGATGACGCCGGGGACCTGCTTGCGGATGGTGAGAAAGTCCTTACCCATCACGTAGTGGGCGATTTTCAGGGTGTTCTCGCCGGGAACGGCGAACTTGGAAATATCCAGGCTGTCGTAGACCTGATACTCCTCGTACCCGGGGTACTGGCCGCAGTCCACGAATTTGTCGTTGACGTAGACGGCGTACCGGGTTCCGGCGCACAGGTGGAGGGTCAGGTCGGCGGTGTCCTCCACCACGAAGGTCGCCCGATAGTCGAAGTAGGTGTTGACCACATCCGGCGAGGTGTCCGCGGCGAAAATCCAGTGAGCGGATTGAAAGATGGTATTGGTATCAAGCTGCAATGTAATAGCCTCCTTTGGGGAACGGAGCTTGTAAATCTCTCCTTTTATTATGAAAAAATAAGGCGGTAAAGTAAATGTTCCGCCGTGCTATTTGATGTCCAAATGTGATATGTTTTTGGCCATTTTTGTTGACAACACTTTGCCTCGGTCTTATAATACGACCATGATGACCTTACAGAATTTTTTTAACGCAAACGAGTCCTACACCTACAAAAACTGGGAA
This sequence comes from Oscillospiraceae bacterium, assembly GCA_015067885.1. Lineage (GTDB taxonomy): Bacteria > Bacillota > Clostridia > Oscillospirales > Oscillospiraceae > Lawsonibacter. The sequence continues at coordinate 15,836 of SVLO01000015.1, read as the reverse complement.
TATCGGGACGTCTATGTGGGTTTTTCGCGGCTGTATTACATCGTGGACGGGGAAGGTTATTACGAGGAGGATGGCCAGACAGCGAGGTTCAAGAAGGGATATCTTTACCTCACCCCCGTCAAAAAGAAGTTTTCGCTCTACGATAATCCGCAAAATCAACTGCTGCACACCTATTCCCACGTGTTCACCACCCCGCCGGTCAGCCACTTCACCGAGATCGAGGTGGTGGAGGGTTCCCTTCTTGCCGACGCGGTGGACCTCTACCGCAAGCACATCCACGCCGACGAGCAGACCCTGTCCCGGGTCATTCAGTTTTTGCTGTCCTGCGTGGAGCAGACCCTGTCCGGCCAAAGCGCGGTGACCCGGACCGCCGCCGAGAAAGCAAAGGCGTATTTAGACGGACTGCAGGATTTCTCCCTGGACATGGCCACCCTGTCCCACGCGGTGGGCTACAGCCGGGAGCATATCACCCGCAGCTTTTTTGACACCTATCACACCACTCCCAAGCAGTATTTTGAACAGGCACGGATGAATGCCGCCCTGCGCCGTCTGCTGGATGGGGAGCGGATCTCCGCCGTGGCGGAGGCCATGCGTTTCTCCTCCCCCTACGCCTTCAGTAAGGCGTTCAAACGCTACTACGGCCTGTCCCCCAAGAAATATCTGGCGACGCTGGAACCGAAGGAAACGTAAAAAGCTCCCTGCCCGATGACCGGGCAGGGAGCTTTTTTGAAAATCGGAAAACGAAGCCGCTTCCCCTTTCCTTTTGGGGGCGCGCTTATTTGCGCAGTTTCTGACAGTATTGTGTGCAGAGCTTATCGGTACACTCCGAACAGGTCAGGGCCAGGTTGGATTTGTCCCAAAACCGCTCCGGGTATATCAGGGTACACAGCTCCCACACCAGCCACACCAGCAGCGCCAGCGCCACCAGAGAAAGGGCGTAGAACCCCCCAGCGAAAATCAGCGGCGAGAACATCATCAGGTGGTCCCAGTTGAATATCCTACAGGTGGTGCAGCAGCGGTTCCGCATCAGCAGTCGGAACGGACACCATATCAGCACACAAATCAGATCGCACACGTAAAACAGCACCGAAATGACGAACAGGCCGATATGATCGATCACCCCGGCGTAGTGCAGCGCGCCAATGGCCGCAATCAGCAGGCACCAAAGCAGAAACACCTTGTAGGCCGCCTTCGTGGTGGCTGCGACGTGTTCCCGCAGGGACTTTCGATTGATTTTTTCCCGAATGGGCTTGAAGCGATTGGCAAACAGCTTTTGGGACCCCAGCGGCACGTCGTCCTTGACCGGAACGATCTGACTCACCATATCCACGACCCAGACCAGCCACAGCAAATGCAGCGGCGAGGCGTCACGCCAGAAGTTCATCCCGTCAAGTACGCCAAACACCTCAGGCCGGACAAAGGCCATTATCACGCACAGGACAAAAATCACACAGCGGCCCACCAGGCGCCATATATACGCCCTTCGCATAGCGGACACAACCCCACCCCCGACAGCAAATTTCCACTATCATATTACACCCAAACCCGGCGTTTGAAAAGTTAAATAACTATAAATTTTCCGCCGGCGCAAAAGAATATTGCCTTTGGGCCAATGGGGTGATATGATAAGGGGTAGAGAAAAAAGCGAAAAGAGGGATACCATGAACGATATTATCCGCAACCTCCTCAAGGACGTGGAAGTACCCAAATTCGTCAAGGTCCGCCAGACCTTCGACTCCACCCATATCCCCCCCGAGCGTATCCGGGACACGGTGTTTGACATCCTCTCCCGGCAGGAGCTGGCCGCCCGCATCCGTCCCGGTATGCGCATCTGCCTGACCTGCGGCAGCCGCGGTATCGACAACATCGTGGCCATCATCGCGGCCGTGGCAGAGTTCTGTAAGCAGCAGGGCGCCCTGCCCTTCGCCATCCCTGCCATGGGCAGCCACGGCGGCGCCACTGCCGAGGGTCAGCTGGAGGTACTGCACTCCTTCGGCATCACCGAAGAGAGCATCGGCTGCCCCATCATCTCCTCCATGGAAACCAAGCTCATCGGCCAAACGGAGGAGGGCCACCCCGTCCAAATCGACCGCAACGCCGCCGAGGCGGACGGTATCATCGTCATCAACCGCATCAAGCCCCACACCTCCTTCCGCGGCACCTATGAAAGCGGCCTGATGAAGATGATGGCCATCGGCCTGGGCAAGCAGAAGGGCGCCGAAGTGTGCCACGCTGCCGGTTTCCCCAAAATGCACCACATGGTCCCCCTGTTCGGCAAGGCCATTTTGAAGTACGCCCCCGTCCTGTGCGGCGTGGGCATCATTGAAAACGCCTTTGACCACACCGCCCATCTGGAGGCGCTGCTGGCCGAAGAGTTTGAAGAGAAAGAGCCTGCCCTGCTGAAAAAGGCTTTCTCCCTCATGCCCGGCATCGGCTTTGAGTCCTGCGACGTGCTGGTGGTGGACGAGATCGGCAAGAACATCAGCGGCTGCGGCATGGACCCCAACATCTCCGGCGTCTTTGCCACCCCCGGCATGACCGGCGGTATTCAGGCCCAGCGCCGCTGCATCCTTGGCCTGACGGAGGAGACTCACGGCAACGGCTACGGCATGGGTGCCGCCGACGCCATCAGTGAGCGCTTCTACCGGGAGCTGGATCTGGACAAGGTCTACCCCAACACCATCACCTCCACCTCCCTTGGCTTCTCCAAGGTGCCGGTGATCATGGACAGCGATCTGAACACCATCCGTCTGTGTATCCGCACCTGCAACGAAAAGCACCCCGACGGCGTACGCATCGTCCGCATCCGCAACACCCTGTCCCTGAGCGAGTTTGAGATCTCCGAGGCCCTCATTCCCGAGGCAAACAAAAAAGACAGCTTCGAGATCCTTACCGAACCCTACGAGCTGCCCTTTAATGAGGACGGCAATCTTTGGTAACGCACGAACAAGGCCCTGCAGCCGTTTGGCTGCAGGGCCTTTTCTCATTTACCAGTTGGCCTTCACCCGCTCAATGGCGCGGATACCTGCCAGGGACAATTCCTCGGTGATGACCGGGCTGTTCAGCAGTCCCTGTTCCATGCAGTGGGCGATATGCTCCACTTCGTAGACCAGCTCATGCTCACAGGGGAACTCCAGCGTTTCGGACTGGCCGTCGATGTGGAATATCGCCTTGCGCGCCTTCCAGTAGCTGGGCAGTTCAATGTACCCCTTCTCACCGAAAATGCGGCAGGTGTTGTCCAGCACCGCCCGGGTGCTGTTCTTGGCGCAGAACTGCACCCCCTGCTCCGTCTGTCCGGTCAGGACGTACTGCCACTCCACGCCGTTGTCCAGCTTGCTTGCGCGACCGCAAATATCCGTGATCTCCCCGAACAGCCAGCTGACCAGCTGCACGGCGTAGATACCGCTGCTCAAAACCGGGCCGCCGCCGGCCTCCCGGTCGAACATCCAGCCGTTATAGGTGGCCTTGAAGCTGTGGCTCATATCCACCATGGTGATTTGGCCCAGCTCCTCCAATCTGTCCCGCACCGCCAGCACTGCCGGCAGGAAGAGCATCTTTTGAGCCTCCATGAAGAACAGCCCCCGCTCCCGGGCCAGGGTGTACAGCTCTTTTGTCTGTGCCGCGGTGGTGGTGCAGGGCTTTTCGCAAATCACGTGCTTGCCCGCCAGCAGCGCCGCCTTGGCCCAGGGATAATGTCCGGCGTTGACGTTGGAGATGTATACGATATTCACCGTTTCATCCCGCAGCAGCTCTTCATGAGAGCCGTAAGCCACAGGGATATTCCACTGCGCGGCTTTTTCCCGGGCCTTTTCCGGCGTGCGGGAGGACAGGGCCACGACCTCTCCCCGACCGCAGGCCCGTACCGCCGCGATAAACCGGGGCGCAATGGACGACGTGCTTAAAATACCATAACAGAGATCCATGTTTCCTTACATCTGCGACCTGTAAATTTTGATAATGATCAGGTTGACCACGATAATTGCCACCAGCATGACCAAAATCAAAAGCACCAGTATCAGAACGGGGAGAAGCGCGGAGGAGTACAGGCTCTGTCCGGTCACCTGCCACTGGCCGGCGGCATCCCTGGACACCAGGAGAATTCCGAATTCCCGGTCTGCCTCAGCCTCAAATTCCGTCGTAGCCGTCCGGACAGCCTCCTGTCTGACCTCTGCCCTGGCCTCCTGGAACACCAGCATGACCGAGGGCGAAGTGGAGGCAGCCAGCTCCTTCACCTTGTCCCCGCTCCAGGCGTACTCGTGGGTCTTGGTGACCGCCTTGATCGCGTCCGTCTTTACGCCGGCAGCCTGGTAGGCGGTGTTAATGGCATCGATGATTTCCTTCGGCACCGACAGGATATTGACCGTTTCGGGAAGGGCGGTCCAATCAAAAACAATGGGGAATTTCTTGCAGGCGGAGATTTCGGTCAGTTTCGTTTGAATTGCCTGCTCCGACAGGGTCGCCACATTTGCGCTGATAACCACATCCTGCTCCAAAAGCGTAAGCGGCAAGTCCACAGTCGGCTCAACCTGCGGCTGCTCGGTGGGCTGCTCCGCCGGTGCGTCCTGCGAAGCGTCGGGCGTTTCGACGGCAGGAGTCTCTGCGGGCGGATCGGTCACGCTCTGGGCCGGGGCTTCCGGCGCATCGACCGAGGCTGTGGGTGCGGCAAGGACCGGCAGGGCCAGCATACCGGCCACCAGGCTCAGCATCAAGATAAACAATACGGCTCGTTTCTTCATTTGTATTATCTCCTTTTCGTACTCTTAAGCAGGCTGTCCATCATCCAAACCGCAAGGGCAGCCATGCCCAAAAGAAGCACCACAAGTATGATCACAGCCAAAACGGGCATCACGTTGACCGCCAGCGCAGCCATGCCACCAACGAAAAGCACCGTCACCACAAGGCCGATCAGGCAAAGCAGGAACATACTCAAATCGAATTTCAGGCTCTGTCCCCGCTGGACCCGGGCCATGGTACGGGTAAACAGCGTGTTTCTGGTGTAGTCGATCACCCGGATTTGCCGCCAAAGAACCAGGAATTTCTCGTTCAGCAGCGTCTGACCGTCCTCCTGGGCGATATGCTCAAGGTAGTTCATGGCGCGTCTGCCGATTTCACGCTCAATCATCGCCCGGTCGTTATGGACCTGAAGGATGATCTTCGCCAGCAGCACGCCCCGCTCAAGGTTCGACATATTCTCGTAGCCCAGCCCACTCAGAAGGGACTCCATAGGGAAGGTCCCTGCCGGCGGTGTCAGCAGCATGGTGTGGTAGATTTCACAAGCCAGGGCCGAGGGGCAGCGTTTCTCCTTCAAGTGCATACTCAGGCGTTTTTGCAGAACGCGGCTCGACTCTGCGCTGGTCATGTGCTGCTCACACAGCAGCCGCAGGTCCACGGAACTCCGGTTCAGTATGGTGTTATCCGCAAGCCAGACAAATTCGAACAGGTCCTCGTGGGTAAGCTGTCCGTCCGCCATGATTTGCGAGCGCAGGTTCTCAATGTCCCGAATGATCTCCGGCGGCAGCGAGGCGATCGCCTCACGGCCGATGAGATTATACAGTCTGCTCAGCGCCGTGGCGTAGATCTCCAGCGCGATCCGGGCAAGGGGCGCGCTGAAGCTTTGGGCGGAATGCAGCAGTGCCCATTCGCGCATCACCAGTCCGTGCCGCTGCTCTGTAAAGGCGTTCTCGGTAAACAGCGTCTGCTCCAGCTCCTGCCGATACCAGGTCGTAAAGCGGGTCGTTTCCTCCGCGGAGCCGCCAAAGAAGTTCAGGGAAAACACCTTGTTGATCTTCTGCTCGTGGTTCAGGCCCAGCAGAGTCACCATCTCATCCTGAACATTCTCAAAGTCACAGTTGAACAGCACGTAGACAAACAGGCTCTCCAGCATATTGGTCCGGCTCAGAATGTTGTAGGTGTACTGTCTGGCGTGAAAGGGCGAGCGATTGATATACTCCGCGAAGATGGGAAATATGCCGTGGTTGGTGGGATTCAGGTTCCCAACCAACACTCCAAGCCGCTCTTCCCCCGGAAAATAGGCGCTCAGCAGCGTCAAATTCACTTGCTCCACCCGCAGGAGGGCCTGCTCGGTGTGGGCCTCGTTCCAAATGGGCGGCTTGTCCTTCAGCGCACGCTCCTCACCGGTCAGAATACACTGCACCATCTTGTCCGACGCATCTGCGCTCAGCACCTGTTTCGTAATCGTTTCGTAAGCGGAGATGGCCGCGTCGGACACGCCGCGCTCCGGGTTGAAGATGATGCGGAACAGCCGCTCGTAGGCCGCCCCCAGGGCATCCATGTCGCCCCGGACCATGTCCGGGAACCGCTCCAGGAAGGAGGAAGCAAACGTAGCAAACCGGGACGAGCCGTCGCTGAGCGTCGTATGGCCGCTGCGGTAGATCCGCACCTCCTCCTTCATCAGGATCTTGGCGCATTTCTCCCGCAGCTCCGCCCCGGCCGAGGCGCACATACGGAACAAAAACAGGTACGCGACCTTCAGGCCCTTGGCGTTGCGCTCCTCGTCCTTGATATAGGCGGCGTACAGCTCCACAAAAGGCGTGACCATCGCCTGCCAGTTGCTTGCCTCCTGCTGCAATCTGTCGGTCCACGTTTCCACAATTCCGAATATCGTTTGCAGGATGTTGGCACTGGTGGAGGAGTTTTGATTGCAGCAAACCTCCGCGAAAATACCACAAACAAGCTGGCTCAGTTGGGGGGTTATCTCCTCCGCCGTCAGGTTCAGCTTGTCGGACAGATAGGACAGGAAGTAGGAATCCGCATCCCGGCCGCCCTTGCGCAGCTCCGCGCAGAGGGCCGCTACGGTCTCCGCCTTTGCCGTACCCGCCTCAATGGCGCCAAGCAGCAGCTGATACACCTGCTGCTGATGCTTGGTCTTTTCCCCATCGGCAGACATCAGATGTCGCAGGGCGGCCTCGGTGCTGTCATCCAAAGGCTTGCTGGTCAGCTCCAGCTTGTTGATCGCTTCATTCAAAAAGCTCTCCGCCGCCGGCACCTTGGTTCCGGCGCCGGCAAACTCATAGGCCGCCAAGCGCAGGGTCCTGTGGCACTTTTCCTCGTCCGCATAGCCTTCCTCCACCATACGTCGGATCAGGTAAATGCACTCCATGGCCCGGGCGCTGGTGGGCCGGCCACGAAGCAGCTTTCGATAGTTGCTCTTGCTGTAGGCCCAGAATTCCTCAAGGCGATCCATGTCCGCCACGTTATCCCAGACAAAGGCAAAGTAGTCCGCCGCCACAGTCTTGATCTCACTGGTAAATCTACCGCCGTCAAGGTCAATAATGTGGGCGCCCTCCCGCTTCAGATAGGCGATGTCCTCATCGCTGCGGGGGTGGACAAACAACAGTTGCATATCGCTGACCATCTTGTCATTGATTTGGCAGCTCCAGCTGGACACCATGCCGCAGTTGATGCGCATAAAGTCCGGCAGCAGCGACAGAATGAAGTGGCCAAGCTGCTCCGCCGTGGTGTCGCCCCGCTCCACCCAGGCTGCGCGCAGCGCCGCCGGCAGAATGACCGCCACCTGCTTTTTGTTTTCCACCGCGTCGTAAAGCGCGTTCATAAAGGCAATAAAGCTGTCCTTGTCAAAGTTGCAGCGGGTCAGAACAGAGGCGTCCGTACCCACCATCCCGTGGGTGAACAGGTCCTTGGTCCGGTTGACCGTGATGGTGTTGTTCCCCTCGGCGGCAATACGCGCGACCAGGTCGTCGTAGGACTCAAAGCAGTTCAGGTCAAAAGCACCGCTGTAGTCGCCGCAAAAACGCGCCACATCCTCACCGGTCAGAATGTAGCTGGTGGAGTAGGCGCCCTTTCGGCCCTGAGTCTCGGTAATGCGGTCCGTGACCCAAAAGGACCGGGAAACCACAAGGGTGTTCTGATTGGCATAATAAATACGCAGGATATTATTCCCGGGACACGCCATCAGCGTATCCTGGGCGAAGGTCTCATCCACGTTGCATCGCGGCTCGATATGGTTGCGGATGGTGTCCTTATCGGCAATTTTTTCGGTCACCGCCGCAGTCCAGGTACCGGCATTTCCCTGCTCGTTTCTGCAGCGAACGAAAATATGTTTCCCTACCATTTTGCTCTCCTTCCGGGTGCAAATATGCCTGTACGCGCGTTACATTACAGATGCTCCTGCATCCACTTGACCAAAATTTCCTCATTGGCCCGCGCGTACTGGGGCCCCGCCTCCATCTGGTAATAGGGCGGCAGGAAGCCAAGGGACATCAGCAGGTAAATAATGGGGTCCACCACACGGATGGGGTGCAGCAGATGGGGGTTCTGCACCCGCTGGTTGCCCCGCTCATCCTCCCCAATGGAAACGTTGTTGCCCAAAGAGGAGAAAGAGGTGAAGTAAGACCGGCTGAACGCATTTTTCAGGAAGTGATACAGGGGCGTATCGCAGTTTACGATGGTCCGGGTACCCCGGTCCTGGTTTTGGAAGTAGGTGCCCGTGTAGCGGTACTGGGGTTCCGCCGCCACCACAGCGTTGGACAGAGGGATGCCCAGGCGGCCGGCATTCTGCATAAGGATGTCGGATTTGGACATCATGATGGCGCAGGGCGCGCCAATCACGCCGTTGGCAAAGAAGGGCAGGATGTACTCGTTGATGTTGGACATCAGGGTCTGATGGACGTTCACGTCCGCGGCATCCACGCCGCTTTCCGGCAGAAGGCTTTTGATATAAGGCATATTCATAGGGCTGACCAGCAGCATAAAGCCGTCGGCCCGTGAGAAATAATCGCCCTTCATGATCAGATTTTCGCCGTCCTGAGCCACCAAATCTTCGCCACGCATATCCGCCATAGCCACCAGGCATTTTTTGATCTGGTCGCCGCTGCGGAAGGTCATCTGAATGGTCAGCGGCTCGGTCAGCACGATCTGGGTGGTACCGGGCAGCAGGCCCTGGGTAAACAGCGCCCGGGAACGGTTGACCAGGTCGTTGTTGGCCTTGTTGGCGGACACGCAGGTAATGTTGGCGTTGTAGGGCAGCCTGCCCTCACTCTGGGAAAGCAGCCAGTTCAGCGCGCACAGGTACACCGTCTTACCCGAGGAGCTGGTACCCATCACCGTCAGGTTGTAGGTGGGCATGGAGCCGGACAGTTGGGGCAGCTCGCACCCGCAGACCGGGCAGAACCGGCGGCTTGCATACACCTTGGAGCCGCCCTTCTCCTTTTGGAACGTAACGCCCACCAGCAGGTCGGAGGGGTCGTCGGTCCGGAAATCCGGCGTGACGTAGATCTGCTGCCACTTGGGTTCGCAGGGGTCCAACTGGTTGGTTTCGCAGAATTTATGGATGGCGGAAAGCGTCATAAACCGGGAAAGCGTGGACACCGACTGCCCCGCCTGAGCGCTCTCACCGAAGTCGTCATCGTCGTCGTCATCCCAAATGCTTCGCGCGGCAGTGGGCGCGGCCTCCACCGGGGCCTCCGGCGCAAAGTCGCGCTGCACCGCTTCGCCGCGGTCGGCATTGAGCATTTCCGTCATCTTCAAACCGGCATCCTGCGTGTCAAACAGGACCGTTTCATTGCTCATAATGTGAGAGCATCGGATACATTTAATCGGGTAGTGACCCATAGCGCAGCATTCCTTTCGTATCAGAAGAACAGCTTGTTCTTTTTGCTTGTAATGGAGAGGTTTCCGGCAAACTGCCTGTCCAGCGGGCCGATCTGCAGTTCGGAATCCTTGGGAATCAAAATCGGGGGGAATACCGTCTTCCCGCACCCGACGGCGCCGGGAAAGGGAAATGCGACCTCGCAGTTGTCCATGCGGTAGCGGTACCCCAGCACCCCTTCCGCAATGTTGCTGTCGCTTTTCAGATGGATCTTGACCACCTTTGCATTCTCCTCCAAAGAGGTTTCCGCAACGTACACAATGTTCGCCCGGCCCATCATAACGCCGATGATAGAGGCCTCTTCGTTCCGGCAGGCCGCAAGGATGGCGTCGTCCGGAAGGTTTTCCGCCTTGGGGGTGGAATAGGCGCAAAACAGCATTTTATGCACGCCCGCCTGCAGGCTGGGTACGGGCATCCACGTGGCGGACAGGGTGGTGTTGGTCATGTCGGCCACGTTGAACAGCTTGTAGCGCGTGCGGTCTACGTAGTACGCGCCGTCGTTCTCTTTCAGGCCCAAAATGTAGATGTAACGGTCACTTCCAAGACCGGAAACGTCCCACTTAAAGTAGATCGCCCGCTTTTCTGGGTTCCAGGCGCCCGAGAAATCTTTTACCGGTTTCATACTTCGCCCGCCCCCTCTCCGCTGGCCTTGATCTGCTCCCATTCCAAAATGTTTTCGGGAGAAAACGCCCCGGAAATGTGCAGAATATCCACCCGGTCAAAGCCGCTGAACTCAAACAGCGGTCCGCCAAATTTATCCTGCAGACTTCTGCAGAAATAGTTGCTGGCATCGCCGATGACGCAGGTGGTGTCCCGTGTTTCATCCCGCTGAAGGAACCGCAGGGTGTAGCACCAGTTTTTCTCCACTGCGCCCACGAACTCCCGCTCCCGGCTGCTGTTTGTCATACACTCCTCGCCCACGCGATCCATGTACTGCACGTTGGTGGGGGCCGTATTTTTCACCGCGGCATAACAGATGTCAAGCAGCTCACTGCAATCCACCTCGTCCGATTGCAGCAGCTCATAGATTTTTTTGTCGAAGCGTCGGTTGAGTTCCTCATAGGACTGCGGATTGCTCTTGGCCGCCTGCTCCAGCCAGGCCGACTGGGTGTCATGGAAATTGGTGCGCAGCTCCGTCTGGTCCACCACAAGGACCGTTTCCACATCCTTCAACTGCCGCATTCTGATTTGGATGCACTGGTGGATCTTTTCGATTTCCTCTTCAATGGCGGTGATAACGGCAATCATACCGGGCTGAGAAAGCTCTTCTCCGACCGCCCGCAGCAGATCCCAGCCACACCTGCTGATTAACCCTTCGCAGTACTTGGCAGCCTCCCCATACTCACCGCCAAGGAACATACCCAGTTTCTTTCCGTCGGTGAAAGGCACCTCAAGGGCCACGTTGGTATAGCAATCGCCCTGATGGTTGGAAAACTCCTGCTCCAGGGCATTTTGGCTAAGCAGTTGCCGCAGCTCGCTCAGAGAACCGTTTGCCGCAAAGTAGTTGGCCAAAAAGGCCTGTTTTGCCTTTTCCAGTTGCTTTTTTCGCACTTCCTCGCCGCACAGCGGGGCAACGTACTGCTCGTTGATCACCCGCTCCAGGCGGCTGTGCAGCATACGGTCACACATGACACCGTACAGCGGAAACAGGGTGATCCGGCCCCCGTGCTGGGGCAGCGCGGCCAGGTACTGGCCCATGATCTCCCTGACAAAGGAGTAGTTGAGTCTGGCCATGGCATCGCTATTTTTGCCCTGACCGGCGAAGAAGTCCATGGCGACCGCCAGGCGCTGCAAAATCAGGCTGCGGCGGGGATTGGTCACGGCCGCGTTTCTCGCCGTGAAGAACAGCCGCTGTCCGTCTTCACTGGTGGACGAGTGGGACACCTTGGCTCGAATGGCCTGGGCGCCGTTTTCGGTTTGGGTCACCACATTTTGCAGCACCGTCACCATGGCGATGGTCTGCATGATATTTTCCCGGGGGACGGCGAACCCGTTTTCGTCCAAATCGCTCAGCCAGCAGCAGCGATTGATGTTCCCCTCCGGCATGGAGGAAATGAAGCGGGTCATTTCGCTCACACAGGAATAGATGTTTGCGTATTCCGAAACATTTTTATTGATAATGATGGCGGGCTGCCAGGTCGGCGTATGCCCGGACCGATTCATATAAGCGTCGATTTCAGTCAGAGCGGAGACAATATTCGCGCCAAGTCCGCTGTTGGCAAACACCACCGGACACAGCAGAACGTGATTCAAATTCTGCACGTCCACATGGTGCTGCGCGGCGGTGCGCAGGGCCTGCTCTACAGCTTCGCCGGACAGAGTTTCGCCCGGTTGGGTGATCTGCAGGAACTCGCAGGCCTCCGGATTGCAGAGCAGTTCCTTGACCTTCCGCTCCAGAATAAAACGGGAGTCCTCATCTCCGCCGATGAGAAGAAAGAACATGAAAAAGCGCGCAGGCATCCGGTTCAGCACGGCCCTGCTGTTCTCTTCCTCGATCTGCTTTTCAATTTGGGCGAGTTTGTTTTTCACTCTGTCCATATATGCCTCCGGGTACAAGTGGGTTCAACCCACCGAGTTTCCACGCTGGGAGATTACGCAATGGCAAGGTAGGACAGGCATCGCCTGTCCTACCTTGCCGTGTTGATTAGGCACCAAACACTCTCAGGTTGTTGTCGATGATTTCGATAGCCTTCTCGTAGAAGTCGCGGGTGTCGATCAGGTCGCCGCGCTGATCAATGGGGGTCTGCTGGATGCGCTGATCCAACTGCTGCATGGCCGCGGCGTAACGGGTCTTGGTGTTGGTCAGCAGCTCCACCTTGGCAGCGACCGCCTCCTTGTTGAAGTTGCCGTCCGCGCCGATAAGCTCGCGTCTGGCCACGTCAAACTGCGCGGTGATGTTCTCCTTGATCTCCGGCGCCAGAATGGCACAGAAGCCCTTGTACATATCGTAGTCGGGATAGGTGGCCTGGGTCATCTTATCGAACAGGGTAATGGGAGAATAATCCAGCGCGGAGCGGCGGAACTTAGTCTCAAATCCCTGGTCGTAGATCAGGTTGGCAAAAATGGAGTTGATGTAGAAACTCACATTTTCAAAGCCGGCGGACATACCCGCGAACCGCTCGTAGATGGCGGCCTGCTTCTCGATCTCCTGGGCGATGTCGTAGAAGCGCAGGTTGTTTTCGCACACACGCTCCATCAGATTGGCCGCATCCACCTTACCGAAGGGATTGATACGGCGGGCAGTGGCGTCGTTGCCCCACAGAGCCTTGCGGACCATCTCCAGCTTGGCCTTCTTCTCCTGGATGGTGCCGTGCAGCACGAGGTTGTCCAGAATGGACTCGTCCGCGATGTACAGCAGGGCGGAGTCGGCGTTGGGATGGGGACGGATGATCTCCGCGGCAACGCAGGCGTCGAAGGCCTTGCGGACCCGGCCGTTGTACTCCTTGGCAAAGTCCTTTTGGGACTCGTTCACGATCTCCTGGGGCCAGGTGCTCTCAGGCAGCGGGGAGGGCAGCTCCTCACGCCAGGCCCAGCGCAGGTGGACGCCCTTGCGGGTGTCGCGGCTGGTCTTCATGGCGCGCTCGTACTCATGCTCCATCTTGCTGACCTCGGGGAAGGCGTACAGGGGCAGGCCGGCCATGACCTTCACCCACTGCAGACGGCTGCGCTCGGCGCTGAACTTGGGACCGTCCTCAGCCGGCTTGCCGGAGCGGTTGGCAATGGCGTAGATCTTGGGGCAGTCGTTGGGGATGGAGATGATGGAGAAGGACTTCACGTCCAGGTTGGTCTGACCCACATCCAGGTGATACAGGGGGATGGCGTCCGCCTTCAGGCGGTCCAGGGTCTCGCGCAGGAACTCCTCGCTGTTGCTGCCCGCGGGCGCGCGGTCCAGCAGCAGGGTCTCCATATTCATCTGGAGGGTATCACCGAAGTTGTCGTTGATGAAGCGGGCGATGCAGCCACCGATGTCGGTGTTCTCCATGATGTCGCTGTCCACCTCGTCCAGCTCCAGGCCCACCCACAGCTTCAGGTTGTCGGCAATGGTAGCCAGGAAGGCCACGGCGCCGGCACCCACCTGCTGCTCCAGCTTGGCGCGATACTTGTTCTCGAACTCCATGGGACGAATGAGGTAGCGACGGGCCTTCTCGGGGTTCTTTCTGGCCTCCTGCTCGTCCACGATGATCTTGTTCACGTTCTCCTCAAAGATGCCGGGCAGCGCGCACAGGGAGTCCTGCAGGTTCTTGAACACTCTGTTGTAGTACTTCTTCAACCGCTCGATGAAGGCATCCAGGCCGGCGATCAGCTCGTAGTAGGCCCAGTAGGCATACTCGTTGCCCAGCCACTCGGTCAGGACCTCGGTATACTCCCGCACCGCGTTGGACTTGCCCAAAACACCCACGTTGCTGCCGGCGGCGAAGCTCTGCTGCAGCTTGTTGCGCAGGCCGCCGGCCTTGCTGGAGCAGGTAGCCATACGCTCGGCGCAGTCGGTGCGGAAACCCTCCAGGGTATTGACCAGGCACATACTGGTGTTGGACTGCACCATGCGGGCGGCGTAGCAGGGACCGTAATTGATGTTCTTGATCAGCGCGTTGATGTAGTCCCGGAAGGTACCCTCACGCACAGAGGCCAGGTTGGCGCCGTTCTGACGCATGACCTGCTGGGCATGGATCAGCCACTGGCTGGCCCGCTGGAAGGGGGCGTTGCTGGGCCAAATGTCGCCGTAGGACAGCTTCTGACCCTGGATGGGGTCGGCCATAACGTCGTTGTGGATGTAGCCCCACAGATGGTCGGGGCTGAGCTGCAAATTGCGCAGGTCCAGGCCGAACGTCTCCTGGGTGGGTGCCTTTTGGAACACAGGCTCCAGTCTTGCAAACACGCGGGCCGCCACCAAAGTGGTGATCTCGGTGTAGGGGATCTCGATCTTGTCCGAGCCGATGGACACATAGTTGTAGTTGGCCGCGTAGGACTTTTCCGCCGCCACGATGTGACCGGCAATGTTGTCGTACATCTGCTTGAGGGCGGTGTTGCCGTCCGCGCTGACATTCTCGCTGACAATGTAGGAGAACAGGTTGCCGCCGACGGCGTTCATCGCCTCGCTGTAATCCACCAGGTTGTGGTTGGCGTCCCGGGCGGTAATCAGGTGGCAGTAGTCAAAGGGCCGGGCGTTGGCACGGACGATCACCTTGCTGTTGTACTTCTGCACGAAAGGATTCTGATGCTCGGCAGCAGACATCCAGTAGTCCAGCTCCTTCAACGCGGCAAAGCCGTTGCGATACATGGAGGAGTTGTCGCCGCCGTTGCCCTTGTTCAGGTCGGGGGTGAAGATGTAACCGTGGAGCTGAACGTTGGGGGTCTTCTCCAGGGCCAGGTGGCGCAGCAGATAGGCCACATCCAGGAAGGTACCGGAACCGGTACCGCCGCCGATACCGGACAGCACAAAAATCTTCAGGCTGTTGCTGTTGGCCGCGCGCAGCACCTTTTCGATGGTCCGGGTGAAACGATCACAAATATCGTTGACGCGCTGGAACAGCATAAAACGGCCGATCTGACGAATACCGTTGGCGCCGTCCAGACCGCCATTGGCGGTCAGGTCCCGGTCGTACCAGGACCACTCGTCCTCGTTCAGGTTTTTCTCCACCACGGATTTAATGACCATGGGAAGACCGTCCACGGACAGGTCGATAAAGTCATCGCCGGTCTTTTCAAAGCCGGCCACACCAAAGGTCTTCTTGGTGGTCTCCTTATCCGTATCCATGGCCAGGAAGGAGATGTTCAAGGGGGAGGTGCTCATGATCTGACCGTTCTCACCCTTGGGCAGGGGCATACGGGTCTGTACTTCGTTCTTGATGCGCAGCAGGGCATCAATGCCCGTGCCGCCCAAACCGACGAACAGGATCGGGTCCGCGGTGGGGGTAACGCGAGTACCCTCGTAATACACGCCACCATTTTGTGTCAAGCTAAGTTGTTCTCTCAAGCCCATTTTTTATCCCTCCGAGTAGTTATTTTAATTTGAGTTAAAAGGCGTTGAACCCGTTTCCGCCGTTGCCGCCGCCGAAGCCACCAAAGCCACCGTCGTTGCCACCGCCGAAACCGCCGTTGTTGCCGCCGCCGAAGCCACCAAAGCCACCGTCGTTGCCACCGCCGAAACCGCCGTTGTTGCCGCCGCCGAAGCCGCCGTCGTAACGACGGTGGCTTTGGTGGCTTCGGC
>SVLO01000014.1 GCA_015067885.1 Oscillospiraceae bacterium | reverse complement strand
TAACCCTGGATATATTGGCGGAGCAGCTGCACCTGAGCAAGTACTATATTTCCCATGTGTTTACCGAGCGGCTTAACCTAAGCTTTCCTGACTTCATCAACGGCCTGCGGGTGGAAAGTGCCTGCCGTCGGCTGGACCGGGGATACAGTGTTACCGACGCCGCCTTTGAGGCCGGGTTCAACTCCATCCGTTCTTTTAATCGCAATTTTGAGCGGGTGAAGGGGGTGGCCCCCAGTGAGTATAAAAAACAGGTGCGAAACGCGGCCAAACCCCCTGAAACCCAGCAGGATGACGAGCCGGAAGAAAAAGCGGAAAAGACGGTTGACAAACGGGGGAAAATGGGGTATGATACACCATAGTTTTTGACATTAACGCGTTAAAGTGTCGCGTTTGAAAGGATGTTTCCCATGGTAATTACCGAACTGCTGGAGCGTAACAGCAAACTTTACGGCGACCAGGTCGCTCTGGTGGAGATCAACCCCTCGGAGGAGCGGGACAAGGCCATGATGAAGGCCGTGACCTGGCAGGATTTCAGCCTGATCCAGGGTGCCAACCCCGACGCCCCCTACCGCCGGGAGATGAGCTGGAAGGACTTTGACCGCCGTGCCAACCGCTTTGCAAACCTGCTGCTCAGCCGGGGCATCAAGCGGGGGGCCAAGGTGGCCATTCTGCTGATGAATTGCCTGGAGTGGCTGCCCATCTACTTTGGTGTGCTGAAGGCCGGGTGCATCGTGGTACCCATGAACTTCCGCTACTCCGGTGACGAGATCAAGTACTGCCTGGAGCTGGCCGATGCCGAGGTGTTGGTTTTCGGTCCCGAGTTTGTCCAGCGTATGGACCCCATTGTCGATGATTTGCCCGGCGTGCATACCTTCTTCTTTGTGGGGCGGGAGGTTCCCGCCTACGCCGAGGACGGTATGCGACTGATGGGCTTCTGTTCCTCCAGCGTGCCTCCTGTGGCCCTGGATGAGGAGGACTACGCCGCCATCTATTTCTCCTCCGGCACCACCGGCTTCCCCAAGGCCATTCTGCACAACCACCGGGCGCTGTACAGCTCCTGCCTGACCGAGCAGAACCACCACCAGCAGGGGAAGGACGACGTGTTCCTGTGCATCCCGCCCCTGTACCACACCGGCGCCAAGATGCACTGGTTCGGCTCGCTGCTCTCGGGCAGCAAGGCGGTGCTGCTGCGCGGGGTGAAGCCCGAGTGGATTTTGCGCGCGGTCAGCGAGGAGAAATGCACCATCGTGTGGCTGCTGGTGCCTTGGGCCCAGGACCTGCTGGCTGCCCTGGACCGGGGCGAGCTGAAAATTGAGGATTATCAGTTGGACCAGTGGCGGCTGATGCACATCGGCGCCCAGCCGGTGCCGCCCTCTTTGATTCGCCGCTGGCTGGAGTATTTCCCCAACCACAAGTACGACACCAACTACGGCCTGTCCGAGTCCATCGGTCCCGGCTGTGTCCATCTGGGTATGGAGAACGTCCACAAGGTGGGCGCCATCGGCAAGCCCGGCTACCTGTGGCAGACCAAGATCGTGGACGAGAACGGCCAGGAGGTCCCCCGTGGCGAGGTGGGCGAGCTGGCGGTGTTCGGCCCCGGCGTGATGCTCTGCTACTACAAAAACAAAGAGGCCACCGACGAGGTGCTGAAGGACCGCTGGCTCTACACCGGCGACATGGCCCGGGAGGATGAGGACGGCTTCATCTTCCTGGTGGACCGCAAGAAGGACGTTATCATCTCCGGCGGCGAGAACCTGTACCCCGTGCAGATCGAGGCCTACCTGGCCGCCATGCCTAAGATCCACGACGTGGCGGTCATCGGCCTGCCCGACCCCCGTTTGGGTGAGATCGCCACCGCCATCGTTCAGGTGAAGGAGGGGCAGACCTGCACCGAGGAGGAGATCGAGCAGTTCTGCGTGGACCTGCCCCGGTACAAGCGCCCCAAGAAGATCATCTTCGCCCCCGTACCCCGCAACGCCACCGGCAAGATCGAAAAGCCCAAGCTGCGCGAGCAGTACTGCGGCGTGCGCCTGGTGGAGGCGCAGAATAACGCATAATCGAAAAGACCCTCCGCGGTGGAGGGTCTTTTCTTTTCCGTAATCGTGTGCTATCATAGGGGACAAGAACCCCGACAGGAGGAAACAACTATGGTTAACGAAAGAATGCTGGGGCTGGGCACCGCCCGGTCCGTGATCCGTGAATTGTTTGAGTACGGCAAGCAGCGTGCCGCCGTGGTGGGCCCGGAGAATGTGTACGATTTCTCTTTGGGAAATCCCAGTGTGCCTGCCCCCGACGCGGTGAATGAAACCGCTATCCGCATTTTGAAGGAGAACCCCGATGTCATCCACTGCTATACCAGCGCCCAAGGTGACGCCGCCGTCCGCACCCGCTTTGCCGACAGCCTGAACCGCAGATTTAACGCCGGGTGTACGGCAAATGACCTTTACATCACGGTGGGCGCCGCCGCCTCTCTGTGCTGCGTGTTCAACGGCCTGACCTGCCCCGGGGACGAGTTCATCGTCTTTGCTCCCTACTTCCCGGAGTACAAGGTGTTTATCGAGGGGGCCGGGGCCAAAATGGTGCTGATCCCTCCCGAAATTGAACAGTTCCAAATCGACTTTGCGGCCTTTGAAGCCGCCATCACCCCCAACACCAAGGGCGTGGTGGTCAATAGCCCCAACAATCCCTCCGGCGTGGTCTACTCCCGGCAGACTTTGGAGAAGCTGGCCGCCATCCTGACCGAAAAGAGCGAGGCGTACGGCCACCCCATCTACCTTATCTCCGACGAGCCGTACCGTGAGATCGCCTTCGCCGGGGTGGAGGTGGCTTGGCTGCCCCACATCTACAGAGACACCATCGTGTGCTACTCTTTCTCCAAGTCCTTGTCCCTGCCCGGTGAGCGACTTGGCTACGTCTACGTCCCCGGCAAGGTGGCCGATGCCGACAAGGTCTACGCCGCCGTGGCCGGCGCGGGCCGCTCTTTGGGCTATGTGAATGCCCCCAGCCTGTTCCAGCAGGTGACCAGCCTGTGCTGCGACATGACCGCCGATTTGAAGGTATACGAGGAAAACTGCAAGCTGCTGGTGGACTCCCTGCGTGAAATGGGCTACCACGTGGCTCAGCCGGGCGGCGCGTTCTATCTCTTCCCCCGCAGCCTGGAGGCGGACGACCTGGCCTTCAGCGAGCGGGCCAAGCAGTTCGATCTGCTGCTGGTACCCGGTTCCGGCTTCGGCGCCCCGGGCCATTTCCGCATCGCCTACTGCGTGCAGACGGACATGATCCGCCGGGCCTTACCCAAGTTCAAGGCCCTGGCCGACAGCTATAAGTAAACAAAAACCGACACATCGCCTGATGTGTCGGTTTTTTCTTGGGGTTTATTCGCGTACCAGGGGATAGAACTGTTTGGCGGCGTTGTTGTAGAACACGTCCTGCCATTGGGCTTCGGTCAGACCGCAGACCTGGCAGGCGGCCACCGTGGCCGAGAGATTTTCCGCAAAGGGTGTAATGGGCCGGAACTGATAGGCAGTGGGCAGGCCGAGGGGGGAGGGGTCAACGGCGTGGCGGTCGGAGAAAGAGAGAAAATGCCCGCCCAGAGCAAACACCCGGCTGTGGTGGTGGAAGGCGAAACGGTAGCCGTCCGAGGCGAACATGACCCGCTCCGGTCCCATATACTTCAGCATACAGATGATGGACAACGCCTCGCCAATGCCGCTGACGTCGGTCCACAGGTTGTCCAGCCCGTCCAAATAGCGCAGACCCTGCTGCAGCTTGTCCGGGTTGTGGCCCATGGCGCAGTGGGCCAGGTTGACCTTGACCTGGGGGTACTTTTTGCACAGATAGCGCAACTGTTCGCCGTTGCGGGGATCGGACAGACCGTCGCCAAAGTGGGACAGGTGCAGCACCATGGCCAGCCGGTACTGGCTGGCCAGCTCCCACATCCACTCCGGGGCGTACTGAAGCAGGTCGGCCTCGTAGATATTTTCCGCGCCGGAATAGGTCAGATAGGGTTTCAGGGCCACGATGCGGGGGAAGCGCCGGATGTGGTCATCCATCTCCCGGGGGTCGTCCTGGGGGCGAATGACAAGGCCGGAAACGAACCCCTCGTGTTCCTGGGCCAGTTGGCAGGCGAACAGCCGGTGGGAGTCCAAAGTTTCTTTTTCCGCATAGTATTTCGGATGGGCCATAACTAGGCCGCCCCGGATGCGGTTGCCGCCCAGGAAGTGGTTGGTGTACTCTTTCCACGTGTCAAAGGCCTCCGCATCCGGGACGTTGGGAATTTCGTCCCGGGAGATGTGGAAGTGGGCGTCAAACACCTGCTCCGGGATTTTGGGTGCCAAACGGGACAGCAAGTCGGCCTCATAGGCCCGGTCGTAGTTGGCCGGGCGCTCCATTCCAAAGTAAACAGCCATAATGTAACCTCCTGTGATACGGTACCTAAAGTGGATAACTTATCGGTGCGCCTTGCGCCAGCCCAGGGGGGTGACCCCGGTTTGGGCCTTGAAGCAGCGGGTGAAGTAGCTGCTGTCGTTGAAGCCGCAGGCGTAGGCGATTTGGGTGACCGACTGCTGGGTCTGCTCCAGCAGCACGCAGGCGTTCTGTACCCGGCAGTAATTGAGATAGTCCATGGGGGTGCGGTGGACCATGGAGCGGAAGTAGCGGCAGAAGTACTTGGGGGTCAGACCGGAGATGCGGGACAGCTCGTCCAAAGTGATGTGCTGCTGATAGTTTTGGTGGATGTAGGCCAGGGCGGACTTCAGATGGGTCAGGCGGTGGGAGCCGGTGGCGGAGGCGGGTTCGTACAGCTTCTGCTGCACCACTGCGCCGTAAAAGCGGAACAGGGCGGACAGGGCAATGAGCTGCCAGCCGTCCGGCTGCTCCCGCACGGCAGCCAGCAGCTCGTCCATACAGGAGCGCACCACGGGGGAGGTGACGATGGGAGAAATCATGGTGTCGTCATTTTCCAGCCGCCGCAGCAGGTGCCGGGCCGGGCGGGTCTGTGCCAGCAGGGCGGAGGGGTCAAAGTCCACGCAGTCGTACACGCAGCCCTCCGGCTGGGCGCTGTGCAGCACGCCCTGGGCCACGTAGCACACGTCGCCGGGGTTCAGCAGGTACTCCCGGGTGTCCAAAAAGATGCGCAGTTGCCCTTGATGGACGCAGATCAGCTCACATTCCCGGTGCCAGTGGCAGGCCATGATGTAGCCGGGATGCCCCTCGTCCACGCGGTATAATTCCAGTGGGAAGCCCTCGGAGCCGTGCTGCTTGCCCTCCCGATAGCCCATAAATTCCATGCACAACCCTCCAAAAGTGAATATCGTCCTATTAATTGCCAGTATAGCACAAGAAATTGACCAAAGACAAGAGTTATATTATAATTGTAGTAAATAGAGGAGTGGAACGGAGTTCCACCGAAGAAATGAACGAGAAGGGAGGTTACATTATGGACTATGGTAAGAAGGTTTGGATCTTCCCGGATGCGGAGCTGCCCCCCGTGGGTGTGAATCTGATCCCCGGTCACGAGTCCATCATCATCACCAACGTGACGGACAACCGGGCCGACATCAAAATCACCCTGATCTACCCCGACCGGGAGCCGGTCAGCTTCCACACGCAGGTGGAGGCCCGCCGCGTGCGCTGCCTGCGCACCAACCGGGAGGAGGACTTCGGTCAGTTTACTGCCGCCTTTGAGGAGCAGTACGCCATCATGCTGGAGAGCAGCGTGCCTGTCGTGGCCCAGTACGGCCGTGCCGAACCCCGCACTGTGGCGTTCTACACCACCCCCGGCTATTGCGAGTAATCAAAACACTACTACATATTAGGAGGAAATCATTATGGGTCGCATTTGTATTCCTGATCACGAGTATAAGGAGCGCGTACAGCGCTGCGCTGCCATTCTGCAGCGTGAGAATCTGGACGTTCTGATCGTCAACGGCAACGAGGCCGACTACGCCAACCCCCGCTACTTCTCCGGCTTCTGGCCCCTGTTCGAGCGGTCCGGCGTGGCTATCTCCGCCGCCGGCGAAGCTGCCCTGATGGTGGGTCCCGAGTCCGCTATCTTTGGCGCTGACCGCAACAAGCTGGACAAGATCTACGTCCTGCTGGCTTACCGCGAGGGCGCGGACCCCGCTTACCCCGAGTTGAAGCCCGACACCTTCCATGACGTGTTCAAGGGCATCGGTGTCACCGGCAAGAAGATCCGCATCGGCGTGGCTTCCTACCTGGACACCTCCGTCACCATCTTCAACGCCATCCGTGACGCCTTCCCCGAGGCCGAGATCGTGGACGCCGGCAAGGTGATGGTGGAGCTGCGCTCCATCAAGTCCGAGAACGAGCTGGCCTGCCTGCGTGAGGGCTACCGCATTGCCGACCTGGCCACCCAGCAGGTCATGAAGGAGATCCGTCCCGGCATGACCGAGCTGCAGATGGTGGGCGTGGCCCAGCGCGTGGTCTACGAGAACGGTGCCGAGTACGAGGGTCTGCCCATGTACGTCTTCTCCGAGGCGTCCACCCGCCACGCCATCTCCCGTTCTTCCTACCGCCAGTTCCAGAAGGACGACATCGTGCAGCTGAACCTGTCCGCCAAGATCGACGGCTACTCCGCCGCCATCGGCTACCCCATCTGCCTGGGTAAGCTGGACGGCCGCCGCCGCGAGATCGTGCAGTTCTGCCGCGAGATGCACCGCTGGTCCGAGCAGCAGGTGAAGGCCGGTGTCTTCGCCGCCGATATTGCCAAGAACTTCTACAAGAAGTTTGTGGACAACGGCTTTGAGAAGAACTACGTCTACGGTCCTCTCCACGGCACCGGCATCATCGAGGTGGAGGCCCCCTGGTGCGAAACCAGCTCCGACTACTTCCTCAAGCCCAACATGACCTTCCAGGTGGATACCTACATCTCCGGCGACACCTTCGGCGTGCGCTGGGAGAAGGGCATCGCGGTCAAGGAGGGCGGCTACGAGCTGCTCAGCCCCGAGATCCCCGAGCTGTGTCCCGAGCTGTACTTCTAAATGACTAAACCCTGCCCGCAGGGCGCCCAAATGGCGCTCTGCGGGCATCTGTAAAGGAGTAATACTATGCAGCTTATCGATATGCTCTACGATGAGATCAAGGACGCGGCGGACCGTAAGGTACCCTTTATCATCCCCATTGGCACCATCGAGTACCACGCTCACCACGCCTCCTGCGGCACCGATACCATGGTCATCACCGGTTGCCTGCGGGAGCTGGAGAAGGAAAAGGAGATCGTGGTCTGCCCGCCCATCTGGTACGGCGTGGCGTCCTACGCCGTGTGCGGCCCCCGTCCCGGCCACGTCCACGTGGACGAGGACGTCTATGCCGATTACATCTATTCCATCGTCAAGTCCATGGTCTACGGCGGTATTAAGAATATTTACCTTGTCCCTCACCACCAAACCGAGGGCGCGGGCCTGATGCCCATGACCATCGCCTGCCACAAGGCGGCCAAAAAGGTGGCCATGGAGTACATGGAGGACACCATGGGCAAGGGCTGGTGGGGCAGCGACAGCTACGCCACCTACTATGAAGATTTGGGCGGCAGCGACGACCCCTTTGCCTACGTCAAGGTCATTCCCCTCATCGGCGCCGAGGCACAGAAGAAGTGCGGCGGCTTTGACCACGCCGGCAAGTGGGAGACCAGCCTGATGTTGGGTACCTGGCCGGAGAACGTGGACCTGTCCCGCTGCGCGCGCAACACCGAGTGGTTTGCCAAAGATGCGGTGGAGGCCAGTGTGGAGACCGGCAAGCACATGGTCAACTGCACCCTGGAGTGGCTGCGCCAAGCCATCGTATAAGGAGAGATCGCCATGAAGAAAATCAAGGTACAGATGTTGACCGAAGAGAGCTTTGCCCCCTTTGGTCAGGTCATTCAGACCGAGGGCCGCGCCTTTGGCGGCGAGGCCGGTATGTACAACTGGTATGAGAAGCAGGCCCAGGTGGACGGCGCCGACACCGTGTCCGTCAACCTGCTGACCGCCATTCAGCGTGAGTACGTGTTCCAAAAGTTCGAGGCCCACGACCGCACCACCGAAACAGTCCTGCCCCTGACCGGCGGCCTGATCGTGGCCGGTATCCCCGCCGGTGAGGTCACCCCCGACCGGGTGCAGGCCTTCTACGTCCCCGTGGGCAAGGGGATCTCCTGGGCGGCGGGTGCCTGGCACTACGCGCCCTTCCCCGTGGGTGGCGACGCCACCTGCGCCGTCATCTTCCGCCACGGTACCGGCGGCGACGACGCCGTCTTTGCCGAGCTGCCCGAAGCGATGGGCTTTGAGCTGTAAGGCCATTCCAAGCGCAAAACACCTCCGTCCACTCGTGGACGGAGGTGTTTTTTTACTGCAAAAGCGACGAAAAAGGCGGGTGAGAGGCGGCGCGGACAGGGGAAAAACACGAAAGAAAAATTTTTGCAAAAAACCTATTGACTTTATTGCTTTTATGCATTAAACTTCAACACATGAAAGCGATAAAGTGTCGCGAAAGAAAGGTCTGTTTCAAATGGTGATCAAACTTGGAATGTTGCTGGTGTTTTTTGCGGTAATGATCGGCGTAGGTCTGTACTGCCGCAAAAATGCCACCGATGTCAACGGCTTTGTGTTGGGTGGGCGCTCGGTCGGTCCGTGGCTGACTGCTTTTGCTTACGGCACGTCCTACTTCTCCGCCGTGGTATTTGTGGGCTACGCCGGTCAGTTTGGCTGGAAGTACGGCATTGCTGCCACTTGGGCGGGCATTGGTAATGCCATTCTCGGTTCTCTGCTGGCGTGGGTGGTGCTTGGCCGTCGCACCCGCATTATGACCCAGCATTTGGATACTGCCACCATGCCGGAATTTTTCGGCAAGCGCTTTAACTCCAAGTCGCTGAAAATCGCCGCCTCCGTTATCGTGTTTATCTTCCTTGTGCCTTACACTGCCAGTTTGTACAATGGTCTGTCCCGTCTGTTTGAAATGGCGTTTCCCGGCTTTGATTACGCCTGGTGCGTGGTGGTGATGGCCATTTTGACCGGTGTGTACGTCATTGCCGGTGGCTACATGGCCACTGCGATCAACGATTTTATTCAGGGTATCATCATGCTGGTGGGTATCGTGGCGGTCATCGCCGCGGTGCTGGGCAGTAAGGGCGGCTTTATGGAAGCACTGAAGGGCCTGGCAGAAGTGAATGATCCCTCTGCTTCCGCTGCGCCCGGCGTGTTTGCCTCTTTCTTTGGCCCGGACCCCATCAACCTGCTGGGTGTGGTCATCCTGACCTCTTTGGGTACTTGGGGCCTGCCTCAGATGGTGCAGAAGTTCTACGCCATCAAGAGCGAGAAGTCTATCAAGACCGGTACCGTAGTCTCCACCGTATTCGCTTTGGTGGTGGCCGGCGGCTGCTACTTCCTGGGTGGCTTCGGCCGTCTGTTCTCCGACAAGATCGACATCGCAGCCAATGGCTTTGACAGCATCATTCCCACTATGCTGTCCGGCCTGCCCGACGTACTCATCGCCGTGGTCATCGTGTTGGTGCTGTCGGCATCCATGTCCACGCTGTCCTCCCTGGTGCTGACCTCCAGTTCTACCCTGACCCTGGATATGATCAAGGGACACATCGTCAAGGACATGAAGGAAAAACAGCAGTTAACTGTGATGCGTGTGCTGGTGGTGGTGTTTAT
Source organism: Oscillospiraceae bacterium (assembly GCA_015067885.1). GTDB lineage: Bacteria > Bacillota > Clostridia > Oscillospirales > Oscillospiraceae > Lawsonibacter. The sequence goes on along the minus strand of SVLO01000014.1, from coordinate 39,343 downwards.
TGCCATCTCGGCCGCCCTGGCCATTGTGCAGCATAAGTTCGGTGTGACCTTCATTGCGCAGATGATGGGCGTAAGCTGGGGCGCTTTGGCCGGCGCGTTCCTTGCCCCGTTCCTGTGCGGCCTGTACATGAAAAAGGCCACCAAGGCCGCCTGTTGGGTCAGTTTCCTGTTCTCCACTGTGGTCATGCTGGCAAATTGCTTCTGTAAGAGCGTGTTCCCCGAAATCCTGAAATCTCCCATCAATGCCGGTGCTTTCTGTATGATTGCCGGTTTGGTGATCGTCCCCGTGGTCAGCCTGTTCACCCGCAAGCCGGACAAGGCCCTGGTGGAGGATGCCTTCTCCTGCTATGAGGAAAAGGTGCTGGTGCCTAAGAGTCGGGCTCTTGGCGACCACAAGTAAGACTTTTCAAAATGCGAAAACTGTGGTATGCTGTCAAAAGCGTACCACAGTTTTCATCTGTGCAAGGAAGTGTTCCGGTTGATCGTTGATTTCCATACCCATACCTTTCCGGACAGAATTGCTGCCGGGACGATCGAAAAACTGCAGAGTAAGTCCCACACCCGGCCCTTTACCGACGGCACGCGGGACGGTCTGTTGTCCGCCATGGATGGGGCGGGTATCGGCCTGTCCGTAACGCTGCCCGTAGCCACAAACACCCATCAGGTGACAAAGGTGAATGACGGTGCCGCGGCGCTGAATGGGCAGGGGAGGGTGCTGTCCTTCGGCTGTATGCATCCTGATTTTGAGGATTGGGAGCAGGAACTGGAGCGGATTGCCGCTCTTGGCTTGAAGGGTATCAAAATTCATCCGGTCTATCAGGGCGCGGACATTGACGATGCGCGCTACCTGCGTATTTTGGACAAGTGCGGTCAGCTTGGCCTGGTTGTTGTGACCCATGCGGGGATTGACCTGGGATTCCCCGATAAACACAACTGCACGCCGGCCATGATCCGCCGGGCAGTGGAGCGGGTTGGTCCTGTGAAGCTGGTGGCGGCCCACATGGGCGGCTGGCGCAACTGGGATGAGGCGACTGAGCTGCTGGCCGACACCAACGTATACATCGATACGTCCTTTTCTCTTGGGCGGCTGACTGACTTGGGGGACGGCTACTATACGGATGAGCAGCTTGAACTGCTGGACCCGGAAGCCTTCTGTGCCATGGTGCGTGCCTTCGGCGCCCATCGGGTGCTGTTCGGTACGGACAGTCCATGGGGCGGACAGGCGGAGGATTTGGCGCATTTTAACGCATTACCCCTGACGAAGATGGAAAAACGGAACATTCTCGGAGAGAATGCGGTGGCCCTGTTGGGCCTTTTGTAAGGAGGAATTACCATGAGCGAGAAAATTCAACCCATCAGCAACCCCGAGCTGCGCAAGGCTATGGAGGCCATGCACGCCGGTCAGAACGGCAGGGAGGAGCAGATGGTCACGCTGAACCTGCTGCTGATCGCCAACCTGTTGTCTCCGGTCAACGTGATGCAGGAACCGGGCGAGGAGGCGCAGGTGCAGTTTATGCTGCTGTCCACCGAAGACGGCCGGGCCTTCCTGCCGGCCTTTACCGACTTGGAGCAGTTGAAGCTGGGCTTTCCCGATGACAAGCAAAAAACCTTGGTGCTGACCTTTGCCGATTATGCCCGCATGATCTTGCAGGATAACGCGGCAGAGGGCCTTGTGGTCAATGCCTTTGGTGCCAGCCTGACCCTGGAGCGGCCCCTTGTGGAGTTCTTGGACAAGGTGCAGCAGGACCAGGAGAAGAACGCACCCCCCGTTGTATCATAAGAAAAACCGCCCTGTGTCACAGACACAGGGCGGTTGCTTTTTGTCAGGTGCGGCGCCAGGCGCGGCGGCTGAGCAGTACCAGGATGGGGAAGATCTCCAGTCGGCCGATGACCATGCAGGCGGACAGGACGGTTTTGCTCAGATTGGAGAACGCAGCGAAGTTGCCGGAGGGACCGATAACATCCAAACCGGGTCCCACGTTGCTCATGCAGGTCAGGGCGGCAGATAGGCTGGTGGCGAAAGAGAAATTGTCCAATGAGACCACCAGCGCAGCCATAAAGGAAATAAGAAAATAGCTGACGGTAAAAAGTGCGATGCTGTTCAGGGTGTTTTCCGGAACCACCTTGTTGTCCAGCTTGATGACAGAGACGGAGCGGGGATGGACGATCTGGCGGATATCCCGGACGATGCCCTTCAGACTCAACAGTACCCGGGCGCATTTGATGCCGCCGCCGGTGGAGCCGGCACAGGCACCGCACAGAAGCAGCAGCATCATAATGACCTGTGAAAAAACGGGCCAGGTCATGTAATCTGCGGTGGCCAGTCCGGTGGTGGAAATGATGGAGGTCACCTGGAAAAAGCCGTAGCGGAAGCATTGCCACACGGACTGATAGATGGGGAAAATGTTAATGGAAACCAGTACAGTGGCGATGGCCGTGAGTGCAAAGAAAAAACGCAGTTCATCGCTTTTCAGTATGTCCTTTGCCCGCCCGCACAGCAGCAGAAAGTACATGGCGAAGTTGACCGAGAACAGCAGCACGAACACCGCAACGATCATTTCAGCGGCAGGATTGTCGTAAGCGCCCAGGCTAGCGTTGCGGTTGGAAAAGCCGCCGGTGCCGGCAGAGGAAAAGGCATGGATCAAGCTGTCATACCATGGCAAGCCTACCAAACGCAGCAGAAGGGTTTCCATAGCGGTCAAAGCGACATAGATCCCATAGAGGATCTTGGAGGTCTGTGCCTGACGGGGCAGGAGCTTGGAAAAGACCGGGCCGGGGGACTCTGCCTGAATCAGGAAGTGGGCGCGCAGGCCCATGAAGGGAAGCAGCGCCGTGGTCAGCACCAGCACGCCCATACCGCCGAGGAAATGGGTGAAGGCGCGCCAGAACAGGATGCCCCGGGGCAGCGCTTCAATGTCGGTGAGTATGGTGGCACCGGTGGTGGTAAAACCGGAATAGCACTCAAACAGGCAGTCCACGATGGAGTGGAAGCAGCCGCTGAAGTAAAAGGGCAATGACCCAAACAACCCCATCAGCAGCCAGATCAGACCCACAGTAAAGAAGCCCTCACGTGCAAACATTTTCTTCTCATACGGCAATCGGCTCAGCGGAAAGCCGATCGCCAGCAGGATGAGCATAGCGTAAAGAAATGGCGCGCCCGATTCACCGTAATACAGAGCTACGGCAAGGGAGGGGAGCATGGTTGCGGCCAAAATCATCAGCACGCGGCCGGTGATATTGAAAACAAGCTTAAAGTTCATTTCAGCCTCCCACAGGACCGGGTGCATCAAAAATGTCGTTCAGATCCAGGATAGTATGATCCCGGGTAACGATAATGACGCTGTCGCCCTCCTGAAAATAACTGGAACCCTCGGGGATGATGACCTGATCGCTGCGTACGATAACGGCAATCAGGACCCCGTCCTTAAGTTTCAAATCCTTCAGTGCCACGCCCAGATTTTCTGTGTTTTTGCTGACGGTGAACTCCAGGGCCTCGGCCTTGTCGTTGGCGATACGGTACAGAGCGTGCATCACGCTGCCCTGAGAGTTTTCCATGCCGCGGACCAGGTGAAGGATCTGGGTGGCGGTGATCTGTTTGGGGGAGATGACGCTGTCAAGTCCGCAGGAGCGGGCAATGGAGGCATAATTCTGCCGGTTGCACTTGGCAATGACCTTGCCCATGCCCTGCTGGGCGGCGTAGAGGGAGATGATCAGGTTGTCTTCGTCTCGATCGGTCAGGGCCACAAAAGCATCGCTGGCGGTCAGAGACTCGGAATCCAGCACCTCCTGATCGGTGCCGTCGCCGCAGATGACCATGGCCCCGGGCAGCAGCTCGCTGAGGGTGCGGCAGCGCTCCTCGTCCTGTTCCACAAGCTTGAGTCTGACGTGCATCTTTTCCAGCAGCTTGGCAAGATACACGGAGATGCGGCCGCCGCCCACCACGAAGACACTTTTCGCCTTGTGGGTATAGCGGCCCAGGGTGTGGAAAAACTGGTCCAGAGCGGCGGGCTGACCAATGGCGTACAGGGTATCATCGGCCTGAGGGACGAAAGAGCCGTTGGGGATGATGAGGTCATCGCCGCGCTCTGCCGCGCACAGCAACATGGACAGCTTTTTCAACTTGTCCGCCTGGGCGTGCAGGGGTTTGCCCACCAGGAAGTCGCCCTCCTGTACCCGGAAGCCCATCAGCTCCACACGGCCACGGCAAAAGCTTTCGATGTTGGCGGCGGAGGGGAAGCGCAGCAGCCGGGCAATCTCACGGGCGGTGGCCCGCTCGGGGTTGATGATCATGCCGATGCCCATGTCCCGCTTGAAGTGGCCCAGATTTTCGAAATATTCCGGGTTTCGGATGCGGGCGATGGTGTAGCGCGCCCCCAGCTTTTTCGCCGTCAGGCAGCAGACCATGTTCACCTCGTCCAGGTCGGTGACGGCGATGAGCAGATCAGCCTGGGCGGCGCCGGCCTGCTCCAAAACGGGCAGGGTGACGCCGTTGCCCCGCACGCAGATGACGTCCAGCGCGTCGGAGACCCGGCGGGAGGTCTCGTCCGAGGTGTCGATAATAGTCAGGTTGTGGTCCTCGCGGGACAGTTGTTCGGCAAGGGCGTAGCCGACCTTGCCGGCGCCAACGATGATAATGTTCACACAAACCACCCTTTCTGTCAGGGGAACTGAATCTATTATACTCGCTCTCGCTGAAAAATGCAATATTGCTGGACAGCGCCGCCGTGGACGGGTATAATGATGGTATATTTGACAAGTGAGGTGATTTCCATGCAGGAACGGACCCTTCAGTATCATATCCAATGCGCCCCCGGCGACGTGGGCCGCTATTGTATCCTGCCCGGTGACCCGGGGCGGTGCGAAAAAATCGCCAAGTGGTTTGATAACCCCGTCCACGTGCAGACCAACCGGGAATATGTGACCTACACCGGCACCCTGCTGGGGGAGAAGGTCAGCGTGGTGTCCACCGGCATCGGAGGCCCCTCCGCCGCCATCGCAATGGAGGAGCTGGCCGCCATCGGCGCGGACACCTTTGTCCGGGTGGGTACCTGCGGCGGCATCAGGCTGGACGTGCGCAGCAATGACATCGTTGTGGCCACCGGCGCCGTGCGTATGGAGGGTACCAGCCGGGAGTACGCGCCCATCGAATTCCCCGCCGTGCCGGACTGGCGGGTGCTGGCTGCATTGACTCAGGCGGCGCAGACCTCCGGCAAACCGTGGCACGCCGGAGTGGTCCAGTGCAAGGACTCCTTCTACGGCCAACATTCCCCCGGCCGTATGCCGGTTTCCTACGAGCTGGAGCAGAAGTGGCAGGCGTGGAAACGGCTGGGCGTGCTGGCCTCGGAGATGGAGTCGGCGGCCCTGTTCACCGTGGCGGCAAGCCTTGGCGTGCGCTGCGGCTCCGTGTTCCACGTAGTATGGAACCAGGAGCGGGAACTGGCCGGCCTTGACCAGGACGAGAGCCACGATACCTCTGCCGCCATCGACGTGGCGGTGGAAGCGCTGAAGCTGCTGATCGAGCAGGAAAGTAGGTAAATCAAACGAAAAAGCACCTCACCCATTGGGTGAGGTGCTTTTTGTATGTCATTTCAGCCACTCGTACGCAATACGGGGACTGCCGTCCTCCATGTACACAATACCGCAGCGGGTGAAGTTCATCTTGTCCAGCAGGTGCTGCATGGGGTAGTTATCCGCGTGGGTGTCGATGCGCAGGTGGGTGATTTGGCCTCGGCAGAACTCCAAACAGCGGCTCAGCGTGCCGGGGACGGTGCCGTTGCTTGCCACCCGATGGATGACTCCGTAGGGGGAGGGGGCCAGCCAGGCGCCGTCCTCGATATACCCATAGGTGGGGTCCTCCCAAATGACGAACATGAACACGCCGCACACGGCGCCGCTCTGCACGTCCACGTACAGGCGGCCAAGGCGGATATCCTCCTCCAGCATTTCCACAGCGGGGTAGGTGGTACCCCATTGGGTGGGGTTACCGTTTTGGGCCATGAAGGTGCGGGCGTGGGCGTAGACGGACAGGATTTCGGGCAGGTCCGCAGTGGTGGCAAGACGAATCATAATGGGGCCTCCAAACAAGTGATATGCTCTTATTATACAGCAAAAATCGACATAGGCAAGTATTTTTCTTTTACACGCGAATGCAACGGAAAACGACAGGGGAGAGGGGCTATAATCCGCATATAGACTTTGTTGAGGAGGGACAGGCTATGGCGGTGGAATGTATGTGTCGGGAGCGGGAGATGACCGTGACCCTGAGCGGGGAACTGGACCACCACGGAGCAAAGCAGATCATGGCCCGCCTGGACAGCCGTATCGACCAGGAACTGCCCAGGCAGTTGACGGTGGATATGTCCGGCGTCACATTTACGGACAGCTCCGGCATTGCGGTGCTGCTTCGGGCCCAGCGACGTATGGCGCAGCTGGATGGGAGCATGACGGTCATCAACGTGCCGGTGCAGGCCCAGCGGGTGTTTCGCGCCGCGGGGCTGTACCGCATCATTCGGTTTTTATAAGAGAGGAGGTTACTACATAATGCGCGCGAAAGCAAGCAATCAGGTGCGGGTGGAGTTTCCCAGCCGCTCGGCAAATGAGGGGTTTGCCCGTACCGTGGCGGCGTGTTTTGCCGCCCAGTTGGACCCAACGCTGGATGAGGTGAACGACATCAAAACCGCCGTCAGTGAGGCAGTGACCAACGCCATCGTCCACGCCTACCCGGACACCCTCGGTAAGGTGTCCATGAAGCTGCGATTGTACGAGGACAACATTTTGGAGATGGTGGTCCGTGATTGGGGCGTGGGCATTGCCGATGTGGAGCAGGCACGGGAACCCATGTTCAGCACCGGCGGCGAGGAGCGGGCGGGCATGGGCTTTACCATTATGGAGAGCTTTATGGACCATCTGCGGGTCCGGTCTGCGCCGGGAAAGGGTACGACGGTGACCATGAAAAAACGCATCTGCCGCCGGGCAGGGGGCAGATGAGCGGCACGACCTCCACTCCGGAACTGCTGCAGGCGGCCAAGGAGGGGGACAACCGGGCCTGTGAACAGGTGCTGCAGGAGAACGCGGGGCTGCTTTGGTCCATCGTGCGTCGCTACTATGGTAGGGGTGTGGAACCGGACGATCTGTATCAACTGGCGTGTCTTGGATTTGTCAAGGCGGTCCGCGGTTACGACGTGGCCTTTGGGACCCAGTTTTCAACCTATGCCGTACCAAAAATTGCGGGAGAGATCCGGCGATTTCTGCGGGACGACGGTACGATCAAGGTCAGCCGCGGTCTGAAGGAGCGTGCCATGACCATCCGTGCCGCGCGGGGCAAGCTGCAGGGTCAGCTTGGCCGGGAACCGACGGTGTCGGAGCTTGCGGTACAAACGGGTCTGGAACCAGAGGAAATCGCGGCGGCGGAAACGGCCATGGAGCCGGTGGCCTCCCTGCAGATGGAAACGGGGGAAGGGCTGACCCTGGAGAGTTTGCTGGGGGACAGCGGCATGGAGGAAAAGCTTGTGGAGCGCATGGCGCTGAATCGGGCCATGGAGCAGTTGCCCCAGCAAGAGCGCAAGGTCCTCCTGCTGCGATACTACAGGGGCATGACCCAAAGTAATGTGGCCCGAGTGATCGGGGTTTCCCAGGTGCAGGTCTCCCGGCTGGAACGCAGAGCGGTGGCGCACCTGCGGGAGCTTATGGATACAACGTGATCTAGATACAAAAACAGGCAGTGTACCGAAGCGTATACTGCCTGTTTTTGTATGCAATGAGGACAAATGTACGTGGCAGGATTGCAAAGAAAGGATAATTACCTTGCAAAATGATAAAACGGGTTGATTTTGTTTGCGAAAAGTGTTATAAATTACGCATTGGAATAAAATCAGGCAAGTGTATTTGTTTCTGCACCGTTTGCAGCGTGCAAATCCACCTGCTGAACTGCGAACCGGAGGCATATTGTATGATGTATAGAATTGTTGAAAGGAAGGCTCTGAACCCCACAGTGGTTCAGTTGCAAGTGGAGGCGCCCCTTGTTGCAAATAAGGCCAAGCCCGGTCAATTTATCATTCTGCGTGTTGATGAGCAGGGGGAGCGTATTCCCCTTACCATTGCGGGTGTGGATCGGGCGGCCGGCACCGTGAAGATCATCTTCCAGATTGTCGGCTCCACTACGGAGAAGCTGGCCCACAAGCAGGTGGGCGACTGCCTGCAGGACTTTGTCGGCCCCCTGGGTGCAGCCACCCATTTGGACGGCTTGAAGAAGGTGTGTATTGTGGGCGGCGGTGTTGGCTGCGCCATTGCCATGCCTATTGCTCAGGCGCTGCGTGAAATGGGCGCCCAGGTCACAAGCATCATTGGTTTCCGCAATAAGGATCTGGTTATTTTGGAGGATGAATTCAAGGCCTGCTCCGACGTGCTGCGGGTCATGAGCGATGACGGCTCCTACGGCGAGAAGGGTAACGTCACCATGCCCCTGAAGCAGATGCTGGAAGCGGGTGAGGAGTTTGACATGGTCATTACCATTGGTCCGCTGATCATGATGAAGTTTGTTGTGGAGGCGGTTCGCCCCTTCAACGTCCCGGTTACGGTGTCTATGAACCCCATAATGATCGATGGTACCGGTATGTGCGGCGGCTGCCGCCTGACGCTGAATGTGAATGGTGAGAAGGTGACCAAGTTCGCCTGCGTGGATGGTCCCGACTTCAATGGATACGAGGTCGATTTTGACGAGGCTATGTCCCGAGGCAGAATGTACGCGCCTTTTGAGCGGCACGCCCACGAGAAGACCTGTAACCTGTTTAAGAAAGAGGTGCGCTGAAATGGCAAAAACGAATATGTCCCCCCAGCGCAACGTTATGCCCACTCAGGACCCCAAGGTCCGCGGGCGCAATTTTGATGAAGTGGCCCTGGGCTACAGCGAGGAAGTCGCTGTTGACGAGGCGTTGCGCTGTCTGAACTGCAAGAATATGCCTTGTGTGGATGGCTGCCCCGTTAAGGTACACATCCCCGAGTTTATTGCAAAAATCAGAGAAGGCGATTTCGAGGGAGCCTACCAGATCATCAGCAAGTCCTCCTCGCTGCCCGCGGTCTGCGGTCGTGTCTGCCCTCAGGAGACTCAGTGTGAGGCAAGGTGCGTCCGCGGTGTGAAGGGGGAGTCTGTCGGCATTGGCCGCCTGGAGCGGTTTGTGGCCGACTGGCACAACACCTTCTGTACGCAGGAGCCTGTTCGTCCCGCAAGTAACGGACACAAGGTGGCGGTTGTAGGTTCCGGTCCCTCCGGCCTGACCTGTGCCGGTGATTTGGCCAAAAAGGGCTATGAGGTCACTGTGTACGAGGCACTGCACACCGCCGGCGGTGTGCTGGTCTACGGTATTCCCGAGTTTCGCTTGCCCAAGGCTATTGTGGCCAAGGAAGTGGATACCCTTACCAAGCTGGGTGTTGCGATCGAAACCAATGTTGTCATTGGCAAGACCCTGACCATTGACGAGTTGTTTGACATGGGGCATGAGGCGGTGTTTATCGGTTCCGGCGCGGGCCTGCCCAACTTTATGGGCATCCCCGGCGAGGCGCTGAGTGGTGTGTACTCCGCCAACGAGTTCCTGACCCGCAGCAACCTGATGAAGGCTTATTTGGACAACCCTGATACCCCCATTATGAAGGGGGGGAAGGTGGCTGTGGTGGGTGGCGGCAATGTGGCCATGGACGCTGCCCGTACCGCGCTGCGACTGGGCGCCGAGAAGGTTTACATTGTGTACCGCCGTTCCATGGAGGAGCTGCCCGCCCGCCGGGAAGAGGTGGAGCATGCCGAGGAAGAGGGAATCGAGTTCAGGCTGCTGTGCAACCCCACCGAGATTACCGGCTATCATAATCCTGAGGATCCCCGGGACCCCAAAAATGGTTTCGTGACCGGCATGAAGTGTGTCAGAATGGAACTGGGTGAACCGGATGAGCGGGGCAGAAGACGCCCTGTGGAGATTCCCGGCAGCGAATTTACCCTGGATGTGGATACGGTGATCATGTCGATCGGTACGTCGCCCAATCCGCTGATCAAGTCCACCACCGCGGGGCTTGAAGTGAACCGCAAGGGTGGCATCGTGGTGAACGAGGATGGTCTGACCACCAAAAATGCCGTGTACGCCGGCGGCGATGCGGTGACCGGTGCGGCAACTGTTATTTCCGCCATGGGCGCGGGTAAGACTGCCGCACGGGCAATTCACGAGTATCTGAGCAAGTAAATGGAATTCGGAAAGAGCAGAGGCGCCGCCTCTGCTTTTTCTTTGCAAGTGAAAATTGGAATTTTCGGTTGATTTGACTATGCAATCTGTTATAATCAACAGTGTTAAGATGTGACCGAGAGGAGAACAAGAAAAGGGAGTGGGAAGCTATGAAATACCGCGTGGAACACGACTCTATGGGTGAAGTGAAGGTCCCTGCAGATCGCCTGTGGGGCGCTCAGACTCAGCGCAGCCGGGAGAATTTTGAAATTGGTGTGGGGATCGAAACCATGCCGGTTGAAATCGTCCATGCTTTTGGCGTTTTGAAAAAGGCCGCGGCCATCGCCAACCATGGGCTGCGCCCGGAGAAGATGACGCGTGAGAAGATGGAAACCATTGGCAGAGTCTGCGATGAGATCATGGCGGGTGAGCTGAATGACCACTTTCCTTTGGTGGTATGGCAGACCGGCTCCGGGACACAGTCCAACATGAACACCAACGAGGTGATCGCCAACCGCGGCAATCAGCTTTTGGGTAAGAAGCTGCTGCACCCCAATGACGATGCGAATATGAGCCAGTCCTCCAACGATACCTTCCCCACTGCCATGCACATTGCCGCGGTCCTGGCGCTGGAGGACAAGCTGCTTCCCGCCGTTCGGGACTTGGCGGATACCTTCCGGCGTTTGGAAAAAGAGAACGAGGGCGTGGTCAAGAGTGGTCGGACCCATCTGCAGGACGCTACCCCCATCACCTTCAGTCAGGAAATCAGCGGTTGGCGTTCCAGTCTGGAGAAGGACGTGGAACTGATTTGCCGCTCGGTGGAGCCGCTGTACGAGTTGGCGTTGGGCGGTACCGCAGTGGGTACCGGCCTGAATGCCCCGGCCGCCTTTGGCGAGGTTGTGGCTGAAGAGGTAAGCAAAATCACCGGAAAGCCCTTTATCACCGCAACCAATAAATTCCACGCGCTTACCTCCAGGGATGAGCTGGTATTTGCCCACGGTGCCGTCAAGGCGCTGGCTGCCGATATGATGAAGATCGCCAATGACGTGCGCTGGCTGGCCTCCGGGCCTCGGGACGGTCTGGGTGAAATCATCATACCGGAGAATGAACCCGGCTCGTCCATCATGCCCGGTAAGGTAAATCCCACCCAGTGCGAGGCTGTGACCATGGTGGCCGTGCAGGTTATGGGCAATGATGTTGCCATTGGTATGGCTGCCTCTCAGGGCAATTTTGAACTGAATGTATTTATGCCTGTGTGCATTTACAACTTCCTGCAGTCAGTCCGCCTGCTGGCCGAGGCCATTGCGTCTTTTAACAGGAATTGCGCCGTGGGCATTAAGGCAAACAGGGAAAAGATGCGCCACAACCTGCACAATTCTTTGATGTTGGTGACGGCGCTCAATCCCTACATCGGCTATGAGAATGCGGCCAAGACGGCTCAAAAGGCGTTTCGGGACAATATTTCCCTGAAAGAGGCCTGTGTGGAGCTGGGTTTTTTGACGGCTGACGACTTTGACGCGGTGTTCCATCCCGAGCAGATGGTGTGAGTTTTTTGCAAATAGTGTTTTCAAGCAATAAAAAGGGTGGCGTACCAATCGGTACGCCACCCTTTTACTTATACCAAAGAATGGATCAGTCGTTGAAACCCACACGAGCGGCATAGGTGGTATGCAGCAGCTCGTGGGCCTTGTGAGAGTTGGGCTCGCCCAGGAACTCGTCATACAGGGCCTTGATCTGGGGATTGTTGTGGGACTGACGGATAACCTGACGCTCGTCCTCGCTGTACAGAGCGTTGGCACGCTTCTGGATATAGGTATCCATGATATCGTCATCCTCGTTGGGCAGGAACACGTCACGGACGTAGGGCTGGCCGCCGCCGTTGATACAACCGCCGGGGCAACCCATGATCTCGATGAAGTGATACTTGCTCTTGCCGGCGCGGATGTCGTCCAGCAGGACCTTGGCACCCTTCATGCCGTTGGCGACAGCGACATTGACGGCGGTGCCGTTGATGTCGATGGTGGCCTCACGCACGCCCTCCAGACCGCGGACCTCGGTGAAGTTGATCTTCTCATACTCCTTGCCGGTCAGCTTGAAGTAGACGGTACGCAGAGCAGCCTCCATAACGCCGCCGGTCACGCCGAAGATAACGCCGGCACCGCTGTAATCGTGGACGATATCGGTGTCGAAGTCCTCGTCAGGCAGCTTGGGGAAGTTGATACCGGCGCGGCGAATCAAACGACCCAGCTCGCGGGTGGTCAGAACGGCGTCCACGTCGGGCAGACCGTTGGTCTTCAGCTGATCGCGCTCCTTCTCGAACTTCTTGCAGGAGCAGGGCATGATGGACACAACGTACATATCCTCGGGCTTGACGCCAATCTTCTCGGCATAGTAGGTCTTCAGGATGGCGCCGAACATCTCGTGGGGAGACTTGCAGGAGGACAGGTGGGGCAGCAGATCGCCGAAGTTGTACTCAGCGTAGTTGACCCAACCGGGGGAGCAGGAGGTAATCATGGGCAGCACGCCGCCGTTGGTCAAACGGCTGAGAAGCTCGGTGCCCTCCTCCATGATGGTCAGGTCGGCGGCGAAGTTGGTGTCAAACACCTTCTTGAAGCCCAGACGGCGCAGAGCGGCGACCATCTTACCGGTAACGGGAGTGCCGATCTTCATGCCGAACTCCTCGCCCAGAGCGGCGCGGACGGCAGGAGCGGTCTGCACGATGACGTACTTGCCGGCTTTCATGGCGGCGTCGACCTTGGCGATCTCGGACTTCTCCATCAGAGCGCCGGTGGGGCAGACGTTGATACACTGGCCGCACATGATACAGGGGGAGTTGATGAAGGAACGGTTCTCGGCGGGAGCCACGATGGTGTTGAAACCACGGTTCTCGAAACCGAGGATGCCCATGTCCTTACCGTGAGCGTTCTTGCAGCGGGCCACGCAGCGGCCGCACAGGATACACTTGGAGGTATCGCGCACGATGGTGGGGGTCAGCTCGTCATAGGTAGTGGGGGTCTTGGAACCGGCGAAGCGGCCCTCGCGGGCTCCGGTAGCGGAAGCCACGTACAGCAGCTCGCACTTGCCGTTCTTGTCGCACTGCTGGCAGTGCTGGCTGTGGTTGGACAGCAGCAGCTCAACAGAAGCGCGGCGGGCCTCGGTGGCCTTGGGGGAGGAGATGATGATCTCCATGCCCTCGTTGACGGGGTAGACGCAGGAGGCAACCAGGCCACGAGCGCCAACAACCTCAACCAGGCACACACGGCAGGAGCCGTTGGAGCACTCGCCGTGGTTGAATGCACACAGGGAGGGAATCTCGTAGCCGCACTGCTTGGCGGCTTCCAGAATGGTCAAGCCTTCCTCGACCTGATAGGAGACGCCCTCAATCTTAATGTTAACTTTAGCCATTTGATCGTCCTCCTATTACTCCTTGATGATAGCCTTGAACTTACAGGTAGCGATACAGGCGCCGCACTTCACGCACTTGGCCGGATCGATCTGGTAAGAAGGCAGCTTCTTGCCGGGAGCGGTGTAATCGGTCTTGTAGATGGCATCGGCGGGGCAGGCCTTGGTACACATGCCGCAACCGAAGCACTTGTCCTGGATAATGGTGTACTGCATCAGGTTCTTGCAAACCTTGGCAGGGCACTGCTTATCCTGGATGTGAGCCAGATACTCGTCACGGAAGTGAGTCAGAGTGGAGATGATGGGGTTGGCAGCAGTCTGACCCAGAGCGCACAGGGAGTTGGCCTTAACGGTGTTACCCAGCTCCTCCAGCTCCTCCAGATCCTGCATGGTGCCGTTGCCCTCGGTGATGCGGGTCAGAATCTCCAGCATACGCTTGGTACCCACACGGCAGGGAGAGCACTTACCGCAGGACTCGTCGCAGATAAACTCCATGTAGAACTTAGCCACGTCGACCATGCAGTTGTCCTCGTCCATGACGATGGCGCCGCCGGAACCCATCATGGAGCCCTTGGCAACCAGGTTGTCAAAGTCGATGGGCTCGTCCAGGTTGGCAGCGGTCAGGCAGCCGCCGGAAGGACCGCCGGTCTGAATGGCCTTGAAGGCCTTGCCGTCGGGAATGCCGCCGCCGATGTCGTAAATCAGCTCGCGCAGGGTGGTACCCATGGGGATCTCCACCAGGCCGACGTTGTTGACCTTGCCGCCCAGAGCGAACACCTTGGTGCCCTTGGACTTCTCGGTACCGCAGGAAGCGAACTCGGCAGCGCCCTCACGCAGGATGTAGGGCACGCAGGCCAAAGTCTCCACGTTGTTCACGACGGTGGGCTTGCCCCACAGACCCTTCACAGCGGGGAAGGGAGGACGGGGACGAGGCATACCGCGCTGACCCTCGATGGAGTTGAGCAGAGCGGTCTCCTCACCACAGACGAAAGCGCCGGCGCCCAGACGGATGTGAGCCTGGAAGCTGAAACCGGAACCCATGATATTCTCACCCAAAATACCGATTTCATTCATCTGCTTGATAGCATTGCGCAGACGGTTAACGGCGATGGGATACTCGGCACGCACGTAGAAGTAACCCTCGGTAGCGCCGATGGCGTAACCGGCGATCATCATACCCTCGATGACGGCGTAGGGGTTGCCCTCCAAAATGGAGCGGTCCATAAAGGCGCCGGGGTCACCCTCGTCACCGTTACAGACGACGTACTTCTGATCGGCCTGGTTGGCGTAAGCGAAGGACCACTTACGGCCGGTGGGGAAGCCGGCGCCGCCGCGGCCGCGCAGACCGGCGGCCAGGACCTCGTCAATGACCTCCTGAGGGGTCATGGTCAGGGCGCGCTTGATGCCCTGGAAGGCACCGTAGCCCATGGCTTCCTCGATGTCCTCGGGGTTGATGACGCCGCCGCCGTGCAGAGCGACACGCTTTTGCTTCTTATAGAAGGTGATGTCCTCCTGCTTGGCGACCTTCTCGCCGGTGTTGGGCTCGACATACAGCAGGCGCTCGATGATCTCGCCGCCCTTGATGTCCTTCTCGAAGATCTCGTCCACGTCGTCCAGGGTGACCAGGCGGTACAGAGTGTCCTCGGGGAAGATCTTGACGAAGGGACCCTGGGAGCAGAAGCCGAAGCAACCAACCACGTTGACGGTGACCTTGTCGCCCATGTTGTTGTCGGCGACCAGCTTCTCGAACTTCTCCTTGATCTCCAGGGAGTTGGAGGAGATACAGCCGGTACCGCCGCACAGCAGGATGGCGCGCTTGCCGTTGGAGCCGTCCAGCTTGGCGGTCAGAGCGTCGGTGCAGCTACAGATCTTAGCGTCCAATTCAGCGAAAGTCTTCATTAGTTGGCACCTCCCATAGCACGATATTCTTCCACGATGCCGGGCACCATGTCAACGGTGACCTTGGGGTACACCTTGCCGTTGATGGTGACGGCGGGGGCGATGCCGCAGGCGCCGATGCAGCGCAGAGCATCCAGGGTGAACAGGCCGTCGGCAGAGGTCTCACCGGGCTTGATGCCGATGATCTCGGCAAACTTGTCGATGATCTGCTGCGCGCCCTTGACGTAGCAGGCGGTACCCAGGCAGCAGCCGATGACGTACTTGCCCTTGGGTTCCAGGGAGAAGAAAGAGTAGAAGGTGACAACACCGTAGATCTCTGCCACGGAGATGCCGGTCTTCTCGGATACGATCTGCTGCACTTCCAGAGGAATGTATCCGTATTCGTTCTGGATGTCGCTCAGGATCATCATCAGAGGCGTCTTGTCGTTTGCGTATCTGTCGCAGATCTCGCAAATCTTTTTGACGCCCGCTTCGTTGATATGAGCCATAATTTACCTCCTGTTGTTAATTTATAGTTTTTCAACGATGCGTTTGGCGCCCCTCCCGAAGGGGAGAGAATACCAAAAGGGGGAACAATAGAAAAAAGTTTCCTATCGCTAACTGCACAAAGAAAACAGATTTCTCCACAGTCAGACAAAATTATATACGTTTGACTTGCAAAAACCAAGTAGGTTGTGATATTTTATTTATAGATTAAAACTATAGGTTTTGGGGTGATTTAGTGAACTACAACTACCTGCGATATTTTTCAGTGCTGGCTCAGGTGGAGCATTACACCCTTGCGGCGGAACAGTTGGGTATTTCCCAGCCGTCGTTGAGCAGCGCCATTCGCAACCTGGAGAAGGAACTGGGCGGGGTGCAGCTGTTTGAAAAGGTGGGGCGCAACATCCGACTGACGGAGGAGGGGCGCTACTATCAGAAGAAGGTGGACGAGGCCCTGGACCAGCTCAACGCCGCGGCCCAGACCATCATGGCCGGCAAGGAGAACGCGCCGGTGGTCATCCGTCTTGGATTCGTTTCCGGCGCCATGACTCCGAAAATCGCCCAGGAGATCGCGGAATACACCCGCCAAAACCGCCGGGTGCGCTTTCAACTGGTGGAAAGCTCCTATCAGGAGATCATCAATATGGTGCGGCAGGACCGGCTGGATATGGCCGTGGTGGACGAGCAGGACACGGACCGCAGCCTCTATTTCCGCAGATTGTGTCAGCGGGAACTGTATGCGGCCATGCCCCTGTCCCACCCGCTGGCGGATTCGGACGCCGTCGAATATTCGGCCATTGCCCAGGACCCGCAGATCACCTTTAATTACGATATGAGCCACAGCTTTGAGCAGTGGGCGGCGGGTACCCAGCAGGCCAAGTACACCGTCTGCACGGTCAATACCGCCCAGGCGGCCATGGCCCTGGTGGCGGCGGGTATGGGGGTGGCCCTGGTACCTGAGGAGTACGCCAAGCCCCAGCGCAACGTCATCTGCGTCCCCCTGGAGGACCGCAGACAGATCCTGTACCTGTGCAGTGTCCGGGACCGATGGATCGACCCCATCATTTGGCGCTTCGGTCAGCAGCTTACCCTGGCCATTCGCCAGATGTGAGCGAGTGCGGCAAACAATAAAAAACGGTGTGACCCGACAACGTGGGTCGCACCGTTTTTTGTGTCGTTATGCTTCTGCGTGCAGGGTGTTCTCGTACCAGGTCTGAAAGGCTTGTTTTGCGAAGGCTGTGCATTCCTTGGTGTACTGCGCGGCCTTCTTTTTCAAGTCCTTGAAGTCGTACTGTGCCGCCAGGGCATCGTATTCCTTCTGCAGCTTCTGGATTTTCTGTTCAATTTCTTTGCGCAGGTCCGGTCTTAGTTTGACCGACAGTTTTGACTTCTCGCGCTCCAAAGCACCGATTTTCCACTCAAGCTGGCCCTTATCGTACAAGATTCGATCGTATTCGCTTTCCTGATAACTGGGTTCGTAGCGGAATTTTCTCGGACCGGCCTTTGGACGGAAGTCTTCCGTTCTCCAGTCGCCGCCGAATGGGTCGAAAACCACGGTATAGGTGTCCGTATAGGAGTGCTTATCATAATCGTCGTAGTCGGAGTTGTACCGGTTTGTAGTGGTCTTGATGCTGATATCGAAGCTTAGGATGGGGTAGGGATACGCCTCGATTTTCCCGCCCTCAAACAGGTAGCTGTGCAGTTCCCGGCTTACTATCTTCCGCACTTCCTCGTTGTACTCGTTGTTGATCCGGCACATATCGTAGGCGGTGGGACCGTCATAAAGCTCTTTTCTGAATTTCCGCGTGATCCGCTCGTAAACCTGCTTGTGGGCGTATTCGAAAGTCTTGAAATAAGCTTCCACAAACCCGCCCTCGGGTGCGGCGTGCTTCCGGTAATCTGTATACGTATATACAGGGACCCGGTCGGGAATGAGGGATGGCGCCTGAAACAGTTCCATGGGATACACGCCCTTCTTGGTTGGAATGAAAACGCGGGCAAAGGCGCTCGGTTACTCGAACACCATCATGCCGAAATCCTGGGGGGTGTGGAAGCCGGTGGGCTTGAGGTTCACCGGGTTCCAGGCCAGCAGGTGGTAGTGGGCGGTCTCGTCGCCGCACTTGAAGCAGTTGGCCCGCATCTCCATGCCGCTGAAAGGGGCAAAGTCGGGTACCAGGATACGCAGCAGGGAGTAGGGGATTTGATAGAACAGCTCCCAGCCGTCGTCCCGGATATTGACTACGGGTTCCAGCCCACGGGTCTCCTGAGAGGGGATCAGCCGCATCCGGTCGTAGCGGTTGGGGCCGTAAGCCATGAGCAGGGCGGGCCGGGCGGTCATCTCGATGTTGACGTAGTGGGGCTTGCCGGGGATGGGGGAGAAGAAGAACTCCAGGCAGCTGTCCAGCCAACTGCTGGCCAGGGGGCCGTCCTCCACGATGCGCAGGTCGGTCTCGTTGCTGAACAGGTGGACGTACAGACACTCGTCGTCGTAGGCGATCTGCGCCCCGGCGGTGATGCCGTGTTCCTGGCCGGCGTAGCACACGTCCATGGACAGGGCGGGGACGGCGGACCAGTCGGGCTGACCGGACACTTTCTTGATGGTATAGGTATTCATACTAACACTCCTTGATCAACGGAAATAAATCAGAGGGTCGTTGGGACGCAGGGCGGACTCCACGGTTTTGGCGTACAGTACCACGCCCTCTCCCTCGTAAACGGGGGCGTTCTCCCAGCGGATCTCGGCGGTGACCCAAACCCACTGGCCGGTTTTAAGCTGCTTGGCCTGGGGGTACTTGCACAGGAAACCGAAGAAACGAATGTCGTCCTCACAGCAGGTCATGGCGTTGCGGCCGGGGACGAAGGTGCCTTTGGGTAGCTTGGGGCTGACCATGGCCTGGGCCTTAAAACTGATGGTCTTGTTCAAATAGCGCTGGGGATGCTCCTGAATATCCAGGTACCAGATGCCATAATCGGCGTCCTCTAGGGTGATGGAGTCGGCCTCCAGACTGTAGGGGAGGATGTCCTGCACCTCCAGCTCCACACCCTTGGCGTCCTCAAAGACGATCTCTGCCATGCGGTTGACCGCCCGGACGGACCGCTTATAGTTGGCCAGGGGCTGCTCCGCCTTGCAGCGGTTGAACAGGATCATGTCGGAGTTGGACACCGCGTCCACGATCATGGACTGCATATTGCTCTGATACAGCTCAAAGGTGCTGCCGTCGATGACGGAGATGATTTGGAAAATGCCCCAATCCCGGGGGAGATTGGCGGACAGGATATGCTCCATGGGCCACATACCGTTGTATTCCATGAGTACCCGCTCGGGCTTGTGCAGGCCCCGCAGCTTGCTGAAAAACTCGGCGTTGAGCTGCTCCGGCTCATCCACGTTGACCATGACGGTGTTGTGGGCGGCGAGGAACGCGTCGTCGTACTCGCACTCGCCGTCCTCGCATCGGATGAGGACGGTGCGCTGGCCGTCGTTGAAGTAGTCCATATTCATGGTGTCCCGCAGGAGGGTGGTCTTGCCGCTGTCCAAAAAGCCGTTGATGAGATAAATGGCGACTTTAGCCTGACTCATAGCGCTGCCCCCTTACCCAAGGAAAAACAATTTTTCTAGACCGGCCTCGTCCAGCCCGGAGCCGATGACACACAGCCGACCGGTGTACTCGGCGCCGCCTTCGCGAATCTCAAACTCTCCGGGAACCAGGTCAAAGTGCAGCCAGTGGTCGCACCCGGCGCAGGGGACCATGCCCTTGGCCCGCAGGACGGTACCCATATCCTCGCTCATGGCCAGCACGGACAGGATGTCCTGCAGCTCCTCACGGCTATACTTGCGGGGAGTTTCGCGGCCCCAGGAGGTGAACACCTCGTCGGCGTGGTGATGGTGGTGGTCGTGGCAACCACAATCGCAATGCTCACCGTGGTCATGGTGATGCTCGTGTTCATGCTCATGGTGATGCTCGTGATGGTGATCATGGTCGTGGCAGCCACAATCGCAATGCTCACCGTGGTCGTGGTGGTGCTCGTGTTCATGCTCATGCTCATGGTGATGCTCGTGATGGTGGTGGTCGTGGCAACCACAATCGCAATGCTCACCGTGGTCGTGGTGGTGATGGTGATGCTCCATCTCCTCCATCAGCGCACCGGCCAAATCGTGGCCGCCGGCCATGGCGTCCAAAATCTGCTTGCCGGTGAGCCGGTCCCAGGGGGTGGTCAGGATGGCGGCCTTGGGGTTCTGTCCCCGCAGCAGCTCCACGGCGGTGTGCAGCTTGCCCTCGTCGGCGCTCTGGCTGCGGGAGAGGAGGATGGCGCTGGCGTGGGCCACCTGGTCATTGAAAAACTCACCGAAGTTCTTCATATAGATCTTGCACTTCAGGGCGTCCACCACGGTGACAAAGCTGTTCAGCTCCAGCGCGGCGCCGCCGTCCCGGACACGCTCCACGGCGGCGATGACGTCGGACAGCTTGCCCACGCCGGAGGGTTCAATGATGATGCGGTGGGGGGCGTAGGTGTCCAGCACTTCCTTCAGGGCGGTGCCGAAGTCGCCCACCAGGGAGCAGCAGATGCAGCCGGAGTTCATCTCGGTGATCTGTACGCCGGCCTCCTTCAAAAAGCCGCCGTCGATGCCTATCTCACCGAACTCATTTTCAATCAGCACGATCTTCTCGCCAACAAAGGCTTCCTGCAGCAGCTTCTTGATGAGTGTGGTCTTGCCGGCACCCAAAAAGCCGGAAATAATATCAATTTTCGTCATAACACAACATCCTTTCCTTATTCGGGGCGGGTGGGCCAAATTACATTGGTGGCCGTCAGCAGACGGTACAACAGCGCAGCGGCTTCTGTCCGTGTGGCGTACTCGGCGGGGGACAGGTCGGACAAGTCGACCTGCATGGTGTCCAGCAGCCAGGCGGAGTCTTTGGCCCACCGGCTGAATTCCGGGTAGGCGGTCAGCGCCTCCGGCTCCGGACCGGTTTGGCTCAGATCGTAGGCGTTCATGTTCATCCAGGCGGCGGCCTTTGCTAAAATGGAGACCATTTCCTCGGCCTTGATGCACTGGTTGGGATAGAACCCACCGTCGCTGTAACCGCTGATATAGCCCCGCTCATACAGAGCCATGACACTGTTGTAGTACCACGTGCTGGGACTTACATCGTAAAAGACCTGCTCGGTGTTGCCGGAGGGGGAAATGCCCAGGGCGTTTGCAACCATGGCGCAGAACTCAGCCCTGGTGATGGGCTTGTCCGGGCGGAACATACCGTCGCCGTAGCCGGATACGAGTTGATAAACGGCCAGGGTGTTGATGGCATCCCTATCGTCGCAGTCGGCAAGGTCGGAGAACTGTCGGGAAACAAACTCGTCCTCCACGCCGGTGCGGGAAAGGACATCCCGGAGGGTGATCTCACCGAAGTTGCCGTTGCCACGGTCCATCCAAAACCGGGCGGAGGGGGGCAGTGCCTCCAAAAGCTCCACGAAGGCGGAGCGATACGGCTCTGACAGGGCCGTGTCCAGTGATACGAAGAACTCAAAACCGGCCAGGCTGATGTTGAGGTATCCGGTGGCGGATTCGGGTGCCGGAGAACTGAGCAAAAGCGCCACGGCGGCGGTGTTCAGCGGCGAAATCAGCAGGGTGGGCAGCACGCCGCCCTGATCGTGGGTGGTACCTGTAGGGGAGAAAAACCGATAGGCGGTCACCTTCAACGCGTCCCCGTCGAACAGGTCGGGATGCGTTTCGTCGGAGAGGACGACCTGGGCCACGCCCTTGCCATAGGTGCGCTGACCGATGGCGATGCCGGCGTAGTGGTCGCGCACAGCGGCGGCAAACAGCTCCGCGCCGCTGGCAGAGTTGCCGTTTGTCAGGAGGATGGTGTTTTTTGCGGTTTTAGGCTGCAGGTTTGGGTGGGTGAAGATGTAGGTATACTCGTCCTGGCCGTTGCGGAGATATACCATGGTGGCGCCGCCCACAAACACGCCGGCGCTGCCTGAGGCGGTGTAGATATCGCCGCCGGGATTGTTGCGCACGTCCACGATCCAGGCGTGGACGGAGGCGTCGTTGTCCCGCACGGCGTTCAAAACGTGGTTGGAGGTCTTGTTGCCGAAGCTGGTGCAGGAGATAACACCGGCGTTGCCGTCCGACGTCTGATTGAAGGTGGCGGTGGTATTCACGGTGAAGGGGCGGCGGGTCAGGGTCAGTTCCTGAACCGAGCCGTCCTGCCGCAGGACGGTCAAGACCACTTGGGTGTCCGCTTGACCGGCCAGGAGAGAAACGGCCTGGTTGATGTCGGTCAGGGCAACTCCGTCCGCGGACAAAATCACGTCGCCGGCAACCAGCCCGACATCCTCGGCAGGGGAGTCCTCCACGATGGAGGAGATCAGTACGCCCCGCTCGTGGTTCTGAATGGAAACGCCGATGCCGACAGTCTGTTTGTCGTTGAAAGAGGCGTGGAATGCTTGGTATTCCTCGGCGGACAGATAGGTGGTGTAGCGGTCACCGATGGCCTGCATCAGCTCGTCCATGGTTTGGGCCTGATAGGCGGCGTCGGGCAATCGATCTACGTAGTGCTGCTCCAACAGGGGGATGGCCTGCTCCACCGTTAGGGCGTGAGCGGGAACTATCAATACGCACAGGACCAAAAGAAGGGCCACTGCGCGGGAAAGTGATCGTTTCATAAACAACTCCTTTCTTGGACTACACAACTTTATATTATAAACCCGTGTGGGCGCAACTGCAAGAGCTTTTGATAAACTTGACCCACAAAACCACATGGTAAATAATTGACATGGGACGCAGGGGAAATTATAATATTCTCAACCAAAGAGTGGGAGGTTACGGCCATGGACATCCATGTGGGCGATACGCTGGAACTGAAAAAAGAGCATCCCTGCGGCAGCCGCAGATGGCTGGTGCTGCGGGTGGGCATGGACTTTAAGCTGCGGTGTGAGGGTTGCGGTCACGAACTGATGCTTCCTCGCAGCAAGGCGGAGAAGAGCGTAAAAAAATGGCTGCCTGCCGACGGTGGACAGGGGTAACCGTATGCGTTACGACAGCGACTTGATCTACCGCCCGCCGGGGGAGTGGCGCAGCTATCTGCTGCAGTGTACCATCGGCTGTTCCCACAATAAATGCACCTTCTGCGCCATGTACAAGGAAAAGAAATTCCGTGTCCGGCCCCTGGAGGAGATCCTTGAGGATATTGACATGGCGCTGGACTGCTACGGCCCCAATGTGGAGCGGGTGTTTTTGATGGACGGCGACGCCATCGTCATGCGTACAGACCAGTTGCTGAAGATACTGGAAAAGCTGTACCGCAACTTTCCCAACCTGCAGAAGGTGACCACCTATGCCGGACCCAACAGCACGCTGGCCAAATCCGTGTCCGAGCTGACCGAACTGCGACAGGCGGGGCTGACCCGGGCCTACCTGGGGGTGGAGAGCGGCAGCGACAAGGTGCTTGCTGCCATCAACAAGGGCTGTACCGCCGGGCAAATGCTGCAGGCGGGGCAAAACCTGGCGCAGGCGGGCATTGATCTGTGGGCCATCGTGATTTTGGGTCTGACGGGTCAGGAGGGGGATTGGCGGGAACACGTGTTGTCCACGGCCAATATCATCAACGAAATGCGCCCCCGCCATCTGTCTGCCATGACCTTTGCCCCCGCCGCAGGCACGCCCCTTGGAGAGAATGTGCTGGCCGGTCGGTTCCGGGTCTGCACCCCGGGACAAATCTTGCGGGAGTGTCGCCTGCTGGTGGAAAAACTGGATGTGGCACCCTTGCATTTTACCAGTAATCACGCGTCCAACTACCTGCCGCTGAAAGGCGGACTGCCGGAGGATCGGGCGACGTTCCTAGAGCAGTTGGATCGGGCGATTGCCGGAGAACTCCAATTGAGAAAAACGCTGAACCGCGGAATATAAATGGCTGAAAAGCGAAACGGCTTTACACAGAAAGGTGTAAGGCCGTTTTCTTTTTTTGGCACAACAGGCATGTTGCGACTTTTTTGGTAATGCGGGGTTGCTACAATGGACATGACCCTGTGAAAGGAGGTGCGGGCGTGACGGTGGTGTATCTTGACAGCCTCATTATAATAAACGGGCTGCTTAATTATCTGCTGCTGCTCGGTACCGCAAGGGTGCTGGGTGCGCCGCTGCGGCGGCTGCGTATCCTGCTGGCAGCGTTGCTGGGGGCGGGGTATGCGGCGGCGATCTTTTTGCCGGGCTTTGCCTTTTTGTCCGGCTGGTTCTACAAGGTGATGGTGGCGGTGCTGATGGTGCTGATCGGTCTGGGCGGTGGGAGGCGGCTGTTTCGGAAGATTGTGGTTTTCTTTTCGCTGGCCTTTGGACTTGGCGGCGGGATCTTTGCCGTTTCACTGCTTGGCGGACGGAAGCTGCACCTTGCAAATGGGGTGCTGCATACCGGTGTGGATTTGAAGATCGTGTTACTTGCCGCTGCGGGGTGTTATGCGGTGAACACCGTTTTACTGCGGGGAATTGGGCGCCACAGCCGTGTGCGGGGAGAGGTTGTCTCGCTTGAGATAGAAATGCATGAAAAGCAAATTAACTTTACAGCGTTGCGGGATACGGGCAACACATTGAACGACCCAGTTTCCGGACAGGGCATCCTTGTGGTCGATTGGGATGCGGTGTTGCCATTGGTCGCGGGGGCGGGCAACTTTCAAAAGCAGACGGCTGCCGATCCGGTACAGGCGCTGACCGTACTGAATACCGGAGTCTGGAAGGGAAGATGGGGGCTGATACCCTATCGTGCGGTTGGTGTGGAATGTGGGATGTTACTTACTTTGCGACCAGACCGGGTGATAGTAGACGGCAGGGATTGCGGTCAGGTTTGCCTGGCGCTGTCACCAACGCCGGTGTCACCCGACGGTGGCTGGCGCGGACTTGTGGGGACGGAAATATAACAAGGAAAGGACGGAACAGAATGAAATGGTTACAGGTGCGGCTGTGGTTTGGCAAGATCCTTGCTAGCCTGAAGCATCCGGACGAGGTCATGTATGTAGGGGGAAGCTACACGCTGCCCCCGCCACTGTCGCGGGAGGAGGAGGCGGCGACCATTGCGCTGCTGGCGACAGGCAGCAAGGAGGCGAAGGATAAGCTGATCGAGCGCAACCTGCGCCTGGTGGTGTATATTGCCCGGCGCTTTGATAACACCGGCATCAATTTAGAGGACTTGATCTCTATTGGAACCATTGGCCTGATTAAGGCGGTGGACACCTACAACCCGGAGAAAAGCATTAAACTGGCAACCTATTCCAGCAAGTGCATCGAAAATGAGATTTTGATGTATCTACGAAAGACGGCGGGGCAAAAATCGGAGCTTTCCATTGATGAACCGCTGAACACCGATTGGGATGGCAACGAACTGCTCCTGTCTGATGTGCTTGGCACCGACAGCGACCTGATCATGCGCCCCATTGAGGCAGATGTGGACCGGCAATTGTTGCGCCAGGCGCTGGAAAAGCTGGACAGTCGGGAGCGCTACATCATAACCAGCCGCTTTGGGCTGGGAGGACGGCCGGAACGCACGCAAAAAGAGGTGGCAGACGAGCTGGGTATTTCCCAATCCTACATATCGCGGTTGGAGAAGCGGATCATTGCCCGTATGCGGCGTGAGATTTCGAAATTTATATAACCAAGAACGGCTTTTTTGTCCGTGGAAACGGCTGGAAATTGTGAAAAAAGTAACAAGGGAAAAGATTGTTAAAAAAATTGACAAGTGAAATGAGAGGGTGTAGAATGGGAGCGAGATAAAGAGAAAGGGGAGATGCGGGCATGAAGAAAACGGGCGAAAAAGTTTCGGTTGCCGTTATTCGTCGGCTGCCCAGATACTATCGCCAGTTGTCTGAACTGCGCCAGCAAGGGGTGGTGCGCGTTTCCTCCGGTACCCTGGGCAAAGAGATGGGGCTTACAGCCTCGCAAATTCGGCAGGATCTGTTTTGCTTCGGCGGATTTGGCCAGCAGGGCTACGGCTACAACGTAGAAAAGCTGCGGGAAGAAATTGGCGGTATCCTGGGCATCAACCGCGGCAACACGGCGGTGATCTTAGGTGTGGGAAATCTGGGCCATGCGTTGATACAGAACTTTAAGTTCGGCAACAACGGCTTCAGTGTCACCGCCGCCTTCGATGTGGATGACAGTATTGTTGGCACTAAAATCGGCGCGATTCCGGTCTATCACGCAGACGAGCTGGAGGAGTACCTGCGGACATACCGGGTGGATGTGGGCGTGCTGACGGTACCCCGCGCCTTTGCTGTCGAAATGGCGCAAAAGCTGGCTGACGGCGGCGTAAAAGGAATTTGGAATTTCGCAAATGTAGAGCTGCGGCTGGATAAACCCGATGTGATCGTGGAGAATGTACATTTTTCCGACAGCCTGCTGGCATTAAGCTATATGATCGGCGTGCCTTGCCATGACGAGGAAACAAATGATGATGAATAAAAAACCGAAACTGAAATGGATGGCCGGGCTGCTGGGTGTGGCTCTGCTTGGCGGGACGGTGCTTGCATCCGGACTTGCAGATGGCGACAGCCTGATTTCCCTGAGTTTTTTGGAGCAGATGTTCATTCCCGGCATCGTAGACTCCGGCTATCGGTCGGCGCAGGAGGAGCTTGACGCAGTCTATCAACAGGCGGCGGACGAGCTGGACCGGGTGGCGGGCGAATATCAGGACAAAGTGGACTCCATGGGTTACAGCAATAGCTACCAGCGGCAGACATTTGCTCTGGCGGACGTATTGACCCTGAACAGTGGCAGCGGCATCATCGTGGAGGCGGGCAGCCTTCGCCTGACCCATGCCGGTACCGTGGTGGATGTGACCACGGGGACGACGGTGGATACGGACACGCGGCTGCTTCCCGGACACCGCTATCTTGTGGCGGAGGAAACACAGGCTGAGCTGACGGTGGAATCGGATGCCATCCGACTTGCCCTGGAGGGGAGCTACACGGTGACACGCAGCGGACAAAACGCCTCTCCCTTCACGGACATTACAACGGATCAGTGGTATCACGACGCGGTCAATCAGGCCTACGACATGGGCCTGTTTGCCGGTACCGGCGACGGTACCATATTCGCCCCGGAGGTTAAGCTGGACCGGGCCATGATGATGACGGTGCTGTTCCATTTGGCGGGCGATCCGGATGAGGAGCGCTTTGCTGCCGAAATGACCTTCCCGGACGTTTTGGAAGGGGAATGGTATGAAACCTATGTGCGCTGGGCGGGCCAACAGGGCATCGGTGCCGGTTACGGCGACGGAAATTTCCGGCCCCTGAACACCATGACCCGGCGGGAGGTGGTGCAGTTCCTTTACAACTTTGGCAGGACCTATCTTGAACTGGAACTGACCGAGCGGGCGGATTTGAGCGATTATGACGGCATTGAGATCCTCCGGGCCGATGGCTGGGGGGAGGAGGCAATGAGCTGGGCTGTGGCCGCCGGTGTTATCAATGAGCTGCGTCCCGACGATTGCCCCGGCAGAGGTGAGGTGGCCGCTATTGTGGCCGCCTTTGCGGAAAAATACAAATAAGCTACACACCTATTTTATCCTTGCACATAAGATGGATTGAGCAACGCCAAGGCGTTCTCAAATCATTCTTGTCAAGGAGGTACTCGTATGGGGTGCTGCAATAATGGCTTTGGTGGTGGCGGTTGCCTGTGGATCATTATCCTGATCATCATTCTGTTCTGCTGCTGCGGCAACAACGGCTGGGGCAATGGCTGTGGCTGCAACAACGGTTGCGGCAACGGCTGCGGCTGCTAAAACCAAAAAGCGGCGCCATCGGCGCCGCTTTTTCAAAAAAGATTTCGGACAAGCAGAAGGCAAGTTTTGCAATGTACACGCCAAAAATTACTATGGAATTTGCGGAAATATAGTTTATCATTGGAACTATGATAAACTGCAGCCGACGATAACGGCTGCAGAAAAACTGCGTACCGAGGAAGGTGTAGCACAGAGTGAAAAATCCCTTTCGTCGCGCTGCTTTGGGCGCCAGCGTACCGCACAACAAGAATACTGCATACTCGCAAACCGTAGCTATGCCGCTGCCGACGAAGATTGTTTTGCCCATGGGACAGCATATCGGTGCGCCCGCCACCCCCGTGGTGGCCAAGGGCGAGCATGTGTTTGTGGGTTCTGTGGTGGGCAAGGCTGCCGGCTTTGTGTCCATGGACATCCATTCCGGCGTGTCCGGCGTGGTGGATGCCGTGACGACCGTAACCGGACCCAATGGGGTAAAACAGACGGCAGTGGTCATCCTCCCGGATGGGAAGCAGGCCGTTTCCCCCCACATTAAGCCGCCGGTGGTTACCGACCTTGCGTCCTTTCAGCAGGCGGTCCGGGACAGCGGCTTGGTTGGTCTGGGTGGCGCAGGGTTTCCTGCCGCCATCAAGCTTGCGCCTAAAAATCTGGATGAGATCGATACGCTGATCATCAACGGCGCTGAATGTGAGCCTTACATAACCTCTGACAACCGCTGTATGCAGGAGGATACCGATTTCATTTTGGACGGGATCCGCGCGGTGATGAAGCATTTGGATATTCCAAGGTGTATCATCGGGATCGAAGCCAATAAACCGGAGGAAATCGCGAAACTTGCCGCGGCCGCGGCAGATATGCCTGTGGAGGTCAAGCGCCTGCCCGAAACCTATCCCCAGGGCGCGGAAAAGGTGCTGATCGAAACCTGCACCGGCAGGGAAGTGCCCTTTCCCGGTCTGCCCTCCGACGTGGGTGTGGTGGTGCTGAACATCACCTCGGTGGCCTTTATCGGCAAGTATCTGAAAACCGGTATGCCTTTGGTCACCAAGCGGCTGACGGTGGATGGCGATATCGTCAAAAACCCCGGCAATGTGGAGGTTATCATCGGTACGCCTGTGCGTGAGCTGCTGGAGTTCTGCGGCGGCCTGACAGAGGAGCCGGGTAAGGTGTTGTACGGCGGACCCATGATGGGCCTGTGTTTGGCTGACCTGGATCAGCCGGTGCTGAAAAACAACAATGCGATTTTGGCCCTGTCCCGCAGGGCGGTGCAACCGGCCAAAACCACCAACTGCATCCACTGCGGCAGGTGTGCCAATGCCTGCCCCCTGGGCCTGTCCTCCAAGGAGATCGTGGGGGCCTATCTCAAGGGGGATGTGCAGTTGTTGGCCAAACTCAATGCAGATCTGTGCATGAGCTGCGGTACCTGCACCTTTGTCTGTCCTGCCAAGCGGCCTTTGGCTCAGAACATTGCACTGGCCAAGTTGCTGATGAAGAATGGGGGGAAGAAGTGATGTCAAACAAGCTGATCGTCACGGCTGCACCCCACATTACCGGGGCGGATACCACGCGGAAAATCATGCAGCGTGTGTGTATTGCCCTGATACCCACGTTGCTGGCGTCCTGCATTATTTTTGGCCTGAGGGCATTTCTGCTGACGCTTATCACGGTGCTTGCCTGCGTACTGTTTGAGTACGGTTGGTGCAGACTGCGGAAAAAGGACGTCTGCGTGGACGATTTCTCCGCTGTGGTCACCGGTATGCTGCTGGCCTTTAACCTGCCTGCGAATCTGCCCTGGTGGATGGCGGTGGTGGGGGCGTTTATTGCCATCATTGTGGTCAAGCAGTTGTTTGGAGGACTGGGACATAACTTTGCAAATCCTGCCATCGTGGCTCGTGTTGCGCTGGCCATGGGCTTTGCCGGTCGTATGGCCGACAGCCCCTTCCCTCAAAGCGGCGTGGATGCGCTGTCCGCCGCAACGCCCATGTCTGCCGACATTGGCAGCACGGCCTATCGGGCGCTGCTGCTGGGTACCCACGGCGGTGTGCTGGGCGAAACCTGCGCCCTGACCATCTTGGCCGGAGGAATTTACCTCATCGTCACCAGGGTCATCAGCCCCATCATCCCGGTCACCTATCTCGGTACGGTGGCGGTGTTGTCCGTGGTGGCTGGGGAGGACCCTGTCATTCAGCTGCTCGGCGGCGGTTTGATGTTGGGCGCGTTCTTTATGGCCACGGACTACGTTACCTCTCCCACTACGCGAAAGGGTAAGCTGGTTTTTGGTATCGGCTTAGGTGTGATCACCTGTGCCATCCGGTTTTTGGGTACTGTGCCGGAGGGAGTATCCTTTGCCATTTTGATTATGAACCTGCTGGTACCCTATATTGAGGAACACACTCGTCAGGCGCGGCTTGGTATTGCAAAGCCCGAGCGGGGAGGTGCCAGGGCATGAGCAGCTGGAACCGGATTTACAAGCCTGTTGTGGTGCTGACACTGGTTTGTGCTGTTGTTGCGGGGCTGTTAGCTGCCGCCAACGGCGTGACCGGCCCGATCATCGAAAACGTAGCCATCGAGAAACAGGAAAATGCGCGAAAAGAACTGCTGCCCGAGGCGGACGGATTTACGCGTATGCTGGGCTACGACGTGGAGAACGTGACCGAGATTTACCGGGCAAATAACGGTGCCGGTATTGTGGTCACCGGCATGGCAAAGGGCTACGGCGGTGACATGACGGTCATGGTTGCCTTCCATGCCGATGGGACCATAAGGCAGCTTAAAGTGATTGAGCAGGCGGAAACCAAGGGAATTGGCAGTAAGGTTGCCGACGATCCGGATTATTGGTCCGTGTATGAGGGAAAGCCGGCAGAAACGCTGGTGCTGGGGGATGACGTGGATGCCGTTACCGGTGCCACCCGGTCCAGCCGCGCCCTGCTGGAGGCAGTCAATGCCGCTGTGGAGGGTTACCACGCGATTGCCGACTGAAAGGAAGGAGAACAAGATGAGTGAGAAAAAGAAACTGAGTGTGCTTGTAAACGGCATTCTCAATGAAAATCCCGTACTCCGGCTTGTCTTGGGTACGTGTCCTACCCTTGCGGTGACCACTTTGGCCACAAACGGCATTGGCATGGGTCTTGCGGCCACCTTTGTGCTGCTTTGCTCCAACGTGGTGATCTCCGCCCTGCGCAAGGTCATTCCCGAGCAGGTACGCATTCCTTGTTACATCACGGTGATCGCCGGTTTCGTGTCAATTGTGCAGATGCTGGTCAAGGCCTTTGTTCCCAGCCTGGATGCGGCTTTGGGCGTGTATCTGCCTTTGATCGTGGTGAACTGCATCATTCTGGGCCGTGCGGAGATGTTTGCGTCTAAGCACACCGTGCTTGAGTCTGCTTTGGACGGTATCGGCATGGGCATCGGCTTTACGCTGACCCTGACTGTCATGGGCAGTATTCGTGAGATTTTGGGTTCCGGCACCTGGCTGGCGGGTTTGGATGGCTTGCTGCCCTTCCTGCCGGAGGGATTTGCCCTTCAGATCCTGCCCAAATCCGTGGATCCCTTTACGCTGATGACCAGCGCGCCCGGCGGCTTTTTCGTCTTTGGCGTGTTGATGGCGGCGGCCGCTTGGCTGACCGGTCGGAAAAAGGCACCGAAAGAGGAGAGGAATAGCTGATGGCAGTTAAGCTTGCAAGCATTTTCTTCACCATGATCCTGGTGGATAATTATGTGCTGGTCAAGTTTTTGGGTATCTGCCCGTTCCTGGGCGTATCCAAGAAGCTGGACAGCGCCGTGGGTATGTCCCTGGCCGTTACCTTTGTTATGGTATTGTCCACAGCCGTTACCTGGCCCATATATACCATGATTTTGGAACCCAACGGCTTGGCATATCTGCAGACCATCGTATTTATTTTGGTCATTGCGATTTTGGTGCAGTTGCTTGAAAATGTGCTGAAAAAATACATACCGACCCTGTATCGCGCGCTGGGTGTTTATCTGCCGCTGATCACCACCAACTGCACCATTTTGGGTGTGACCATCCTCAATTTGGACGAGGGATATAACTTTATCGAAAGCATTGTCTGCGCTGCCGGGGCCGGTATCGGTTTTTTGGTGGCCATGGTGCTGTTCTCCGGCGTGCGCCGCCGGGTGGAGGATGCCGCGCCCCCGAAGTGCTTTGAAGGCCTGCCCATCACGCTGGTATCTGCTGCCATGGTGTCCCTGTCCTTTATGGGCTTTGGCGGCATTGTGGAAGCTGTCTTCGGCGGTTGATGGGAGGGGGACATATCAATGAATCCGATTTTGTTTGCTGTGGTTGTCGTTGCAGCCATCGGTATCGTCGGTGCTGTGATTTTAGTGGCTGCCTCAGTGGTCATGTATGTGCCTG
Source organism: Oscillospiraceae bacterium (assembly GCA_015067885.1). Lineage (GTDB taxonomy): Bacteria > Bacillota > Clostridia > Oscillospirales > Oscillospiraceae > Lawsonibacter. Next base: position 7,220 of record SVLO01000014.1, on the reverse strand, counting down.
TGGATGAGCGGGTGGAGCAGATCAATGCGGTGCTGGCCGGGGCCAACTGCGGCGCCTGCGGCTTTGCCGGCTGCGCCGACTACGCCCGTGCCGTCGTGGAGGACGGCGCCCCGATTGATAAATGTACCCCCGGCGGTGTCGAGTGTACCGGGGCTGTGGCGGCCATCATGGGCGTGGAAGCGGGACAGAGCCGCAGCATGAAAGCGGCGGTGGCCTGTTCCGGTGACTGTGAGCATACCGCCAAGCGCTTTGATTATCAAGGCCTGAACCGCTGCGCCGCGGCCAAGGGCCTGTACGGCGGTGATGGTGCCTGCGCCTACGGCTGCCTTGGTTACGGCGACTGTGCGGCGGTCTGCCCCTTTGGCGCCATCGCGATGGAGCGGGGGATCGCCCGGATCGACCGGACCAAATGTGTGGGCTGTGGCCTGTGCGTGAGTGCCTGTCCCAACGGAATCATCCACCTCGTACCGGAGCATCGGCGCAAGCCGGTGGTGCTGTGCAGCAGCCGGGACAAGGGGGCGGACGTCCGAGCGGTCTGTTCCGCCGGCTGTATCGGCTGTATGAAGTGCGCTAAAGTTTGCGCCAAGGATGCCATCACCGTGGACAACAATCTGGCGGTTATCGACCAAGATAGGTGCGTGGGCTGCCAGCTGTGCGTAAAGGAATGTCCCGTGGGTGTCATTCGCGTTCCCGGTGCGGAATAAAGAGCAAAATAAAATCCCGGTTCGGCAGTTGCCGAACCGGGATTTTTACGTATCAAATCAGCCCCACAGGCTCTCGGGGTAGGCGCCCGCCTTCTTCATGTCGGCGATGGCGTCCATAACGCCCTGCAGGTCCTCCTTATAGGTCATGCCGTACCACTTGGCATCGGTGTTCAGCACTTCAATGGTGCCGGAGCCGGTGTTGATCATGCGGTCGGAGACCAGGGGCAGGAAGTACTCGGCCTTCATGGGGTTGGCGGGGAGGTTGTTGGCCAGGAAGTCCTTGAACATATCGATCATCAGATCCAGGGCGGGCCGCTGGAAGCCCCACATATTCATGGACACCACGGTGCCGGCGGGCAGGTCGATCCAGGTCTTGCCGCCGTCCTCGGTGTAGGCGGCGCCGTTGGGGCGCTTTTCAATGGTGGTACGCTCCACCACGCCGGAGAGGAAGCCGTTGCCGTCCACCTGGCACACGCCGCGGGAAACGGAGCCGTGGTCGGTGACGGTGTTCTCCAGGTTGTAGCCCACCATGGCGTGCTGGGTGGCGGTATGCTCCTGCTTGAGGAAGTCGGCCAGGGCCTTGAACGCCTCGTAGCCGTAGAAGTCGTCGGCATTGATAATGGCGAAGGGGCCGTCCAGCTCATCCACGGCGCACATTACCGCGTGGGTGGTGCCCCAGGGCTTTACGCGCCCCTCAGGAACAGTGAATCCCTCGGGCAGCATACGGTCCAGGCTCTGATAGGAGTAGGCCAGTTCCACATGGGCGCGGACACGGCCGCCCACCAGGGCCTCGAAATCCTCGCGCATTTCCTCCTTGATGACACACACGACCTTACCGAAGCCGGCACGGATGGCATCAAAGATGGAGTAGTCCATGATGAAGTTGCCCTGAGGATCCACAGGGGTCATCTGCTTCATACCGCCAAAGCGGCTGCCCATACCGGCGGCCAAAATAACAAGAGTGGGAGCTTTCATAAGTAATACCTCCTTGTATTCTTTGAGACTCTATTTTATTCCTTTTTTTGCCGTAATGCAAGGGCAAAAGACAAAAAACAGGGGAGAGAGCCAAAGTTGAACGTTTCCGAACCAAAGTTGTACTTCACTTTTGTGGAGTGACATGATAAAATATGGCAGATAGAAAAAGGAAAGGGGGCTGTTTGTATGAAAGAACAGCTCGCACCCATTTTGACTCAATTTGCCCTGGCCAGCGACGTGGTCAGTTGCGAGCCTTTTGGCCACGGCCATATCAACAAGACCTATCTGGTGGTTACCGAAACCGGGGAGAGGTTCGTCCTTCAGCAGGTGAACAACATGGTGTTCAAGGATATGGACGGCCTGATGAACAACATCGCCGCCGTTACCGAATATCTGCTGGAACGGGTGGACGACCCCCGTCAGGTCATGCAGCTGGTCCGGACCGTGGACGGAAAACCCTATCTGTACTATGAGCAGCGGGAATTTTGGCGTATGACCCGCTATGTGGAGGACTCCATCTGCCTGCAGCTGCCCGAGACTCCGGCGGATTTCTACGAGAGCGCCGTGGCCTTTGGTTGCTTCCAGCAGCGTTTGAAGGACTTTCCCGCCCACACCCTGACCGAGACCATCCCCCACTTCCACGATACCCCCGACCGTTACCGTGCTTTCCGCCGCTCGGTGGAGGCGGATAAGCTGGGCCGCGGGGCGTCCGTGCGGGAGGAGATCGAGTTTGCCCTTGCCCGGGAGGAAGAGGCGGCCACCCTGGTGGACCTGCTGGCCGCGGGCAAGCTGCCCCTGCGGGTGACTCACAACGACACCAAGATGAACAACGTTATGCTGGACGCCAAGACCCGCAAGGCCCTGTGTGTCATCGACCTTGACACGGTCATGCCCGGCCTGAGCCTCTACGACTACGGCGACTCCATTCGCTTTGGTGCCTCCACCGCCGCCGAGGATGAGAAGGACCTTGACAAGGTGGAGATGAGCCTGGAGCTGTTCCGTACTTACACCGAGGGCTTTTTGACCGCCTGTCCCGGTCTGACCGAGCTGGAGCGGCAGATGCTGCCCATGGGCGCCAAGCTCATGACACTGGAATGCGGCGTGCGCTTCCTTGCCGATTATTTGGACGGCGACGTCTACTTCTCCACCCAGTATGAGGGGCAGAATTTGGACCGCGCCCGCACCCAGTTCAAACTGGTGGCCGATATGGAGGCCAAGTGGCAGCAGATGAATGACATTGTAAAGGAGTTTAGCAAATGAACGTACTTGTTACCGGCGGCGCCGGCTATATCGGCAGCCATACCTGTGTGGAACTGATCGAGAAGGGTCACACCCCCATCGTCATTGACAATCTGTGCAACTCCAACCCCGAGAGCCTGAAGCGGGTGGAGAAGATCACCGGCAAGGCCGTCACCTTCTATGAGGGCGACGTGCGGGACGAGGCGGTGCTGGACGCCATCTTCGCCAAGCACGCCATCGACTGCGTCATCCACTTCGCCGGACTGAAGGCGGTGGGCGAGTCCGTGGCCATCCCCCTGAAGTACTATGACAATAACCTCAACTCCACCATGACCCTGTGCCGTGTCATGGACAAGTGGAACGTGCGCAACATCGTGTTTTCCTCCTCCGCTACCGTCTATTCCGGGGACAACGAGATGCCCCTGCGGGAGGACAGCAAGACCGGCAACTGCACCAACCCCTACGGCTGGACCAAGTATATGTGCGAGCAGATTTTGCGTGACATCGCCAAGGCGGACGACCGTTGGAGCGTTGTTTTGCTGCGCTACTTTAACCCCGTGGGCGCCCACGCCAGCGGCACCATCGGCGAGCATCCCAACGGCATCCCCAATAACCTCATGCCCTACATCTCCCAAACTGCCGTGGGCAAGCGGGAGCATCTGAACGTCTTTGGCAACGACTATCCCACCCCCGACGGCACCGGCGTGCGGGACTACATCCACGTGGTGGACCTGGCCAAGGGCCATGTGGCCGCCATCGACTACCTGGCCGACCACAAGGGCGAGGCGGTGTTCAACCTGGGCACCGGCAACGGTTACAGCGTGCTGGACATGGTCCGCGCCTTCGAGTCCGCCAGCGGGGTCAAGGTACCCTACGTCATCGCCCCCCGCCGTCCCGGCGACCTGGCCACCTGCTACGCCGACCCGGCCAAGAGCGCCAGGGAGCTGGGCTGGACGGCCGGCCTGAGCCTGGAGGATATGTGCGGCGACACCTGGCGCTGGCAGAAGGGCAACCCCAACGGCTACGAGAATTGATTTATGGACATTATCACTCTGACCCTGAGTCCCGCCTTTGATATGCACTGCAGCGGCGAACTGGTGCTGAACCACGAGAATTTGATTCAAATGGACCTGTGCCAGGCCGGAGGCAAGGGCGTGAACATCTCCCGGGCGCTGGTCAGCGCCGGCTGTGAAAACACGGCGGTGCTGCTTCTGGGAGAGGAGAACGACGACAGCTTCCTGCGCAGCCTGTCTGCCGACGGTGTCCGCGCCGAGGTGATCACCGTCCCCGGCCGCATCCGGGAGAATATCACTGTCCACACCCCGCACGGCAAAGAGACACGCATCAGTTTCCCCGGCTTTACGGTGGACGACGGTGTGCTGGGGCGGGTAACCGCTCTGTTGGAGGAAAAGTTGGGTGCGAACACCGCCCTGACCATGACCGGCCGTGTGCCGGAGGGAATGGCGCTGTCTGCGGTCAAGGATTTTCTGAAACAGGCTGCCGGGCAGGGGACGAAGGTAGTTGTGGACTCCCGGTCCTTTGCTTACGCGGACCTGCTGGAGGTCAAGCCATGGTTCATCAAACCCAACCAGGAGGAAATTTCCGCCTATTTGGGCAGCCCGGTGGAAACCATCGAACAGGCCGCAAAGGCGGCCACCGCCTTGCATGAAAAAGGCATCGCCAACGTGCTGGTCAGCATGGGCGGCGACGGTGCCGTGCTGGCCTGTGACGAGGGCCTGTTCCGTGGGGAGGTCCCGCCGGTGCAGGTGCGCTCCACCATCGGCGCGGGGGACAGCTCCATCGCCGGCTTCCTCGCCGCGGCGGGGGAGGGGGCGGACGCGGCCGAGCGGCTGCGCCGTGCGCTGGCCTTTGGCTCCGCGGCCTGTATGACCGAGGGTACTTTGCCGCCTCAAACGGCTGATATCGAAACGGTGTACAGTAAAATCACTGTACAGAAGATTGATTGAAAAAACGGGCCTCTCCCAACCGGGAGAGGCCCGTTTTGTAAATGGTTCAAATGCCCAGCACCATGGCCGCGCAGCCGTAGATGCCCGCGTCGTTGCCCAGTTGGGCGGCCAGGATGGGGGTGTCCACACAGGGGTGGTAGGCGTACTTGCGGAAGTGGCGGCGTACCGGCTCCAAGAGGGTGTCGCCCGCCCGGCTGACACCGCCGCCCACCATGATGACCTCTGGATCCACGGTGCAGCTGGCAAAGCTCATGCCCCGGGCCAAGTAGTCGGCAAAGCGGTCCAGTATCTCGTTGGCAAGGCCGTCGCCCGCCCGGGCGTGGTCGCACACGTCCTTGGCAGTGACGTTGTCAAGGTCGCGTAGGGGGGAGGGGGTATCGCAGGCGGCCAGCGCTTCCCGGGCCAGCCGGGCCATGCCGGTGGCGGAGGCGTACTGTTCCAGACAGCCGCACTTGCCGCAGCCGCAGGGGACGGTTTCGTCAGGTTTGACCAGCATGTGGCCCAGCTCACCGGCGGCGCCGTTGCGGCCGGGTACGATGCGCCCATCAATGATAACGCCGCCGCCCACGCCGGTACCCAGGGTGAACAGCACGGAGTTGCGATAGCCCTTGCCGCTGCCCAGCCACGCCTCGCCCAGGGCGGCCACGTTGGCGTCGTTGCCCGCCACCACGTTGGGGATCTCGGGCAGCAGGGCGTTCATGTCGCCCTTCACCGGCACACGGCCCCAGCCAAGGTTGTCGCAGCCGTGGATGGCCACGTGATTTTCATCCACCGGGCCGGGCACGCCGAAGCCGATGCCCGCCACCTGCTGGGGAGCAATGCCCTCCCGGTCCATTTTCTCACGAATGGAGGCGGCCACATCGGGCAGAATATGTTTACCGTCCTGCAGGGTGCGGGTGGGGATCTCCCACTTGTCCAGCAGGGTGCCGTCGGCGCGGAACAGGCCCAGCTTCACGGTGGTGCCGCCGATGTCCGCGGCAAAGACCAGCTTGTCACTCATTGTCGTGTCCTCACTTTCAAACGAGGTTTGTGTTATTTTACACCAACCGCCCCGCCCGGTCAATGGGTCGCAAACACTCTTGACGGGCGATCGGGCCGCACCGGCGAAGTTTTGTGCAAAAAAACGGAAGCAACCGGGTGCAGAATGTCGATTTTTTTCTTGCGTCATGCCATGGACGGTTGTATAATGACTACATGAATTTTTTGAATAGGGGGTACTCTATTATGTCCAATAATGTCCGTCCCGACTCCATGCAGCGTATCACCACCCGAGAGCTGGCCGACGCCTTCATTGCCGAGCAGGTGGCCGCTGTCCGCGCCCAGGTGGGCGACAAGAAGGTCTTGCTGGCCCTGTCCGGCGGTGTGGACTCCTCTGTGGTTGCCGCTCTGCTCATCAAAGCCATCGGCAAGCAGTTGGTCTGCGTCCACGTCAACCACGGCCTGATGCGCAAGGGCGAGAGCGAGGACGTTATCAAGGTCTTCGGTCAGGAGCTGGATGCCAACCTGGTCTACGTCGATGCCACCGACCGCTTCCTGGACCTGCTGGCCGGCGTGTCCGACCCGGAGAAGAAGCGCAAGATCATCGGCGGCGAGTTCATCAAGGTCTTTGATGAGGAGGCAGCCAAGCTGGAGGGTATCGACTTCTTGGCTCAGGGTACCATTTACCCCGACATTTTAGAGAGCATCAAGGCCGCCGAGAGCGGCAAGCCCGTCAAGTCCCACCACAACGTGGGCGGCCTGCCCGACGAGATGGCCATGGAGCTGGTGGAGCCGGTGAAGCTGCTCTACAAGGACGAGGTCCGTGTGGTTGGCGAGGCCCTGGGCCTGCCCCACGCCATGGTCTACCGCCAGCCGTTCCCCGGCCCCGGCCTGGGTGTGCGCTGCTTGGGTGCCATCACCCGGGACCGTCTGCACGCCCTGCGCGAGGCGGACGCCATCCTGCGGGAAGAGTTTGACAAGTGCGGCCTGGCCGAGTCCGTGTGGCAGTATTTTATCTCCGTGCCCGACATGAAGAGCGTGGGCGTGCGCAACGAGAAGCGCTACGAGGGTTGGCCCGCCATCATCCGTGCCGTCAACACCAAGGACGCCATGACCGCCACCATCGAGGAGATCCCCTACGCCGTGCTGCACCGCATCACCCAGCGCATCACCGCCGAGGTGGAGGGCATCAACCGCGTGCTGTACGATTTGACCCCCAAGCCTACCGGAACGATCGAGTGGGAATAGTAGTCACTACCCCGAAAACCCTTATTTTACAAGGGTTTTCGGGTTTCTTTTTTTGCCGAAGTACACGAAAAGTACACGGCAGGTACATAAGAAACCTTATGCGAAAGCC
>SVLO01000039.1 GCA_015067885.1 Oscillospiraceae bacterium | reverse complement strand
TCCCTGCTGCGAGATTTTGGACTGGCCCGATATGGACTTCCGCGGCCACGTCATCGAGAGCCGCCTGGGCAGCGACCTGATGGAAAAAGAGGACTGGTTTGCCATGATCGACGATCTGGCAGGGCAGAAGATCAACCACCTGCAGGTGGACGTGTACGGCTGCTGGCTGGTGCAGTACGACGGCCGGGTCAGCGAGTATCTCTACGTGCCCATCGAGGGCTATCCCGAGCTGAAAACCCCCTTCCATGTGAAGTATTACTCCCCCACCCGGGGCCAGTGGGTGGAGGGGGACAAGCTGCCCCCTATGTTTGAGAAGAACTTCTTCGGTGAGCTGGTGGCCTACGGTTACGAGCGTGGTATGAAGGTGTTCCCCGGCTTCAACTCCTACGGCCACAACACCCTGATTCCCCACACCTATCCCGAACTGTCCGCCAAGGATGAGGAGGGCAACCCCAGCTACTCCGGCTTCTGCACCTCCAATCCCGATGTGTACAAGCTGCTGTTTTCCGCCTATGACCAGCTCATCGACAAGTACATGAAGCCCTACGGCTCGGACTGCATCGCCCTGCAGCTGGACGAGGTGTGGGCGGAAATCGGCCAGTATGCCGGTGACATCTTCAGCAAGCGCTCCCCCTGGTGCAAGTGCCCCAAGTGTAAGGATTTGAACGAGGGTCTGCTGTTTGTGGAGCACGCCGTGCGCTTGGTCAAGCACCTGAAGGAGAAGGGCATGAAGCGGGTGTTCATCTGCTGTGACATGCTCATCGACCACGGCCCCAACGGCGTGGGCGTGCTGACCGAGCCCCTGCTGGCCGCCCTGAAGCGGGAGGACGTGTTCGACACCGTCACCATCACCTGGTGGACCTACGCCGACCTGTGGGAGAAGCTGATGTACCACACCACCCAGCCGGAGACCGGCCTGAAGCGGGTGACCTCCCCCTGGAACGGCTACTACCACTGGTGCGTGCAGACCAACTCCACCCGGGACATCTATATGCTGGCCAAAATCGCCCACGACGAGGGCTGTGACGGTATGCATTCCTACTCCGCCTACGACCCCTGCTTTGACCGCAGCCACCATCTGCTGGCCGAGCTGAGCTGGAGCTATGAGCAGGCCGGGGACATTCAGGCCGTCACCGACCGCTACCTGCAGCAGAACTTCCCCACCCATTACGAGGCGGCTCGCCGTGCCTTCCAGATGTTTGACTTCATTACCGAGGAGCGCATCGACCAGCCCGAGGGCAACTCCTCCTGCTTGGCCAACTACTTCATGCTCCGTGACCGGTTGAGCTACTACTTCTACTCCTACGTAGAGGCCGGTAAGCCCTATCCCCGTGTGTTCCCCGGCGAGGCTCTGGAGAAGGTCTGCGCCCGTCGCGAGGACCACGTGCGTGCCATGCTGTCCATTTCCGGCATGGCCAAGGAGGCCAAGACCATTTGGGAGCAGATTGCCGCCGACCCCGCCTGCAATCAGGAGCAGGCCCGCCGCTACGCCTACGAGGCCGACAACTACATGGTGCTGGTGGACGACTATTTGGCTATGCTGCGCATGATGGAGCTGACGGAAGAGGGCGAGTATGAGGCGGTCAAGGCTTTGGCCCAGGAGCGCCGGGATACCCGCATCGCCCTGATGCGTCGCCACGAGCAGGTGAAAGACAGCTATCAGCAGCCCTGGAACCTGCGCAACCACAGCATTTTCATGCAGTTCTTCGAGGATCTGCGTGTCTACATTGAGAACACCCCTGCCGATAAGCTGGATTTGAACTTCTTTGATATGCGCCACCTGGCCTCCGAGCGGTTCATGTGGCTGCGTTAATAAACGAGGTGTTTGGATTGAATTCGAAACCGGAAGTGGGCTTTGCCCGCTTGGATATGACACCGCCCCTGGGCGTGCCTATGGCCGGCTATTTCTTCGAGCGCCGGGTGGAGGGTATCCGTGATCCCCTGTACGTCAGCGCCATCGCCGTCCGGGACGGCGAAAAGACCTGCATTGTGATGAGCTGCGACCATCTTGGATTTCGCAACCCTGCCATAGCCGTGTGGCTACCCAAAATCGCCGCTGCCGCCGGGGTGGAGGAGGAGGCCGTGTTCCTTTCCTGCACCCACACCCACACCGGGCCGGTCAATCTGGGTGATCCTCAGTTTGAAAGCGACCCGCAGTACGATGCGTGGGTGGAGCGCCGCCTGTGCGATGCGGCGGCTATGGCCGTTGCCGACTGCAAGCCGGTGGAGCAGATGCTGACCTATGAGGGCGAATGCCCCGGAGTCACCTTTACCCGCCGTTTGAAGATGAAGGACGGCCGCTATCAGACCTGGGCCACCGAGTGTGACCCGGAAATCGAGGGTTGGGCCGGAAAGGCGGACGAGAGTTTGCGCTTTGTCCGCATCATCCGCACCAACGCAGAGGAGATTTTGCTGGTCAACTTCCAGGGCCACGCCGACAACGTCAGCGGCAACCTGATTTCCGCCGACTATCCCGGCTTCCTGCGGGCCAAGGTGGAGGCAAACTGCCCCGGCACCAAGCTGATGTTCGTCTTGGGCGCACAGGGCAATCTGATTCTGCGCGACTACTGGAAAAAGTCCGTCCCCACGGAGAAGTACACCGCCGCCCGTCTGCCCGGCGAGAAGTTGGCCGACTTCGTGATGGCCCACTTGGACGAGGCAGTCCCCGCCGCCGGTGGCGGCGTGCGCTACGCACAGCGGTGGGTGAATTGCCGCACCAAGCGGGACACCTCCCGTGTGCCGGAAGCCAGGCGCATCGTGGACATCCACGAGCATGGCGACGAGGAGAAGGAAATCGGCCCGGACTGGGTGGCCACCCCCATGGTGGCGGAGGCCTACCGTATTTTGGAGCTTGAGGAAGCGAATTTGGACACGGTGGATTTGCGTGTCAGTGCGGTGTCCTTCGGCGGTTTTGCCATGGTGGGCATTACCGGCGAGCCCTTCTGCGAGCTGGGCCAGTACATCCGGGAGAAATCCCCCTATCCCTTTACCTTTGCGTGTTCTGTGGTCAACGGCAGCGGCGACTACTTCCCCAACGCCATCGCTTACGATCAGGGCGGCTATGAGCCGGCCAACACCCGCTTCATCAAGGGCACCGGCGAAATCGTGGCCGAGGCCTGTCTGGACCTGCTGAACAAAATTCACGGTTAATACAGGGAGGAACTGAACATGAGTAAATTGCAAGTGGGCTTTGCCCGTTTGGATATGACACCCCCGCTGGGTGCCTACATGGACGGATACTATTTCGACCGCTGGGTGGAGGGTGTGAAAGATCCCCTGTACATCAATGCCATGGCCGTGCGTGAGGGCGACAAGGCCGTGGTAGCCATGACCCTGGATGTGATGGCGATTTTTGACAAGCCCAGCGACATGCTGCGCTATGCCGCGGCGGAGGCCGCCGGCCTGGACCCAAACGCCATTCTGCTGTGCGGCACTCACACCCACACCTCCGTGGCCGTGGGCAGAGAGAAGAGCGACGAGCAGTACCTGGCCTGGCTCAAGCGTCGGGTGGCTGATGCCGCCGTCATGGCTCTGAACGACTGCACCGATGTGGAGCAGATGCTGGCCTACGAGGGGGACTGCCCCGGTGTGACCTTCATCCGCCGGTTCAAGATGCGGGGCGGTTACTATCAGACCTGGGGTGAGCGCAAGGATCCCGACATGATCGACTGGGCCGAGCAGGTGGATGACAGCATGCGAATTATCCGCATCCTCCGTGCCAACGCCGAGGAGATCGTACTGGTCAACTTCCAGGGACACCCCGACTGTGTCAGCGGCAGTATGGTTTCCGCCGACTATCCCGGCTTCCTGCGGGATCGGGTGGAGGCCGGTCGTCCCAACTCCAAGTGTATCTATTTCAACGGTGCTGAGGGCGACCTTGTTATGGAGGACTGGCGGTTCTGTTCTGTTCCTGCGGAGAAGTATGTGGCCGCCCGGGTGGCGGGTCACACACTGGCTGACTTTGTGCTGGCACACATGGACGAGGCCAAAGCCATGGACATGACCGGCGGGGTGACCTTTGGTCGGGAGGAAGTGTCCTGCCGCACCAAGTGGGACCCCAAGCTGCTGCCCGAGGCGGAGCGAATCATCGACATCCACGAGAACGGCGACGAGTTGAATGAGATTGGCCCCGACTGGGTGGCTACGCCCATCGTGGCCGATGCCTACCGCATCCGGGACCTGTCCGAAACCAAGGATGAGTATGTGGATATTCATGCCAGTGCCGTGTCCTTTGGTGGTGTGGTCCTGATTGGTTCCTCCGGCGAGCCTTTCTGCGATCTGGGTCGTCAGATTCGCAGCAATTCCCCCTATCCTATGACCTTTACCTGTTGTATGACCAACGGCTATGGCGACTACTACCCCACCGATGTTGCCTATGATCAGGGCGGCTATGAGCCCGGCTGCACTCGGTTTATCCGTGGCTGCGGCAGCAAGCTGGTGGAGGGCAGCGGCAAGTTGCTGAATCGGATGCACGACGCCAAGTAATCGGAGGAGATGTTATGCCTCGTATTGAACAAAACTACGACTTCCGTAAGGAGTACGGCCAACCCCACAAGCGGATTCCCGGGGCAAAGGACCGTAGGCCCAATGCAGATGAGCTGGTGCTGAAGGACGGCTTGACCATCTCCGTGGGTAACCTCGGTCAGGTGGCCAAGGTGGCGGCGAAGGACTTTGCCGCCTACCTGAAGACCGCCTTTGGTCTGAATGCCAAGGTGGTGGAGGGCAATGCCGACATCACCGCCCGGGTGGACGAAACGCTGCCCGAGGCCGTCCGCGCTTACATGCGCCGCGTGACCGCGGTGGACAAGGACGGCGTGTCTATCACTGCCTTTGACGAGCGTGGCGTTGCCCAGGCGTTTTACGCGCTGGAGGACCGCATGAACCTCCGTCGCGCGCCCTTCCTGACCCACGGTACCACCGAGCAGATGGCGGCCTTCTCACCCCGCATGATCCACTCCGGTGTGGGTTTGGATTACTACCCCGACGACTACCTGTCCACCTGCGCCCACTACGGCTACGATGCCATTCTGGCCTTCGTGGAGAACGGCTGCAAGGGCGCCAACGGCGTGGATTACGATTTCCGTGACCTGTGCCGCCGCGCCGCCAAGTACGGCATCGATGTGTATGCCTACAGCTATCTCAACAACTACGTCCACCCCGATGAGGAGGGGGCCTGGGAGAAGTTCGACGCGGTGTTCGGTCAGGTGTTCCGTGACGTACCGGAGTTCAAGGGTATCGTCTTCGTGGGGGAGAGCGCCAACTTCCCCAGCCGGGACCCCCGGGTCATCGCCAAGCCCGACCGCTCCACCACCGAGGACGGCCTGCCTACGGGCAAGAAGGCCCCGGGTTGGTTCCCCTGCATCGACTATCCCGACTGGCTGCGCATGAGCCGGGACGTGATCCGGGCGGTGAAGCCCGATGCGGACATCATCTTCTGGACCTACAACTTCGGTCAGGCGCCGGTGGAGGACCGGGTGAAGTTCGTGGAGGCTATGCCCAGCGACGTGTCCCTGCAGGTGAATTTCAACACGCCACACACATTCCAATTTGACAATGCCCCCAGCAAGATTCGGGATTACACCGTGTCCCAAACCGAACCCAGCGTCCCCTTCAAGGCGGAGGCGGAGGTGGCCAAGCGCCGTGGCATCCGCCTGTACTCCATGGTCAACACCGCCGGACGGACCTGGGACTTCGGCGTGCTGCCCTTCGAGCCCTTCCCCTGGCAGTGGAACGACTTGCATCAGAATATTCTCAAGGCCCGGGAGGAGTACGGCCTGTGCGGCCTGATGGAGTCCCATCACTTCGGCTTCACTCCGTCCTTTATCTCTGCCCAGGCCAAGCAGGCCTACACCGTGGGCGGCCTGAGCTTTGAGGACTATTTGGACGGCTGGGCCAACCGTCTGGCCGGGGAGGACAAGGACAAGCTGCTGGCGGGTATGAAGCTGGTGGACGAGTCCATCCACTACTACACCCCCAGCAACGAGAACCAGTACGGTCCCTATCGCGTTGGTCCGGCATTCCCCTTTAACGTCAGCGGCGCCAATCACCGACCCGACCCCGCGGGGGTCCATTTCGGGTACGATATCTGCTTTGTCCACAATTATCACGATGACGGCAGCCAGGCGGCCCCATACTGCCTGCGCCGCCCGGACGAGATTGCCCGGTGCAAGAAGGCGCTGTCCCTTGTGAAGGACGGTCTGCGCATCATCCGGACCATCTCCGCCAAGGGCAGGGAGCTGAAAAAGCTGGTCAATATGCTGGAGTATATGTGCTGCTATCACCGGACGGCCATCAACTTCAAGGAGATGACCGTCCTGCTGGACAAGATGCACGTGGAGAGCAACCCTGACCGGCTGTGCCGCTTGGCGGACAAGGTGGAGGCGCTGCTGCTCAAGGAGCGCAAGAACGCCGAGGCGGCCATTCCGCTGGTGGAGCGGGACTCCGCCCTTGGCTTTGAGCCGTCCATGGAGTACATCGGCGGCCCGGAAGCCATCCGCTGGAAGCTGAAGCATTTGGATATGATGCTGAAATACTCCGTTCCGGTCTATCGCCGCAGATAATGACAAGCCACAAAAAAGCACCTCATGGTCCATGACCATGAGGTGCTTTTTGTTCCGCGTTGCTTGAAGTGGCAGTAAGCTGAAGCTTATTTGGAAAGATAATTGGTCAGCATTTGGGCTGCCTGGGCGCGGGTGGCGTTCTCGGTGGCGTTGGTGAAGGGGACGTTGTCCAGGATACCCTCGGCCACTGCCCACTTCAGGGCGTCGGCGGCCCAGGAGCTGTGGTTGCCCACCTTGGACAAATCGCCGTTGCCGTTGGGGGAGCCGGAGTAGTTGCGCAGGATAACGGCCACCTGCTCGATGG
>SVLO01000013.1 GCA_015067885.1 Oscillospiraceae bacterium | reverse complement strand
CAAAACAGCTTGTCCCCCCACCTCGGTGTTGTGGCGGTGGTAGGATACCAGCGGCTTTTTCAGACCCAGATGGTTGAGCAGCTTCAGGGAGACCCGGGTGTCCTCTGCGGCGATGAAATCCGCCTGGGCCAAGGTTTCGGCCATGCGGGGGGAGATGTCGCCCAGGTTGCCGATGGGGGTGGGGACGAGGTATAGAATTCCGGCCATTACGACCACTCCTTATCCGTTAAATGATCTTCAGCAGGACCAGAGCCAGCAGCAAAAACGTGATGAGCAGCGCCACAGAAAACAGGATAAAGCCGCCGCTGAATTTGCCGCTGCGTCCGGCCTGAGAGGGGGGGACAAGACCCGCCCGGCGCAGGGCGGTGACTACGGGTTTGTAGAGCAGCAGGGTGGCGGCCATGTTCAGCCCGCCCTTGACAAGGTTAAAGGGCAGGAACACCGGGATGAGCATGGAGGCAATAACATCCCGGGGGGTACCCTGGTACATAGGTGTAATGAGATAGTTCCACAGCACCATTACCGCGGTCAGGGTGACTGTACCCGCCGCAAGGCCGATCACCGCGCCGTTCATGGTGTGGCGGCGCTTGTAGAGGTAGCAGGCCGGGCAGCAGAAGCTGGCAGTGGCGGCGATGTTCATGATGAGGCCGATAGGGCCGGTGCCGCTGAAGGTGAAGAATTCCACTACCGGGACGAGAAAGGACAGGACGATAGCGGCGGCGGGACCCAAAGTGAAGCCGCCGATGCAGATGACAACGCTTTTGAACTCAAAGTCCAGAAAGCCGTTGACGCTGGGGATGGCCTTGCACAGCCAGGTGACCACCAGTGCCACGGCGGTCAGCATGGCAAGGGTGACTACGGTGCGGGGGGTGAGCCATTTTTGCTTGGTTTGGGACATAAAAAACACTCCTTTCGATGATGCGACAGCCGCAAGACGAAGTGCCTTCCGGTCATCAGACCAAAGTGAGGAGCGCGTGTTTGCACACATCTTCTTCCATCCGGACTATACCGTTGGTCCCGGAGTTGCACCGGGTCAGCGGGCGCCGTGCGCCCGGTCGCGGACTGTACCGCCAGTGGGGACTTTCACCCCGCCCTGAAGACATTCATCCAGTTGTCGACTTATTATACGCCCCGGGGGCGGCGATTGCAACCCCCGGGGCGAAATTCCCGTTATTCCAATGCGGCAGGGCCGAAAGCGTGGGGAAGCAGAGTGTCCAGCGTGGAAATTTCAAACTGCCCGTCCTGCCGCACAGCCAGCACCCGCAGGTCGGGTGCAAACTCGCAGAGCATCTGCCGGCAGCTGCCGCAGGGCCAGCAGAAGTCATCCCCGCTGCCGGCGATGGCGATGGCGGTAAAACTGCGCTGCCCTTCGCTGATGGCCTTGACAAGGGCCACGCGCTCGGCGCAGATGGTGGAGCCGTAGGCGGCGTTTTCCACGTTGCAGCCGGTGAACACGGTGCCGTCGGCGCACAGCAGGGCGGCCCCCACGTTGAAATTAGAGTAGGGGGTATAGGCATTTTTGCGCGCATCAAGGGCCAGCTCGGCCAGTTGACGGTCGGTCATGACGATCACTCCTTTTCAATAGTTTACCACGAATTTGGGTGGCCGACAATAAAAAATGTCCCACCCATTCGGGTGGGACATTTTCTATTCTCTGTGAAGTGGTGAATTACTTCAGCTCGACCTTGGCGCCGACCTCTTCCAGCTTGGCCTTCAGAGCCTCGGCATCCTCCTTGGAGACGCCCTCCTTGATAGCCTTGGGAGCAGCCTCGACAACGGCCTTGGCCTCGGCCAGGCCCAGACCGGTGGCCTCGCGCACGACCTTGATGACCTTGATCTTCTCGGCGCCGACCTCAGCCAGAACCACGTCGAACTCGGTCTTCTCCTCGGCGGCGGGAGCAGCAGCGCCGGCGCCGGCAGCGGGAGCGGCCATAGCGGCGGCGGAAACGCCGAACTCTTCCTCCAGAGCCTTAACCAGCTCGGACAGCTCCAGAACAGTCAGAGCCTTAACTTCCTCAATCAGAGCGGTGATCTTCTCGGTAGCCATAATAAATGTACCTCCTAAAATGTGTTTGTTTCAGATGTGAATGATTTTGCCGGATTATTCGGCAGCGGGAGCGTCGCCCTTCTCGGCGATAGCCTTCAGGACGATAGCCAGGCTGGTGATGGGGGCCAACATGGTACCCAGGACCTGAGCCTGCAGGACCTCCTTGGAGGGCAGCTCGGCCAGAGCGGCGACCTCGTTCAGGGGCAGGATCTTGCCATCCATAAAGCCCGCCTTGATGATGAACTTCTCACCATTGAACTGCTTGGCGAACTTGTTGATGACGCGCATGGGAGCGATGGGGTCCTCCTCGCAGATGGCGAGAGAAGTGGTGCCGTTCAGGCTGTCGGACAGCTCGCCGAGACCGGCGTTCTGAGCGGCAAAGCGAGTCAGGGTGTTCTTCACAACGGCGTACTCGACACCATTCTTGCGCAGCTCGGCGCGCAGAGCGGTATCCTCGGCCACAGTGATGCCCTTATAGTCGACCAGCACACCGGAAGCGGCTTTCTGCAGCTTTTCGGTCAGCTCGGCAACTACGGCCTTCTTGGACTCCAGGACAGTTGCGTTAGGCATTTGGGTTTCACCTCCAGAGAATAAATAAAAACGCTGTTTGCGCACAAAGACACAAACAGCGAAAAACATTTCATGTTCAGCACTGCACTCTCGGCAGGATTTACACGCAAGGCGACCTGCTGTCTTCGAACGCAACACATATTATATGCATGGGGATACCCTTTGTCAAGCATTATTTTTGTATTTTTGAAAAAGTTTTCTGCGGCGGAGGAACTCCCTCCGCCGCAGAGGCTTGCGCTTATCCAATGGGTTCAAAATCCGCCGGGCCGTGCTTGCACAGGGGGCAGACCAGGTCGTCGGGCAGGGTGTCGCCCTCATAGACCCAACCGCAGATCTTGCAGACGTAGCCTTTCTTACCCTCGGTTTCAGGCTGGGGCTTGACGTGGTCCTGATAGTAGGTGTAGGTCATGGTTTCCGCATCGGACATGACCCGGGCCTCGGTCACCGAGCAGATGAACATGCCGTGGGTGTCCAGATCCACATACTGCTCCACCTTCAAAGACAGGAAGGAGTTGATGTGCCGGGGCAGGAAGGCCAGGCCGTTGTCGGAGCGCAAAATCTCCTGCCCGGCAAATTTGTCCGCCACCCGGCCGCTTTGGAAGCCGAACTGCTCGAGCAGGGCGAAGGGGGCGCCGGTGTCCAGGCAGTTGACGTTCATCAAGCCGGTCTGCCTGATGATGTGGTGGGAGTAATTTTCCTTGTTGATGGTGACGGCCACCCGGTTGGGGGCGTTGGTGACCTGGGTGACGGTGTTGACGATAAGGCCGTTGTCTTTCTCGCCGTCCCGGCAGGTGACCACGTACAGGCCGTAGCCGATGTTAAACAGGGCGGACAGGTCGTTTTTGTTGGCGGTGGACTCCTGTCGGGCCATATAGTCCCGGCACAGCTCGTCGGCCATGGCGTCGATCTGGGCGCGGCTGTCGGTGTTCAGGGCGGAACGGATGGTGACGGTGGTGTCGGTGAAGGTCAGGTCGCGGCAACCCTCCAGCATGCCGCGCATGACTTTGGCGGCCAGGGGAGCCCAGGAGCCGTTCTCCATCAGGGCCACGGTGCGGTTTTGGAAGTTGCGCTCGGTGAGCTGGTGGATAAACTCCCGCATATAGGGGAACACGTCGGCGTTGTAGGTGGTGGTGGCCAGTACCAGTTTTCCGTAGCGGAAGGCATCCTCCACTGCCTCGGCCATGTCGCAGCGGGCCAAGTCGTTGACGACCACCTTAGGACAGCCGCGCTCGCGCAGTTTTTCCGCCAGCAGTTCCACAGCGGCGCGGGTGTTGCCGTAGACGGAGGTGTAGGCGATGACGATGCCGTCGCTTTCCACCTGATAGGAAGACCAAATGTCGTACAGGTTCAGGTAGTAGCCCAAATTCTCCTTTAGCACGGGACCGTGGAGGGGACAAATCGTGGCGATGTCCAGACCGGCGGCCTTTTTCAGCAGAGCCTGCACCTGTGCGCCGTATTTGCCCACGATACCGATATAGTAGCGGCGCGCCTCGCAGGCCCAATCCTCCTCCACATCCAG
This sequence comes from Oscillospiraceae bacterium, assembly GCA_015067885.1. Lineage (GTDB taxonomy): Bacteria > Bacillota > Clostridia > Oscillospirales > Oscillospiraceae > Lawsonibacter. Next base: position 45,793 of record SVLO01000013.1, on the reverse strand, counting down.
CGCTCCAAACTTACCGAAGCCGTCGGCGGAGAAGAGCACCTTGTCACAGCTGTCATAGGACACGATGACTTCGGGCCAGTGGACCATGGGGGCGGTGACGAAGGTCAGGGTGTGCTTGCCAAGGCAGAGAGTGTCGCCCTCACCCACCACCACGCGGCGGTGGGCGTAGTCCTCGCCAAAGAACTGGGCCATCATGGCAAAGGCCTTTTGGGAGGAAACCACCACGGCGTTGGGGTAGATCTGCAGGAAGTTGGCGATGTTGGCGGAGTGGTCGGGCTCCATGTGGTGCACCACCAGATAGTCGGGCTTGCGGCCGTTCAGGGTCTTTTCAATGTTGTCCAGCCACTGGTGGTTGAAGTTTTTGTCCACGGTGTCCATGATGGCGACTTTCTCGTCCATAATGGCATAGGAGTTGTAGGAGATGCCGTTGGGGACAACGTACTGCCCCTCGAACAGGTCCACCTGATGGTCATTGACGCCGATGTAGCGGATATCGTTGGTGATGGTCATAGCGGTACTCCTTTGCAAGTTATTTAGTGTAGTATAGACGATTTGAGAAAAATTAACCCAAATAATGGCTCATGGCCAGCATCAGGCAGAAACCGGCAAGCAGGGCGTAGGTGGCCCCCTGCTCGCTGCCGTGGGCGTGGGTTTCGGGGATCATCTCATCGCTGATGACGTACAGCATGGTGCCACCGGCAAAGGCCAGGGCGAAGGGGAGGATGGAGGCGGAGAGGCTGACGGCGAAGAAGCCGAGGATGGTGCCAACCACTTCCACGATGCCGGTCATAGCGGCAATGATGAAGGTGCGTCGGCGGCCCATACCCGCGGCCAGCATGGGGGCGATGATAACCATGCCCTCCGGGATGTTCTGCAGAGCGATACCGGCGGCAATGGTCAACGCCTCGGCATCATTTCCGGTGCCGAAGCCGACACCGGCGGCAAGACCCTCGGGCAGGTTGTGGATGGCGATGGCCATGACGAACAGCAGAACTTTGTTCAGCCGCTGGGTGTCCTGAGGGTGCGCCTCCTGATCGGCACCGGCAAGGCGGTGCAGGTGGGGCACCATCTTATCCATCAGGTTCAGGCACACCGCACCCAACAGGATGCCGATGGCGGTGATGGGGATGGAGTTGCCGATTTCCACCGAGGGGAGAATCAGGCCGATAACCGCCGCGGCCAGCATCACACCGGCGGCCAAAGCCAGCACGATATCGCTGAAGCGGTGGGAAATGCGCCGGAAGGCGAAACCGAGCGCCGCACCGAATACGGTGGCGCCGCCAACGCCCAGGGCGGTGAGTAAGACCAGTCGCATAAAAAGCCTCCTGTCTGTATCCCGGTGTGGGGTACATTTGCATTATAACAAAAATAAAAAGCGAGGGCAACAGGCATCCGCAGGAAACGTGTGCAGAGAAATGTAAGAAATTCACTTGCACAATGGCGGAAAGTGTGCCATAATACCATCGATCATTTTATTCTATGCAGCGGTATCGAAGTGGTCATAACGGGGCTGACTCGAAATCAGTTTGCGGGCAACCGCACGTGGGTTCGAATCCCACCCGCTGCGCCAAAAAGGACATCCTCCGCCCATTGGGCGGAGGATGTCCTTTTTGATTGATGTGGGATTCGAACCCTGAGAGGGTCGCGGCGTAAAGAAAACGTGCCGGTGGCACGTTTTTAGCCGCGAAGTCCGTAGCAGCTATGCTGCAAGGACGGCCGGCGTGCGTCGTGACGCGCACCGGCATCCCACCCGCTGCGCCACGCCTGCCATTGGCAGGCGCTTTGTGGGATTCGAACCCTGAGAGGGTGAGTACCCTTGCGGATTGAAACGGCGGTCGCTTTGTGATAAAATCAAGAAAACAGAAAAGAGGTGGCGGACATGAAACCCTGTCGCATTACGGTGATGAAAATCACCACCTATCCCGACCTGATGGCCCAATACGAAAATCCCATCGAGCATACCTGCGACCTGAGTGTGGGGCAGGTGTTTGTGTCGGAACACGGCGAGAAGCCGGAGGGCCTGTGCCACAGCGCGTGGGGGAGCATGGCTCCCTTTGTGACGGAGCTGGCCCGGGGCGGCGGGAACTTCTTTGACGGGTGGATGAAAAATCCCCGGTCCGCCATGATCTCCTGCAACGACGGGTTCCGCCCGGTGAGCTTTTATATCGAAGTGATGGAAGAATGAAAGGACGCGAATGTGATGAGTGAACAGAAGCTGGTTTCCGTCATTATCCCGGTTTACAATCGGGCCGATTATTTGGAAGAGTGCGTGGAGTCGGTTTTTGCCCAAAGCCATGGAGAGCTTGAAATCATTTTGATCGACGACGGCTCTACGGACAACAGCCTGGCCCTCTGCCATGAGCTGCGGCAGCGGGACGGACGTGTTCGGGTGCTGGAATCGGCCCATTTGGGGGTGTCCGGCGCGCGGAATATGGGCCTTGACGCGGCGCGGGGCGAGTACGTGTTCTTTTTGGACAGCGATGATATTATCCATCCGGAACTGCTGAAAACGCTCCTGGCGGGACTGCTTGAGAACGAGGCGACGTTGGGCGGAATTTCGTACCGAATCAGCCGGGTTGAAAACTGGGAACGGGATAGGGAGCGCTTTTTGCAGAGCCAACCACGATTTCCATGCACCTATCACGACTACGAAAGCGCCCTGCGCGCCGTTTTTGATGGGCGGTCCCCTTTTGACCAGATGGGTGGCACGATCATGAGCAGGAACTTGATCGGCGATACCCGTTTCCGCACGGAGCTGTCCATCGGTGAGGACTTTTTCTTCATCTATGAAAATCTGATCAAAGGAGTAGGCGCGGTATTTTTGGGGCCAAACTGGTACCTGGCGCGGCAGCATGGTGGGAACAGCTCCTGGGACTACAGCTTCGATGGGTTTTGGTCGCGGTTTAAGCGCCGTGAGTTGGTTTGGAAGAGCGAATTGGAATTTGGCCGTACCGAATATGCCAGGGGGCAGAAGCTGGATGCGTTGTGCTGCTTTTCCAAGTGCGTATCCAAAAACAAGCCTTACAGTGTCGAAAACCGAAAAATACGCAAGGCGGTCAAACGCTACAAGGCGGAACTTTTGCCCGCTATGAGCAGAAAACAGAAAATCGGGTTTCTGCTGCGGCTCTATTGCCCGATGTGCGCGTGGGTGGTTTTGGACCGTTGCAAGCGCGAAAAGCAGGTGAAACGAAGCACGTCACCTGCGCGCCCCCTGCAAACGACCGACCGGACAGAGGCGCATAAAGAGCTGCTGTTGGACTTTCTGAATACTCCTCTTGATGACGGCGGGCAGATCCTTGAGCGCTTTGCCGCTTTGTCCGGGGCGGTGATGGGGACAGGCGAAAAGCCTTTACAGCGCTACGTATATGTACCCGGGAACCGGTTCCCGGATGGTGTGGTCCTGGTGGCCCACACCGATACGGTTTGGGATCGGAATTACGACAAGCCCTTCTCCGGGGAGCAAACCGTAAAATTTGAAAACGGCGTGTTCTCCGGCACCGATCCCGAAGCGGGTATCGGTGCAGACGACCGGGCCGGCTGCGCCATGCTGTGGGCCATGCGCCACAGCGGTCACAGCCTGCTGGTGGTGGATGGTGAAGAACACGGCAAGCACGGCGCGCGATACTTGCAAAAGAGCAACCCGAAATTATTCCGTCTGCTGAACCGTCACTGTTATATGATCGAGCTGGATTGGATGGGGACACGCAGTTGCCTGTTCAACCAGGTGGACAACACCAAGCGCTTTAAGGCTGATATTCAAGAGGCCCTCGATCTTGACGATGGAGGGGCGAAAGGCGGGAGCGACCTGCAGGTGCTGTGCCGCCACGTGTGCGGTGTGAACCTTGGTGTGGGGTACCACGGCTGCCACAAAAGCGGCGAGACCCTTGTACTGGCCGAGTGGGAGAACACGCTGGCGGAGTTGTCGGCCTTTTTGGCCCAGCCCCAGCGCCGCTACCGCACCAAGTTACTACCGTACCACTTGCGCAGAGCCGGGGTGCTTGCGGGCAGGCCCTTCCGAGCGATGAAAAAGTTAATAAAATACAAATCAAACGGTTAATTACATCCATGCGCGGGCGGCAGAACCGGTGGTATACTGGGGAAAACGCGGTGGCCCCGGCTGCCGCGCGAAAGAGGAGCGATTTGTATGGGAATCAACGACCACGGCAGCAAAATGTGCGCCAACTACGACTACGCCTACGAGGCGGAGCTGCGGGAGAAGTTCCGCAAGCGCGTCCCAAAGCGGGTGTTCGATGCCCATTTCCATCTGTCCCCCAACGAGATCCACACCATCCCGGCGGAGCGGGTGTTTGACACCTGGGTGGAGGACACGGAATACTACCTGGGTGAGGGCTGCCTGAAGGGTGGCCTGGTCATGGGCAACCCCAGCCGGTTCAAGTCGGTGGAGGACCTGGACGTGGACCGGGCCTTTGCCTACAAATGCGCCGACGAGCACGAGGGCTATGTCAACGGCCTGGTCACCCGGCCCTGGGACGACCCGGCCCACACCGAGGAGTGGATCCGCACTCACCCCAAGATCGCGGCCATCAAGCCCTATCGCAGCTATGCCCAGTGCGAGGACACCTACGAGGCGGACATCACCGACTACGCCCCCGAGTGGATGTGGGAGCTGGCGGAGAAGTACGGCCTTGTGATGATGATCCATCTGTCCCACTACACCGACGTGCTGCGCCACCCCCGCAACATCGAGCAGATCCGCTATCTGAGCGGGAAGTACCCCAACAGCAAGATCATTCTGGCCCACTGCGCCATGGGCCACAACCCCTACAAGATGCGGGACGGCCTGGCTCACATCAAGGACCTGCCCAACGTGTGGATGGACTGCGGCGGCATTTCCGAGCCTATGGCCATCATCTACTGCCTGAAGGAGCTGGGCCACGAGAAGATCATGTTCGCCACGGATGGCTATCGCTTCGCCCTGGGCGACAACGGCCGGTGTATGCCCGCCGGCGGCAACTTCTTCGGCATCGTCCACCCCTGGATTGTGGACTCCCCGGACTGGCCGCCGGACTACAAGTACACCCCCATGCGCAACCTGTGCGAGCAGATGCAGGCCCTGTACGAGGCCGGCGATTTGTTCGGCCTGACGGAGCAGCAGTGGGACGACCTGTTCTACAACAACGCCGCCAAGCTGTTCTACCCCATTTTGGAGCGAAGACTGGCCGAAGCGGACAAATAAAACAAAAACATCCCTGACCCAGCGGGTCAGGGATGTTTTCTGTTCGTTTCAGCCGTTCCACTTTTCGTTCTGCCGGCGCAGCAGGTCTTCGTCCTCTTTGAACACCCGGAAAGCGTTGGCGATGCGCTCGATGGCCATGCGGTTGAGCGCCCGGCCGATGGTTTCGGTGGCATCCACGGGGTCCTTCTCGGCGGCATAGTTGTTGGGGTAATCCTCCCACCAGCCGTCGTCCCGAATCTCGATGCCGGCGGCGGCAAACTTGTCCGTTCTGTGGTGGTGCTTGCCCGACTCAATGCCCAGCCGGTCCAGCTTGACGGAGCCGGGGGCGATGTCCATCAGCCGGGCGGTTTCAGTCAGACAGCCGTGACCGGTGGGGATTTTTTCATCGTAATAGCGTTTCAGGGCGGCCTCGTCCTCCGCCGTCAGCTCGGGCACGGTGCCGGAGGGGGAGTTGGCCACGGTGTCCAGCAGTTCGCGGTAGGTCTTGACCATAAAGGTCTGGGTCATAACCACCACGTAGTCCTTTTTCTTGTTGCCCAACTGCTCCAAAAAGGCGGTCAGCCAGGCGTAGTTGCCGCCGTGGGCGTTGAGAATCAGGATTTTCTTGAAGCCGTAGCGGGCAATTTGGTCGCACAGCTGCTCCAGCAGGAGGAAGTTAGTCTCCATGGGGATGGAGATGATGCCGGGGGCGGTGGTGGGGTGGCCGCAGGACATATCACCGAAGGGGATACCGGGGAAGACGCACACCGGCTCCACCTTGGAGGCCTGGTAAGCATAATGCTCCGCCTGCAGGATGTCGGTGCCAAGGGGCAGATGCAGGCCGTGCTTTTCCACGGCACCGTAGGGAATAACGCACACGCCGCCGGTCTTGTCACGCAGTTGTTCCAGCTCTTGGCTGGTGACGTAGAGCCATCTGGTTTCCATAGTAAGTACCTCCGTTATTCAGAAGAAATAGCCGTTGGTTTCATGGACGGCGTGGCCGGACAGGTAGTAGTCCTTCAGCGCCTTTTCCAGCCGGGTACTCTCGGGCAGGGAGGGCAGGTCGAAGTTGTTGTTGGGGATCTTGAATATGAAATAGAACACGCCGTTGCCGTGGGCTTTCATCGTTAAGGGTCGGAACAGGCGGCCGAAGCGCACGATGTTGGACTCCTTACCGATGAGGTCGGCCAGCACGGGGTTGAGCAGCCAACTGGCGCAGGCGAAGGCCTTGTACTCGTAGTCGGGGTAGTAGGCGGCCAAAAAGTCCCGCATTTGCTGCAGGCTGTCCTCAACAGCGGCCATGTCCAGCTTGCCGCTGGCGGGGATGTGAAGCTGCACCACGGTGTCGCCCTTTTGCAGCACCGGCGCCCATTCGAGCTTGTCCAGACGGACAAGCTCCTTCTTCACACGGCCCGTTTCGTCGAAGGGGTACCCCTCCCAATGGGTGTCGGTTTCCACCACGTCGGCCTGCCAGGAACCCTCCTCATCCTCGAAATAGCGGGCGCCCAGGGCCATGCCCTCCCGATGGACGGCCAGGTCGTGGGCCAGGTCCACAATGTCACCCTGCTTGTTGCGGAAGACCTTGACCGTGCCGGTGAAGGGGTAATTCATCTCCAGCTCCAGCCGGCCCAGGCGGATCAGGTTGCCGGAGATGGTGCGGTGGTACCAGCTCAGCAGGTGGAACCCCTCCTGTCCGTTGTGGTAGTCGCGATAGATGTCAATGACCCGCTCGAAGGGTTCCAGCTCCGTGCGGATCAGGTCCTCGGGCAGGCCGCGGCGACGCAGGCTGGCCACGCAGCGGGGAATTTGGGAACACAGGGCAAGGGCCTGCAGCATATCCCGGGGCAGGTACGGCTCCACATCCGGGGGGAGGGGGAACTTGAACCCCTCGCAGTCGGCGGCGTTATGCTCCGGCTGGTTCAGGGCGGTGCAAAGCAGGTGGAGGATACGGGAGAGCTTCTCGTCCCCGGCGGTCTCGGCGGCGGCGCGCTGATACAGCGGCAATTCCTTGGGGAAGATGCCCAGTTCCTCGTGGAGTTTGGTATAGTAGTCGGGGGCGGTAAAGGGGCAGCCGTTTCTCTCAAAGTCGTCCATAGCGGCGTCGTAGAGGTCACGCCAGCGCTGGGGCCAATCGGTGGCGCCGATGTATTCCATTAACTGGTCAAGGGTGGGTCTCATTCGGTTCATCCTTCCTGTGGCGCTGCCGTGGCGGCAGCGGTGCGGAGTGTTGACTTTTGCGGTGTCCCATATTAGAATGGAATAAATGCCGCAGTTGATCACATTGTGCTGATTATACCCCAAAGCGGCCGGCCTGTAAATCCGTTTGGATGCCAATTTTTTGGAAACAAAATGTCCCATTTTGCAATATGGACGAGAGGGTGTGCCTGCCATGCCAAACTTGCTTTCGGAAAACTACAAATCGAACTTCAGCGCCACGGTCAAGCTGGACGACCTGCGCATCGATATGCGCACCAACGGCGCCCACGAGACCATCGTACCCAACCGCCACAGCCACACGGGGTATGAGGTGCAGGTGGCTTTGGAGGGAGAGTACTACGTCGAGTTCGACGGCGAAAAGGTCCTGATGCGCGCCCCGGACACTTTGTGCCTGATACCCCCGGGGCGCAGCCACAACAGCTACTATGCCGGGGGGCAGACCCGGCAGATGAGCGTGGGACTTCGCTTTGGCTGCCGACAGAAACAGACCCCCGGGGAACCCTCCGGACTGCTTGATCTGCTTGAGCTGTTTCCGAAAGATGAGCCGATCTTGTTTACGGACGGAGAATTGTGCCAAACCATTCGTCGCTTTTCCGAGGAACTGTCCGCCCCGGACGTAGGGTCGGAGCTGCTGCTGGACGCCCTGCTGCGGCAGTTTTTTATCCAATTGTTCCGTGCCCTGAAGGCTGCGGGCGGACCCCGGACCAGGGATCGCTCCGACCACGATAAGCGTGAGGACCGCTATGGCAAAATCGAGGAGTTTTTCCACGAACACTATGCCCGGCCCATTACCGAGGAGGATCTGGCCCGGTATCTGTCCGTCAGCAAGCGGCAGACCAGCCGCATTTTGCGCCAGTTGTGCGGAAAGAGCTTTCACGAGAAGCTGGAGGAAATTCGTATGCACTATGCCCTGCGGCGGCTGGTGCGTACCGACGAGCCGGTGGAACGCATTGCCCTGCAGGTGGGCTATGCCGCGGCATCGGGCTTTTACGTGGCGTTCAAAAGATCCTTTGGCATGACTCCCGCCCAATACCGCCGCACCTGTGCCATGCAGAAGCGCGGCACGGACCGGGAATAAGCGACACAAACGCCGGGGTACCCAGCAGGGTACCCCGGCGTTTTATCGGCTGCGGGAGGCTCAATCGGGATAGACCGAGGTGGGACGGACCATGTCCGGGGTGATACCATCGGCGTTGAAGATGCTGATACGGCGGCTCTCGCCGGGCAGCAGGTCGAAGTACTGGTCGCTCAGGCGCACCTCGTCGCCCAGGTTGAAGTGGACAGCATGGGCAAAACAGTCGGTCTGCACCGTGAAGTGCAGGGTGTCCCCCTCCCGGCAGAAGTCGGACACGGACAGGGTGGCCCGGGGCAGGGTGAGGGTGCGGAAATCCCCGGCCCGGAAAGTGACGGTGGGGATACCCTCGCCCCGGACGTAGAAGGCGCCCCGCTGCAGGTCCCAGCTCCCGTCCACGGGGACGGTGGCGATGAGGGCGCTTTGGGTAAAGGCATCCAGCCGGACGGTGAGGGTCCGGGCGGGGGCGTAGGTGCCGTCGAAGGACACATAGCCGCAGGTGAGGTCCAAGGTCGCCGCCTCGGGCAGGTCGTTGGCACAGTAGATGCGCAGCTCATCCTCGCAGCGGCGCACCACCACGCGGTGGGGGTGGTAGGCCCGGCGCATGAAGTAGTAGGCGGGCTTGGGGTTGGCGTAGTGGTCCATCAGGCTGAAGCCCACCTCGCCAAAGCCGTCGGTGTAGCACCACAGCACGCTGCCGGAGCAGTTTTCGGTGGTGCGGATCTGATCGGCCTCGTAGGACAGCAGGTCGCCCTGGAACAGGCCGCCGTACAGGCAGTATTCCTCCAGACTCAACTGCTTTTCGCCGGTGTAGTGGCGGTACACCGCGTCACGGACGGCGAAATACTCGAAGGAGTTGCGGTGGTGGGTGAAGATGGGATCGTCGTCAGCAATATGCTCCCGCCCGCCGCAGTAGCGGATCAATGCCTGGGGGGAGGGGGGACCCATCACGCCGCCCTCGGTGACGAACTGGGCCTTGAAATCCGCGAAAGAGTCCACGGAAATGCGGGTCTGCTGATACTCGGGCTTGGTGTTCAGGAAAGGGTAGAAGTGCCGGTCACCGCCGCCGCGGTAGGGGGCCTGATCGGCGGGGAGCATACCGAAGGCGGAGTTGCACACGTAGGGGACGGAGGCGATCAGCTCGTGGTGGATGCGGGGCATCAGTTGGCCGTAGATGGTAGTGCCGCCGGGGCGCCGGGTGATGTCGTCGTGGTCGGGATAGTGGGCGCCGAAGTAGCTGTTGAGTACGCTCAGGCACTCGCCGCCGCCGCACCACACCGCCATACAGGGGTGATTGCGCAGGCGCAGCATTTGGTAGCGCACCTCCTGCTCCACCAGGTCGTTGAACCAGGGCAGGTGGTCGGGGTAGGCGCCGCAGGCGAAGATCATGGTGCGGTAGACCAAAATGCCCTGCTCGTCGCACAGCTCATAGACGTAGTCCGGCTCGTACACGCCCTCCGCCCAGAAGCGGAACATGGTGAAGTGGGCGGCCTTGGCGTCCCGGATGAGGGACTCGTAGGTCTCCCGCTTGGCCCGGGCGTAGATGTGGTCGGTGTGAATCAGGTCCATGCCCTTGCAGTAGATCTGCTTGCCGTTGACGCGGAAGGCGTAGCGGCGCTCCACGTCGCTGTACTTGCTGTTGTCCAGCTCCACCGTGCGGATACCGGTGCGGACCGACTGCTCGTCCCGGGCGCCGCCCACGTTGCGGGCCACCACCCGGGCGGTGTACAGGGGCTGGTCGCCGTAGCCGTTGGGCCACCAAAGCTGGGGGTTGGGCAGGGTGAAGTCGAACTTCAGGTAGTTCGTGCCGGCCTGGGCCAGGAAGTCCACCGTCTTTTCATACACCACCTGACCGTCCTTCTCAAAGGTGAACGTGGCCTCGCACTCCCGGGCGAACAGGGGGCAGCGGCTTTCCACCTGTGCCTGGGCAAGGATCTGCGCCCCGGCGTCGGACAGGGACAGGGTCTCCACCCGCACGTCTCGCACCACGACCTCATCCAAAAAGTCCAGCCGCACGTCACCGGCGATGGCGCAGGTGGCAAGGCGGGGGGACTGGTCCCAGCCGAAGACGTACTGAGGCTTTCGCAGGGCGATGCGCCGGTCGTCGCCCCGGCCCTTTTGCCGGGTGCGCCCGTCGCAGGACACGAAGTTGCGCATGGTGGCGATGTCCCGGTCATCCACGTGTTCCAAGCCGCAGCTCAGGCGGATAAGCAGAACGTTTTCCCCCTCGACCAGCCAGGAGGACACGTTCTTCTGAAAGGGGAAGAAGGCGCTGGCGTGGTGGCCGATGTGGGTACCGTTGAGGAACAGGTCGGCGTGAATGTCCAAAATCTCGATAAACAGCTCGGCACCGAAGTTGTTAAGGTCCTCCGCCGTCAGCACGAAGGTCTTGCGGAACCACCAGGAGCGGTCCTCCACCCACTTGCAGTCGAAGGAATTGCCGCCCTCCAGCGGCTCGCCGATGCGGCCGGCATCCATCAAGGCCATGTGTACGTCACAGGGAAGGGTGGGTACGCTCATCCATCCCTCCTGCTTTTGCAGGATGGCGGGGGCCAGCTCCGGCGGGCAGGACAGGGGTTCCTCGCGCAGAGTCCAGTTATCCAACAGAGAGTAGTGTTTCAAGGGGGTCCCTCCTCCAATATTATTCTATAATCCTAACCTATCACAGGTGGCTTGAAAACGAAAGAAAGAAGTGGTACAATTGTAGACAGATTTTGTCATATTTGGGGTGGACGCTATGATATACGAATCCCGGAATTCCACAGATGACCAGTTGACCTTCTACTGCGCGAAGAACTATTCCGGCCATCCACATTTGCATAAGAATCTGGAAGTGATTTTTTGCTGTAGCGGGCGTGTTCAGGTTCCCATCAGCGGCACGGTCTGCACCCTGACGACGGGGCAGGGGGCGGTGATCCCACCCAATGCGGTGCACAGCTTCCTCACCGAGCAGACCAGCCTGTTTTACGTCATTCAGGCCGGTCAGCAGCAGGTGCGGGACGTGGTGCAATTGTTTCGTGACCGGGTACCGTCGGGCTATGGGTTCTGCGTGGATGAGGATATGCGTCGGCGGCTGCAGAGTACCCTTGAGGGGAAAACGTGGAGTCCGTTTGATGTGAAGGCGCTGCTTTATCAGGCGGTGGCGGCCTTTGTCCAAAGCAATACCTTTGCCCCGGGGCGGACCGCGGATATGCAGATGCTGAGCCGGGTCATTGACTACGTGCAGGAGCGTTTTCACGAGCCGCTGACGCTGGAGGATGTGGCGCGGCACTTGGGGTACAGCTACTCCTACGTCAGCAAACAGGTCAAGCAGGGGCTTGGGATGTCCTTTTCCGATTTTTTGGCGCGGTGCCGGGTCAGCTATGCGCAGGCCCTGTTGGGGGAGGGGGAAACCAGCATTTCCCAGGTGGCGCTGCAGGCCGGCTTTGGCAGCATCCGTAACTTCAACCGGGTGTTTTTGCGGGTGACGGGGGAAACGCCCCGGGCCTATCAAAAGGACGGAATGGAAGCGGACGGGGCAAGGGAACTGCTGCTGGCGCTGGAGCGGGAGTGAGAAAACCGACTATTGAGTTGGACGACGAAATCTGCTATAATCGCCGTATATTGCCGAGTGCGGTCCGCGGACAAACAGCGGGCTGCCGGCCAAGGGAGAGAGGATAACTATGGCTAAAAAATGGGGCGACCGCCGGGACGGCAAGCTGCTGCGCGACATCGATTCCATGCATTGCATTATGCCTATGATTTTCCCCAATCGCTGCGATAACGAGGCGTTCATGCACCTGCGCATTGACCTGACGAAGGCCGAGGAATATTTGGCGCGGAAGAATCAGGACGATCCCGATTATCGCTATAATCTGTTTCAGTTGATCGTCACCGCAGTGCTGAAGACCATTATGCTGCGGCCGCAAATGAATCGATTTATCAAACGGCACAAGATGTATCAGCGCAACGAACTGACCGCCGCCTTTACGGTGAAGAAGGTCTTTTCCGACGACGGAGGCGAGGCCCTGGCCCGTATCTATGCCGTGGACACGGATACCATCGACACCATCCACAACGAGATCTACCGTCAGGTGTCCTTTACCCGCAGCGACAAGAAGGACGCCTCCACCGAGGGGATGGACTTTGTTCAAAAGCTGCCCTTCCGGGGCGCCATCGGTCGGCTGGTGCGTTTTTTGGATAACCATGGCTGGCTGCCCAAGGGGCTGATTGCCACCGATCCGTACCACTCCTCTGTGGTGCTGACCAATCTGGGCAGCCTGAAGATCGACGCGGGCTACCATCACATGACCAACTGGGGTACCAACTCCGTGTTCTGCGCCATCGGCCTGATGAAAAAGCGCCCCTTCTTTGATGAAGAAGGCAATATGGAGATGCGCATGAGCGTGGATCTTGGCATGACCATTGACGAGCGTATTGCAGACGGCTATTACTATGCCAAGACCATGCGGCTGCTCAAAACTCTGCTGGAAAATCCTGAGCTGCTGGAGCGGCCCCTGAGCGAGGAAGTGGAGTATTGATATGAGTATGATTACAGCGAAAACGCCCTGGGCGGGCAGTTTGGGTGATATACCCCTGAGTATTGACTACTTCAACGGTACCATGTTTGAGGCGGTCCAGTCCATCGCCCAAAGGTATCCCGACTATGTGGCCTTTGACTTTATGGGCAAGTCCACCACCTACAAAAAACTGGTGGAGGAAGTGGAGATCTGCGCCAAGGCCCTGCGCACCATCGGCGTGCGGGAGGGGGACCGGGTCACCATTGCCATGCCCAACTGCCCCCAGGCCATCTATCTGTTCTACGCGGTGAATTTGGTGGGTGCCGTGGCCAGTATGATCCACCCCCTGTCCGCTGAAAAGGAAATTGAGTTCTACCTCAATGACTCCGGCAGTGTGACCGCCATTACCCTGGACCAATTTTACCACAAGTTTGAGCGGGTGCGTCAGAATACCAAGGTGGTCAACATCATCATTGCCAGCATTAAGGATGCCCTGGCCACGCCCATCAAGGCCGGCTATATGCTTACCTCCGGGCGTAAGATCGAGAAGATCCCCGCCGACGCCCCGGTGATCCGCTGGGACGAGTTTTTGCGTATGCAAAAGCACTGCTTCTACCGATACAAAGTCCAGCGCCGGGCGGAGGACCCCGCCGTTATCCTGTATTCCGGTGGCACCACGGGTACCTCCAAGGGCATCGTGCTGACCAACCGCAACTTCAACGCGCTGGGCCGGCAGGTGGTTGCCACCAACCCCATGTTCCGGCCCGGAGACAAGATGCTGGCGGCCATGCCGGTGTTCCACGGCTTTGGCTTGGGTGTTTGTATCCACACCATGCTCTCTCAGGGCGGCCGGTGCATCCTGGTACCCCGGTTCACCCCCAAGAGCTATGCCAGAGATTTGGTCAAAAACCGCTGCAACTACATTGCCGGCGTTCCCACACTGTACGAGGCGCTGCTGCGCCTGCCCGACATGGACAGCGCGGACCTGAGCTGCCTGAAGGGCGTGTTTTCCGGCGGCGACTCGCTGTCGGTGGAGCTGAAGAAAAAGCTGGATAAATTCCTCTATGACCACAACGCCCGCATCCAGGTGCGGGAGGGCTACGGCACCACCGAAACCGTCACCGCCTGCTGCCTGACCCCTGCCCACATGGCCAAGGAGGGCAGCATCGGCCTGCCCTTCCCCGATACCTACATCAAAATCGTGGAGCCGGACACAGATAGGGAGCTGCCCTACGGTGAGGAGGGTGAGATCCTGCTGGCCGGTCCCACGGTGATGAGGGAGTACATGAACCATCCCGAGGAAACGGCCCAGACCCTGCGTACCCACGCCGACGGACTGACCTGGGTGTATACCGGCGATTTGGGTAAGATGGACAGTGAGGGTTTCGTCTACTTCAAAGGTCGGGCCAAACGCATGATCATTTCCTCCGGCTACAACGTGTACCCTGCGCAGATCGAGAACATTCTGGATGCCCATGAGCTGGTGCAGATGAGCTGCGTCATCGGTGTTCCCGATGATTACAAGATGCAGAAGGTCAAAGCATTCGTCAAGCTGGCGGCGGGGGCAGAGCCTGTGGAGGAAACCCGACGGATCTTGCTGGACCACTGCCGTGAACACGTGGCCAAGTACGCCATGCCCTACGACATCGAGTTCCGGGAGGAATTGCCCAAGACCCTGGTGGGTAAGGTGGCCTACCGGGTGCTGGAGGAGGAAGAACTGGCAAAGCTGGCCAAGGAACCGAGCGAAGAAGCTGTAAAGTAAAAATACAAAACACGCCCTGCGGCCATTGGCCGCAGGGCGTGTTTTTTTACAGGTCTATGCTTCGATTTGCCACGATCTCTCCCTCCTGGGAGGGGGTGTAGCCGAAGTAGGAGGTATAGTTGCGGAAGAAGGTGGCGTAGTCCCAGAACCCGCAGGAGGAGAAGATGGAACTGGGTTTTTCCCCCATGCGAATCAGCTTCTGTGCCTTGGCCAACCGGCGAATGTTGATGTACTTTTTAGGGGTAATCTGCAAAAACTCCGTAAACAGGTGGTGCAAGTGACTTTTGTTGACGCACAGGTGCCGGGCCATATCATCGATGGTGATTTGCTCACAGTAGTGGTGGTTGATGTATTTTATGGCCTCTTTCAAGGTGGGGTGGAAGGACAATAGCTCGCCATCGTAATCGTCGGGGGGAGAGAGGTAAATGTGAAACAGCAGTTCCTCGATGGTGTTTTTGAGAAGCAGGTCCAAATCGTCTCCGTTAAAGTGGGTGCAGAAGAAATCCAGCTTTTCGAACAGGCTCAGGATGGAGTTGTTGCCGTTGCAGTCAATGTAGCACAGGTTTTTGGGGATGCGGTCGAAAATTTGGTTGGCTAAAACGGCCTCATCAAAGAGGATGTCATACCGCTCGTAATCACTGTTTCCGTCGAACATCATGCGGTGGGGTGTGTTGGCGCGGAAAATTATGAGACTGTTTTTACCCAGACGATACATCTGCTCGCCAATGATGGCGGAGACGTTTCCGCTTTTTACCAGGATGAGTTCGGCCACGTCGTGGACGTGAAAGTTGGGGCGGATGTGCTCCATAGGGGATTCCACAGTGGCATGGCCAAAATATATGATGTCATTTCGATAAGAAAATCGATGTTTGAATGTGGGCTTTTTCAATGTCAACACACCTTTTGAACTGAGTTGAGGCTAGTATAGCACAAAACCACACTAATTGCAATACAAGAACCGATTTTTGCATATTCACTATCAAAAAATAGGGATTATGATGGAGGCGCAAATCCGAAACAAAGGGAGGATGTAACAATGAAAAAACTGAACGTAGCCATCATTGGTCAGGGTCGAAGCGGCCGCGGCATCCACGGAGCTTACTTCCTTAAGGAGGCCGGCCAAAAGCTGTACAACGTGGTGGCCGTGGTGGATCGGGACGAGGCGTTCCGCGCTCGCGCCCTGGAGGAGTACCCCGGCTGCGAGGTGTTCGCCAGCCCCGAGGAGATTTACGGCCGCACCGACATTGATCTGGTGGTCAATGCCAGCGTGTCCAACGAGCATTACGAGGTGGCCATGGGTCTGCTGGAGGCCGGCTTTAATGTGGTGACCGAAAAGCCCTTTGCCCGTACTCGCTATGAGTGCGATGCCATCATCAAGAAGGCCAAGGATAAGGGCGTGAAATTGGCCGTGTTCCAGCAGGCCTTTCTGTCCGAGTACTACCTCAAGACCAAGGAGGTTATCGACAGCGGCAAGCTGGGCGAAATCCAGCAGATTGACATCACCTACAGTGGCTTTAGCCGCCGTTGGGACTGGCAGAGCACCCAGGTCAAGATGGGCGGCAACATCTACAACACCGGCCCTCACCCCATTGGTCTGGCGGTTGGTTTCCTGGACGGTGACCCCGACATTCAGGTGGTGTTCTCCCGCCTGAATCAGAGTCAGGTTATGTCCAGCGGTGACTCCGACACCTATGCCAAGATTCTGATTACCGCCCCCGGCAAGCCTGTGGTGGACGTGGAGGTCAACTCCAACGATGCCTTCCCCAGTGCCAGCTTTAAGGTTTTGGGCTCCAAGGGCACGTTCCAGTCCAGCTTCAGCGGTTGGAAGATGAAGTACATTGTGGAAGGGGAAAACCCTGAACAGCCCTTGGTACTGGAGACGTTGAAGGATGCCAACGGCCTGCCCACCTACTGCTCTGAGCAGCTGATTACCCACGAGGAAGAGGGCGCCTATGACAATCGCCTCGTGGTGGCAACGGAGATGTATTACGAGTCCGTGTACAAGCACCTCACCGAGGGTGCCGAGCTGGCCGTCAAGCCTGAATGGGCGGCCCAGATTATCAGCATCATCGAAACTGCCCACGCCCAGAACCCCCTGCCCGTTAAGTTCTAAGGGAGGGATTGGATATGTATAAGATTGCGATTTTGGGCTGCGAGAACTCCCACGCTATCGGCTTTCTGGACATCATTTCCAAGGACTACAGCGACGTGCAGGTGATTGGCCTCTACAGCGATGAGGAGGGCGTCGCCGAAGCGCTGGGCAAGAAGTACGGCGTGCCCGTTATGAAAACCGCTGACGAGCTGGTGGGCAAGGTGGACGGTGTTGTCAACGTGGCTCGCCACGGCGGCAAGCGCTATGCCATGACCAAGCCCTACATCGCCACCGGCGTGCCTGTGATGCTGGATAAGCCTGTGGTCAACAGCGAGGAGGACGCCCTTGCCCTGAAGGCCGACCTGCTGGCCCGCAAGGTCAAGGCCTGCGGCGGCTCCCTGTGCCGCTTCCCCCAGCCGGTGCAGGATTTGAAAAAGGCGGTGGAGGAACAGACCTGGGGCGAGGTGTACGGCGGTCTGCTGCGTGCCCCCATCAACACCGACAACGAGTACGGTGGCTTCCCCTACTACGCCCAGCATCTGGTGCAGGCCATGGGTGAGATTTTCGGCTACTATCCCAACAGCGTGCAGGCCTTTGTCAACGGCAAGGTCATCAACTGCATTGTCCACTATGACAGCTACGACGTGAATCTGCAGTTTGTGGAGAAGAATGACAACTTCTATGCCGGTGTCAGCTGCGAAAACTACGGCGTGTTTGAGCAGTACCGGTTTGCTGGCTGTTTCGAGAAGGAGTTTGCCGAGTTCTATGACCTGGTTCGTGGTGAGGAGCAGAAGACTTCCTACGATGACATCATTGCCCCTGTGTTTGTGATGTGTGCCATCGAGCGCGCCATCCAAAGCGGGAAGGAAGAGGTTATCCACCGCGCCTGATTGATACAAAAACACGCCTTGCGGCTTTGTGGCTGCAAGGCGCGTTTGCTGTTGCACGCACACTTTTTGCAAGGAAAAAATATAGTTTTTGCACTTGCCTTTATAAAAGGTGTTTTATAGAATAATATGTATCAAGTTTTGCCGTTTGGCACAAAGGAATGGTGCGACCATGAAAATGACCCTGAAAAAATGGATGGCGTGGCTGTGCTGTGTGGCTCTGTTGGCCACGCTGCTTCCCATGTCGGTCTTTGCCGCAGAGGGGCCGCTGTCGGCGTCAAAGTTTGTGCGCAACGGCGTGCTGACCCTGACGGAGGACACCCAGCTGTCCGCCTTTGGCGCCGCGCTGAAAACCAAGGGCGAGTACACCCTGGATCTGAACGGCCACATCCTGACCGGCCCCGAGGCACCTTTCGTCATGGTGGGCAACGGCGTGACCCTGACCGTTCGTGACAGCGCCGGCGGCGGTGAGCTTCGCGGCATCGAAAGCGGCGTTTGTATGATCGACGTGCAGCGGGGCGGCAAGCTGGTGCTGGAGAGCGGCAAGCTGGCTGGTCACACCTGCACCACCGAGGGCGGCGCCATCTACAACGCCGGCACCGTGGAAATCCGCGGCGGCGAAATCAGCGGAAATACCGCCAAAATGGGCGGTGCCATCTTCGTGGAGGAGAACACCTCCACCCTTATCTCCGGCGGCGTGATTACGGATAATACCGCCACCTACCGCGGTGGTGCCATCGGCACGGCGGAGGCCAACCTGTCGGGGGAGAGTGTCTACCCCGTGGTGGAAATCAGTGGCGGCGAGATTACCGGCAACAAGACCATGGACAAGGGTGCCAACTTGTACCTGCATACCTCCAGGGTGACCGTCAGCGGCGGCACCATCGGCCGGGGCCTTGTGTGGAACACGGCCAAGAACGAGTTTGCCACCGTGGAGGGGGCCGGGGACAGCTGGCTACGGGGCTGCGTGATCAACCTCAGCGGCGGCGCTGTGGAGGAACTGACCATCCGGCCCGAAAACGGCAATCACAACACTACCCTGACCATCACCGGCGCCCCCGTGGTGGACAATCTGTATACGACACTTGACATCGGCGACAGCACCACCGTCAGCAGTGTGGGCAGCCTGACCGGCAGAGCCTACGTCAAGTCCTCCGCCAAGCTGACCGTGGCGGAGGGGGACACCACGGTCAAGGAGAGTGGCAGCTATATCTACGAGGCCTCGGCCTCTGCCCCCTCGGAGGAGCCGGTGCTGCCCATTACCAATCTTGTCATGCAGCCGGGCAGCGACATGACCAAGCGTAACTTCACCTGGTACTCCCAAAGCGGTGAGGCGGGGTACATCACCTACGCCAGGACCGCCGACCTTTATAACGGCACCTTCCCCGCCAACGCCGTGAAGGTGGCGGCCACCCGGGACGGCGACAAGTCCCTGCGCTCCGGCTTCTATAATAACAAGGCCACCGTCGACAACCTGACCCCCGGCACCAGCTACACCTATCAGGTGTCCAACGGTGGGGACAAGAGCGAGATGTATACCTTCCGGGTGGGGGAGAAGACGGAGGAATTCAGCTTTGTATTCCTGGGTGACCCCCAGTTGGGCCAGCCCTCCACTCCGCTGTATCGGCAGAAGGACGGCTGGGACCGGACCCTGAACCAACTCACCACCGACCCCATCTTCGCCGACGCGGATTTTTGGGTCAGCGCCGGTGACCAGATCACGGCCAACGCCGACCACGCCACCCACGCCAATATGTACGATGCCCTGCTGAACAATGAGTGGATCCCCACCGTGGCCATGAGTACCCTGGTGGGCAACCACGACAATGGCTCCAAGGGCGACCACTACCAGCACTTCAACGAGCCGGGCTACATCGTGAACCCCGCCACCGGCAAGTATTACGGCCACACCGTTACCGCGGGGGACACCAATATGGTGGGCGCCGACTACTGGTACACCTATAATTCCGTCCTGTTCGTCTGCCTGAACGTCAACGACTTTGACTGGGGGCGGACGGCGGCCACCCACGCCGGCAGCTATCGAAACCGCAATCGGCAGGCGGCGGAGTACCATCTGGAATTCATCGATAAGGTGCTGGAGCTGAATAAGGATAATACGGACATCAAGTGGAAAGTTGTGGTCTACCACGAGTCCCCCTACGGCTCCAGCTATCACAACAACTTCACCCGGGACAGCGGCGGGGAGTACACCACCCGGCCCGAGCAGTATATGTTCGTGGATATGCGCCAGTTCCTGCTGCCCGGCATCGACGCGCGTGGCTTTGACGTGATCCTGTCCGGCCACGACCATACCTACACCCGCACCCACGTGATGAACCACGTGGACGAAAGTGTCAACGATATGTACTACGGCAACGAGTACGCCACCGCCCTGAATAACACCGCCGAGGACGGCACCAACTACTACACCTACGCCGACGGCACCACCAGCCCCACCTACGTTAGCTGGACCGATCTGAACGGCACGACCCACACCAACACCAAGCTGGCATCCGTCCCGGTAAAGGTCACCGCCCCCACGGGCGTGCTGCACATCACCGCCTCCTCCAGCTCCGGCTCCTCCCGTAACGCCGATGACTACGTCCATCCCATGGCGCTGGTCACCGTGTCCGGCAAGGAGGTGGACCGACAGGCTGTTTTGGTGGAGGTCACTGACAACACCCTGACCTTTACCAACTACGCCCTGGGTTCCACCACCGAGGACTATGTGCTGGCGGAAAACGTGCTGGATACCTTCACCATTGAGAAGACCCCGGGCGAGGACGAGCCGGCTGCGGACAAGACCTTTGCCGATGTGGAGGGCCACTGGGCCAAACAGGCTGTGGACTACGTGGTGGCCAACGGCATCATGAGCGGCTACAACGCCGACAAGTTCGGCCCCGACGACACCCTGAACCGGGCCATGGTGGTGCAGGTGCTGTACAACCGGGAGGGGCAGCCCGCCCTGAACGGCCTGACCCACAGCTTCTCCGATGTGCCGACCGGTCAGTGGTACAACAACGCCGTGACCTGGGGCAGCGCCAACAAGGTGGTCAGCGGCTACGGCGGCGGCCTGTTCAAGCCGGAGGATGCCGTTACCGTTGAGCAGGTGGCGGTCATTCTGCGCAACTACTCCGGCGGGCCTGACGGTAACGGCGACCTGTCCGGTGTGGGCAGCTACAGCGGCTGGGCGGCGGACGCCCTGGGCTGGGCGGTGGAAGCGGGGATTTTGGACAACGTCCCCTTCACCAATGCCACCGAACAGGCCACCCGCGCCCAGACGGCGCAGATGTTGATGAATTTCTGCAAAACGACGAAGTGAGGTTAAGGTATGAAGATTTGTTTGAAGAAGCTGACCGCCTGGCTGTGCTGTGCGGCTCTGTTGGCTTCCCTGCTGCCCACCGCGATGGTTCCTGCCCTTGCTGCGGAGGGGACGGCCTTTGCCGCCGCTTCCGGCGCGGTGGCGGCGGGCAGCTACTATCTAGCCGATGACGTGACCCTGTCCGGCACGCTGACCGTTTCCGGGGCGGTGACCATCGACCTGAACGGCCACACCCTGGCCATGCAGAGCGGCGTGGACAAGACCATGATCAGCGTCAGCGCCGCCGGCCACCTGACCATCAAGGACAGCGCCGGTGACGGCAAGGTACAGTTCGCCACCACCACCGCCGGTGCCGCCGGTATTACCAGCTACGGCCAGGTCACCCTGGAGAGCGGCACCCTGACCGGCTGGAAGCGCGCGGGCGCGGGCGGTCTGATCTATCTGTACGCCGGCGGTACCTTTACCATGAACGGCGGTACCATCACCGATTGCGAGGCGCAGTATGCCGGTGTTGTCCGCGCGGCGGGGGCCGGGGCCACCATCAACCTCAACGGCGGTACCATCACCGGCAACAACTGCACCACGGCGGACTACTCCATCGTGGACCTGCGCGGCACGGCGGACGGCGTGTGTTATCTGAACGTCACCGGCGGCACCGTCAAGGGCAACACCAGCGCCGGCGGCGCCTTTACCTCCGAGGGCAAGGAAATCTACTGCCGGGACACCGCCGTCACCATCACCGGCGGCGACTTGGGTTACGTTTACAGCCTGCTGAACAAGCTGACCGGCGGTGACAAGGTGGCCATCAGCGGCAAGCCCACCATTCAGAGTATCTACGTCAACGATACGGACAAGACCCCTGCCACCATCACCGGGCTGGTGGAGGGGGCCAGCATCACCGCCTACAACACCGTGTTTGAAACCGACGACACCGTGGTGGTCAATGGCTCGGTCTATACCTACGGCGTGAAGGAACCCACCGCCAGCGACAGCCTGGACTTCTCTGCCGACAGCTCCATCAAGCTCAGCGGTGATGTCACCACCGGCGGCATCAGCCTGACCACAGCGGGCAGCTACGTGCTGGACCTGAACGGCAAGACTCTGTCCGGCACCAAGGCCCCCTACATCACCGTGGGCAGCGGCGTGACCCTGACCGTCCGGGACAGCGTCGGCGGCGGAAAAATCAAGGGTATGTCCACCTCTGCGGCTATGCTGAAGGTGGCCTCCGGCGGCAAGCTGGTGCTGGAGGGCGGCACCCTCACCGGCCACACCAACACCGGCAACGGCGGCGCGGTGTACAACAGCGGCACCTTTGAGATGACCGGCGGCGCCATTTCCGGCAACACCGCCAAGTACGGCGGAGGTATCCTGGCCGACGCGTCCTCCGTTACCACGATTTCCGGCGGTACGATTACCGACAACCGCGCTGCCTACCGCGGCGGCGGTATCTCCACGGCGGAGGCCAACGTGGCGGAGGAGAAGCGCCCCACCATCAACATTTCCGGCGGCGAGATCCTGTACAACCGGGCGGACAACAATACGGCTACCCTGTACGCCCATACCTCCAACGTAAACATTACCGGCGGTAAGCTGGGTCACGGCGGCAAGCTGAACGCCGCCACCGGCCGGTACGATGACGGCGACGGAGCCGGGGACGTCTGGGTCCGCGGCTCTACGCTGACCATTACCGGCGGCTATATGGATGACCTGGCTACCCGTGCCGATACCAACCACCCCTTTATTCTGAATATTTCCGGCAATCCTGTTATCGAGGCGGCCTACCCCGCTATGTCCTCCACCACCGCCACCGTGGGCACCCTGACTAGCGGCGCCTACATCAAGGTGGCCAACAGCGAGGAACTCCCTGTGGCGGCCGACGCGGAAAACGTCTACGTCACCAGCGGCAGCAAGGGGTACTTCTACCGCTGCGCCACCGACAACGTGGACGATGCGGTGACCACCACCGACGCCATTACCAACGTGACCATCCAGCCCGGCGCCGACGAGACCGGCCGTAACTTCAACTGGTTCTCCGTCAGCGATGGGACCGGCTATATTACCTACGCCAAGGCCGCCGACCTGGTGGACGGCGCCATGCCCGCCGATGCCGCCCGCGTGGCGGCGGAGCGGGAGACCTCTCTCAAGCCAGGCTACTACCACAATAAGGCCTCTGTTACCGGCCTGGAGCCGGGCAACGAGTACGCCTATCAGCTCTCCAACGGCGACGACGTCAGCGACGTGTTCACCTTTACCGTGGAGGAGAAGTCCGGCACCTTTAACTTTGTCTTTGTGGGCGACCCCCAGGTGGGTCAGCCCCACATCCCTGTGGCCCGTCAGGTGGACGGCTGGGGCCGCACCCTGAACCAACTGACCTCCGAACCCGTGTTTGACGGCGTTGAGCTGGTGGTGTCCGCCGGTGACCAGATCACCTCCGCCGCGGCCAACGACGACGGCGTAAGCAACTCCACCATGTACAACGCCTTCACCAACCACGAGGAGATGACCGCCCTGACCTTTGCCAGCACCCTGGGCAATCACGATAGCTGGACCGTGGGTGAGCATTTCCAGCAGTTCAACAACCCCGGCTATATCATCAACGAGGCCACCGGCGAATACTACGGCGTGACTAAAAACGGCGGCGAGATCAACAGCGCCGACTACTGGTTCGTGTACAACAGCGTGCTGTTCATCAACCTGAACATCAACGACTTTGTTTACAGCAGCAGCCACGGCGCCACCCAGCGCTCGACCAACAAGCAGATCGCCGAGTACCACCTGGAGTTCGTTGACAAGGTGCTGGCGCTGAACGAGGGCAACGAGGACATTCAGTGGAAGGTCATCGTCTACCACGAGTCCCCCTACGGCAGCAGCTATCACGGCAATTACACCATGACCGACGGTGTGTATGAGGAGCGACCCGAGCAGTATATGTTCGTGGATATGCGTGAGTATCTGCTGCCCGGTATCTATGACCGGGACTTCGACGTGGTGCTGTCCGGCCATGACCACACCTACACCCGCAGCCACGTCCTCAAGCACGAGGCGGTGGACACGGATGGTATGTACTACGGCAACGAGGGTATCACTCCCTTTGAAAACACCTACGGCAGCAACTACTACACCTATGCTGACGGCACCACGGCCCCTGTCTATGTGGATTGGACCGACCTGAACGGCACGGTGCATACCGATAAGCGGACCGCCAGCCTGCCTGTCAAGGTCACCAACCCCGACGGTGTGCTGCACATCACCGCTGCCTCCAGCTCCGGCTCCACCACCAATGCTGCGGCTTATGAACATCCCGCGGCGGCGGTGGTCCACTCCGGCCGGGAACCCCGGCGTCAGGCCGTTCTGGTGGAGGTCACCCCCACCACCCTGACCTTTACCAACTACGGTCTGGGTACCGCCGACGAGGACTACGTGCTGGCGGATAACGTCATCGATACCTTCACCATCGAGCGGGTGGAGGAGAAGACGGGTACCGTCACTGTGGAGCAGGGGGCCAACGGCACCATCTCCGTGGACAAGACCGAGGGGACTTACGGCGAAACGGTCACCGTCACCGTCAAGTCCGACTCCGGCTATAAGCTGAAGGAGATCTTGGTGGATGGCGTGGCAATCACCGGCAAGACCTTTACCATCTCCGGCGATCACACGGTCACCGCCGTGTTCGTGGAGCGGGGCGACGAAGCCCTGCTGGGCAAATTCAGCCTTGAGGTGGTCAATCGGATTTTGATGGACGGCGCGTGGGTGGACATTTGCCGCTGGGTATGGACACCTATTGAGGAATAACACAGGCAAAATCCCGGAACCGTAAGGTTCCGGGATTTTCTTTTGGAAAGGGCCGGTTCCCTCGACAGCCTGAAAGGGTGTGCGGTGGGGCCTGACGACCCGGCGGGCCGAACCAACCGCACCATGCCAATGCCGTAGGGGCGGCCCCATGTGGCCGCCCGCGGCGGGGGCAAGCCCCCGCCCTGCCCGTAATGCGTCCGGTGTCGCCACCTTATCCGTCATTTGCTGCGCAAATGCCACCTTCCCCTCGAAGGGAAGGCGTTTTAAAGGTCCGCAGCTATGATTTTCGGGGGTTGGCAGGGGAGTGGGAATGTGTTATACTGTGGCTGACGAGTTTCCAAACCTCGTCCAAGCGCGGGGCGACTTCGCCGCCTTGCGTTCGTTCGGCACCTGCCGTTCTCTAAACAAAAAATGGAGGTTTTTTTATGCGCAAAACCGCTCTGCAACAGATGACTTTTGCCGCCGTGCTGGCGGCAGTATACGCCGTGCTGACCCTGGTGCTGCCCGTTCCGCAATACGGTCCGGTGCAGATACGGTTTGCCGAGGCGTTGTGCGTGCTGCCCTTTTTCTTCCCGGCGGCCACCCCGGGGTTGTTTGTGGGCTGTGTACTGGCAAACCTGGCATCGCCCTACGTGCTGGATGTGATTTTTGGCTCGGCGGCCACCCTGCTGGCCTGCCTGTGGACCGGGCGGCTGCGCAACCGCTGGCTTGCGTCCCTGCCCGCCGTGGTGTGTAACGCTGTCATTGTGGGGGCGGAGATCGCCTTTACCACCCAGGCGGGGTTCGGTCCGGCCTTTTGGTCTGCCTTCGGGTTCAACGCCCTGACGGTGGGGGCGGGGGAATTGCTTGCCTGCGGCCTGCTGGGACAACTGGTGCTGGGTGTGGTTTACCGCACACCGATGCTGCGCGACCGGATCGAGCCGGCGCGGCTGAGCCGGCTGCGGGGATTTACTTCCTGATTTCAGATAAGCACCGGAGCGGAGTTTTGCCCCGGTGCTTAAATTTTATCTTGTATTTTGGAGAGAAATAGAGTACAATATATTGAACGATGCTGTTCTACCTCCCAAGGAAAGGAAGGCAAACAAAATGAAGGTACAAAATGAAAAGGGCGAGATCCGCATCAGCGGAGATGTTTTTACCAACATTACCGGCGCCGCGGCCACCAAGTGCTTTGGCGTGAAGGGTATGGCGGTGCGCTCTGCCGCCGACGGACTGGTTCACCTGCTCAAGCGGGAGTCCATGGCCAAGGGCGTGAAGGTTACATTTAACGAGGACGCCAGCGTGTCCATCGAATTGCACATCATTGTGGAAAATGGCGTCAACCTGGTGGCGGTCAGCCGCTCCATCATGAGCGAGGTGCGCTACGTAGTCAGCAAGATGACCGGTGTACAGGTCAAGGCTGTTGACGTGTGTGTGGATGCTATGCGCGTGTAAGCTCCGTCAGTAACAGAAAGGAATAGTTTGCCATGATTAAGACCATTGACGCGGCGCTTTTCCAGCAGATGGTGATTCACGGCGCGGCCGCCATCCATCAGCAAAAGCAGCCCATCAACGACCTGAACGTGTTCCCTGTGCCCGATGGTGACACCGGTACCAATATGTGCCTGACCATTTCTGCCGCTGCCACCGAAATGAAAAAAAAGCAGCATCCCACCGTGGGCGCTGCTGCCGGTGCGGTCGCCAGCGCCCTGCTGCGTGGCGCCCGCGGTAACTCCGGTGTTATCCTGTCCCTGCTGTTCCGTGGTATCGGAAAGGCCGTGAAGGAGAAAGAAACCATCAACGGCCGCGATTTGGCCATTGCGCTGGACTACGGCGTGGCCGCTGCCTACAAGGCGGTTATGAAGCCTGCCGAGGGTACCATTCTGACTGTGTCCCGTCTGTCTGCCGCGGCTGCGGCGGATTGCGCGCGCAAGAACAGCAGCGCCCAGGCGGTGCTGGAGGCGGCCATCGCCGCCGGTCAGGTGGCTTTGGACAACACCATCAATCAGAACCCCGTACTGAAAAAGGCCGGCGTTGTGGATGCCGGCGGCAAGGGCTTTTTGGTCATTCTGCAGGGTATGCTGGACGAGATGTGCGGTCTGCCCATGCCCGAGCTGGCTGCCGACGAGAAGGACGAACCCAACGAGAAGGCGGAGTTCAGCGCTCTGGCGGACGAGGAGATCACCTTTGCCTTCGACACCGTATTTATCGTGCGCAAGAATGATCCCGACGTGAATTTGGACCCCTTCCGCAAGTACCTCAACAGCATTGGCGACAGCCTGGTCATCGGCGAGGATGACGAGGCGTTTAAGGTCCACGTCCATACCAACACCCCCGGCGACGCCCTGAACGAGTCCCAAAAGTACGGCACCCTGGAGCTGGCCAAGATCGAGAACATGGTCACCCAGCGGGACGATTTGGCCGCCGGTCGTCAGGCCCAAAGTACCGACGATTTGGAGGCGGTGGAGGCCGAGCTGGAGAACGGCGGCGCCCCCGTCCATGCCGCTCCCGAAAAGAAGTTCGGCTACGTGGCCGTGTGTGCCGGTGAGGGTTTGGAGGCTGTGTTCCGTGACCTGGGCGTGGATGCCATCGTCGGCGGCGGTCAGACCATGAACCCCTCCACCGAGGATATCCTCAAGGCTGTGGACGCCACCCCGGCGGAGATCGTTTACGTGCTGCCCAACAACAAGAATATCATTATGGCGGCCCAGCAGTGCGTCCCCCTGTGCGAGGACAAGAAAGTGGTCGTGCTGCCCACCAAGACCGTGCCTCAGGGCATCAGCGCCATGCTGTGCGCCGACCCCGACGCGGAGGAGGAGGTCAACACCGCCACCATGACCGAGGCCTTTGCCAACGTCCGTACCGACGAGATCACCTACGCCGCCCGGGACTCCGACTTCGGTGGCTTTGCCATCACCCAGGGCGACTACCTGGCCCTGGCCGAGCATCAGCTCTTTGGCACCGACCGGGATCTGACTGCCCTGCTGGAGCGGCTGGCCCAGGCCGAGAGGGAGAAGGGTGCCGAGTTTGTCACCATCTTCTACGGTGAGGACGTTACCGAGGAGCAGGCGCAGAAGGCGCAGGAGATCTTCGCCGCCGCCTGTCCTGATGCCGAGGTCAGTCTGCTGCCCGGCGGACAGCCCGTGTACTACTACATGATTTCTGTAGAATAATTGAATGGAAAAAACCCGGCAGGTCGCACGACCTGCCGGGTTTTTGTTTGACTACATCTTGGCCTCCCGGCGCAGACCGGGGATGACACATTCCAATTCGTAATCCACCTGGCGCAGCTTCCACTCCAGGCCGGTCCGGTCGGTGGTGTACTCCATGGATGGCTCGAAGCCCAGGACGGAGTCGAACTCCACCAGGGGGATGGTGGCCTCGGTATTCTCCCGCTCGGCGCGCAGGATGCGCTCCATTTCGTCCGCACAGGCGAGGATCTCCTGCCGGTCGGCGGGGGCCTCGTAGCGGTTGAGGGCCAAGTGATACTCCTTGGCGTGGATGCCGGTGACGGTGGTGCGGTACATGAACCACCCCATGTTGATCAGCCGTGCCAGCTCCTCGTTGGGGGTTTGGACGGTTTCCAGCACCTGCAGACCCTCGTAAATAAGCTGTTTGGCCTGCTCCAGCTCCCGAATCTCTGCCGGGGTGCGCAGGTGGGTGTGGGTGCCGTAGTGCCGGCGCATATAGCGGCTGGTGTACATATCCGCAAACTTGTACATGGCGAATTTGTTTTGGGGCGGGTAGTTGGTGCGGCTGGACCAGAAGGGATAGGCGGGGCCGATGCGGAAGGCACCATACTGGTCGTGGGCGGTGGGGGTGATGTGGGTGAACGCCTCGCTCCACAGGTGCATGGCCCGGTCCACGGTGTCCACGTTCTCCCGGCCGAAGTAGCCGGCCAGCAACTTCAGCAGCACATCCTGCAGGTCGATATCCGGGTCGGTCAGCGCCCACTTTTCCAGATCGGTGATGAAAGAGGGGTACACGCCGTAATGGTGCGCCTCGCCCGCGCCGCACACGCCCCAATCCCTGACAGCCTTGCGCATATTCTCATAGCGCTGAATCCATTGGTAGGGGGCGGGCATATAGGGGATGACGCCGAAGTCCCAGGTGCGGCCGGTGCCGTTGAAGATGGCGTAGGAGCGCAGACCACGCTTTTTACAGGCCTTGGCCTCACTGGTGAAGTAGGCGCCGGGGCCGGGGATGCGGATGGTGTAGTCGGCCACGCGGCAGTGGGTGTCTTCCAGCTCGTAGGGTTCGAACATTTCCCAAGTGGAGGAGACGGACACGCCGTCGGGCAGGTTTTCAATCAGCTTGACGCGGTCCTCCTCCGGGGCCCAACCCCAGTTGTAGGAGCAGAAGACGATATCCACGTCGGAGCGGTGCTTCTGTACCGCCTTTTGCACCATGCGCACCAGGTCGGGCCAGTCGTTGCAGGGGTACCA
Source organism: Oscillospiraceae bacterium (assembly GCA_015067885.1). Lineage (GTDB taxonomy): Bacteria > Bacillota > Clostridia > Oscillospirales > Oscillospiraceae > Lawsonibacter. Next base: position 16,550 of record SVLO01000013.1, on the reverse strand, counting down.
GCCGGGGGCGCGCTTGCCGGTGGGGATGCCGTCCACGCTGTTCAGGTGGTCGGGGGACTTGCCGGCGCGGGGATCGCGGCTGGAGAACTGGCAGGCCTCGCCCACCAGGCACAGGGACTTCAGGTAGGGGCACTTGGCGAACAAATCGCCGTACATTTTGTCGTAAAACTCCTGGGCACCCGGCTCATCGGGGTGGACACTGTGGTAGGTGAAGAACTGCACGCCCAGGTCGATGCCGTACTTGCTGGCGCGGTGGTGCAGCTCGTTGAAGTCCAGGAAGCCGGTCTGGGTTTCGTTGGTGTCATAGACCCATAGGCCGATGGAGGTGATGCCCAGGTGGGCCAGACGGGACAGGTAGGCGTCGGGGTACATATCCGCGCCGTAGCCGGACAGGGCGCTGCGCGTATCCAGCAGGGGGTGATGGGTGCGCACGCCGCGGGGGAGGTAGGGGGCCAGACGCAGGTTCATCACGTCCTCCAGGTGGTACAGACCCTGGGCGATACCCTTGGAGTCAAAACCCTCCACTCGCACCTCGTCCTCTATGGTGATGCGGTAGCCGCGGCTGACGCTGTGCTCGCCCAAGTCGGTGTTGATGCCCAGGACGATGCGCTTTTCCGTGGCCTTTTCGGCGCACTTGGTCACCATGGCGGACAGGTTCATGGAGGTGTAGAGGTAGTCCTGGAAGTCTTTAGCGACGGTTTCGGTGATCTCGTCGGCGTCGGCGGGCATGACGATCCACCAGCCGTCGTCCAGTACGAGTTCGTTCTCCTCCGGGAGGATGGACGGGTCGCGCAAGTCCTTGCGGTGGATCTGCAGCAGGCGCTTGCGGAAATCGTAATTGCGTTCCTTGTGCATAGGGGACCTCCTTACTCTTCGTCACGCAGTTTGGGGAGATACTCTTCCAACCAGGCGGCGATGGAACGCTCGCCCAGTTCGGCGGAGGTGCCCACCGCGGTTTCGGCGAACCAGTCCTCGGAGGCGTCCAGGCGATCCAACTTGATGGTGCCGGGGAAGAGGGCCTCCAGGCAGGAACACTCGGCGATGCCGGCATGGTCGCCGGGTACAATGACGATGTCCTTTTCCGAGCGGGTACAGAGGAAGCGTACCCAGTTCCAGGGGTTGTCCTTGCCGCGGAGGTTCTCGTAGAAATCCTTGTTCTCGCGGCGGCCCCACCAACCTTCACCGTCGGTTTCCTCCAGCCACTCGAAAATCAGCTTGCGGGCGGCCTTGCGGCAGGCCAGTTCCATGGGGTTGAAATCCTCGGTCTGGTGGGCGATGATGAAGAAAATATTTTTGTGGATGCCGGCACGGAACAGGGACTTGAGGATGCAGTAGACGTACTGCTCGAAGGTGTCGCAATCCACGTGGACAGTGTTCTTGTCCGCGCCGCCCACGGCGTAGCTGGCCACGCCGTAGTGGATGGGGGGCATGACCATGCAGTTGACCTCGTTGGCCAGGCGGTGGGCAAGACCCATAGCCACCAGGCTGTCACAGCCGAAGGGGCAGTGGTGGGAGTGGTACTCCACGGTGCCCACGGGGATGAGGATGGGCCACGCCTCTTGTTTCGCCCGCTCTACCTCGGCGGGGCAGCCAAAGAGCATTTCGAAGCTTTCGGTGTTGGGATAGTTCATAAGCTGTCGCCTCCTGATGGGTGTGAAAGGGAATCTTGTTGACAAGTGAATCATATTCCGTTTATAATTGGGACGCAATGACGGAAGAAACAAAAACTTGTACAGGATTAAGATTAGGGGGTGAGTGGATGCAGGCACTGGACAACTCGTTTTTGGCCAATCTGAATTTTGTCTGCCGCCAGGGCGGCCTGTTCTCCGCCCCGCCCAACTCCGCCTGGCGGCTGAGTGGCAGCGTGTTCGAGCAGAATAAGTTTTACTACCTGCTGGGCGGAAGCTGCCACATTCGCCTGCGGGACAAAAATTACCTTGTGCAGCCCGGGGACTGGTTCTTTATCCCCGCCGGCGTGGACCATGGGTATTCCTCCCACGCCCAGCTTCCCATGCGGAAGTACTGGATGCACTTTGACCTCTATCCCAGCGACATTTTGTCCAAGCTGCCCCAACTGCCCATGGTGGTGTCCGTGCCGGAAGATATGCGGGAGGAGGTGGAGCGGCGCTTTGCCGCCTTTTCCGGGGCCTTCCACGCTGACGAGCTGACCCGCCGCATGGAGGCCAAGGCGGAGGGCATCCGTCTGCTGGCCCTGTTTCTGCGCCTGGCCTTTCCTTACGATATTCCGGTTTTACAAGACAGCCCCCGGGAGCTGATGACCCTGCTGGCCTACATTCACCAAAACCTGTCCCAGCCCCTGACCAATGTGGACATGGCGGAGCTGATGCACCTGCACCCGGTCTATTTCTGCCGCTGGTTCCGGGACCGGGTGGGGCAGGCGCCCCAGCAGTATGTGCGCCTGTGTCGGCTGGAGGCGGGCAAGCGCCTGCTGGAAAAGACGGACGACCCCGTCAGCACCATCGCCCAGGAGGTTGGCTTTTACGACGCGGCCCACTTTTCCCACGCCTTTTGCCGCTGCTACGGCGTTACACCCACCCGCTACCGCGCGGCGGCCCGTGTGGACCACGGGTACCACCCGGAACGGATGGACCCGTCGGAAACCGCCCGGCTGCAGGGCGGCTGATGGGGCCGGAACCCCGGCCGATACAGAAGAATTGTGAAGCACGATGCCCGGAGAGTCAAACAGCTCTCCGGGCGTTTTTATAGGAAGAAAACACGCCATTGGGGCGGGGGTAGTAGGAGCGGCCTTTGGCCGCCTGCGGGCGGGTCAAGACCCGCCACTACAATAAGACCGGATGATTTGCGTGGAGGCGCATCGGACCGCTCGTTATTATGCCACCTCACCCGACCTCGCTGCGCTCGGCCACCCTCCCCTCAAGGGAAGGGTTTTATCGGTCGTCGCGCCCTACGGATGCGCCCGAAGGGAGAACGGGCAGGGCGGGGGCTTGCACCCCGCCACGGCTGGAAGTTAATACCAAAGGACATTTTTTGTTGAAAGAGGTCGGCTGAAAACATTGTGCGGGGCGAAAAATTATTTTATAATTGCATCAGTGAAGGCCTGTTTTACGGATACGGTCCTCCGGCGGCACCGTGAAGCGGACAGGCACGAAACAGACCCATGTGAAAATACAGGAGGAATCGATATGAAGCGAACCGCGTGGAACCGAACCCTATCCCTGCTGTTGGCGGTCGTGATGTGCATCGGCATGGCCCCCGCCATGACGATCTCCATCGCCGCCGCTCAGGACGAGGTGTTTACCGACGACTTCAGCCTTTACCCCGTCGGCGCCGATACGTTCTGGCAAAGCCCCTATTACACCGAATTTTCGCAATCCCTCCATAACACCCCCGACGACTCCAGTTATGCCACCTACGGCATTGCGGAGGAGGGGAGCAACAAGGTGCTGGAGCTGACCAGCGTGAACGAAACGTTCAACTGGTTCACCCCCGTGGCCAAGATGACCGGCGAGCGTACGTTCAGCGTGGACGTCAAGTTCGTCCAGCCCACCGGTGGCTCCGTGCCCGGCGTCGTGTTTGACCTGCTGCACGGCTACTCGGTGCCCGGCGGCGGCACGCTGGTCTACATCGACGCAAAGGGCGACGTTCGCCTGACCGGCGCGGGCCAGACCGTCTATATGAAGGACGCCTACGGGCAGAACTTTGCCCCCCAGTATGACACCTGGTATTCGCTGGAGATTAGCCTGACCAAGGGGCAGATGATCCTCAAAATGTGGCTCAAGGGGCAGACGGAGCCTGCTGACGATGATATTGCCGGCGTATGCGTGCTGGAAAGCGACGCATTGGGTGATGCGGCCATCAACAGCACCAGCACCGTGCGTATTATGAACCGTAGCCGCAACCGTGCCGGCGAGGCGTATACCACCCGCCTGGACAACGTGCGCCTGACCGGCACCGCAGTCAGCGGTGGTGCCGCCCCCGGTGAGGTGGAGAAGATTGATGCGAATGAGCCTCCCAAGGGCGAGTTGGTCTTTTCCGACGATATGAGCATCTATCCCACCGGCGAGGACAACTTCTGGCGCAGCAAGTACTATACTGATTGGACCGCCTCCTGCCACGGTGCCCGAGTTCTTGGCTCTTACGCCAATTACAGCATTGTAGAAGAGAACGGCGACAAGGTGCTGGAATTGACCAGCGTCGACAAGACGTACAACTGGTTCCTCTCCCGGGACAAGGTGGCCGGTGAGCGAACCCTCTCCCTGGATCTGAAATTTAAAAAGCCTGTTGGCACCTCGGTTCCCGGTATGATATTCGATATCCTCCATGGCAATAATGATGAGAAAATCATGGTTTATATCGATGCCAAGAACCCTGTCCGCCTTGTTACCCCTGCCGGCGAAATTATCATGAAGAATGACATCGGCATGGGGTTTGCCCCGGACTACGATGTGTGGTACTCCTTCAAGCTCGCTCTGAGCAAGGGACAGCTGCTGGTCAAGATGTGGCCCCGTGGTCAGCAGGAGCCTGCCGCCGACTCCGGCAAGGGTGTGTGCGTGTTCAAGAGCGACATCTTTGATGATGCATGTTTGCAGACCGGCACCCAGGTGCGCTATATGAGCCGTTCCCGTAACCAGGCCGGTCGGGAGTACACCGTGTATCTGGACAACATCCAGATGCACACCACCGGGGCCAAACTGACTATGGCCAACGTAACCGCCGACAAAGCCGGCATGAAGCTGACTCCCATGCTGACCGGCATTGAGATGGTGGAGCCTGCCTACACTTGGGAGAGCAGTGATCCCTCCGTGATTCGCGTGGAGGACGGCGTGGCCTACGCCGTGAAACCGGGCAAGGCCACCGTCACCGCCAAGCTGACCCATGTGGACGGTACCACCAGTTTGACCGCTACCTGCGAAGTGACCGCCGATGCCACGGGTATCGATCCCGCCGCGGCCGCCAAGCAGTACAACGTGGGTGACACCGTGGCCCTGGCCATGACCCGCGCTGTTTCCGGCGTCAAGTGGACCAGTGCCGACCCCATCGTGGCCACGGTGGACGCAAGCGGCAAGGTGACCTGCAAGAGCCGCGGCGTGGCTAAGATTACCGCCACATGGACCGACAGAGGCAAGGATATCACCGACTCTGTCACCATTCAGGTGGGTAAAGCGGTCAAGAACGTGAAGTATCTGGCCATCGGCGACGACTACTCTGTGGATACCGCCTTCTATCTGAAGAAGCTGGATTTGCTGTATCCCGAGGTGAATTTCGACATCGCGGTGCTGCACATTTCCGGCCTTTCGATCGAGAGCCACGCGAAAAACGCCGTCAACGATTTGGCCGCCTATGCCCTGTACACCACGGACGCAAGCGGCAACCTGGTCAAGAGCCGCGATAAGGTCAAAATTTCCGAGATGATCGATGCCGAGGAATGGGATGTCATTTCCGTCGGCAACCAGAACTATCTGGCTGGTTATGACACCGCATACAGCACCGACCTGAAGTATATGTCCGACTACATCCACGGTGAGGAGCCCGGCGCCAAGTTCTACTGGCCCATCGCATGGTCCTTTGCCGATGGCTATGACCCCTATGATGTGCCCTTCGCCCGGGATCAGGCCGACTATCAGGAAAACAGCCTGTGGCATTATAACGCCATCGTTCACTGTACCAACCGCTATATCCTGAACGGCGATTGGGTCGACGGCGTGGTGCCCACCGGCGTGGCGGTACAGAACCTGCGCACCGCGCTGGGGCGCGACCTGACCCGTGACAAGGATCACCTGACCAATAAGACCGGCCGTCTGGTGGCGGGTGTGACCCTCTTTAACAGCCTGTGCCTGGAGGCCGGCTATACCCCCGACCTGTCCCTGCTGAACGAGAGCAACGTCAACTTCCTGGTGGACGGCGTGGCTCAGTATCCCGACAAGGATTACAAGGCTTCCGAGCTGCCCAAGATTGTGGCTGCGGTCAAGGCCGCCTTCGCTGACATGGCGGACAAGGAGCTGACCCGGCTGGATGCCCCCAAGGTTCAGCGTGACACCCGGGACGGCGTGGTCACTGTGGATCAGGTGAACGCACCCTCCGCGCTGCGCTTCCCCGACCTGAAGAAGTTACCCGACGGCCGTCTGGTGGCCACCTATATCGACGCCCCCATCCACAGCGGTAACTTTACTTACCCCATCATGGGCAACTTCGGCCCCCACTTCGCCATCAGTGAGGATAACGGAAAAACCTGGACCGTCCGTGAGTTCTACGATACCCGCACCGCCGTGGAGGAAATGAACGCCCCCGGCATGGGCAGCGCTTTTAACCGCTATGATCTGCTGAAGACCCAGCTGCCCAACAACGACTACGTGGTGGCCGGTATGTCCGGCGACAGCGACCTGATGCCCGTCAAGATGGATCTGGATAATGACGGCGAGATGGAGGACGCCCTGCTGCACACCGGCACCTTCCGCCTGTACCACAACGGCAACTATGATGCCCAGGTGTGGCTGACCTGGATTGCCGTGGACGATCTGGCCGGCTGGATGGCCGGGGAACCCGGCAAGCGCTGGGCCGACTTCCAGTACCTCAGCGGCGATAACAAGCGCGGCGACGGCGTTCAGCTTGATGATGGTGCCATCCTGCTGCCCACCTACAGTGGTAGAGACAATGTCCATGTGTACGAATTGAAGTTCAATCCCAAGATCCAGCGCTGGGAGTGGGATCCCGTGGAGGATGCCCGTAAGGTTCCCAATCTGGCTCCCGAAGGCGACACCGTTTCCATCGGTGAGGAATTCAACGAATTCTCCCTGCTGACCCCCGACGGCACCGACAAGCTGGTTTACGGCTTTGCCCGAAGCAGCGGTATGGTGGTGGTTACCCGTGACCGAGGCAGAACCTGGGAGCTGATTGACAACGAGGAAACCGGCGTTCTGCAGCCTCAGATGACGCTGATCGACTCCAACCGCGCCTTTACCACCTGGGCAACCGGTAATTTGGGTGTGAACGAGGGTCGTCCCTCTTGGGGCAAGGTGTTCTACCTCAATGCTGGTTGGGAAGAGAGCGAGAAATCTTTGATTTACGAACCCCTCAAGCAAGGGGTGGCGCAGGACTGCGCCGACCCCTCCTGTGCCTATCTGGACGATGGCAGAGTGTTAACTATCATGTACGAAACCTCCCTGCGCAGCATCGTGGGCGTGTGGGACGATCCCGATAGCGAGGAGTTCTGGCCCAACGTGCTCAAGTCGGAGAAGTATGTTACCCAGTTTACTCTGGACAAGAAGAGCCTGTCCGGCAATATGTTCAGCGCCTGGCAGGCCCCGGCGGATAAGCTGCCCGACGGCAGCTACATCATGGAATTCGACCTGACCTTGGGCAACAGCTCCACCGTGGTGGAGGCCCACCTGCGCCAGGGTATCGGCCTGAAGTTCACCACCAAGGGCATTACCTGCCTGGAGGACACCTGCGTGCAGGACATGACCCTGGATGCCAACAAGAAGTACAACGTGCGCCTTGCCTACGTGGGCCGGATGATTTGGGGCAAGATCTGGGTTGACGGCGCCCAGGAGCCTACCTGGGCCGTCTGGTGCACCGACCATCTGGACCAGGACGACACCAAGGCGGTGGCCATTGGCGTGCAAATGGGCAGCGCCAAGCTGGGCAACCTGTCCATCAAAATTCCCGCCAGGCTGGAGGTGGAGGAGAGCGTTACCGCTTCCGCCGCCGACGGCAGCCGTGCCATCGCCTATGACCGCTACAGCACCGAGGGTACCATGACCTGGACCAGCAGCGACCCCGATGTGCTTACCGTGGACAACGAGGGCGTTGCTACCTTCCATAATCCCGGCAGAGCGGTGGTTACTGCCACCCTGTCCAATGGTGTAGGCGAGATCATCAGCGACAAGACCATTGTATCCGTTTCCTCTGCGCCGCTGGAAGTGACCGGCAAGGGCGAGAAGACGGTGATTCATACCGAAGACTTCTCTTCTTATCCTGTGGGTGAAAACTCCTTCTTCGATTACATTGGCCCGGACAAGACGTACTCCACCACCCCGGGGAACAATGCCGGCTACCACATCCGTGAGGAAGCGGACGGAAACCGCTATCTGGAGATGTATGATGACTACACCCTGCCTTCGGCCTGGGTTCTGGTCAATAAAGACGTTACCGGAGCCTACTCCGTCCAGCTGGACTACCGTGGCAAAGGTAACATGGCCAACAGTCTGTATATGACCATGTTCCAAAAGGACGTTTCCGCGCAGAATCCCGGTGCTGCCATGTACCGCCTGGAGGGCAGCGTGGGCATCAGCCTGAATGACGTTTGGACGCGGGGTGCCCTGGTCGCAGATACGTGGAGAACCTTGAAACTGGTGTGTACCGGTGATGTGCTGTACGCAAAAATCTGGGACAAGGGTCAACCGGAACCTGATGGCTGGACGGCCATCGAAAAGGTACCCGGCCTGCCCATTGACAAGGTAAACCACTTCCGCTTCCAGTTCCACTCCAGCGGTGGTGTCGGGAGCGGCTGGGAGAAGATCAACACCTACATCGACGTGGACAACCTCATCATCACCCAAATTCCTGTGAATACCCTGGGCGAGTTCAAGGACGTGAAGAGCGAGGACTGGTTCTACGACGCGGCGGAGTACGCCGTGGAGAACAACATTATGTCCGGCTACAACGCCACCACCTTTGGGCCCAACGACAAGCTGTCCCGGGCCATGGTGGTGCAGATGCTGTACAACAAGGAGGGCAAGCCTGCCCTGGACGGCATTACCCACAGCTTTACCGACGTGCCTGCCGGCGAGTGGTACAACAACGCCGTCACCTGGGGCGCCGATAAGGGCGTGGTCAGCGGCTTTGGCGGCAACGTGTTCAAGCCCAACGACTCCGTCACCCTGGAGCAGGTCGCGGTCATTCTGCATAACTACTCCGGCAAGCCGGCCGGCAACGGTGAGCTGAGTGATATCGGCGCCCACAGTGATTGGGCGGCGGACGCCCTGCGCTGGGCGGTGGAGCAGGGGCTGTTTGACGGAATTCCCTTCGTCGAAGTGACCGAAACGGCCACTCGCGCCCAAACGGCGCAGATCCTGATGCATTATCTGACCAAGTGAGTCAAAGCCTCAACAGGCCCCCGGCGGGGGCCTGTTGAGGTTTACAAACGGCCAAGGAAAGGAGGGGGTTGCTGTGGCAACCGCATTTCACGCCCGGCTGCAGTTCGGCGCTGCCGAAATCAGCGTGTCGCTGCCCCGGGATTTTTACCATAACAGCCTGACCCGCGACCCGTATTCCCACAGCCATCCCAAGTATGAGGTGCATTACGTCCTGACCGGCGGCTGCACGCTGATAACGGAAACCGGGCAGCTTCCCTGTCCCCGGGGACACTTTTTGATTTTGCCGCCCCGGAAGCGGCACTGCATTTTGCCCGACGGGGGAGAGGTGCAGACCATCTCCTTTCTCTACGCCATCGAGGGTGCGGAGGCAAAGGGGGCGGGGCTGCCCGCCTGTGCGGAGCCGGTGCTGATCCGGGACGAGTTCCTGGGGGAGGAGCGCCTGATGCGCATCCGAAGTGAGTTGGTGGGCGGCGAAACGGCCGGTGCCGAGGTGGTACGGGGCGAGCTGCTGATCCTGCTGGCAATGTTTGCCCGGCACTGCGGAAACGCGGTCCACGCGGCGGAGGACAGCCGGGATGACAATCGGGTGGATATGATCGAAACCTATTTGGCCAACCATCGTAATGACCCCGGCGGCTCCTGTCGGGAGCTGGCCCGGGAGATGGGGCTGTCCACCCGGCAGGTGCATCGACTTTGCATGAAGTATTTTGGCGCGCCTTTCCGCACGCTGCGGAGCAACGCGCGTATGGAAACGGCGGCCTATCGGCTGGAAAACACCGACATTTCGGTGCGTGAGCTGGCGGCCGAGCTGGGCTATGCGTCGGTAGAGTCCTTTTCCGGCGCCTTCAAGCGGCGGTTCGGCGTGGCTCCGACGGACAGGCGCAGACGTGGAAAATGATCTGGAGGAAAGACTATGTTTAAGAAAATTGCGGAAGGTGACGTTTACGTCAACGATACCCTGGCGGCTGCCGGCCCCCGGCTGGCTACCCTGCCCGATGGAACCCTGGTGTGTTCCTTCAACCTGCATCGGGCGGGGGGTTCCAACGACTTTTACCCCGTGGTGGCCTATTCCAAGGACGGCGAGAATTGGAGCCAGAGCAAGCCGGTGTGGCCGGAGCTTGTGAATAAGGAGTCCATCTTTGCCTCGGTGCGCACCACGGCGGACGGCCGGGTGTCCATCGCCGGCCAGTGGTTCCCCATCCACGAGTTTGGGGAGTCCTTTTGGTCCGGCGAAGTGAGTGGTATGTGGGAGAACTGCCTGGCTGCCGCCATCTCGGAGGACGGCATAAACTTCCCGCCCCCGCAGCGGGTGGAGCTGCCCTTCTACGGCTCGGCCGAGCAGCCCGGTGGCATGCTGGTGGACGAGGACGGCACCATGACCATGATCTACGCCCCCTATCCCACCATCGAGCAGCGGCAGCCCACCGACACCTGCCAACTGGTCATGGTGCGCAGCACCGACGGCGGCAAGACCTGGACCCCCACCGCCTTTGCCAAGCAGCCCGCCCCCTGTCAGTACGGCGAGAGCTGGATCGTCCGCCTGTCCGACGGGCGGCTGATGGTGTCCACCTGGCAGAACAAGGACGAGCAGGCCCCGGACCAGTACCTGCTGTCTTCCGACGACGGCAAGACCTTCTCCGGCCCCTTCGCCATGCCCTTCCGGGGGCAGACCACCGCCCTGGAGACGTGGAAGGACGGCACGGTGCTGGTGGTCTATAACCAGCGCAAGGAGGAGCCTACCGGTGTATGGCTGGCCCTGGCCAAGCCCGACGAGGACGGTTTCCACATGATGGAGAACCAGCCCGTGTGGCAGACCCTGACCACCACCCAGAGCGGCAGCAGTGGCGAGTTTGACGAGTTTATCGACTTTGCATTCGGTGAGCCTCACGTTATGGTGCTGGCCGACGAGACCATTCTGGTCACCCTGTGGTACCGCCACAACGGCAAGAAGGGTATCCGCTACGTCAAGCTGCGTCGGGAGTGATCGGAATGGCGGAAATGAAGTGTCATCCCGTGCGCATCACCGTGGTCAAAAAGCTGTTCCACGAGGACCTGGTGCGGGACCATACGGACCAGCCGGAGAAGTGGAACCCCTGCGGCCACTTTGAGGTGGGGGATACGTTCGTGGTGGACGGAGCAAAGCCGTGGAATATGCCCGAGGGCTTCTGCGGCTGGGCCTGGGCCGATATGCAGAAGATCGTCCACGGCATGGCCCGGGGCGGGAACCGGGAATTCGTCACCTGCTGCACCGACGGCTACCGCCCGGTGGTCTTCCTGCTGGAGCAGCTTTAAGCCCCAGTTAATAGAATTGAGAACAGCGACACCCGGAGGATTGCAGCAGTCCTCCGGGTGTCGGCGTTTCATGCTTGCAAAGGAGCGCGGTTTTGGTTATTATTGGTGTGTAGAAGATAAGCGGCGTGAAGAGGTTAAGGAGGTTTGGTCATGACGAATATCCTGTTTGTCTGCCACGGCAACATTTGCCGCAGTACCATGGCGGAATATGTGTTCAAATATTTGGCGGCGCAGGCCGGACGGAGCGGAGAGTTCCATGTGGACTCCGCCGCCACCTCCACCGAGGAGCTGGGCCACGGCGTTCACCCCGGGACCCGGCGGCGGCTGGCCCGGGCGGGTATTCCCTGCGGGGAACATCGCGCCCGTCAGCTGCGCCCGGAGGAGTATGGACAGTTCGATTTGCTTATTGGCATGGATGGGGCGAACCTGCGTAATATGCGGCGTATGCTCGGGGGCGACCCGGAGGGGAAAATGCGCTTGCTGCTGGATTATGCCGATCGGCCGGGGCAGGCCATTGCCGACCCATGGTACACGGGCGATTTCGATGCGACCTTTGATGACGTACTGGCGGGGTGCAAGGGGCTGCTGGAACGGTTATAGTGAAAAATCCAACGTGGGTCCGGGACCTGCGTTGGATTTTTTGTTGTGGGGACAGCGTGAAAGGCTGTGTCGGATACGGGCCGCAACCTGTATCATGTGTGTGAGAAAGGGGCGGAGTGCCATAAATTGTGGAATGAGGGTCGGATGTAACCGAACTGTAATTACATTTGAGCAAATGAATGATATAATAAACGCTAAGATGCCGTATTCTAGGTATCAGCCGGGATGCGGAGAAGGAGCGAGTCTATGGAAGACAAGCAGATTCCCCAAAATGAGGGGACGGAAAAGAAAAAAGGGAAAAAGGTTGCCCTTGTGATAAGTGGCTGTGTGGTAGGTGCGCTTTTGGCTCTTTACCTGCTGCTGTGTGCCTGGACCGGCTTGAGCGGCTCGGTGTTGCCCAATGTACACGTAGGCCCGCTGGATTTGGGCGGGATGAGTGAGCAGCAGGTGCAGCAGGCGGTGGAGCAGTGGGCCGAGAGCCACTATGGCAGCACGACCTACACGCTGTACAGCGGCGGGGCCTGCGAGACCTTTGACGGCAGCTATGTCGTGGTGGATGCGCAGGATGCGGCCCGACAGGCGTGGGAAGTTGGCCGTAGTGAAATGTTCCTGCGCCGGGGTGCGGTCATCGTGGCCCGCTTGGTGGGCATGGAGAAGACGGTATCCTGCCAGCCTCGGCTGAGCGAAGAGGGGCGGGAGGAGCTGCAACGGACCCTGCTCCGGCTGAACCAGCAGGTTGGTTCGCCGTTGGTCGAAACGGTTTGGTCGGTAAATGGTGATGCGCTGGTCATTACCAGGGGTGTGGCCGGACGCTGGGTGAACCAGCCGCAAACGACAAATCGGCTGCTGGCGGCCATGGAGACCCCGGACCAGACCCGAGTGGAGGCGGTGGTCGTCGTTGCCGAGCCGAGGGAGCTGAACCTGGATGAGGTCTACGGCCAAATCCACACGCAGGCTCAGGATGCGCAGATCGATGCGCAGACGTATCAGGCTACGCCGCACGTAGTGGGAGTTGACTTTGACCTGGACCGGGCCAAGACGCAGTTTGCGGCACTGGCAGAGGGGCAGACCGGGCAAATTTCGCTGGAAATCACCATGCCGAACCAAACGCAGGAGAGTTTGAATGCGATTTTGTTCCGGGATGAGCTGGGCAGATGCGAAACCAACATTGGCGGCACGGCCAATCGCCTGAGCAACGTAATCACCGCGGCAAAGGCGCTGGATGGAGTGGTGCTGGCCCCGGGACAGGTGTTTTCTTACAACGACACATTGGGTCCGCGCAGCGTGGAGAATGGCTACAAGCCCGCGCCGGCCTACATCGGCGGACAAACGGTGGACGAAGTAGGCGGCGGTATCTGCCAGGATTCCTCCACTCTCTATATGGCGGTCCTGCGGGCCAACCTGGAGATCGTGGAGCGGACCAACCACATGTACACGGTGGGTTATGTACCCAACGGCATGGATGCAACGGTGGTCTATAACGCCATCGACTTTAAGTTCAAGAATAACACCGAATATCCCATTCGTATTCGGGCGACCGTGGAGGGACGCAAACTGACGGTTGCCGTAACGGGTACCAAGGCGCAGCCCTTTACAGTGAAGCTTTTTAACGAAACGCTGTCTACAACCGCCTATGAGGTGGTGTACAAGCCGGACAACTCCATTCCTCCCGGCAAAACGGAGGTGGAAACCACGGCCTATACCGGCTGCAAGGTGCGGGTATATCGCTGCGTCTATGACGGGGACGGAAACCTGCTCAGCCGCGTCGTGGAAAGTACAAACAACTATCGTCACCGCGATAAGGTCGTTCTGTACAATCCTGCCGATGCCGCTTCGTTGGGACTGGTGGATGCCCAGGGCAATGTGCATGAAACGGTGCTGCCGGTCCAGCCGGCGCCCGAACCCATCCCGGACCCGACCCCTGAACCGGAGCCTGAACCGGAGCCTGAACCGCAACCCGAGCCTGAACCTGAACCGGAACCTGAACCGCAACCACAGCCTGAGCCTGCGCTGCCGGCGGAGCCGACTCCTGATGCGCCCGATGCGCCGGCGCAGCCGGAGCAATCCGGAGAGCAGAACGCGGAACAGACTTCCGGGCAGGAGGGAACGCTTTGAGTTTTCAGGGGTTTTCGCCGGCTTCGGTGGAGTTTTTGTGGCAGTTGCGCTTTAACAATGAGCGGTCCTGGTTCGAACCCCGTAAGCAGGAATTTATCGACCTGATTCGGGAACCCATGCGGGAGTTGGCGGTGCAGGTGCAGCGGACGGTGGGGGAACGCCACCCCAAGCTGCAGCTTAATTTGAAGATCTCGCGCGTTTATCGCGATGCGCGGCGGCTTCACGGCCGCGGGCCTTACAAGGATCATTTGTGGTTTGTGCTGCATCGACCCGAGGATGATGCCAATAACGGTCCGGCGTTTTATTTCGAGCTGGCGCCGGAGTATTACAGCATCGGCATGGGGTACTGGTCGGCCACGCCTGTTACTATGGCGAAGTTCCGCGCCCGCATAGACCGCGATCCGGCGGTGATGGAGAAGCTGGCTCGCCGATTTTGCCGACAGAAGAATTTTGCCCTGGAGGGGGAAATATATCACCGGCCCAAAGGTGACAAGGGCAAGCTCCTTGACCCATGGTACAACCGCCGTAACATCGCGCTGACATGGGACCGAGCCTGTGAAGGGAGTCTGTTCACTCCGAAGCTGGTGGATGAAATTGCCGACGGTGTGGAGTTCCTGCTGCCCTATTTTGAGTATCTTGCGTCTTTGGCGGGAGATCCGGAGCCGCAGAAGGGTTAAAATGAATAATCAAAAAGCCGCACATGCAAAATAATGCGTGTGCGGCTTTTTTGACAGAAAGCACCAAATCAAGAAAAATTAAAAAAATACACAAAAAGGTGTTGACATAACCGCATTGCTATGGTATATTACAGACAGAAAGGGTGAGTCCAATGTACTAAATAGCAGCCCTGACACGATGCTGAGTCGGATGCAACAAAAAATGCAATTTTGCAAGAAACTGAAAATCGTAATTCAAAAATGCAAATCTACAGTACACCGATAAGGTTTAGGATCGAATAGGAGTTCAGCAAAGAACGTTCCAAAGCAATTTATATATATGTAAGTATATGTAAGATCCGGACCGACGCAGCATCGCACGCACAGACCAAGTGACGGAAGGAGCAACCCAATCGCAGGCCTCGGCTTGAGGTAGTGGCCCCAAGGGCATTGATAATGGTTGTGTGCTTGACATCCGGACGGGACATTGGTTTTGGTGCGATCCAGTAGAAAGTGAGGTAAACAAATGATGTTAGATAATAAGAGCGAACAGAAATGACCCTCCGTTGTGTCTAGGACAACGGAGGGTCATTTCTTTTTGTTTTATTCGGTCAGCGTGTGCAGGTCGTAGGGGGTGGTCTGATACACGTAATAGTTCAGCCAGTTGGAGTAGAACAACTGGGCGGCGGAGCGCCAGCAGACCTGCGGCGCGTTGGCGGGGTCATTGTTGGGGAAATAATTATAAGGTATCTGGATGTCCAGGCCCTTGTTCACGTCGCGGAAGTACTCGTTGGCCAGGGTGTCGGGGTCGTATTCCGGGTGGCCGGTGATGAAGAACCGGCGGTTGTCCGCGCTCTTGACGGCGAACACACCTGCCATATCGGATACGGACAGCAGCTCCAGCTCGGGAACGGCCAAAATGTCTTCGGCGTGGTTTTCGGTGTGGCGGGAGTGGGGAACAAAGAACTCATCATCAAATCCGCGGAACAGGGGAGACTGCTTTTTCAGGGCGGTGTGGGGAAATACGCCGAACAGTTTTTGGCTCAGCGGGTATTTGGGGATACCATAATGGTAATACAGGCCCGCCTGGGCGCCCCAGCACACGTGCAGTGTGGAATGGACGTGGGATTTGGTCCACTCCATGATCTGGCACAACTCGTCCCAGTAATCCACATCGGTAAAGTCCAGGTTCTCCACAGGGGCGCCGGTGATGATCATGCCGTCGTAGTAGTTGTCGCGGATCTTGTCAAAGGTGGTATAGAAGGAAGACAGATGATCGGCGTCCGTATTTTGGGAAACATGGCTGGCCGTCTGCAGCAGCTCTACGTGGACCTGCAGCGGAGAGTTGGACAGCTTGCGCAGCAGCTGAGTCTCCGTGACGATCTTGGTGGGCATCAGATTCAAAATCAACACATTCAGCGGACGAATATCCTGGTGCATGGCCCGGTATTCCGTCATAACGAAGATGTTTTCGCTCTCCAGCACCGCGCGGGCCGGCAGAGAATCGGGGATACGAATAGGCACGTGGGCACCTCCTAATTACAATAATATATAATGTATTGCGGCTGCTATTAGGGTATCACAGTTTTGTGTCCCGCGCAACCGCTATTTTTGCGGGCTTTTGTCCGCCTGAGGTGGACAAAAGAGGGTTTTGAAAAAAGTTTTGAAAAAAGTGAAAAAAGGTGTTGACAAAGCAGGGAGGTGGTGGTAATATAGGCAAGCTGCTGACGCGCGGCGATGCGGCGGCAGGACCCAAGCGGGTTCTGAAGGCCAAGGGCCGCAGAGGGTAGCTGAGCCGAGCGAGATCGGA
>SVLO01000012.1 GCA_015067885.1 Oscillospiraceae bacterium | reverse complement strand
AAGGAGGATGCCGAGGCTCTGAAGGCCAAGCTGGAAGAGGTCGGCGCCAAGGTCGAGCTGAAGTAATTCACCACTTCACAGAGAATAGAAAATGTCCCACCCATCCGGGTGGGACATTTTTTATTGTCTGCCTTCTCATTTCGTGGTAAACTATGGGCAAAGGAGTGATGAACATGACCGACCGCCAACTGTCCGATTTGGCCCTTGACGCCCGCAATCACGCCTACACCCCCTACTCCAATTTCAAGGTTGGGGCCGCTCTGCTGTGCGCCGACGGCACCGTGTTCACCGGCTGCAACGTGGAAAACGCCGCCTACGGCTCCACCATCTGCGCCGAGCGGGTGGCCCTGGTCAAGGCCGTCAGCGAGGGATACCGGGATTTTGCCGCCATCGCCATCGCCGGCAGTGGTGAGGACTTCTGCTGGCCCTGCGGAAGCTGCCGGCAGATGCTCTGTGAGTTCGCCCCCGGGCTGCGGGTGCTGGCAGTACGGCAGGACGGGCAGTTCGAGGCTGCCACTCTGGACGCCCTGCTGCCCCACGCCTTCGGTCCCGCCGCCCTGAATTGACGGAAATTTGCCCCGGGGGTTGCAATCGCCGCCCCCGGGGCGTATAATGCTTTTGACAACTGGATGAATGTCTTCAGGGCGGGGTGAAACTCCCCACTGGCGGTACAGTCCGCGACCGGGCGCACAGCGCCCGCTGACCCGGTGCGACTCCGGGACCAACGGTATAGTCCGGATGGAAGAAGATGTGTGCAAACACGCGCTCCTCACTTTGGTCTGACGACCGGAAGGCACTTCGTCTTGCGGCTGTCAAACCCATTTGAAGGAGTGTTTTTTATGTCCCAAACCAAACAGAAAACGATTTTCAATGTCAACTATCTGGTAAAGGTGGCGATCCTCGGGGCGGTGGCCCGTGTGGTGATGCTGTTGGAGTTCCCTCTTCCCTTCTTCCCGTCGTTTTTGCAACTGGACTTCTCCGATTTGGTCCCTCTGATGGGTTCCTTCGCCATGGGTCCCCTGGCAGGCGTTTTAATCCAACTGGTCAAATGCCTGCTCCACCTGGTGACCGGCGGCATTGGTGCGACCGGTGGCGTAGGTGATTTGGCAAACTTTATCGTCGGCGCGGCTTTCGTCGGCGCGGCAGGACTGTACTACAAGTATCACAAGACAAAGTCCGGTGCCGTCATCTCTCTCCTCCTTGGCAGCCTGACTATGATCGTTGCCGGCGGCATTGTCAATTATTTTATCACCATCCCCCTGTACGGCCTGGCAATGGACTGGAGCGAAGAGATGATTTTGGGGATGAGTTCCGATGTGATCCCCGCAATCAAAGATCGGTTTACCCTGATTTTGTACGCTTTCTGTCCGTTTAATTTGCTCAAGTCGGTTATCTTGGTTATCATTACGCTTCCTGTTTACAAACCGCTGGTCACCGCCTTGCGCAGCATCCACAAAACGTAACCCCCTGCACGAAAGGAGTCGCTTATGGCCGGAATTTTATATCTCGTCCCCACCCCCATCGGCAACCTGGGGGACATCTCTCCCCGCATGGCGGAAACCCTGGCCCAGGCGGACTTCATCGCCGCTGAGGACACCCGGGTATCCTTAAAGCTGCTCAACCACCTTGGGTTGAAAAAGCCGCTGGTGTCCTACCACCGCCACACCACCCAGGCGGGCGGCCAGGCCATTCTGAACCGCATTTTGGCCGGCGAGACCTGCGCCCTGGTCAGCGACGCCGGCACCCCCGCCATCTCCGACCCGGGGCAGGAGCTGGTGGCCCTGTGCGCCCAAAACGACATTACCGTAGTGGCCATCCCCGGCCCCTGCGCCATGATCACCGCCCTGGCCGCCTCCGGCCAGCCCACCGACCGGTTCACCTTTGAGGGTTTCCTGCCCATGAACAAAAAGAACCGCCGGGCCCATTTGGACAGCCTGCGGGGCGAGGTACGCACCATGGTCTTTTACGAGGCGCCCCACAAGCTGGCTGCTACCCTGTCCGATCTGTGCGACACCTTCGGCCCCGACCGCCCCATCTCCCTTTGCCGGGAGCTTTCCAAGCTCCACGAGGAAATTATCCGCACCACACTCTGCAAGGCAGTTTCCCTTTACAATGAGGTTGCCCCTAAGGGCGAGTTCGTGTTGGTGGTCCGGGGCGCGGAGGAAATCGCCGAATGTGCCGCCACGCTGGAGGACGGCCTTGCCCGGGTGGAGCAGCTGCGCGCGCAGGGTGCTTCACTGAAGGACGCGGTCCGTCAGGCCGCCGGGGAGCTGTCCCTTTCCAAAAACGAGCTGTATGATTTGGCCCTTGGCCGGTAAAGTTATAACCAACACGAAGGAGGTGGCCCCGTGACCATCGACACCAAAGCCATGATCCGTCTGGAGCGGCAGGCCGCCCTGGAATTGACCGGCACCGACCGCACGGAACTGGCCGACCAAATGAATGCAGTGTTGTCCTGTTTGGACGTTCTGCGCGCCTGTCCCGATCTCTCCGCGCCACCGGCCGCGACTGGCTGTCCTCTGCGCGGGGACGAAGTGCTGGCCTCTACCGACCGCGCCGCCGCGCTGGCCAACGCCCCGGACACGGATGGGGAGTATTTCCTCGTCCCCCGGACGGTGGAGTGAGGTACGCACATGAACCGTTTGTTTGATTTGACCGCCCTGGAATTGGCCGGAGCCATCGCCCGGGGCGAGGTGCGCCGGGACGACGCCATACACGCCGCCTTCGCTGTCTGTACCGCCCAAAATCCGCAGCTCAACAGCTTTATTTCCCTGACTTCTGCCGCCCAGCCCGACGTTGTCAACTCCCCCCTGTCCGGCGTACCCATGGCGGTGAAGGACAACATCTGCATGGCCCGCTCCCGCACCACCTGCGCCAGCCGTATGCTGGAGCATTTTATCCCCCCCTACACCGCCACGGCGGTGGAAAGGCTGCTTTCTGCCGGGGCCTTCTGCGTGGGCAAAACCAATCTGGACGAATTTGCCATCGGCTCTACCTCCGAAACCTCTTACTTCGGCCCTGTAAAGAACCCCTGGAATTTGGCATACAGCCCCGGCGGCTCCTCCGGCGGCAGCGCCGTGGCCGTGGCCTCGGGTCAGGTTTGGTATGCCCTTGGCTCGGACACCGGCGGTTCCATCCGTCATCCCGCCGCCTGCTGCGGCGTGACGGGCATGAAACCCACCTACGGTACCGTGTCCCGGTACGGCCTGGTGTCTTACGCCTCCTCCTTTGATCAAATCGGCCCCATAGCCCGGGATGCGGCAGACTGCGCCGCCATACTGGACCTCATCCGGGGCCACGACGACCGGGACAGCACCAGCCGTCCCGGCCCCTACGCCCCCCTGTCCGGCCAACTGACCGGCGACCTGCGGGGCATCCGTATCGGCATCCCCGACGTGTATTTTGACCAGCGGGTGGACGAGCCTACCCGCCAAGCTATTTCGGACTGCGCCGACGTGCTGCGCCAGCGAGGCGCGACAGTGGCGCTGTGTCACGCCGCCGGTCTGGAACACGCTGTCCACGCCTACTACGTCCTGGCCTGCACTCAGGCCAGCTCCAACCTGGCCCGGTACGACGGCGTGCGCTTCGGTTGCCGTGGATGCGAAGGCAGCAACGTGCAGGAGCAGTTTGTCCACAGCCGTTCTCTCGGCTTTGGCCGGGAGGTCAAGCGGCGCATTCTGCTTGGCACCCATCTGCTCAGCGGCGACAACTACGAAACTTACTACAAAAAAGCACTGTCTGTCCTCCATCAGGCGGAGGACACCTTCCGCTCTCTGTGGCAGGAATTTGACCTCCTGCTGACCCCGGTCATGCCCGGCCCACCCCCAAAACTGGGTCAGGAGAGCAACAACCCCGTCGCCCTGTACCAGGAGGACCGCTATGTGGCCTGCGCCAATTTGGCCGGTCTACCCGCCCTGTCCATGCCCTGCGGCATACGGCAGGAAGGGTTGCCCATAGGCGCCCAGCTTCTCGCCCCCCCTATGGGTGACGGTACGGTGCTGAACGCTGCGTTTGCCTTTCAGCAGGATACACACTGGCATCGCCGCCGCCCCCCCATCTTCGGTTTGGGAGGTGGCACGACATGAACTGGGACATCGTCATCGGGCTGGAGACCCACGTGGAGCTGGCCACCCGCAGCAAGATCTTCTGCGGCTGCTCCACCACCTTCGGCGCACCACCCAACTCCCTGTGCTGCCCGGTTTGCCTGGGCCTGCCCGGCAGTCTGCCTGTGCTGAACGAGGCGGCGGTGGAGCTGGCCCTGAAAGCAGCCCTGGCCCTGAACTGCACCGTCACCCCCATCAGCCGGTTTGACCGAAAAAACTACTTCTACCCCGACCTGCCCAAGGCCTATCAGATCAGCCAGCTTTACGCTCCCCTTGCCCGGGACGGATATGTGGAGCTGCCCGGGGGCAAGCGGGTGGGTATCCATGAAATGCATTTGGAGGAGGACGCGGGCAAGCTGCACCACCGGGAGGACCGCACCGCCATCGACTATAACCGCTGCGGCATTCCCCTCATCGAAATCGTCACCGCCCCCGATTTTTCCAATGGTGACGAGGCCGCGGCCTATTTGGAGCAACTGCGCTCCATCCTGCAGTATTTGGGCGTGTCCGACTGCCGCATGGAGCAGGGTTCTCTGCGCTGCGACGTCAATCTGTCCGTCCGCCCGGCAGGCAGCGACGAGCTGGGTACCCGGACAGAGCTGAAAAACCTGGGTTCCCTGCGGGCCGTGCGCCTTGCCTGCCAGTACGAGGCCCAGCGGCAGATCGCCATTTTGGAGTCCGGCGGACAGGTGCGCTGTCAGACCTGCCGCTGGGACGAGGATACCCGCCGCACCGTCCCTATGCGGGACAAGGAGCAGGTGGGCGACTACCGCTACTTCCCCGACCCGGACCTGCCCCCACTGGTCATTGGCGACCAACAGCTTGACCGCCTGCGCCGGGAACAGCCGGAGCTGGCCCACGAAAAACGCCGGCGCTATGCCCGGGACTGGCAACTGGGGGACTACGACTGCGCCACCCTCACCACCCACCCCGCCCTGGCGGCGTTCTTCGAGCAAGTGGTGGCCCTGGGCGCCCCGCCCAAACAGGCGGCCAACTGGATCATGGGCCAGGTACTGCGCCGACTCAGCGCCGACGACCTGGGAGTGGAGGAAATTCCCATGCCCGCCCGGGCATTGGCTGACCTTATCGCCCTGGTGTCGAATGGCACCATCAACCGCAACACGGCGGTGGAGGTCTTTGACGCCGTATTTACCGGCGGCGACCCGGCGGAATACGTCCGTACCCATCATTTGGAGCAGACCGGCGACGTGGAGCAGGTGACTGCCATTGTGGAGGACGTCTTGGCCCAAAATCCCCAATCGGTAACCGATTGGCTTGCCGGTAAAGAGAAAGCCGTTGGTTTTCTCATGGGTCAGGCCATGCGCGCCCTTGGCGGGAAAGCGCCCCCCGCCCTTGTCAACGAAATCGTTCGACAGTTGTTGGAGCGGAAAAAATCAAGTTGAAACACAAGATATTGTGTCGATTTTTTGTTTTGCAACAACACCTTGTCGTTTTCACCAAAAATCGCCCTATCCCCAAACATCGAACATTTGTTTTAATTCCCAAAACCGTGGATTTCAAAGGAAATCCACGGTTTTTTTCTTCAAAAAAATTCTAAAAAATGCATAAAAAACTCTTGCAATTTTATGGTCAACCTCTTATACTAAATACATGTGGAGGAAAGTGGAGCATTTTCCCCCGATTTTTCACCAAAGTGGAGGAGGTGGACAGCGTGACCGGAACATTTGAACATTCCATCGACGGAAAGGGCCGCCTGTTCATCCCGGCCCGCTTGAAAGAAGAACTGGGCGACTGCTTCCACCTGTCCATGGGTGCGGACCAGTGCCTGACCATCTACCCCCAAAGCTCCTGGGAGGCCCTGTGCCGCCGGGCGGAGGACCTGGAAGAGGAAGAGGACATCGAGGCTATGGAGGTCTTCTTCGCCCAAACCTACCGCTGCACGGTGGACAGCCAAAACCGCATCGTCATTCCTCCCCTGCTGCGTGAGTACGCCAAGCTGGAAAAGGACGTGGTCATCGTGGGCGCCAACGGCGCCGCCCGCATTTGGGACGCGGCCCGCTGGAACGAAAAGCTGGTGGCCAGCGCCACGCCGGAGCGCATGAAGTCCCTCAGCCGCAAGCTGCGTCTGTAATTTATGGAGTTTACGCATTATTCGGTCCTGCTGCAGGAGTGCCTGGACGGTTTGAACATCCGCCCCGACGGCATCTATCTAGACGGCACCCTGGGCCGCGCCGGTCATTCCTGCCAGATCGCCCGGCGGCTGACCACCGGCACTCTGATTTGCGTGGACCGCGACCAGGCGGCATTGGACGCCGCGCAGACCCGCCTGGCCCCCTGGATGGACCGGGTACGGCTGGTCCACAGCAACTTCGCCGAGATCGACGCCATTTTGGATGGCCTGGGAATAGACCGCGTGGACGGTATGCTCTTTGATTTGGGCGTATCCTCCCCCCAGTTGGACGACAGCAGCCGCGGCTTCTCCTACATGGCCGACGCGCCGCTGGATATGCGCATGGACCGATCCGAGGGGCTGACTGCCGCCGACGTGGTCAACACCTGGTCCCGGGACGAGTTGCGGCGCATCCTGCTGCAATACGGTGAGGAGCGCTACGCCGGCCTTATCGCCGCTGCCATCGAGCGGCACAGAGAAGTCAAGCCCATCGAAACCACCCTTGAGCTGGTAGACATTATTAAAGGTGCTATGCCGGGCAAGGCCCTGAAAGAAAAGCAGCACCCGGCCAAGCGCAGCTTTCAGGCCATTCGCATCGCCGTCAATGACGAGCTGACCGCCGTGGACCGCATGATCCGCGCGGCTGTCCCCCGCCTGAACCCCGGCGGACGTTTGGCGGTGATCACCTTCCACTCGCTGGAGGACCGCATCGTGAAGGCCGGCATGGCCGACTTCGCCAAAGGCTGCACCTGTCCCCCCGACTTCCCCGTTTGCGTGTGCGGCAAGACCCCAGAGCTGAAACTGATAAACAAAAAACCCATCCTGCCCAGCCAGCAGGAGTTGACAGAAAACCCCCGTTCCCGCAGCGCCAAGCTGCGGGTGGCGGAAAAGACGAGATAAAACAAGTATTGGGAGGAACCACCATGGCAGTGCGACAGAGAACTACTGCATACCGCGTAAACGGCAGTGCAGCTTACGCCCCCGCCTATACCGGCAACGTTGTCCGCGCTCCCCGCCGACAGGAAGAGCAGTATAACATTCCCAAGCGCGCCCCCCGCCGCCAGACCGTCAGCCGGCCTCAGGCGGCCGTGCGCCAGGCCGGTCACGTGGCCCCCTTCGCCGTGGTGGGCTTT
Source organism: Oscillospiraceae bacterium (assembly GCA_015067885.1). Taxonomy (GTDB): domain Bacteria; phylum Bacillota; class Clostridia; order Oscillospirales; family Oscillospiraceae; genus Lawsonibacter. Next base: position 42,611 of record SVLO01000012.1, on the reverse strand, counting down.
CTTGCCGTGGGTGTGTTCGCGGTGCTGCTGCTGCTCAGCACGCTGCAGCTGCACGTAGCCTCCGACAACGTGGTTGCCCTGCGCAACCAGCTGGCCGACCTTCACACCGAGCAGGCCTCCCTGTCCGCTCAGTATGAGCAGGAGTTCGATCTGCAGCGGCTGCAGAATGCCGTGGGCGGCTCCATGATCCGCCCCACCGCCGATCAGATCACCTACATCGATATGTCCCGCCCCGACAGTGTGGAGGTCTTCAACGGTTCCGCCGCCGACACTGGCAACGGGAACGTTTTTTCCGACCTGGTCGAATATTTCTGCTGATGTGGCACATACAGTAAAATAGACTTACAAACCACAACGAAACCAGAGGGCGCAAGAGCATAGTTCTTGCGCCCTTTTGAGGTAACACGGACAGACAGGAGGCGGCTCCCATGGCAGAAAGCAGAACACAGCGAAACCAGCAAAAGGAGCAATCCTCCAAGCAGCTGATATTCCGGCGCACCGCCATTTTGATGGCGTTCTTCGGCATTGCCACCTTCCTGGCGCTGGGCTGGCGGCTGTGGTACCTCACCATCGTCAAGCACGAGGAGTACCAGCTTCTCCAGCTACAGCAATCCACCCGGGACGTGGAGGTCAAATCCAACCGCGGCGATATCCGGGACAGTAACGGCAACGTCATGGCCATGTCCGCAACCGTGTATAATCTGATCCTTTCCCCCCGGGACCTCATCAACAGCATCAGCGAGCGTCAGTTCAAGCAGGACGACGGCACCATCGACCAGGCCGCCTATCAGGCCGCCATCCAGGCCCGCCGCGACCTGATCTGCGACGAGGTGTGCGCCGTACTCGACCTTGACCGGGATGACGTGGTCCGTCGCATGAACAAAACCAACTCCCAGTACGAGGTGCTGAAAAAGAACATCGAGGGGGACCAGGCCGAGCGGTTGCAGGCTTTCATCGCCGAAAATAAGCTGGGTTACTCTCTCATCATGACCCCCACTACCAAGCGCTATTATCCCATGAAATCCGTAGGCGCCCATGTAGTCGGCTTCGTCAACGAAAACGGCGGTGCCTACGGTGTGGAGGCCGCCTACGAGCAACTGCTGGAGGGTCAGTCCGGCCGCGTGGTCACTAGCAAGACCGGCGCCGGCACCGAGATTTACAACAGCTATTCCAACTACGTGGATGCTCAGGACGGCTACAGCATTACCCTGACCATCGACAGCACCATTCAGCGCATGGCCGAGCAGACTTTGGCCGCCGGCATTGAAAAGTACGACGTGCAAAACGGCGGCATCTGCATTGTCATGAACCCCAAGACCGGCGCGCTCCTGGCCATGGCCAGCTCCCCCACCTACGATTTGAACACCTACGGCACCGTATACGACGAAACGCTGAATCAGCAGGCCGCCGCCCAAAAGGAGCAGTACTACCAGCAGTTCCTGGCCCAAAATCTGACCGACGAGGACGGCAAACCCCTGACCCAGGAGGCATTGCGCGACAAAGCCTCCTCCTCCGCCATCTCCGACGCTTTGAATAAACAGTGGCGCAACAAGGTTCTCAATGACACCTACGAACCCGGCTCCACCTTCAAGTCCGTGGTCCTTGCCGCAGCGCTGGAGGCCGGAGTCATCTCCGAACGCGACCACTTCTATTGCCCCGGCTACTACGTGGTGGCCGGACGCACCATCCACTGTTCCGACCGCCAGGGTCACGGCGACCAAACCCTGGCCGAAGCGGTGCAAAATTCCTGCAACCCCGCCTTTATGATGATCGGCCAGCGCCTTGGCGCCGACGCGTTCTACGACTACTTCGAGGCCTTTGGTCTGAAGGACGCCACCGGCATCGACCTGCCCGGCGAGGCCACCGGCATCGTGTGGGACCGGGACTATTTTGTCAGCCCGGAGGGCTACCAGTCCCTGGCCACCGCCTCCTTCGGTCAGCGCTTCACCGTCAGCCCCCTGCAGCTGCTGTCCGCCTTCTCCGCCACCGTTAACGGCGGCTACCTCATGCAGCCCTACGTGCTGAAATCCATCAACGACGCCGAGGGCAACGTGGTTCGCCAGACCGACCCCACCGTCATCCGTCAGGTGGTCAGCGAAAGTACCAGCCGCCAGGCTGCCGAAATTCTGGAGAGCGTGGTCAGCGAGGGAACCGGCCGCAACGCCTATGTGGCCGGCTACCGCATCGGCGGCAAGACCGGTACCGCCGAGGGCGAGGTAGGTACTCAGGACGAGGAAATCGTATCCTTCGTAGGTTTTGCCCCCGCGGAAGACCCCCAGGTCATCGTGCTGCTGTACTTTGATACGCCCAAGCACGCCTCCCCCGGCAGCAAGTACGGCTCCACCGGCTACTACATCAGCGGCGGTCAGATGGCCGCCCCCATGGCCGGTCAGCTCATCGCCGAGATTTTGGACTATTTGGGCGTGGAGCGTCAGTACACCCAGGCCGAGGCCGCTGCCGCCGACGTGTCCGTTCCCAAGCTGACGGGCTATGATCTGACCACGGCTCAGGCGGCCCTCAAGCGCAAAAATCTCACCTGCCGCACCGTGGGTACCGGCACGGTGGTCACCGACCAAATCCCCGCCGTGGGCGCCACCATCCCCGGCAACAGCACCGTCATTCTGTACATGGGTCAGCAGGCCCCGACCCAGCAGGTCAACGTACCCAATTTGAAGGGGCTGACCTACGACCAAGCCAAAAAACGCCTGAACGATCTGGGTCTTTATATGCGTGCCTCCGGCGTATCCTATTACAGCGCCGTAACCAAGGTCGTAGACCAAAGCTACGCCGCCGGTGAAATGGTAGACCGGGGTACCGTTATCCCCGTGCGTTTCGTGGACACCAGCGTTTCCGACGGCTACTCCCCTCTGGAGTGATCCCGCGCCCGCCGCGCACATAGAGAGAATGAAACCGCCCTTCAAGGGGTGATTCTCCCCATGCCGCATAAACCCCGCACCGCCATGGCCCTGACCGCTATCATCGGGCAAACCGATGCCCGGCAGGTCGCCTGCCTGCTGTACACCGCACTGGAGGGTACTCCCGGCATCAAACCCGGCATCATCGGCCCGGACTGCCCGGCACTGTCGTGTGTCGAAGCCCTGTCCGCCCATCTGAGCAAACTGGCTGCCCGGGGTACGACCCACGCCATCCTGGTGCTGGATCGTCCCGCCCTGGCCCGCCGACTTTGCACCGACCTGCGCATCAGTGTGGCCGCCCCCGTGGGGCAGGCCGCAGGCTGGCAGGAGTCGGCACTGGCACTGGCCCACACCGACATCGCCATTTTGGATCTTGACGAGGCGGGGCAGCCCGACTTCCCCGCCGCACTTCCGCCCCACACCTTTACCTATTCGGAAAACAAGGCTTTCGCCGACCTGACCGCCCGCAATCTGCGCTCCTTCCCCGGCCACACGGAGTTCGAGGCCGTGGCCACCGGGCAAATTCGGCGCATCCACCTGCCCGTCTGCGGCGGCTTCGCCGTTTACCACGCCCTGTGCGCCCTGTCCTGCGGCCTGTGCCTCGGGTTGGAGCTGGGTCAGATGGCCCGGCTGCTGCGGGTGGCCCGCGGCCCCGCCGGCTGTATGGAGGTGCTGTCCATTCCCGCGGCCTACACCGTGCTGCTGGACCGGGCCGGCGACCTGCACAGCTTGGAACGAGCGCTGACCGTGGCCCGCAGCTTTACCGCGCGGCGGCTGGTATGCCTGCTGGACTGCTGCGGCAACGACAGGCCCATGGAGGAGCTGGCCGCACAGTTGGCCGATTGCGTTCTCCCCTTTGGCGGCGAGCGCTGCCCCCGCCAGCAGGCCATTATCCGTGGCCTGGACCGGGCTCACCCCGGCGACGTGCTGGTGCTGACCGGCGCCGACGGCGGCGCGCAGGAGCGCGCTTTCATCCGTGCCTGCGCCCACAACCGCGCACTGCGCCAGCGGCAGCGCACCTGACAGACAAAAGAAAACTCACCCGACGGAGGTTTTATTATGGAAATTATCATCAGCCTTTTGGTGTCCTTTGTGGTCACTGTCGCCTTGGGCTACTTCCTGATCCCGGCTCTGCGCCGGTTGAAGGCCGGCCAATCCATCAAAGAGATCGGCCCCACCTGGCACATGTCCAAGCAGGGCACCCCCACCATGGGCGGTTTGATGTTTATCGGTGGTATCTGCGTGGCCACTGTCGCCGCCGGCTGGTCCAGCATGATGAAGGGCGAATTCGCCCATCTGCTGGTACTGGGCTTTGCACTGGTCTTCGGCGTCATCGGCTTTATTGATGACTACCAAAAGGTAAAGCACCATCGCAACACCGGTCTGACCGCGCTGCAAAAGTTCCTGCTGCAGCTGGTCGCCTCCATCGTGTTCGTCCTGCTGCTTCGCAAGTTTAACCTGATTCCCGAGCCTAACCTCTACATCCCTTTCCTCAACACCGAACTGGCCCTGTCCTGGCCTGTGTACATGGTTTTCGCCGCCTTCGTCATGGTGGGTACCGTGAACGCCGTAAACATCACCGACGGCGTGGATGGCCTTGCCGCCGGCGTGACGCTGCCCGTTTCCGTGTTTTTCATTACCGTTGCCGTCTGGTACAAGTACACACACCTGGGCGTGTTCTCCGCCGCCCTGGCCGGCGGTCTGGTCGCCTTCCTCATTTACAACTACCATCCCGCCAAGGTGTTCATGGGTGACACCGGTTCCCTGTTTTTGGGCGGCGTGGTATGTGGCGTGGCCTTCGCGCTGGATATTCCCCTGGTCATCCCCCTCATCGGCCTGATTTACGTGGCCGAGGTGCTGTCTGACATCATCCAGGTGGCCTACTTCAAGCTGTCCCACGGCAAGCGCATCTTCCGCATGGCCCCCCTCCACCACCACCTTGAACTGGGCGGCTGGAGCGAAGTCAAGCTGTTTTACGTCTTCACCCTGCTGACCCTGGCCCTTTGCGCCCTGGCCTTTTTTGGTGTAATGAACAAGCTGTCCGCCTAATCAATCCCCGCCACGAAAGGAGGCATCTCCATGGCCCGAAAAGCCAAGCGCGACCTGACAATAAGTGAACAGTTGGCCCGCGGGCCGGTGGACCTGCCCCTGCTGATGCTGGCCATGCTGCTGCTGGGCGTGGGCCTGATCATGGTAATGTCCGCCTCCTATGCCACTGCGTATTACGACCCCGACAGCAAAACACCCTTGGACTATGCCCTGAAACAGGGGGGCTACGCTCTGCTGGGTCTGCTGGCCATGTTCCTGCTGTCCCGATTCAACTACCAAAACCTGCGGGTACTGTCCCCATTTCTGCTGCTTGGTTCCCTGCTGCTGCTGGTGATGGTGCTGACCCCCCTGGGTGTGAGATTGAACGGCGCGAAACGCTGGCTGCGTATGCTGCTGGTGGTCGGCCCCACCTTTCAACCCTCCGAAATCGTAAAGGTGACCGTCATTTTGTATTTCGCCCACAAGCTCTGCCGTCGTGACAAGAGCAAGCTGCCCAAGCGCAACACGCACACGCGCTGGGGCAGAATTCAGACCCTTTCCGACCGCATCGGCTTTACGGAGCTGCTGTTTCCCTACGGCATCATTTTGATCGTCATCGCCGCGCTGTTGATGCTGCAGCCCCATCTGTCCGGCACCATCCTGGTCATGCTGGGCGCCCTGTCGGTCATGTTTGCCTCCGGTATTCACTGGGGCTGGTTTGTGGCCGGTCTTGGTCTTGGCGGCGGCGGACTGTTCCTGATCGCCAAGCTGACCCCCTACATGAACTCGCGCCTTGCCCTGTACCGGGACCCCTGGAGCGACCCCCTGGGCAAGGGTTATCAGACCATCCAATCTCTGTACGCCATCGGCTCCGGCGGCCTGTTGGGTCGCGGTTTGGGCAAGAGCGTGCAAAAGTACCTGTTCCTGCCCGAACCGGAGAACGACTTTATCTTCTCCATCGCCGTGGAGGAGCTTGGTTTTGTGGGCGGTATTCTCATCCTCGGTCTTTTCATGATGTTCATTCTCCGGGGCTACTGGGTAGCTCTGCACGCCCGGGACCGCTTCGGCGCCCTTGTGGCAGTTGGCATCACCACCCTGTTCGCCGTGCAGGTGTTCCTCAACATCGCCGTAGTCACAAAACTCATCCCCAACACCGGCATCTCCCTCCCCTTCTTCAGCTACGGCGGCACCGCCCTTGTCATTCAACTTGCGGAGGTAGGCATCCTGCTGGCCATTTCCCGACAAATTCCGGCCCCGAAACAGGACTAAAGGAAACGAGGTAGACTATGAACATTCTCTTCACCTGCGGCGGCACCGCCGGACACGTCAACCCCGCCGTGGCTCTGGCCCGGATCTTCCAGCAGGAGCACCCCGACTGCAAGGTGCTGTTCGTGGGCGCCGACGGCGGTATGGAGACCCGGCTGGTCCCCAAGGAGGGCTACGACATCCGTACCGTCACCATCACCAATTTCCGCCGCTCGCTGAAGCCCGCTAATCTGGCGCACAATTTGGTGACGCTGAAAAACATGGTCACCTCCAAGGCTCAGGCCCGGCGTATTCTGGACGACTTTAAGCCCGACCTGGTGGTAGGCACCGGCGGCTACGCCTCCTATCCCGTTGTCAACCAGGCCGCCCGGCGGGGCATCCCCACCGCCGTACACGAGTCCAACGCCGTTCCCGGTCTGACCACCAAGGCCCTGTCCAAGGTGGTGGACTGCGTCATGGTGGGCTTTGAGGAAAGCCGTTCCCACTACGACGACCCTAACAAGGTAGTGGTCACCGGCACACCGGTGCGGGGGGAGTTTTTCCGCTACACCCGGGAGGAGGCCCGGGTCCAGCTTGGCATCACCGATGAGCGCCCCCTGTTGTTGTCCTACTGGGGTTCTTTGGGCGCGAGGGTCATGAACGATCTGACGGTGGAGCTGCTGGCACGCCAGCAGCAGGAGGGTCTGCCCTTCCACCACATCCACGGCGCGGGCCGGGACTTCGCCCGCATGACCGACGCGCTGCAGGCCAAGGGCATTGCCGCCCCGGAGCTGCAGGTGCGGGAATACATTTACGATATGCCCCTGGTCATGGCCGCCGCCGACGTGGTGCTGTGCCGGGCCGGTGCCTCCACGGTGTCGGAGCTGGCCGCCATCGCCAAGCCCAGCGTGCTGGTCCCCTCCCCCAACGTCACCGCCAACCACCAGGAGAAAAACGCCCGCGTGCTGGAGCGCCAGGGCGGCGCGGTGGTGTTGCTGGAGCCGGATTGCACGGTGGACCTCCTTTACGACACGCTCTGCCAACTGCTGGCCGACTCCGAGCGCCGGCAGCGTATGTCCCGCGCCCTGACCGCCAACACCACCGGCGATGCAAGCCGCACCATCTACAACACGTTGTTGAGCCTTCTCCCCTGACATAAACAGATACGACGACAGGAGAACCACCTATGGCAGCAGTCAGAAAAAACCGCAGACGGTACAAAAAAAGAGGACGCTTCGGCTTCCTCTATAAAGTGCTGTCCGTTATTGCTCTGGTTGCCGCCGTTCTCATGGGTGCCACCGTGTTTTTCAGGGTAGAACAGGTGGAAATTATCGGCAACGTTCGTTACAGCGCCGCTCAAATCGAGCAGGCCTCCGGCGTGGAGCAGGGGGATAACCTGTACCGCATGAACAAGTACGACGTGGCCGCTCAGATCCGCCGCAAGCTGCCCTACGTGGAGTCGGTGAACATCCGTCGGCGTCTGCCCGACACGCTGGTCATCACCGTCAATGAATGTCAGGCCGCCGCACAGCTTCGCAGCGGCGACGGCGGCTGGCTCATCAGTTCCTCCGGCAAGGTGCTGGACTGGTCCGATACGCCTCACGCCCTGCGGGTGGACGGCGTCACCCCCGTCCTGCCCGAAGGCGGGACCACATTGGTAACAAAGCCCGCGCAGCAGGCCCGGGCCGACAGTCTGATCGCCCTGCTGCAGGCACTGGAACAAAGCGGCACGCTCACCCGTGTCACCCACCTTGACCTTACCGGTATCAGCTGTATTCGCATGAAGCTGGACGACCGCTTCACCGTAAAGCTCCCGGCCAAGGGCGACTTCCCCTATTTGCTGGCCGTCATGGATAAAGCCATCGAATCTTTGGAGCCATACGAGCGCGGAACCCTGGACCTGACGGTCAAGGATTACACCGTGGTATTCTCTCCCGCGTAATTTTACGGTAAAAAGGAGAAAAAAGCACACAAAAATTGCGTTTCGGGTATTGACCTGCCTGCAAAAGAGCGATACAATATACTAAATGTGGTTGATAGCCATTTTTCTCGGCCCAACAGGTTGATTTTTACTTAGGAGGAAACTGCTATGGCATTTGGTTTGGATATCGGTCAGGACAGCGTTGTCAGCATCAAGGTCGTTGGTGTTGGCGGCGGCGGCGGCAACGTGATTAACCGCATGGTCAAGTCCGGCATTAAAAACGTTGATTTCATCTCCGTCAATACGGATAAACAGGCGCTGAACGTTTCCAGCGCCACCTTCAAAATTCAGATCGGCGAAAAGCTGACCAACGGTCAGGGCGCCGGCGCCAACCCCGACGTGGGCCGCAAGTCTGCCGAGGAAAACCGCGCCCAGATCGCCAAGGCCCTTGAGGATGCCGACATGGTCTTCATCACCGCCGGCATGGGCGGCGGCACCGGTACCGGCGCGGCCCCCATCGTGGCCGACATCGCCAAGGAGCTGGGCGTGCTGACCGTGGGCGTGGTGACCAAGCCCTTTAAGTTCGAGGGTCCCCGCCGTATGTCCATGGCCGAGCAGGGCATCGCTGAGCTGCGCGGCAAGGTGGACTCCCTGGTCATCATCCCCAACGAGCGGTTGAAGCTGGCCACCGACCAGAAGATCACCCTGCTCAACGCCTTTGAGATCGCGGACGACGTGCTGCAGCAGGCCGTCCAGTCCATCTCCGACCTGATCAAGAACACCGGCTTCATCAACCTGGACTTTGCCGACGTTACCGCTGTCATGGAAAGCGCCGGTCGCGCCCACATGGGCGTGGGTCGTGCCGCCGGCAAGGCCAAGGCCGAAGAGGCTGCCCGCATGGCCATCTCCAGCCCCCTGCTGGAGACCTCCATCAACGGCGCCCGCGGCGTGCTGATCAACATCACCGGTTCCATGGACATCGGCCTGGAAGAGGTGGAAACTGCCGCCAACCTGGTGCAGGAGGCTGCCCATCCCGATGCCAACATCATCTTCGGCGCCGCCTTCGACCCCGAGCTGGAGGACGAGATCCGCGTCACCGTCATTGCCACCGGCTTTGACGAGAAGGCCGCCCCCATCCCCGCCGAGCCCTATACCGAGGCCAAGGCCAAGGTGGAGCAGGAGGCTCCCGCCCGGGACGACTTCTCCTTCCCTCCCCTGTCCCTGTTTGACGAGGAGCCTGCCGCCCCCGCCGCTGAGCCTGCCGAGGTGGCCGCCGCCCCCGTGGCCGAGCAGCCCGCCCCCGCCCCCAAGGAGGAGTCCGGCTCCGTGTCCAACGAGGATTGGGACATCCTGCAGAAGATTTTCAGCAAGCGCAACTAAATAAATAAGCAACGCCCCTGCCGCTACGCGGCAGGGGCGTTTTTTCGCGCGTTTTATTTCACCGTCAATTCCCCGTCCACACAGTCCACGGTCAGGGTCTGGCCGGGGGCCACCTGGTCGGCGATGATGCGGCGGCTGACCAGGGTCTCCACCGTGTGCTGCAGGAACCGGCGCAGGGGCCGGGCGCCGTACAGGGGGTCGTAGGCGCTGTCGATGGCAAAGGTCTTGGCCGCCGGCGTCAGCTCCACCCGCAGTTGCTTATCCGCAAGCCGGTCGTTGAGCCCCTCCATCTGTAGGTCGATGATGCGGGTGATGTTGTCCCGGGTCAGGGGCTTGTAAAACACGATCTCGTCCAGGCGGTTCAGGAATTCCGGCCGGAAGGACCCCTTGAGCAGCCGGTCGATCTGCTCCCGGGCCTCCTGTGTCACCTGTCCCGCCTCGTCGATGCCGTCCAGCAGATACTGACTGCCCAGGTTGGAGGTCAGGATGATGATGGTATTCTTAAAGTCCACCGTGCGGCCCTGTCCGTCGGTGATACGGCCGTCGTCCAGCACCTGCAGCAGCACGTTGAACACGTCGGGGTGGGCCTTCTCCACCTCGTCAAACAGCACCACGCTGTAAGGCTGGCGGCGCACCGCCTCGGTCAGTTGGCCGCCCTCCTCGTACCCCACGTAGCCGGGAGGGGCACCGATGAGCCGGGACACGGCGAACTTCTCCATATACTCGCTCATGTCGATGCGCACCAGGTTCTTTTCCGTGTCGAACATGGCCTGGGCCAGGGTCTTGGCCAGCTCCGTCTTGCCCACGCCGGTGGGGCCCAGGAACAGGAAGGAGCCGATGGGCTTGTTGGGGTCGGCAATGCCGGCCCGGCTGCGCAGGATGGCCTCGGACACCAGGCGTACCGCCTCGTCCTGCCCCACCACACGGCGGTGGAGGATGTCCTCCAGCCCCAGCAGCTTTTCCCGCTCCCCCTCCATCAGCCGGGCCACCGGGATGCCGGTCCAGCGCTCGATGATGCGGGCGATCTCGTCGTCGGTCACCTTGTCCCGCAGCAGGGTGTTCTCCCTGTGCCGGCTGACCAGCTCCTCCTCCGCCTCCAGTTGCTTTTTCAGCTCCGGGATGCGGCCGTACTGCAACTGGGCCGCCTGTTCAAGGTCGTACTCCCGCTGGGCCCGCTCCAGCTCGCCGTTGGCCTGCTCCAGCTCCTGGCGCAGCTTCTGCACCTTGCCGATGGCGTTCTTTTCGTTGTCCCACTGGGCCTTTTTGGCGTTGAAGTCCTCCCGCATCTCGGCCAGCTCCCGGCGAATTTCCTCCAGATGCTCCTTGGAGAGCTTGTCCGTTTCCTTCTTCAGGGCCGCCTCCTCAATTTCATGCTGGATGATGCGGCGGGAGATGACGTCCAGCTCCGTGGGCATGGAGTCCATCTCGGTGCGGATCATGGCGCAGGCCTCGTCCACCAGGTCGATGGCCTTATCGGGCAGGAAGCGGTCGGTGATATACCGGGCGGACAGGGTGGCCGCGGCGATGATGGCACCGTCGGTGATCTTCACGCCGTGGAACACCTCATAGCGCTCCTTCAGGCCACGCAGGATGGCGATGGCGTCCTCCACCGTAGGCTCACTGACCAGCACCGGCTGGAACCGCCGCTCCAGGGCCGCGTCCTTTTCGATATACTTGCGGTACTCGTCCAGGGTGGTGGCGCCGATACAGTGCAGCTCGCCCCGGGCCAGCATGGGCTTGAGCAGGTTGCCCGCATCCATGCTGCCCTCGGTCTTGCCCGCCCCCACGATGGTGTGCAGCTCGTCAATGAACAGGATGATCTGTCCGTCGGACTGCTTGACCTCGTTGAGCACGGCCTTCAGCCGCTCCTCAAACTCGCCCCGGTACTTGGCCCCCGCCACCAGGCTGCCCATATCCAGGCTGAACACCGTCTTGTCCTTCAGGCTCACCGGCACGTCACCCTTGACGATGCGCTGGGCAAGCCCCTCGGCAATGGCGGTCTTGCCCACGCCGGGCTCGCCGATGAGGACGGGATTATTCTTGCTCTTGCGGGACAGGATGCGGATCACGTTGCGAATTTCGTCGTCCCGGCCGATGACCGGGTCCAGCTTGTTCTGCCGGGCCCGCTGGACCAGGTCGGTGCCGTACTTTTTCAGGGCGTCGTAGGTCTGCTCCGGGTCGTCGGTGGTCACCCGCTGGTTGCCCCGCACCCCGGCCAGGGCCTGCATGACCCCCTCCCGGGTCACCCGGTAGTCGGCAAACAGATCCTTCAGCGTGCGGTCCGCGCTGTCCACCAGGCCCAGCAGCAGATGCTCCACCGAAATATACTCGTCCTTCATGGCCGTTGCCGCCTCCTCGGCGGCGTTCAGGGCCCGGTCCAGCTCCTGGGTGATGTAGACCTTGTCCGCCTCGCGCCCGCCGCCGCTGACCTTGGGCAGCTTTTCCACCCGGTCCGTGGCCGCGGCCCGGAAGCTGGGCAGGGTCAGCCCCATAGCCGCCAGCAACTGCGGCACAAGGCCCTCCTCATCCTGCACCAGGGCCAAGAGCAGGTGCGCCTGCTCCAGTTGCTGGTTGCCGTACCGGCCGGCAAGGGCCTGGGCCCCCTGCAGCGCCTGCTGGGACCGCTGGGTCAGTTGGTTCAAATTCATAGAGCATCCACTCCTTTACTCATTCTCTCAAGTTCCAAAATTAGCACTCTCGCTCATAGAGTGCTAATTCAGTTTACCCCACTCCCGCTCAAAATGCAATAGGGTTTTGCAATTTATTTGTGAACGCCCCGTGAATTTTATCCACACCCCCGCCGGGGATACAAAACGCTCCCCCCATCATAGGATGGAGGGAGCGTTCCTCTCTCTTGCCCTCACACGGACAGGCAGAAGTATTCGGTTATGGTCTCCGGGGACTGCTCCATGCCGTTCTCCACCCACCAGCGCAGGGTCGCGATAAAGGTGGCGGTGATGTGGTCCACCCAAAAGTCTTCCGGCAGTTTCGGGTCCTTTCGGGCTGCAAACCGAGGCAGCTGCCCCATCACCAGCGTGCGCAGGCCGGTTTTGAAATAGCCCAAAAACAGCTCGTTATTCTGCCCGGACAGCAGCCGCAGCACGCCGTTGTCATTCTTCTGCAGGTGCGCAAACAGGTGCTGGAACACGCAGCCGGTGGGCGTGCAGTCAAAAATATGCTGATGCCGGGCCGGCGGAGTTTGCTGAAAATCAAAAATGTGGCAGAACAGCTCCCGGCACAGCTCCTTCAGCAGGAACTCCTTGGTCTCAAAATGGGCGTAAAAGGTGGCCCGGCCCACGTCCGCCCGGTCGATGATCTCGCCCACGGTGATTTGAGCAAAATCTTTGTGTTCCAGCAGCTCGGTAAAGGCCGCAAACATGGCCTGCCGGCTTTTTCTCTGTCGTCGATCCATACCGTCACCATACACTTTCGCAAACTTGTTCCGTAACGTACAGGGCAGCAACCTTGTATCTTGCGTTTTGCTTCAAAATATCGAACAATATGTTCAATAACTATTATAGCACCAACTCACCCCAAGTCAATAGGAGGCCTTTATGAGAACCGATCGAAACATTCTGATTGCCTTTATCCTGAACCTTGCCTTTTCCGTGTTTGAATTCGTGGGCGGCATAGTCACCGGCAGCATCGCCATCGCCTCGGACGCGGTCCACGACCTGGGCGACGCGGTGAGCATCGGCGTATCCTACGTTCTTGAACGAAAGAGCAAGCACCCGGCCAACCGCTTTTACACCTACGGCTTTGCCCGGTACTCCGTTTTGGGCAGTATCATCACCACCCTGATTTTGCTGTTCGGCTCCGCCGTGGTCATCTGCAACGCCGTGCTGCGTATCATCAACCCCGTGGAGATCGACTACCGGGGCATGATTTTGTTCGCCGTGGTGGGGGTGATAGTAAACACCTGCGCCGCCTTCTTCACCCGGGGCGGGCAGTCTTTGAACCAGCGGGCGGTCAACCTGCACATGCTGGAGGACGTGCTGGGCTGGGTGGTGGTGCTGTGCGGCGCGGTGGTCATGCACTTCACCGACCTTGCCATCATCGACCCGGTCATGTCCATGGGCGTGGCGGTGTTCATCCTTGTCCACGCGGTCAAAAATCTGACCGTCTCCTTCACCCCCCTTTTGGAGCGCACCCCCGGCGGCGTGGATATCGCCCAGCTCAAAGCACGCCTGGAGCAGCTTGACGGCGTGCTGGACGTCCACCACGTCCACCTGTGGACCCTGGACGGCCAGACCAACTGCGCCACCCTCCACCTGGTCACCGACGCCGACCCCCACCCCATCAAGCTGGCCGCCCGGCAGGTACTGGCTGAATTTCACATCGGACACGCTACGCTGGAGCTGGAGGTCCCGGGCGAAGACTGCCCCGCCGTCCAGTGTCCCACCGTATCCGCCCAGGGCCACCACCACCATCATCATCACCATCACCACTGACCTCGTTTGCTCATTTACTTTTCCCGCGGAGGATGATATAATAGTGCGTTGTGAACCACTTCCTTTGGGAGGTACGTATGAAACGCATGATCACCCTGCTGCTCTGTGTGCTGCTGTTGGCGGGCTGCGCCCCCACAGGACCGGAACAGGCTCAAGTAAATATCGTGGCCACCACCTACCCCACCTACCTGGCCGCCCTGGCTGTGACCGACGGGATGGAGGGCGTGTCCGTATCCCGGCTGGATACGGGCAGTGTCAGTTGTCTGCACGACTACACCCTCACCGTCAACGACATGAAAAAGCTGTCCCGGGCGGACGTCATCGTTCTGAACGGCGCGGGGATGGAGGATTTCATGGCCGACGCTTTGGCCACCTCCACCGCCACCGTCATCGACTGCTCCGAGGGGATTGCTCTGCTGCCCGCCACCGGCCACCATGACCACGACCACGAGCATCACGACCACGACGACCACTTCGACGGCCACTACTGGATGGACCCGGCCAACATGGCCTGCGCCGTGGATTCCGTGCTGACCGGCCTGCTCCCCCTGTTGGACGAGAACGCCCACACCCGCATGGTCTACAACACCGCCACCGCCCAACAGTTACTGAACCAATGCTGCGAGGACGGCAAAACCGCCATGCAGAACGCCACCCTCTCCGGCGCACAACTCATCACCTTCCACGACGGTTTCGCCTACTTCGCCAACGCCTTTGACCTGCCCCTGCTGGCCAGCATCGAGGAGGAGGCAGGCAGCGAGGCCTCCGCCAAGGAGATCGTCCACATCACCGAATTGGTGCGTCAATACGAGCTGCCCGCCATTTTCACCGAGGTCAACGGCTCCGACGCCACCGCCCGGGCCATCAGCCGGGAGGCCGGCTGCGGGGTCTACGTCCTGTCCACCATTATGGACGGACGGGAACCGTTTGCGGACGAACTCTCCCCCATCGCCCCCTATATCGAGGCCATCAATATCAACATCACCACCGTCATCGGTGCCTTCTCTCAAAGCGAGGTGGAATGACCCATGCGTAAAATCAAACACGGACGGCTGGTCAGCGGGCGGACCGACGCCTGTCGGCTGAAGCTGGACCACGTCAGCGTCAATTTGGACAATACGCAGATTTTGTCCGATGTGTCCTTCCAGCTCAACTGCGGCGAGATCGTGGCCCTCATCGGTCCCAACGGCGCGGGCAAATCCACCCTGCTGCGGACTATTTTGGGCCAACTGGACTACACCGGCTCCATCACCTTCTCTCCCGCCGGCGCCCCCGCCTTCCGGCTGGGCGACCCCACGGCAAAAAGCACCCGTCCCCTGGTGGGCTATGTACCCCAGTCCCCCTCCTTTGACCGGGGCGACCCGGTGACGGTGCTGGACTTCTTCACCGCCGCCACCTGCCGCTGGCCCGTGTGGCTGCCCATCACCAAGGCCCTGCGCGCCAAGGCCGAAGCCTGCCTGTCCCGGGTCCACGCCCAGGAGCTGCTGGACAGACCCATGGGCGCCCTGTCCGGCGGACAACTGCAGCGGGTGCTGCTGGCCCTTGCGCTGGAACCCGTCCCCCACATCCTGCTGCTGGACGAGCCTTTGTCCGGCGTGGATGCCGAGGGCGAGCGCCAGCTAATGGATATGCTGGACGAGCTGCGCAGCCAGTACGATTTGTCCATTTTCCTCTCCACCCACGATTTCGCCACCCTGGAGCGCTACGCCGATCAGGTGGTGCTGCTGGACGAGCGGGTACTGCGCACCGGCCCCGCCGGCGAGGTGCTGGCCTCCCCCGAATTTTACCGAACCTTCCACCTGCGCGAGGAAAAGGAGGGTGAGCAATGATGGAGCTTTGGTATCGGCTTCTGTCCCTGCTTCCCTTTGAATGGGCGCAGCCCGGGCAAATGCTGTTTATGAAACACGCCCTGCTGGCGGTACTGGTCATCTCCCCCCTGTTCGGCCTGCTGTCCACTATGGTGGTGCGCAGCCGGATGTCCTTCTTCTCCGACGCCCTGGGCCATTCCGCCTTTACCGGCATGGCCATCGGCGCCCTGTGCGGTATCGGTGACCCCACATGGGCCGCGGTGCTGTTTGCCCTGTTCTTCTCCGTACTCTTTAATGTGGTGCGGCGCAAAACCGCCCTGGCCAGCGACACGGTCATCGGCGTATTCGCCTCCACCGCCATGGCGTTTGGCATCTTCCTGTCCACCTTGGGCGGGCGGTCCTTCACCAAGTTCAACAGCCTGCTCATCGGTGACATCCTGTCTGTCACCCCCGGTCAAATCGGCCTGCTGGCCCTGATCTTGCTGGTGGTGCTGGTCTTTTGGGTGGTTGGCTTCAATCGGCTAATGCTGTCCACCGTCCACCCGGCTTTGGCCCACAGCCGCGGCGTGCAGGTGTTTTTGCTGGAAACCGTGTTCTCCGCCCTCATTGCCGTGGTGGTCACCCTGTCCATGACCTGGGTGGGTCTGCTGGTCATCAACTCACTGCTGGTGCTGCCCGCCGCCTCGGCCCGCAGCGTGGCCCGGAACACCGCCCAGTACCACCTGTTCAGCGTGCTGGGCGCTGTGGTGTGCGGGGTGGCCGGTGTGATGGCCTCCTACTACCTTGGCTCCTCTGCCGGCGCGTCCATCACCCTGTTTTTGGCGGTGTTTTTCCTGGTCACCTCCCTGCTGCGCCGAAAAAACTGAATTTACCAAAAATCCCGGGAAGTTCCTCTTCCCGGGATTTTTTCCTGCTATAACTTCGGTCTTCGGGGCTATACTATGCTCAGGACGGAACAACCAACCATCCCAGCAAAGGACCCGGGAGGAAACAGAATGAAACGAGCAGGTCTTTTTCTTGTCCTGTGCGCCATGCTTATCCTGCCCCTGACCGCCTGCGGTTCCGGTGCCACGAACCCTGACACCGTCGATGACAGAATGTCCGCCACCGACGAGGCCAGAGTTCTCACCCGCACCATGATGGACGAGGGCAAAAGTATGATGCAGGATGCAAAATACTTCGCCGCCCCCAATGGGCGCGTGCGCGGAATGGGCAAAGGCAGCCTGACCGACAGTATGCGTTCTGCCGCCGACAAGGCAGAAAACAGCATCCGTCAGGCCGGGGACGAGATGGGTAACGCGCTGGGCGATATGCCCCGCGACTAAACCCAGCACACAAAAAGCGTGCATCAAAACAAAGGTTTTGATGCACGCTTTTTTATTGTACAACGAAAACCATGGCTATACCTACAAGCAATCCCGCCGCAGTGAAAAGCCTCCCCCGTGAAAGGGGAGTTGGCCGAGCGCAGCGAGGAGGGAGGGGTTGTGAAAAAAGACATAGATAATCCCCCAACCTCGTATTCGCTCGGCAGCCCCATTTTCGGGTTGTGGCGCCCCGAAGGGGTGGAGGGATCGACCCTCCTCTTACTTTCGCTTGTTGATACCGCGGCCCTTGGTATTCTTGGGCTTTGCCTTGGCCCAGCCGGCCTTTTTCGCACCGCCGGGGGCAGACGGCTTGCGGGGCGTGGCCGGTTTGGTCGGTTTACTCTGCTTGCCCCGGCGTTCCCCGCTCCTGGGCTGGGCAGCGGCAGGTGCGCCCTTATCGGGCCGCACCAGGCAGTGCTTGCCGTAGCCGATCAGGTCCTCCCGGCCCACCTTATGCAACGCCTCCAGCACCAGCTTGCGGTTTTGCGGCTTGCGCCATTGCATCAGCGCCCGCTGCAGCGCCTTGTCGTGGGGCGTCTTGGGGACGAACACCGGCTTCATGGTCCGGGGGTCGATACCGGTGTACCACATACAGGTGGCCAGGGTGCCGGGGGTGGGATAGAAATCCTGCACCTGCTCGGGCATGTGGCTCTGTTTATTCAGCCACACTGCCAGTTCCACCGCGTCGGACAGGGTACAGCCGGGGTGGGATGAGATGAGGTAGGGTACCAAATACTGCTCCTTGCCGTAGCGGCGGTTGAGTTTTTGGTACTTCTCCCGGAACCGCTCGTACACCTCGATGTGGGGCTTGCCCATGTAGTCCAGAGTGTGGGCCACGCAATGCTCCGGCGCCACCTTTAGCTGGCCGGAGATGTGGTGCTGGACCAAATCGGTAAAAAACTCGCCGCTGGGGTCCTTCATCAAATAATCGAACCGGATACCCGACCGGACAAAGACCTTTTTCACCTTGGGAATGGCCCGCAGCTTGCGCAGCAGCATCATGTAATCCGTGTGGTCGGCGTCCAGATTGGGGCAGGGTTCCGGGGCAAGGCAGGCCCGGTTTTTACACATACCGCATTTAAGCTGCTTTTGACAGGAGGGGCGGCGGAAAGTGGCCGACGGGCCTCCCACGTCGTGGATGTACCCCTTGAAGCCGGGGTGTTCGGTCAGGGTCTTCACCTCCCGCACCACGCTCTCGTGGCTGCGGCAGGAGATAGTCCGCCCCTGGTGAAAAGCCAGGGAGCAGAAGTTGCACGCGCCGAAGCAGCCCCGGTTGTGGGTGACGGAAAAGCGCACCTCTTCAATGGCAGGCACGCCCCCCATATCGTCGTACATGGGGTGGGGTTCCTTCACGTAGGGCAGTTGAGCCACTTCGTCCATTTCCTTGGTGGTCAACGGTTCGGCGGGAGGGTTGACAATCAAATACTCCCGGCCGTGCTTCTGCACCACGGCCTTGCCCACCACGGCGTCATGCTCCTGATACTCCACCATGTTGGCACGGGCGTAGGCTTTTTTGTCGGTGGAAACCTCCTCAAAGGATGGTACCTCCACCCGGGGATATGCGCAGGCGCTGGGGATTTTCGCCGCCACGCAGGTGCCACGCACGTCGGTGATCTCCCCTACCGGGGTGCCGCTGGCCAGCCGCGCGGCGATCTCCCGGGTGGACCTCTCCCCCATGCCGTAGCTCAAAATATCCGCCTGGGCGTCAAAGAGGATGGAGCGGCGCACCTTATCCTCCCAGTAGTCATAGTGAGCAAAGCGGCGCAGGGATGCCTCCAACCCGCCGATGACGATGGGAATGTCCCCAAAGACCTCACGCACCCGGTTGGCGTACACCACCGTGGCGTGGTCGGGGCGTAGGCCGGCCCGGCGGCCGGGGGAATAGGCGTCGTCACTGCGGCGCTTTTTGGCGGCGGTGTAGTGTGCCACCATGGAGTCGATGTTGCCGCCGGAGATCATCACGCCCAGTCGGGGGCGGCCCAGGGCGGCAAAAGCCGCCGCCTCTTTCCAGTCCGGCTGCGCCATGACCGCCACCCGGTATCCCTCCGCCTCCAGCACGCGGCCAATAACAGCCGCGCCAAAAGAGGGGTGGTCCACGTAGGCGTCGGCGGTGATGAGCAGAAAGTCGTAACCGTCCCAGCCCCGCGCTTGCATATCTTCCATTGTCACAGGCAGGAACAAATTGCGGTCAAAGGTCATAAAATCACCACATTTCAGGCAAAAGATAAGAGATATGTATCTCATATCTCCTATCTTTTATCTTATATCTCACTTGTCGTAACCGATGTATTTTTCCAAAATATCCAGCGGCACCCGACCGCCCACTTCCTCGCCCACCTTGACGAAGCCGTGCTTGGCGTAGAAGTGCTGGGCGTGTTCGTTGTAGGGGGCGCAGCGCAGGCGCAGCTTGTCCCGTCCCATGGGCCGGAAGTAGGACACCGCCTGCCCGATAAGCTGGATGCCCAGGTGCTGGTCCCGGCGCTGGTAGTCCACGTAGCAGAAGGGGACGTAGCCGGCGTTGTCGGCGGCGTAGCGCTCCTTATCCATCTGCACGATGCCCACCCAGTCGCCCCGGTCAAAGGCCATGGCAATGGCCCAGGGGGACTGCTTCAAATGTTCCTCGGCATCCTGCAGAAAGCCGTGGGGTTCAAAAGCCGGGCCGTTGACATGGGTATTGTGCCAGGCGTCGCTGCGGGCGGCGATGTACAGGTCCCGCTCCGTGGCCCAGTCGATGGGCCGGTACCACAGGTTGATGTCCCGCTCGGACTCCAGCCCCTTCCACCAATTCTGATGGGCTAGGGTGGAGTTATCCTCGTTCAGATGGGAGTTGTCCCCCTCGAAGCACATACTGAACTTCTCCCCGTCCCAGGTGAAGCAGGACACGGAGGTATTGTCGGTGTGGGGGGACTCGTGCCAGCGCTCCGGGGGCAGGTGGCGGACGTTGACCGCGAACTGCTGGATGGCAGTACCGTGGCTGACCACCGCCACCGTCTGGTCGGGGTGGGCCCGGGCGATGCGTTCCATGGCCCGCTCCACCCGCGCGCCCAGCTCCACACGGCTCTCGCCGCCGGGGGCCTTCCAATCGGGGACAAGCAGATTGAACTGTTTAAGCTCCTTTTCGGCAAAGTACCCCTGATAGCCCCAGGTGGTGTCCTCCCACTCCCCCATGAAAATTTCACGCAGGTCGGGGTCGGTATGCACCTCCAGCCCCCGGGGCTTGCTGATGGCCCCGGCGGTGGTGATGGTGCGGAACTTGTCGCTGGCGTAGACCGCGTCGATATGTACCCCGGCAAATCGCTGCTCCAGGGCGGCGATCTGGCTGTAGCCGTTGGTGGTGACCAGGGCGTTGTAATGTCCGTGGATGCGGCGGTAGAGGTTACCCTCCGCCTCCGCGTGGCGAATCAAATAAATCGTCGTCATAGTGGTTTTCCTTTGTTTCGAATTGGATGGTTGGCCGTCGCCCCCTCATCCGTCATTTGCTGTGCAAATGCCACCTTCTACCCGCAAGGGGTACGCCACATCCGTAAGGCAGCAGAGCTGCTGACGGCTGTGCAGCCCCCAAGGGGAAGGCTTATTACCAAGGTTTCACGCCGCCGGTCAGGTCGCTGACATTGGCAAGGCCCTTGCGCGCGGCGATGGCGGCAAGGCCGTCCCGGACGGTGATGGCGGCGTAGGGGTCGGCAAACAGGCTCGTCCCCACCGCCACGGCGGTGGCGCCGGCCAGCATCAGCTGGGCCGCGTCCTCGCCCTTGGCCACGCCGCCCATGCCCAAAATAGGCACCTTCACGGCATTGGCCACCTCCCACACCATGCGCACCGCCACGGGCAGCACGGCGGGGCCGGACAGACCTCCGGTGTTCATCTTCAGCACGGGGCGGTCGGTGTTGATGTCAATGCGCATACCCCGCAGGGTGTTGATGAGGGACAGGGCGTCGGCCCCGGCCTCCTCCACCGCGCGGGCAATTTCGGTCACGTCTGTGACGTTGGGGGACAGCTTGACCATCACAGGCACGCTGCCTGCGTGGCTCTTGGCCATCTTAGTCACCTCGGCGGCCAGCTCCGGGCGGGTACCGTAGGCCAGACCGCCCGCCTTCACGTTGGGGCAGGAGATGTTGACCTCGATCATGTCCACACCGGCCTCGGCCAGCTTTTCGCACATGATGCCGTACTCCTCCGGGGTGTTGCCGGAGATGTTGGCAATGACCTTCACGTCGTACTGACGCAGGAAGGGCAGCTCCTCCGCGATAAAGGCGTCCACGCCGGGGTTCTGCAGACCAACAGAGTTCAGGATGCCCATGGGCGTTTCCGCAATGCGGGGGGCGGGGTTGCCCTCCCGACGGTGGAGGGTCAGGCCCTTGGCGCAGATGCCGCCCAGCTCGGACAGATCAAAAAACTCGCCGTACTCACGGCCAAAGCCAAAGGTGCCGGAGGCCACCACGATGGGGTTTTTCATGGTCATACCGGCCAGATTGACACTCATGTTCACATCAGGCATTCCAGTCCACCTCCTTGGAGTCAAAGACGGGGCCGTTCTTGCACACGTGCTTGCGGCTGCCGTCGGCCATGTCGCAGGCGCACACAAGGCACGCGCCTACGCCGCAGCCCATACGCTCCTCCATGGACACAAGGCAGGGAACACCGAACTCTTCGGCCACCTTGGCCACGTTGCGCAGCATGGGCTTGGGACCGCAGGCCAGCACGCCGTCGTAGCCCTTGTCCCGCTCCAGCTCCTGCCGGACCAGGGCGTCCACGAACCCGTGGTGGCCCTGGCTGCCGTCGTCGGTGGCCACCAGCACCTTGTCGCACACGTCCTCAAACATATCCTTCAGGATGATCTTGTCTGCGCTGCGACCGCCCAGCACGGCGGTGCTGTGAGCAAACTGGGCGCAGCCCAGCATGGGGGGAATACCGATGCCGCCGCCCACCAACAGGTAGCGGCCCCCGGTCTTGATATCAAAGCCGTTTCCGGCCAGACCCAGCACGTCCAGCTGCTGGCCCACCTCACGCTGAGCCAGCCAATCGGTACCCTCGCCACGGACCTCGAACACGATGCTGACCAGGTCCTCGGGTTCCGCCATGGCGCAGGTACAAACGGAGATGGGTCGGCGCAGCAGCAGCCCCTCCCCGCATTTGATATGAACAAACTGACCCGGACCCTTGAAACCGGTGCGGACCATATCCCCCGCCTCCAGGGTCATCCAGATGGCATCCCCCACCCGGGTCTTTTCCACAATGGTACACTTGCGTTCTACTTTCATGGAAGGCTCTCCTTACACGATGGTGACAAACTGCTTGATGTCGTCCCGCATGGCGATGGCGGCGTTGCGGGCGGCCTCCTTGAAGTCGTGGCCGTCGCCGCCGGTCTTCTGCCAGGCGCACATAATGCCACGGGAGGAATTGACGATGGCGCCGTGGCCGTACTTATCAAAGGCGTACTGTACGTCCTCGGCGGTGCCGCCCTGGGCGCCGTAGCCGGGTACCAGGAAGAAGGTATGCTCCAAACGCTTGCGCAGGGCGCGGATATCGGAGGGATAGGTGGCACCGGTGACGGCGCCGGCCATGGTATAGCCGTACTTGCCCTCTGTCCCCTTGGCAATGCGCTGGTTCAAATCGCCCATGACCTGATAGACCAGGCGGTCACCGGCCACGATGTCCTGCAGCTCGCCGGAGCCAGGGTTGGAGGTCTTGACCAGCACGAAGGCGCACTTGTCCTCCTCCTTGGCGGCGTTCAGGAAGGGATTGATGGAGTCGGAACCCATGTAGCCGTTCAGCGTGACGCAGTCGGCGTCGAAACTCTTGAACTGCTGCCCTTCGATCTTGGCGCCGGACAGCCAGCCCTCGGCATAGGCGGTGGCGGTGGAGCCGATATCGCCGCGCTTGATGTCGGCGATGACGAACATCCCCTTGCTCTTAGCGTAGGCGATGGTGCGCTCCAGCATCTCCATGCCCTGCCAGCCCAGGTTCTCGTAGTAGGCGGCCTGAGGCTTGACGGCGGGGACGATGTCGCACAGGGCGTCGATCAGCCCGACGTTGAACTGCCAGATGGCCTCGGCCGCGCCCTTCAGGCCCACGCCGTATTCTTCAAAAGCAGCCTTGCGGATATACTCGGGAACATACT
Source organism: Oscillospiraceae bacterium (assembly GCA_015067885.1). Taxonomy (GTDB): domain Bacteria; phylum Bacillota; class Clostridia; order Oscillospirales; family Oscillospiraceae; genus Lawsonibacter. Next base: position 19,381 of record SVLO01000012.1, on the reverse strand, counting down.
CGATGCGGGCGTCCAGGCCGGCAACGGTGGGGTTTTTCATGGCGCGGATCTTATCCTGCAGCACGTCAAACGACATAATTTATCATCCTTTTCTTTTGTATTTTTTATATCAGGCGTCTTGATAAATGATCTTGCCGCCTACGATGGTGTATTTCACGCGGCCCTTCAGCTCCCGGCCGGTGAAGGGGGTATTGCGCCCCTTGGATGCAAATTGCTCCGGGTCCACCACCCAAACCTCGTCCGGGTCGAAGATGGTGATGTCGGCATCGGCCCCGATGGCCAGCCGACCGGTACCCAGCCGCAAAATGGCGGCAGGATTGAAGGTCATACAGCGCAGGATGGCAGACAGGTCCATCTTGCCCGTGTGGTACAGACTGGTCAGGGTGACGGCCAAAGAGGTTTCCAGCCCCACCATGCCGCTGGGCGCCTTCTCCAGGGGGCGGCTTTTCTCCTCCTTGGAGTGGGGAGCGTGGTCGGTGGCAATGGCATCGATGGTACCGTCCTGCAGGCCGCGGACAATGGCCTCCACGTCCCGCTTGGTACGCAGCGGGGGGTTGATGCGGGCCATGGAGCCACAGGTCAGCACCTCATCCTCGGTGAGGGTAAAGTACTGGGGACAGGTCTCGCAGGTAATGGGTACGCCCTTTTTCTTCATCCGGCGGATAATGTCCACACTTTTGGCCGTGGATACGTGCTGGATGTGGACGTGGGCGCCGGTCTCCTCAGCCAGCATGGCGTCCCGCATGATCATCAGCTCTTCGGCAATGGCGGGGCGGCCCTCCAGCCACAGCTGACGGGAGATGCTACCCTCGTTCACCGCGCGGTTCTCCACCATATTGGCGTCCTCACAATGGGTCAGCACCGGCATATCGTACCGCTTGGCACGGATCAGGGCGTCCCGCATGAGGTTGGCGTTCTGAATGGGGAACCCGTCATCGGACAGAGCCACCGCACCGGCAGCCTTCAGCGCCTCGGCATCGGTGAGTTTCTCACCCTGCAGCCCCACGGACACCGCCGCCACAGGCAGCACCCGCACACCGCAGGCGGTGTCGGCCTTGTCCAGAACGTATTTGATCTGTTCCGGGCAGTCCACAACCGGTTTGGTGTTGGCCATACAGGCCACCGTGGTCACACCGCCCCGGGCAGCCGCCCGGGTTCCGGTAATAATGTCTTCCTTATACTCCAGTCCGGGGTCACGCAAATGCACGTGCATATCCACAAATCCGGCGCAGACCACCATACCGTCGGCGTCCAGGATCTTTTCCGCCTGGTCGCCCAAGTCACTGCCCAGTCCGGCGATCTTCCCGTTGCGGATCAGCAGGTCCATCACGCCGCCGACGCCGCCCACCGGGTCCACCAGTCGCCCTCGTTTGATCAGCAATTCCATTGTGCATATCCTCCTTTTTTAGGACTTGCCACCGCGCGGAACGCGCAGAATACTTCTAATTTACATTATAATAGAATGGGCATATTTTAGCAACGAGTTTTTCACTTTTTTCGGGCAGAATAATGGCAGGATCTCAGAAAGGAGGCTTGGGTATGATGTGCGGAAAATTTGTGTGCGGCATGGTGACCGGCCTTGCCGTCGGCGCCGCGGCGGGTATGGCCCTGACCGTCAACAAGCGGGATGTGCGCCGGGCGGCCCATCGGGCCATCAAAAGCGTGAACGGTGCGGTAAACGACGCCATGGATAACATCGCCAACGTGGTGGATAATTTCACGCAGATGATGGGTAAGTAAGCAGAAAAACAGCCTGTAACCGTCGGGTACAGGCTGTTTTTTCCTTGTGCGTTATGCGATTGTATAGCCGCCGCGGACCAGCACCTTGGTGGTGTTAGCGGTGGCACGGACGGCGCGGCCGGTGATGGTTGCCATATACAGGTGGTTTGTGACAAGTGCCTTTTCGTTGTTCAGCGTGGTTCCATCCGTAATGTCGATCAGGCCCGGGCTGGAGGGCGTGACACAAACCGCCGTGCCGATACGCAGCATGACCTCGCAGCCGATGTCCATGTTCAGCACCTGGTCCTTTTTCAGCGTCACCACCGCGTAGCTGGCGCCGGTCTGCTGACCGCCCTGATTCGCAAGGGCCTGGTCCATCTGCTTGGTGTAGTTCCCAATGGCCTCGTTGAGCTGGTTGGCAAGCTCCTGCTCATGGGCATCCACCTTGCCTTCCACCTGCTCCAAAATCGCGGGGGTGGCGGTGGTTTCCAGATAACTCAGGGTGATCAGCGGGTCCCCCTGGGTGCCGGGTTCGGTGGCCAGCACCACACCGGCCAGCACACAGGCGGCGGTCAGGGCCACTGCCCCAAACCGGACAGCAAACATCTTGCGTTTCATCTTATGTACTCCTTCCTTCTGTGGGGCGTCCGGCCGGACGCCCCATTTCAAAGCAACGTTTCGGTGTGCAGGCCAAAGCTGACCGCAATGGCCCCATCCACCTGTTTCATAACTGAGTCATCAACCTTGCCCATGTGTTCCCGCAGGCGCCGTTTGTCCAGGGTGCGGATCTGCTCCAGCAGGACCACCGACTCCTTGGGCAGGCCGGAACTCATGGCAGCCAGGCTGATGTGGGTGGGCAGGCGCGCCTTGCCGGTCTGGGAGGTAATGGCGGCCGCGATAACGGTGGGGCTGTGGCGGTTGCCCGTGTCGTTCTGCACGATGAGTACCGGCCGCACGCCTCCCTGCTCACTGCCCACCACCGGGCTGAGGTCAGCATAAAAAATATCGCCCCGTTTTACATTGTTGTCCACAAAATTCACACTCCGCCGGAAAATAGTACGCGCTCACGGCGCTGTACTATGAGTTTCCCACAGGGCGGGCGGCTTTATACCTGCGTGGAAAAATTCCACTCCTGCGCCCTGCCCAGCGGCGGGACTTTGGCTCCCGCAGCTGTGTGTTATTCTATGTATTCGCCGGCCTGTCCGTTCACTCCACGCAAACGCGCCTTACCCGGCCGGACAGGTCGCACAACAATTCGTAGGTAATGGTGCCAAGCTGATCGGCCAGTTCCTCCAAAGGCCTGTCCGGGCCAAACACGGTGGCCACGTCCCCCACCTGCACCTGGGGCAGATCGGTGACGTCCACCATGCACATATCCATACAGATACGCCCCAAAATCGGAGCCCGCACGCCACCCAGCACCACTTCGGTACGATCGGACAGCAGCCGGGACAGGCCGTCACCGTAACCGATGGGCAGCACCGCCACTCGGGTGTCCCGCCGCACCAGATGGGTACAGCCGTAACTGACCGGAGTACCGGAAGGCAGCCGACGGATTGCGCTTACTCGGCTGTAAAGGGACATCACTGGACAGAGTTGTTCCCCCTCCATCCGGCAGGAGGGGTCAGGATAATGGCCGTACAGGGCAATGCCCGGGCGCACCATATCCAGATGGGTACAGGGATATTTTAACGCAGCGGCGCTGGCCGCGCAATGGCGAATTTCAAATGTCACACCGTAATCTTTTTCCAGCCGCTCCACCACGTCCAAAAAGCGGGTAAATTGCAGCATGGTAAATTCCTCATCCCCATCGGCGTTGGCAAAGTGGGTGAAGATACCCTCATGTACAAGTCCGGGCAGTTCGCACAGCTCAGCCACCTCCCGGGCAGCCTGGGCGGCATCCCACGCCGGCACACCCACGCGACTCATGCCCGTATCCAGCTTAATGTGGACGCGGGCCTGCTTGCCACGCTTGCGCGCCGCGCGGGACAGGGCCTGTGCCAATTCCGGTGTGAATACCGTTTGGGTGAGGTCCTCCGCCACCACCCGGTCGGCAAATTCCACAGGGGTCACGCCAAAAATCAGGATGGGCAGCGTGATGCCCGCCCGACGCAGTTGCAGCCCTTCGTTCAGTTCCGCCACCGCCAGCATTTCGCAGCCAAGCTGTTCCAGCCTGCGGGCGACGGTTACCGCGCCGTGACCGTAGCCGTCCGCCTTGACCACGCCCAAAAACCGACAGCCGGGCTGCAGTTGGGCGCGCAGGGCGCGATAATTGTGTTCCAGCGCGGGCAGCGATACCTCTGCCCAGGTGCGCGCACGTTCCAGTTCCATGGTCAACGCCTCTTTCGTAACCCGTTCAATTCAGGGCAAATTCCTCAAACTCACATTGGACGACCCGCCGTCCGTCCACCGACACCTCGCCCCGCAGCAGACAACCGTCCATCCCAAACCACAGTCCGGTTTCCCGGCCATCTCCGGGCGGGTCCGCCGGGTCGCGGCAAAGGATGTAAAGCTCTTCTCCTTGCGTGCCGCAACTGTCGATAAAGCCGCTGCGAACCGCCTCCAAAAGGGCGGCCAGGGCGGACAGAGGGGTCAGGCCGTCCTCCGCCAGGGGACCGGTTTCCAGCATAACGCCATCATAGCTCAAAAAGCTCTCACCCTGTTGCAGGTGGGCGGTGATGCCGGCAATTTCCTCCGGCTGACGCACCGTCAGCACCGTTTCCCCGCCACGGACCTGCGCGTCCACCACATAGGTATAGACCCGCTGGCCGTAGTCGGCGGTCACCCGCATCCGGGCGGTACAGCCCCCGGCAGACAGGTACTGCCCCCGCAGAGCCAGGGCCCGGTCCGTGGGTGTTTGGTTCCCTCTGCTGCCGCAGGCGGTCAGCAAAAGGCTTATCATCAGTACGCACATCACAAGGGATTTGCGCACAACGACTCCTCCAGTTCTTAATCCGCTTCCAATTCCTTCATGGCCCGGGGCAGCGCAGCCAGCAGGTCGCCGGGGGTCATGGCATACTCCCCAAGCTCCGCGGCGCACAGGTCGCCCGCTCTGCCGTGGAGCCACACCGCCATGGCGGCGCTTTGCTCCGGAGAAAACCCCTGCCCCAACAGGGCCACGATCATACCCGCCAGCACGTCACCACTGCCGCCTTTGGCCATGCCGGGGTTACCGGTGGTGTTGACCCACACTCGACCATCCGGGGCGGCGGTGACAGTTCTGTGTCCCTTTAGTACCAGCACACAGTTGTGTTCCCGGGCAAAGCGGCGGGCCGACTCTTCCCGGTCCGCAACGGGCAGCTTGCACCCGCACAGCCGGGCAAACTCCCCCTCATGCGGGGTCAAAATCGTGACGGCGCCGCGGCGATCCAGCAGGTCGAGATGCCCGGCAACGGCGTTGAGTCCGTCGGCATCCAGCACCACAGGGACCTCCAGCTCACGCAGCAGCCGGTGTACCGCTTTTTCAGCCCGGCGGCCACGCCCCAAGCCGGGACCAATGAGCGCAGCGTCGCAGCCGTGCATTTGCCTGCACAGCTTGGCGGGGCATCGGGGCGCCGGACGTGCCATGGCCTCATCACACTTGGCAGCCACCACCGACCAAACACCCTTTGGCACATTCACAAAGACAAGGCCCGCACCGGTGCGCACCGCGGCCCGGGCAGCAAGCACCGGTGCGCCGGTATAGCCGACGCTGCCGGCAAATATCTGCACGCGGCCGAAGTCGCCCTTGTGCGCCTCCCGCTGTCGGCGGGGCAGGCGGAAGGTATTTTGATTTACTTCCATACCGCCACCTCCCAACATAAATTCAGTTTATCATACCACAAAAAGCAGGCGCTGTCATCCACCTGTTCCAAAAAACAGCCGCACCGCCCAGGCAGCGGCACAAAAACCCACAAAATCCGCGCACAGGGCCGCCGGAACCACGTAGCGGGTACCTTTGACACGGGCCGCGCCGAAATAGGCGGCAATGGCATAAAACGTCGTTTCCGTGGAACCCAGCATCACCGCCGTCACCCGCCCAACGTAGCTGTCCGGACCATAGGTTTCCATCAGCTCCGCGCCAAGTCCAAGCGCCCCGCTGCCGCTGACAGGCCGCACCAGCATCAATCCCACGGTTTCCGCCGGGATGCCCAGCCGGTTCAGCACCGGGGCGAGCAAGTCCGCCGCCAGCTCCAGAACACCGGAGGCCCGCAGCATATACACCGCCGTCAGCAGCGCGATCAGGGACGGCACGATGCGCACCAGGGTGTTCAGTCCCTCCCCCGCCCCGCAGAGCAGACCGTCATACACGTTTACCCGCTTACACAGGGCATAGATAGCCACCACCGCCAAGATCAGCGGCACCGTCATGGTGGTCAGCACAGCCATCATTCCGCAAACCTCCACACCCGGCCCAGCAGCTTTACCGCCCCGATGCCCGCCAGCACCGACAGGGCCGAGGCCAGCCACACCGCCGGCAAAATGTCAAAGGGGTTGGCGCTTCCCGCCGCACCGCGCACCGCCGCCACCGTGGTAGGCAGCAGTTGGACGGAGGCGGTGTTGCACACCACCAGCATACACAGGTTATCACCGGCTCTTCCGCCGCTGCGACGGGCCATGCCCTTGGCCGCCTCGATACCAAGGGGTGTTGCCGCGTTGCCCAGCCCCAGCAGATTGGCCGAGGCGTTTGCCGCAACGTGATCCAGCGTCCGCTTATCTTCGCCGGGGTACAGACGCCGCAGCACAGGCCCCAGCAGCCGCCCCAGCTTTTGGGAAAGACCCGAGCGGCGCATGACCTCCATCACGCCGGTCCACAGGCACAGCGTACCGCCCATTCCAAGGCACAACTCCACCGCCGCCTTCGCCCCCTCCATGGCCCCGGCCGCCACCTGCTCCGTCCGCCCTGTGGCCGCCCCGCACAGCACCGCCACGGCTACCATGGCCGTCCATACCACCGACATGGTCACATCCATCCCTCCTCTGCCCCACTTATATGGCCTCTCCAGCCGTTGTATGTCCTTCCGCTCCGCCGAATTTTCCATATTTTTCCTTTTGTTGGCAAAAAATTGATGTAATTTACAAATTTTTCATATTTTTCCGTTGACATCCAAAAATGGTTTTATATAATGGAGACAGATACAAAATAAAACTCATACAGAAAGGATTTGATTTTCCATGAAATCCACCGGTATCGTGCGTAAAGTAGACGAGCTGGGTCGCATCGTCCTGCCTATCGAGCTGCGCAACACGTTGGACATCGCCCCCAAGGACGCGCTGGAGATTTACGTGGACGGCTCTACCATCATCCTGCGCAAGTACGAGCCTGCTTGTATTTTCTGTGAGGATGCCCGGGACGTCATCACCTTCCACGGCAAGAACGTCTGCACCGCCTGTGCCAGGCGTTTGGGCAACCTGTAAGCTGATTTTTACACAAAAAACCGCTGCCCGGTCGGGCAGCGGTTTTCTTTTGCTTTTTATCAGAACAGGCCGGTGATCTTACCGTCGGCGTCCACGTCGATCTTCTCGGCGGCGGGTACCTTGGGCAGGCCGGGCATGGTCATGATCTCACCCGTCAGGGCGACCACAAAGCCAGCACCGGCGGACACCTTCACCTTATTCACGGTGATGCGGAAGCCCTTGGGCGCGCCCAGCTTGGTGGGGTCATCGGACAGGGAGTACTGGGTCTTGGCCATGCACACGGGCAGGTTGCCGTAGCCAAGTCCCTCCAGCCGGGCGATCTCTTTGCTGGCGGCGGCGGAGAAGTCCACGCCGTCGGCACCGTAGATCTTGCGGGCAATGTCCTCGATCTTGGCCTTGATGGGCTGGTCCACCTCGTAGGCAAAGCGGAAGTTGTTCTCCCCCTGCTCGATGCTGCGCAGCACCTCACGACCCAACTCCAGGCCGCCCTCGCCGCCCTTGGCCCACACCTCGGACAGGGCTACATTGACGCCGTACTTGGCGCAACTGCTACGGATCAGCTCCAGCTCGGCCTCGGTATCCTGCAGGAAGCGGTTGATGGCAACCACGGCGGGCAGGCCGTAGACCCGGGTAATGTTTTCCACGTGCTTGAGCAGGTTGGGCAGACCACGCTCCAGGGCCTCCAGGTTCTCGGCAGCCAGGTCGGCCTTGGCCACGCCGCCGTTGTACTTCAGGGCGCGGACGGTGGCCACGATGACCACGGCGTCGGGGCGCAGCCCGGCGGCACGGCACTTGATGTCCAGGAACTTCTCCGCGCCCAGATCGGCGCCGAAGCCCGCCTCGGTCACCACGTAGTCAGCCAGCTTCAGGGCGGTGTCGGTGGCGGAAACGGAGTTGCAGCCGTGGGCGATGTTGGCAAAGGGACCGCCATGGACAAAGGCGGGGGTATGCTCCAGGGTCTGGACCAGGTTGGGCTTGATGGCGTCCTTCAGCAGGGCGGTCATGGCGCCCTCCGCCTTCAGATCGCTGGCCAGCACGGGCTTATCGTCAAAAGTGTAGCCCACCACCATGCGGCCCAGCCGGGCCTTCAGGTCCACAAGGTCGCTGGCAAGGCACAGCACGGCCATGATCTCGCTGGCCACGGTGATGTCAAAACCGTCCTCACGGGGTACGCCCTGCATCCGGCCACCCAGACCGTTGATGATGTTGCGCAGCTGCCGGTCATTCATATCCACGCAGCGCTTCCAGGTGATGCGCTTGACGTCAATGCCCAGGGCGTTGCCCTGCTGAATGTGGTTATCCAGCATGGCGGCCAGCAGGTTGTTGGCCGCGCCGATGGCGTGGAAGTCGCCGGTGAAGTGCAGGTTGATATCCTCCATAGGCACCACCTGGGCCATGCCGCCGCCGGCGGCGCCGCCCTTGACCCCGAACACGGGACCCAGGGACGGCTCCCGCAGGGCAAGGCATACGTTCTTGTCCAGTTTAGCCAAAGCGTCCGCCAGACCCACGCTGGTGGTGGTCTTGCCCTCACCGGCGGGGGTGGGGTTGATGGCAGTGACCAAAATCAGCTTACCCTTGCGGGGGGTAGCCCGCAGAGCGGTGATGTCCACCTTGGCCTTATAGCGGCCGTACAGCTCCATGCAGTCCTCGTCCACGCCCAAACGCTTGGCAACGTCGGAAATGGGCAGCATTTGCGTACTCTGAGCAATTTCGATATCGGTCATCATAGGTGGTGTCCTCCTTCAAAATGATCCATGGTATAAAATAAGGGCGCACCAAAAATTCGGTGCGCCCAGACGGTCGGCATTTTTGGCGTTCAGCCGGGTCATACTCCACGTGGTCCATCCACTTCCGTCAGTTATATGACCTTGTTAAACATATCACAAGCCGTCCGATTTTGTCAACCCTTAATCCTGGTGAAATACTCACATACCTCTGCTGCCGTTTTTTCGTTCGTCATAACCTTGTATGTACCGCCGCTTGCGCAGATGTGCAGCCAAAACTTACGCTCAACGCAGACATTGTGAACCCCGGAAAAAGCAATATTGAAGCTCAACGCCTTCATCCCCTGCATCCCCGTTCCAACAAATCTGTCTTCATACACTTCCAAATAGGTCTGACCACTAACATAGCTTTTCACAAGTTTAATGACCCCGTCCACCAGGGAATACACTCCAACGGGGAACAAAATAACCAATGCTCCGGTGCCGTTCTTTACTTCCGACGCAATAAAACAAGCAAAAAACAGTGCAACCATACCAATAACAATCCGCACAATGGCTGTTACCATGCAAATGTTCTTGTAGGCCGTAGCCGTGCCTTTGGTTGACATAATTATATTTTTTATATCAAACCATCTTCTTTCTTTTTATTTGTCTTTCTTCGGCGCTTTTTTGCCCGGTGTATCGTTTCCCCTCCTTTCGCCCAGAAAATAAAAAAAGCGCCCACCGAAGCAGGCGCATAAAAACGCAAACTCCGATAGTCGCCAAACTAATTGATTCGGACAAGAATAAACCTGCACCATCACCAATTGGAATTTGCATTTTTACAAATTCTGGATATAACGGCGCAAAAGGGTAGACTTATCCCTTGAAAGAAATAAGAATCCTTGTCCTGTGATTCAATTAGTTTGGCTCTATTAGGACACCATGCTTTTTGCGTTTTATCAATAATAATTATTTCAATTTTCTCTGCACTCCGGCCTGCGGGCCAGCCGCACTGCCAGCACGGTGCGATCATCCGTCCCCGCTTTCTCCCCCTGATGCTCCAGGGCGATCCTGGCCAATTCCTTGGGGCTGTCCCCCTTGAATTCCGCCAGCAGCGTGCGCAGGGCCGCGTCCTCCCCGTCGGGGCAGACCCCGTCGCTGACCATCAGCACCCAGTCCCCTTCCGTAAGGGTCAACCGGGTACAGTCGGGGCGGCCGCCACCCTGTTCCACCCCCGCCGGCAGGGAGTTTGCACTGACCCGCCGCACCCCGGCAGCGGTGCGGATATAGGTGGGGGCGGCACCCAGCTTCCACACTGCCGCCCGACCGGTGAACAGGTCTATCTGCAGCAGATCCACGGTGGTAAAGCCCCCCTCCTCCTCGCCGCGCAGGGACAGGGCGCCATTCAGAATGGTCAGGGCGTTTTCCGTTTCCACCCCCGCCTTCAAAAACTGCTCCAGCAGCCGCACGGCAAGGCCGCTTTCCCGGTTGGCGCCCGCCCCGCTGCCCATGCCGTCGCACAGGAGCATATAGAGCTGGCCGTTTTCCTGCTTGAACCAGGTCCCCGCATCGCCGCTGACCGCCTCCCGGTCCTTTTTCCGGGCGGCAATGCCGGCCACCGCCATGAAGGGTTCGCTTTGGGCAAGGGTCAGCACCTGTTCGCTCTGCTCCAGCAAATGCATGGGTACCCCCATCAGGTCGGCAAGGACCGCCCGCTCCCGCTCTCCCGCCAGGCGGTCTGCCGCCGGGCCGCAAACGCGCAGGCGCAAATGATGGTCCCGGTCATAGAATACCGCCCCATCCCCCTCCAGCCCCAGCACAGCCAAATGCTGGCGCAGGCGCCGCTGGCGGGCGGCATCTGCCGTGAGAGGTTGACCCAGCTCCTGGGCCGCCTCGGCCAGCAGGCGGGACATCTGACCGTACTGATTACACACCGCTCTGCGGCTGTCCCGGACGCGGCTTGCATACTGTCTGCGGCGAAGCAACTCGGTCAGCTCCCGGTTGACCGCCGTCAAAAACTCCCGAAATCGGATGCACCGGCCGGAAAAGTAGGCAGGAAAATCCGTCGCCTCCGCCTTGCCACGGCGCAGCATGGCCCCCGTGGCGTCGTTCAGGGCGTTGACCGTAGTGATGTAGTCGCGCTCCCAGCAGGTGCTGCGCAGGGTGCAGCCACGGCACACCTTGTCCGCCGTCCGGTCAAACACGCTGGCCGTATCGCCGTCGTTGGAATTTGTCCTGTGAAAGGCCGAGCGCATGGTTTCATGCAGAGTTTGAAATGCCTGGGCCGCCGCGGCCAGGCGCGCGCTGACATAGTCCCGTGCGCCGTCCCGCACCTGCGTGTCCCCCTCCCGAAGCAGGCTGCCCGCCCGCTCCAGCAGCTTGGGCGGAACTGCCATAAACACCACCGCGGCCACCGCCAGTTCAAACAGCACCGCGCCCCGCGGCTGTCCGGCCCAGGTCCACAAAATCGTGGCCGCGCCGGCCGCCACAAAGCCAATGGCCGCGCCCAGCCGCCGCCCGGCACACAGTCCGCCGACTAGACCGCCGACCCCCATGCACATAACGTACAGCGGCGTCTGCCCCCCGGCAATGTCCATAGCCAGGCCCAACAGTACGCCCCAGGCCGCACCGGCGCCCACGCCCTGTCGGCAGGCGGCAAACAGCACCACGGCACCGGCTAAAATGCGTCCTGCGCCCACTTGCCCAAACGCAGTCAGGGACGACAGGCTGATCAGCACCGCCGTCAGCAGCAGCGCCTGACCCACCTGCCGCTGCTGCTCAGGCTCCCTATGTCCCGATTGGGCCAGGGCCAGGCGAAAGCCGTAGGCGAACAGAGCGGTCAGACCCAGCTCCAGTGCGAAGTAAATCATATCCGGGGCGCGCCATCCCGTCTGGGTCAGGTAAATAAATCCCGCGCAGCCGCTCATGGCCGCCGCCGCCACCGGCATGGTCCATGGGGCGCGGTACAGTTTGGTATCGCAGAAAGCAAAGGCCACCGCAAAGGTCAGAATGGCGGCGGATACATACCGTAAGCCCTCCACCAAACCAAGCAGCGCCACATAACCCATCACAGCCCCCAGCAGGGCCGCGGCCGCATTCAGCCCCGACCCGGCACCGCCCACCAGGGCCACCCCAAAGGGCGCGCTGCCGCCAAACACCACCGCGCCGGACAGCACCGCCCCCAACAACCAATAACACCCTGCCCGCATCCCCTTCAGTATGGCGGGCACACCCAGCACCACCCGGCCCGACCGGGTCGATTCCGCCCGGGTCCGGGCCAATTTGGTGCGAAATTTCTCCATTGTTGCCATAATCCGTTCCTCCTGCCTGGGGGACCTGCTTGTCCCCTTCGATGGCATTATATTCCATTTTTTGGAAAAAGCAGGTCGAAAACGGAGGTCAAGAAAAAATGCGGAGAAAAAGGCCGCAACCGGTCTTTTTCTCCGCAAGTAAGTCTTATTTCGTTTGTGGCGAGTCGTGCAACATCTGTTGGGCTGTGTTGATGCGTTTGAGTACCACGATGCAGACCGGGATCGCCAGCGCCAGGGTCAGCACATCCGCCACCGCCTGAACAGAGATAATACCCATCTCGTCCATCAAATACGCCATTGGGTACAGGATGGGCAAAAAGCAGCTACCCTGACGGGAAGTAGCCAGCAGGAAGGCAAGTCCGCCGTAGCCAAGGCCCGCACACAGCATATTCACCACCGCCACCCAGGCGTGGATGGGCAGGGCAACGCACTGGAGCTGAATACACAGTGTACCAAGCCGCAGCAGCTCCGGATCGTTCTTGGCAAACAGGCCGGTAATGGGCTGTGCCAGCACCCCCAGCACCAAAGCCATGAGCGCCGCCCCCAAAAAGGCCACCTTGGCCGAGAAACGGTAACACTCCCGCACCCGGTCGTAGCGCTTGGCGCCCCAGTTGAATCCGGCCACCGGTTGAAATCCGCTGCCAAAGCCCAAAATAATACTGAATGGGAACATCATGATTTTGGTGGCCACGCCGATTCCCGCCATGACAGAGTCGGAAATCTCGCCGGCAATGCGGTTGAGCAGGATGCCCGTCACTACCGCCAGCAGGGAGCGCAGCATGGAGGGCATGCCCACGCTGATGATCTGACCCAAAATCTCCCACTTGGGGAAGAAGCACCTTGCCGACAGGCGCAGTACGCTGCGCCGGACTATATAAGGGTACACGAGAATACCAAAGCTGACCAGCTTGGAAATGGCGGTGGCGAGGGAGGCGCCCGCCACACCCATGGCCGGGATGGGTCCCCAGCCGCGAATAAAGATGGGGTCCAGCACGCAGTTCAAAATGCCGCCAAAGCCCATTCCGAACATGGACAGCATGGCGCTGCCCTCGGCCCGCAGGCATTGGTTCATCACGAAGGACGAGGCCATAAAGGGCGCCGCCAGCAGCACATAGGTGGCGTAGTCAATGGAGTGGTCCCGGCAGGTCTCCGTGGCACCCAGCAGATCCACCATAGGCCCGATAAAAATCGTCCCGAACACCGCCAGCAACAGGCCCAGTCCGAAGGCCAGGAAAAACGCGGTGGACAGCACCTTGTCCGCCTTTTTCTTGTCCCCGGCACCCAGCAGACGGGCCACGAAGCTGTTGGCGCCCACCGCCAGCATGGACCCGGCCATCATAATGATCTGGTCTAAAGTGGCGTTGACGCTGACGGCGGCGGTGGCCTCCGTTCCAAGGCCGCTGACAAAAAAGGTGTCCGCCAGACTGTATATGGAGTTGATGAGAAAGGCTATGATAGTCGGAACGGCCATCTCTGGCACGATGCGGGAGATGGGAGCCGTCAGCAGCTTATTCTCCCGCAAGGTGCGATCCTGAGGTTGGTTTGCCATATTCACTTCACCGCAATTCTGCCGCCCAGCGGCATAACATAATATCTTCCTGGGAAATATTTTATCAAATTATGGCGAATTGTAAATATAAAAAATCACCGCGCTCACAGAACACGGTGATTTTTCGTTTTCGCTTCTAAATCAGCATGAAGATCCAATTCAGAAAGAACCCGAGGAATATCCCGGCGATCAGCGCCGTATTGAGCCACTTCCACTTGAAGATCCGACCGTCCAGCAGGTAGTCAGCCAAAAGGATCGGCACAGACCAAAACATGGGGTGGAAGGCAAAGGCCGCGGCAAAGTCCAGCCGGAGCAGGCTGAGGTACGCCCTTGTCATGCCGCAGCCGGGGCAGGGGATGTGAAAGATCGCCTTGAACGGGCAAGGCAGCCCAAGGCCGTACATCACCGCCACCATGACGGCGATCACCAGACAGGTGATCAGTTTTTCCTTCGGCTTGGATATCTTCATGGCTCCTCGCCGTCCTTTCCGTTTATGACAAAAATAAAGCGAGAAAAGCTTCGTTTGAATCTTCTCTCGCTTTATTCTTAAGTGCTTTGTCAGGCGGGGATGCCGCTGTCCAGAGTCTCCTTCTGAGCAGCATACTCCTCGTCGGTCATCTTCAGGACCTTGATACCCAGGATGATACCCTTGATCTCGTTGATGATGGCAATGATACCGCAGGTGACAATGCCCAGGATAATACGCTTAACACCCTTACCCGCATTGCCCTGCATGAAGCAAGGAACACCATAGCCATTGAACAGGATGCACATAATGCCAAACAGAATGCGATTGTCCATTATTACACCTCCTCCCCATTCCTTTTTGCTTATTATAGCCTTAAGCACGACAGATGTCAAGTCATTTTTCCTTGGTACGACAAGATTTTCCACATTTTCCTCCCTATCGCGCCCACCGCCGTCGGAATGGTGCGAATTGGGGCAAATCATGCCGAAATCAGTGTATTTCCTTGTCAAATCCGCCCTCAAGCAAAAAATCCGCTCACCCAATGGGTGAACGAACGCCGCAACTCTCTCCGTTCCCTCTCTACCGCAGGCTGTACCACCAACAACTCCGGAGGGTGGATTTGCTTTTCTGCGGAAAAGCCCGGCGGTTGCGGCGTGCCACCGGCACACCGCCAAGAGCCGCCGTCAAATCCACCCTCAAGTAAAAAATCCGCTCACCCAATGGGTGAACGGATTTTTTGGTGGAGGAGGGTGGATTTGAACCACCGAAGCGAAACGCAACAGATTTACAGTCTGCCCCCTTTGGCCACTCGGGAACTCCTCCATATTCGATTGGAGCTGGTAGACGGATTCGAACCCCCGACCTATTGATTACAAATCAATTGCTCTACCAGCTGAGCTATACCAGCGTATACGCACTGTCGCAACGCTGATTAGTTTAACAGAGCAAGCGAAACTTGTCAATAGGAAATTTCCGCTTTTTCAAAAAATGTTTTTTATTTTGAAAAGCGCAAAACCCGCTGTTGATAATTCTGCGAAATTATAGTAGAATATATCGGTAATGGCTTGCTCGCTCCGGAGCAAGACCGCACTAGTCGGGGAGTTAGCGGTGCCCTTTTCCTGCAACCCGCTGCAGCAGGGATGAATCCCGGCCCCCGGACCTGTATTGTATCGTCTGACCGTGCTAAGCAGTGATGATGGACCGGTCCCGCGCAACGTGGCACCGTGAACCGTGTCAGGTGGGGAACCAAGCAGCACTAAGCGGACCGCCGCGTGTGCCGCGGGGATGCCGTTTCTGAGCCGGCTGGCACGGTAACGGGTATAGTACAGGCTTCAAAGGCCGGTGTGCGGTCTTGCTCCGGAGCGAGCTGTTTATAAACTCACCCCCGAAAGGGAGGTTTTTTGATGTATCAGGCTCTGTACCGCAAATGGCGGCCCCGCACCTTTGACGACGTGGTGGGCCAGGCCCATATTACCGACACGCTGAAGCGGCAGATCGCCGCCGGGCGGCCCTCCCATGCCTATCTGTTCACCGGCACCCGCGGCACGGGCAAGACCACCTGCGCCAAGATCCTGTCCCGGGCGGTCAACTGCCACAACCCTGTGGAGGGCAACCCCTGCAACGCCTGCCCCGCCTGTCTGGGTATTGAAAGCGGCGCCATTTTGGACGTGCTGGAGCTGGACGCCGCCTCCAACAACGGCGTGGATCAGGTCCGCGCCCTGCGGGACGAGGCGGTGTACACCCCCGCCGCAGTCAAAAAGCGCGTGTACATCGTGGACGAGGTACACATGCTCTCCCCCGCCGCCTTCAACGCCCTGCTGAAGATTATGGAGGAGCCGCCGGAGCATCTGATGTTCATCCTCGCCACTACCGAACTGCACAAGGTCCCCGCCACCATCAAGTCCCGCTGCCAGCAGTTTTCTTTCAAGCGCATCCTGCCCGGCGACATCTCCGGCCGACTTGCCATGGTAGCGAAGGAAGAAGCCATCGACCTGACCGACGGTGCCGCCGCCCTGCTGGCCCGCCTGGCCGACGGCGGTATGCGTGACGCCCTGTCCCTGCTGGACCAGTGCGCCGGCGTCAGCACCCTGGTGGACGAGGCACGGGTGCTGGACACCCTTGGCCTTGCGGGCAACCTGGACACCGCCCGCATGATGGAATTCATCGCCGACGGCGATACCGCCTCCACACTGGAGCTGCTGGACCGCTTGTACGCCGCGGGCAAGGATGTGGGCGCCGTTTTGGGCGAGCTGGCCTGCCTGGCCCGGGATCTGCTGCTGCGCCGCACCGCTCCACAGGGCGGCCTCACCCTGCTCACCGGCGGCTTTGACGAAGTGACCATGCGCAGCCTTGGCGAGCGGTTCTCCGCCCCCCGGCTGATGCAGATACTGACCCTGCTGCAGCAGGCCAATACCAACCTGCCCCAAAGTACCAACCGCCGCACCGATGCGGAGCTGTGCCTGATCCGCCTGTGCGACGTGACCCTGGACGAGTCCGTGACCGGTCTGTCCGCCCGACTGACCCGGCTGGAGGAACTGGTAGCAAGCGGCAACCTCTCCACCCCGGCTCCTGCCCCGGCACCAAAGGCGGCAGCAGCGCCCGCCCCTGTCCCCGCGGACGACCCGCCCCCCTGGCAGACCGAAGTCAAGCCCACTCCGCCCCCGCCTGTCCGGCCGGAGCCAAAGCCCGCCGCACCCGCACCTCAAGCCGCCCCCGCGCCCCAAGCCACCCCCGCAGGCGGCGACGGCGACGGCAGCTTTTGGGACAGCTTTGTCACCGCTCTGCGGGGCAAGGTGTCCATGTCCGCCTACCCCTACCTGACCGACCGGGTCCGGGTGCGCGGCGTGTGGAAAGGCGACGTGCTGACCATTTGGGTCCCAGACGACTTCACCAAGCAGGTACTCAACCGCCCCGACGTGACCCGGGCCATCGCCACCGCGGCAAGCGCCCGGTTCGGCGGCAGCCCCCGGGTGGCCTTCTCCGTAGGCACCCCCCCGGCCGAGGCGACCGCCTCCCCCGCCCCCGCACCCACGCAGGCTGCCCCCGACGCCTTGGACGCCCTGCTGGACTTCGGAAAATTTGATAATATTACTATCAACTGATAAGGAGAGAACACTATGGCCAAAGGATTTGGAGGTCGCGGTATGCCCATGGGCGGCATGGGCGGCGGCATGAACATGAATATGATCAAGCAGGCCCAAAAGATGCAGCAGGATCTTCTGCGTATGCAGCAGGAATTGGAGGCCAAGGAGTACACCGCCACCGCCGGCGGCGGCGTGGTCACCGCCTGCGTGTCCGGTAAGCGGCAGCTGAAGGAGCTGACCATCGACCCCGAGGCCGTGGACCCCGACGACGTGGAAATGCTGCAGGATATGATCGTGGCCGCCGTCAATCAGGCGCTGCGCTCTGCCGAGGAGGATGCCGGCAGCTCCATGCAGCAGCTGACCGGCGGTATGGGTCTGCCTTTCTGACACCACAAACGGGTGGGAGCGTCCTTGCGGCGCTCCCATTCTTTTTTCCGGGAGGGATACACATGACCAAGGTGCTGTTTTTTCAAGCCGCGGGCAAGGTCACATTGGGTCTTGTCCTTGTGACCGCACTGCTGTTTCTGCCCGCCGGCACCCTGCGCTACCCCAACGGTTGGCTGTTTATGGCGCTGCTGTTTGTCCCCATGCTGGCGGCCGGGTTCGTACTGATGGCCAAAAGCCCCTACCTTTTGCAGAAAAGGCTCAAGGCCAAAGAGCCGGAACGGACCCAGCGGCGTGTCGTAGGCGCCAGCGCGCTGGTGTTCGCGCTGGGCTTTGTGACATCGGGGCTGTGCTTCCGCTTTCGGCGCTTTCTCGTCCCCGGCTGGGTGGTTTGGGCGGCCTGCACTGTATTCCTTTTGGGGTACGCCCTGTACGGCATCGTCATGGCCCACAACCGCTGGCTGGCCCGCACCGTTGAAATTCAACCGGGACAGAACCTGGTAGACTCCGGCCCTTACGCCCTTGTGCGCCACCCCATGTACACCGCCGTGCTGCTGATGTTCCTGTCCACTCCCCTCATCCTCGGCACCTGGCTGCCCCTGCCCCTGTTCTGCGCCTTCCCCGCTATTCTTGTCCGCCGAATTTGGAATGAGGAACAGGTGCTGACCGCCGGATTGGACGGTTACGCCGACTACAAAACCCGGGTGAAATACCGCCTGATCCCCCTTGTTTGGTAAGAGAAAGGATGGTTTCCATGCCAGAAACCTCTCAACTGAAACACATCGCCCATATCCACAGCGATTTCACGGAAAAGTTCGGCATCCCCCGGCAGAGCGGACTGGTGGAGCAGCTTCGCTCCACCGTGGTCTTTGAGCCGGAGTACCGCAACCCCGACGCCCTGCGGGGTCTAGAGGGCTTTTCCCACCTGTGGCTGATTTGGCAATTTTCCAGGGCCGTGCGGGAGGATTGGTCCCCCACCGTCCGTCCGCCCCGGCTGGGCGGCAACGAGCGAATGGGCGTCTTCGCCACCCGCTCCCCCTTCCGGCCCAACCCCATCGGTCTGTCCTGCGTGCGGCTGCTGGGTGTAGAGCAGCACCCCACCCTTGGCCCTGTCATCCACGTGGCCGGGGCGGATCTGATGGACGGCACCCCCATCTATGACATCAAACCCTACCTGCCCTATGCCGACTGCAAGCCGGAGGCTGTGGGCGGCTTTGCCAGCACACCCAAGGAGGCCACCCTGCAGGTAGTCTGCCCAGAGGAACTGCTGGCCCCCCTGCCCGCCGACCGGCGGGAGGGTCTGCTGGCCGTGCTGGCCCAGGACCCCCGCCCCTCCTACCAGGACGACCCGGAGCGGGTGTACGGTTTCGGCTTTGCCGGGTGCAACGTGCGCTTCACCGTGTCCGGCGGCGTTCTGAACGTGGTTTCCGTCGACCCGGTCTGACTTTGTCTGATATAGTTGAAAATTATCTTGATTTGGGTTGCGTGTTGTAATTCTGCACAGTTTTGAGTTCAAAAAAGTTAAAATGTGTTTTTGCGTTTTCGGGAGCGAGACAAATGGATAGAAGTATGCTATAATATAAAATATTCAGAAAATTTTACTGATTTCTGTGTCTAAATAGATAAGAAATTGTTAGACAAATAAGAATTTGTAGGTGTGAATGATGAAAACTTTATATATGATTGGTGGCACTATGGGAGTTGGAAAAACAACTGTGTGCCAACAGCTCAAACAGGATTTACCGAATAGCGTATTTCTTGAC
>SVLO01000038.1 GCA_015067885.1 Oscillospiraceae bacterium | reverse complement strand
CCGTACTTGGAACGGCCCTGCATACGGCCGTTGACGCCCTGGGTATCCAGAGTGCCGCGGATGATGTGGTAACGCACACCGGGAAGGTCCTTAACACGGCCGCCGCGGATCATGACCACGGAGTGCTCCTGCAGGTTGTGGCCGACACCGGGGATGTAAGCGGTGACTTCCTGACCGTTGGTGAGCTTGACACGGGCGATCTTACGCAGAGCGGAGTTAGGCTTCTTGGGGGTGGCAGTACGAACGGCAGTGCACACGCCGCGCTTCTGAGGAGAAGGCAGATCGGTAGCCTTGTTCTTCAGGGTGTTCAGACCCTTCTGCAGAGCGGGAGCGGTGGACTTGTCGGTCAACTGAGCGCGACCCTTGCGTACCAGCTGGTTAAACGTAGGCATTGAGTTTCCTCCTTTCTTCAAAGATACATATTATTTTAACAGAAAAAGGGAACCTTATTCTGCTAAAACCGAAATAAGTGCGGCCACGGCGGCACCCACGGCGATTCCGCAGTGCTGGCCCAGCTGCTTCATGGTGGACACCCATTCCACAGGGACGGCCTTTTCCGCAGCCAACTGCTCCAGGGGCTGCAGCAGGGCGGGATCGGCATCCTGCGCCATATAAACGCGGGTGGCGGTGCCGGCGTTCAGCGCGCGGCGGACCTGTTTGGCCCCAACCACTTTGGGCGAGGCTGCAAGCTCGGTGGACACGGCAAACCTCTCCTTCAGCTTGAACGATTTTTCCGTATTTGGGCATAGTAACCCCATCACGGCAATTTGAAATTATAGCACGCTATCCCCTGTCCGTCAAGCACTTTCTGCGTGTTTTTTCTCTAATTTCGTGTTTGGCCGGCGGAAGAAAAAAGCCTCCCCCTTAATTCCTCATTCCTCATTCCTCATTCCTCATTCCTCATTCCTAATTCTATTGGGGTTCCTCGAAATGAGAAAACCCGTGCGGCAACCGCCGCACGGGTTCTTCCTTATACAATATGTACCTGTTTGTAAAAATCCAATGTACCAAACCCCCGCTCCAACTGGGCAAGCATATATGCCTCGCAGGCATCTGCCATCTGCTGCAGCGACACGCTGTCCATTTCAAAGGAGAACAGCCGTTTCGGATCACCGTATGCCACGTGGCGCATGGCCTCCACCGCCGCCGGGGTCAGGGGCATGGAGATGCCCTCCCCCACCTCATCACGACAGGGGGCGCAGTGCAGCACTCCCTCCGACAGGTGGAATTGGGGCTGCTCCGGCTGACAGCCGCAGATGGCGCAGCCGTCCATGATGGGTTCATACCCCGCAAGGCACATAGCCTTCAGTTCAAAGGCCGCCTTCACAAGGGGCAGGGACTTATCCAGCTTGTCCAAAGCGTGCAAACTGTTCAGCAACAGGGACAACAGCTCCGGCGAGGGGATGTCCTCCACCGCCAGCAGCTCCGTCACCTCAGCAAAGTAGCAGCCCAGGGCCAGCTTTTCAATGTCCCCCCGCACCCCGGCAAAGTCCCGGTCGGTGGCCGCCTCCTTGATGGCCCAGCGGCCCTGATATTCGTACAGAGTCATCTCCGACCACACCAGAAGCTGGCTGGCGGCGGCGATGGCGCTGCCCTTTTTCCGGCAGCCACGGGCGGACAGGGTCATCTTGCCGTTATCCCGGGTCAGGACGGTCAGAATCTTGTCCGACTCCTTATAATTCACTTCCCGCAGCACCACTGCCTGGGTGACGATATGCATAGGCTTCCTCTTTCCTGTCCGGACCGGGCCGCTCCTGCTGCCGCATGGCAAGCCATACCTCCGGTCTTCCCGTCTGCAAAAACAGTTGCCACAGTCCCCGCGAATTCATATCCCGCCACCGCCTTTCACCCTCAGTTTGTGATGGGGCGGGGCGTTCATGCAAGGGAAAATTTACTCCTGCTTATAGCCAAAATTCTGAATGGCGGAGGGGTTGTCCCGCCAATTTTCTTTCACCTTCACCCAGGTCTGCAAAAAGACCTTGGTTCCCATAAACTTCTCCATATCCTGCCGGGCCCGGGTGGACACTTTTTTCAGCATGGCGCCGCCCTTGCCGATGATGATGCCCTTGTGGCTGTTCTTCTCGCAGTAGATAGTGGCGTCGCACTCGATGACCTCGTCCTCCCGCTCCACAAAGCGGGTGATCTCCACCGCCGTGCCGTGGGGGATCTCCTTGTCCAAAGACAGCAGCAGCTTTTCTCGGAGAATTTCTGCCATGACCTGCCGCTCGGGCTGGTCGGTGACCATATCCTCCGGGAACAGTTGGGGTCCCTGGGGCAAATAGCCCTCCAGCAGGTTCAACAGTTCCTCCACTCCCTCCTTCTCCCGGGCAGAGATGGGGACGATGGCGTTGAAATTATGTGCCTGCTGATAGACCGAAATGACCTCCAGCAGGTTTTCCTTTTTCTCCAGGGTATCCACCTTGTTGATGACCAGCACCGCCGGGCAGCCCAACTGCTTGATGCGGTTGATCAGCTCCTGCTCCGGGGCGCCGATGTTGGCGATAGGCTCCACCAGCAGCAGGATGGCGTCCACGTCGGACACGCTCTCCTTGACCACGTTGACCATGTAATCCCCCAGCCGGGTGCGTGCCTTGTGCAGGCCGGGAGTGTCCATGAACACAAACTGGCTCTCCCCCCGGTTGAGAATGGCGCAGATGCGGTTTCTGGTGGTTTGGGGCTTGTTGGTGACGATGGCCACCTTTTCCCCCACAAAGGCGTTGGTCAGGGTGGACTTGCCCACGTTGGGCCGGCCACAAATGGTGATGATACCGGACTTTTTGATGGTTGACATAATAATTGATC
The DNA here is from genome assembly GCA_015067885.1 of Oscillospiraceae bacterium. GTDB lineage: Bacteria > Bacillota > Clostridia > Oscillospirales > Oscillospiraceae > Lawsonibacter. The sequence continues at coordinate 5,677 of SVLO01000038.1, read as the reverse complement.
CTCAACTTTCTTGAGCGTTTTCGTTCGTGCAATTATTTTCGCAGGTAGTTCCCTCGAAAGGCCCGATGTCCTTGGTATAGCTGTAGGGCCGACGAGGACGTCGGCCCCTGCAACAGGCCTATAAGGTTTTCACAGTAGTCGGCGGCGTGCGTTAGACCGAAAGGTTTTCAGATGGTACGCAACGCGGCAGCCTAATCGGTGCTGAACGGGTCAGAGGTGTCCGGCGAGTTTGCGCTTAACGCCCCCTCATCCGACCTCGCTCCGCTCGGCCATCTTCCCCCCAAGGGGAATGTTTTATCGAGCGACCGCCGGGTCGTCGCGCCCTACGGACACAGGCTCATCGCGTAATGCCAAGGTCGGACAGGATGGCCTCCTCCCTGCCCCGCATTTGCGCTTTCATCTCACCCTCGTCCAAATGGTCGTAGCCCAGCAGGTGCAGCGCAGAGTGGACCGTGAGATAGCACACCTCCCGCTGGACGCTGTGGCCGAACTCGGCGGCCTGGGCCTGGGCCCGCTCCAAGCTGATGACCATGTCCCCCAAAGGCACAAGGCCGGTGGCGGGGTCGGCATCCTCCTGAGCAGGCTTTTCGCCCGGAGTCAGATCGAACATGGGAAAGGACAGCACGTCGGTGGGCCTGTCCACCCCACGCATATCCAAGTTGATCTCATGTATTCCCGCGTCGTCGGTGACAAGGACGTTCACTTCACAGGGAACATCCACACCCTCCGCCGCCAGCGCGGCCCGGACGACCCGGTCAAACTGCTCCTCCAGACCATCGGGAACGGCCACCTCGGCCTCAAAAATGATTTGATGGTTCATAATGATCCCCCAAACACAGAGAACTCGCAGGGCGTGACCACCCTACCGAAAGACCAAAGGTAGGCACAACCAAGCCTCCCTTTACACAAGGGAGGTGGCACGGCGAAGCCGTGCCGGAGGGATTGCAAATCCGTGCAGAACGATCCCCCCAGTCTCCGCTTTCGCGGAGCCAGCCCCCTTTGCACAAGGGGACCTTTGATGCGGGCGGCCCGTTTCGGGTTACCCCCGGTTGACTTCCCACACGTCGGTGCGGCCCATGAGCCAGTCCACGGATACATTATAATAATCCGCAATTTTCTTTAATGTATCGTAGTGGGTCTTGTGTCCGTCTGCCTCCAATCGGTTATAGCTTCGCAGAGGTATCCCCATTTCTTTGGCCACTTTTTCCTGTGTAAGACCGTTCTCTTCCCGAAGCAATTTCAATCTTTCGTTAAAAATCATACGGCACCTCTTGACAAGCCACTTGTGGCGTGTTATATTATAAGCCATAAGTGGCTTATTTGAAAAGGAGGATTTTGAATGGAAACCCAAATTCCCATTATCGTCGATGTTCTCTATCGCTATTTTGTCACCGACCCAAACCCGAAGTTTTGGCCGGAGTACATCCGGGACGACCCGGTCAAGGCCCACGGCCTGTGGTCTTTCTATCGGGGTCTGTGCCTTGGTATGCAGGTCAGCCAGGCCTGTCTGAACACCCAATAATCCGGGGTGTCCGGAGGCCGCCCCCTATATACGCCGTGCGTAAGGGCCGGCGTCCTCGACGGCCCAAACCATCACCGCTTATCCTTTTTCTCCTTGCGCTCCTCATCCACCTCATAGGCCTTGATGATACGCTGGACCAGGGCATGGCGCACCACGTCGGACTCGTTCAGCCGGCAGATGGCGATGTCCTCCACACCTTTCAGCACCCGCATGGCCTCCCGCAGGCCGGATACCTTGTCGGCGGGCAGGTCGATTTGGGTGATGTCACCGGTAATAACGATTTTCGACCCAAAGCCAAGGCGGGTCAAAAACATCTTCATCTGCTCCCGGCTGGTGTTTTGGGCCTCATCCAAAATGATGAAGGAGTCGTCCAGGGTCCGGCCGCGCATATAGGCAAGAGGGGCCACCTCGATGTTGCCCCGCTCCAGATACTTCTGATAGGTCTCCGCCCCCAGCATATCGAACAGGGCGTCGTACAGAGGGCGTAGGTATGGGTCCACCTTGGATTGCAGGTCGCCGGGCAAAAAGCCCAGCCGCTCGCCGGCCTCCACCGCTGGGCGGGTGAGGATGATGCGGTTGATCTCCTTAGCCCGGAAGGCGGCCACGGCGGCGGCCACGGCAAGATAGGTCTTGCCCGTACCCGCCGGACCGATGCCCAGGGTGACCACGTTGTCCCGGATGGCCTCCACATACTTCTTTTGTCCCAGGGTCTTGGCCTTGATGGGCTTGCCCTTGGCGGTGATGCACAGCACGTCGCCGGCCAACTGGCTGATTTGAGTTTCCCGTCCCTCCCGCACCAACTGGAGGATGTAGCGCACGTTCTGCTCGTTGATGACCTCACCCTTGGAGGACAGGGACATGAGGGCCTCCAGCGCCTTGACGGCGTACATGACCCCCTCCGCCTCTCCGGTGACCTTCAGCATGGAGTCCCGGTTGATAACACTGACGGCCAGCTCCTGCTCGAGGATTCGGATATTCTCGTCAAAGGAGCCAAAGATGTTGATGGCCTCCTCCACGCGTTCGATGCTGATGCTCTGTTCAATCATTGGTGCATTTCTCCTGTCAGCCGACGGGTCTGTCGGCGGTAGTTTCTCCAATCTGCTCCCGGCACTCGGCCACGCCGGTAACGGTCAAAAACCCATCCGCCACCCTGGCGGACCAATCCACGCATACCACCTGTCCATCCTCCCCCACCTGTCGTTTCAGTTCCTCGGTCAACTGCTGTTCCAACATCTGTTGGGCGGCGGTCAGGTCCAGGGAAACAGAGGTCGGCTGCCACCGTTTCACCCGCTCCCGGGTTATGGAAAAGGGCAAAACCTGACCCTTGGGCAGGGTAGCTGTATACGTTTTTCTTATTTTATCATATTCCGGACCATAAATGCTACTGTTTCCGAAAAAATTGATGTGCCGATCCAACACCGTCACCGACCAAAACGACCGTTCTTTCCCGGTGTACTGCTTGGTGGTTGCGTTCAGGGGTGTCGTCCCCTGCACCGTGCGCCACGTTCTGGCCCACACCTGCCCCACCGCGTGGACATGGAGGTACCGGGGCGGTATATCGGAGTATTGCGGTCCCTCCATAGTCACCGTGCCGGAGATCAGCACGTCCCCCTTTGCCACCGTGTCGCCGGGTTTTACTTTGGCCTGCCCCGCCGCCGCGTTGATCTCCAAAATCAAACCCCCAGCCCGGGCAAGGATGTCACTGGTCCCCTCCCGCTCCGGCAATTCGGGCGGCGGCTGGGTCTCCCGCACCACCACCTGGGCCCGGGTGCCGTACAAATTCACCGACACCCAGGCCAACTCCTCCAAAGCCAGTTGGGTGTTCAGGGCAATTTGTTTGGTGTCCAGATGCGGACCGTACACGCCGGGCCGCAGCCCTTCCCGCCGCAACTGGGACAGGATGGCCGCCTGAGGTACGGCTTGGTTTCCCGTCACCTCCACCGTCAGCACGAACCGGGACCCGAGGCACACCAGCAGCACCGACAGAAACAGGCCCGCCAAAAAGCCATAGCGTTTCCGAAACCGATGGAGAACCGACGGCACGCCCGCCTGCCCCTCCACCGTCAGCTCACACCCGGCCCGGGGCGCTAATGCTTCCACCCGGGACAAATGCCCCTGCAAAACGGTCAGGGCCAGTGTCTGCCCATCCCGCCACTCCACCGCCCAAAAGGTCACCTCGTTTTGGGCGCACAAATTCAAAAGCCGCTCAGGAAAGGCTCCCACCGCCTGCAGCCGCACCCAACCCCGGGCATAATTCACTAAATGCTGCATATCGGTCCTCCTACAACAATTCCACGGCCTGTATATGTCCTGTGATCAACAGCTCCAGCCCGTTCATGGTGCGCAGTTCCAATTCCTCGCCCCGCACCCGCACACCGAAGGCGCCGCCGCCAATATGGATCTCCCGTGTGCCGTAAGACAGGATGCCGCGGTGATTTTCCATGCGCAGCTCCGTGTCCCCAACCAGTTCCAGCCGGGGCAGACCCGCCAGCGCGTCTGCCGGCAGGTCGAAGGCCCGTGCCGTCTTTTCCAGCAGTCCCTGCCGCCGTTTTCCATCCATACCATCACCTCTCCTCTATCTCTATGAACGAAACGCGTAAAAAACACCCCCGACAACCGAAGTTGTCGGGGGTGTTTTTTACGGTTAAGATCAATCCTCGGACTCTTCGCCCTCAACAGCGAATTCCACGGACTGCGCCTCCTCGGCAGCAATCTCCTCCTTGACCACGTTGCCGTCATCGTCGATGACAGCGTTCTTGCGGTACTGCTGCAGGCCGGAGCCGGCAGGGATGAGCTTACCGATGATGACGTTCTCTTTCAGGCCGCGCAGGTGGTCGATCTTGCCCTTGATGGCAGCCTCGGTCAGCACCTTGGTAGTCTCCTGGAAGGAGGCGGCGGACATGAAGGAGTCGGTGGCCAAAGAGGCCTTGGTGATACCCATGAGCAGACGGGTGCAGGTGGGCAGAGCCAGCTCTTCACCCATGTCGTTCTTCTCGCCGGCATCGATGCGGGCCTGCACAGCAGCCTCGGCATCCAGGAACTCCACGATGTCGATGGTGGCGCCGGACAGCAGCTCGGAATCGCCGGAGTCCTCCACGCGGACCTTGCGCATCATCTGACGGATGATGACCTCGATATGCTTATCGTTGGTGTCAACACCCTGCTGACGGTAGACCTTCTGCACCTCGCGGATGAGGTAGTTGTGGCAGCCGGACACACCGCGGATACGCAGCACGTCGTGGGGGGACAGAGCGCCCTCGGTCAGCTCGATGCCCTTCTCCACCACGTCGCCGTCCTTGACCTTGATACCGGCGGAGTAAGGCAGGGCGTAGGTCACCACCTCGCCGTCGTCGGCGGTGATGGTCAGGTTGCACATGGTGGCGCGCTTGGTCTCCTCAATGGTGACCTTGCCGGAGATCTCGGCCAACTGGGCCATCTTCTTGGGCTTGCGGGCCTCGAACAGTTCCTCAACACGGGGCAGACCCTGGGTGATATCGCCGCCGGCAACGCCGCCGGTGTGGAAGGTACGCATGGTCAACTGGGTACCGGGCTCGCCGATGGACTGGGCGGCGATGATACCGACGGCCTCGCCGGCGCCAACGGGTTCACCGATGGCCAGGTTGATGCCGTAGCACTTCTCGCACACGCCGGTGCGGGCGCGGCAGGTCAGCACGGAGCGGATCTTGATGGTGTTGATGCCGTGGGCCACCAGGGTCTTGGCATCGTCCTTACGCAGCATGGTGTCCTTGGTGAACAGCACCTCGCCGGTGGCGGGGTCCACGATATCCTCGGTGGGATAGCGGCCGTGGACACGCTCGTCGAAGGTCTCGATGACCTGGCCGTTCTCGCTGATCTCGGCCACCTCGATACCGTCGGTGGTGCAGCAGTCCTCCTCACGGATGATGACCTCCTGGGACACGTCAACCAGACGGCGGGTCAGGTAACCGGAGTCGGCGGTACGCAGAGCGGTATCGGCCATACCCTTTCGGGCGCCTCTGGAGGATACGAAGTACTCCAGCACGGACAGGCCCTCACGGAAGTTGGCCTTGATGGGGATCTCGATGGTACGGCCGGCGGTATCGGCCATCAGGCCGCGCATACCGGCCAGCTGACGGATCTGAGCCATAGAACCACGGGCGCCGGAGTCGGCCATCA
>SVLO01000037.1 GCA_015067885.1 Oscillospiraceae bacterium | reverse complement strand
CCTTTATCGGTCTGATGGATCTGACCCTGCCCGAAAGCACCCGTGCCGACCACGAAAAGCTGGCGGCGCAGCTGGCCCCCCTGTGCAAGCACCCTGAGTGGGGTTATATGTTTGAGACCATGCACGACCTGTGTGCTGTGGCCGCCGAAAAGTGCGACATCGGTCCGCGCATCCGTGCCGCGTACGATGCCTGCGACCTGAAGGAACTGAAGAAGCTTTCCAAGGAGCTGCACCGCATTGCCAAGCTGGTGCGCAAGTTCTACCTGTCTTTCCGCAAGCAGTGGATGCTGGAGAACAAGGGCCACGGCTTCGACGTGTCCGACGCCCGTATCGGCGGCGTTATGACCCGTCTGGAAAGCTGTGCCGACCGTCTGGATGATTACATCGACGGCCGCATCGAGCGCATCGAGGAGCTGGAAGAAGAGCTGCTGGATGTGCGCTGTCCCGGTCATGCCGAATATGGCAAGCGCATGTACATGGACTACTGGGGCAAGGGCCGCCACTATGCCGACATCGTGTCGGCCAACGTGGTGGGCAAAGGGTATTAAGTCTGTTTGAAAACGAAAAAGGAAGGCATCGGTTATAGCCGATGCCTTCCTTTTTATGTCGTGGGGTGTTCCTTGCGGTGCGCCCGGCGGTAAGCGCCGGGGGAGATGCCGAAGGTACGTTTGAACGCCACGAAAAATCCGGAGGTGGAGGTGTAGCCCACCAAAGGGGCGATGTCCTCCACCGGTGTGTCGGTCAGAAGCAGGAGCTGCAGGGCGTGGTGCATTCGTATTTCATCCAGCTTTTTCTGGAAGGTTGCCCCCTCGTACAACCGGGGCAGGATGCGGCTGAGCTGCCGGCGGCTGACACACAGCTCCCGGGCAAGATCATCCTGGGTAATGCCGGTGGCGAAGTTGCGCCGCATGAACTGCTCGATCTTATGGTACTGGGCGCTCTCCACATCCCGCACGGCCGAGGCGGGGGAGGAGATGGCGGCGCTTTGCCCGCAGTGGCGCAGCAGCAGCAGACAGAATTGCTGCAGCAGGACGCGCAGAAGCGACTGGGAAAACAGGCCCGGCATAGATGCCTCCTGGCACACGGCCAGCATAGAGGCACGCAGCTGTTCCTCCCCGCGCAGACGCAGCGGCACGTCCTTGGGCAGACACGCAAGGGTCTGGGCAAGGAGAGAGGGGCGACCCTGCCCCGGTTTGCGCTGCCAAAACAGGAACAGGCTGAACTGCCGGGCGGGCTGTAGCCCGGGACTGCTGCGGTGGATCAGACCGGCGGGGATCAGGCACAGATCTTCCGGTGCGGTAAGCTCCAGCGACCCGTTGTCAAATTCGATGCAATACTGCCCGGACAGGGGCAACTGCACTTCCAGCGCCTGATGGGCGTGGAGGGAGGAGATGCTGATATCGTGACTGCCGTTGCTTTGGATATGGAAGAGCAGATCCTCCAAATCGAACTGGACGCTGAAGTTGAAGCCTTCCTGCGGTGGAATGATGGGTAAGGCCATATCCGTCACCTCCCATAAACATTCAAAATAAGGACACGTTTGGCAAAAAACAGACATCTTTGTTTATTTACGGATCTGCGGGAAAGAGATAAAATAAAAGAAATCGGGGGAATACAAACATTTTAATATGAGCCAGCCCCGAAAGTCAATAGCGACACAAACGAACCGAGAGGAGAATGAAGTATGCCTAACACCATTCCGTTCAAGAGATTTTCGTCCTTCCTGGACTGCTCCCGCAACTCTGTGGTGAACATCCCAACTCTGAAACGCTGGGTGGATGTCATCTCCAAGATGGGCTACAATGTGATGACCATCTATACTGAGGATACCTATGAGCTGGAGGACGAACCCTACTTCGGCTATGCCCGTGGCCGCTACACCAAGGAGGAACTGAAGGAGATCAACGCCTATGCCAAGGAACATGGGGTGGAGATCTTTGCCAACATCAACACCCTGGCCCACATGAAGTCCATCTTCCGCTGGAAGAACTATGCCGAGATCAACGACTGCGGCGATATCCTGCTGTGCGAAGATGAGCGTACCTATGCCCTGATTGACAAGATGTTTGCCACCTATTCCGAGTGCTTTGACAGCCGCATTATCAGTGTCAATATGGATGAGGCGGAGTTGCTGGGGCGGGGCAAGTATCTGGAACGCAACGGCTATCACAAGCGCATCGACGTGCTGCAACGGCATTTGGCTAAGGTGTGTGAGCTGGCCAAAAAGCACGGCTACGAGATGGTGCTGATCGCTGGAGACATGCCCGTGCGTCTTGCTACCCACAACGACAACTACAGCGATACCACCGCCACTGTGCAGGAGGACGTGACTAACCTCATCCCTGACGTGGGCGCGCTGATGTATTGGGACTACTACAAGAGGGAGAAAGAGGACTACAAGGCCCTGATGGCCATTCACCAGCAGATTAAGAAGGAAGATCTGTGGTATCTGGGCGGTATCTGGACCTGGCACGCCTTCAACCCCGAGAACTACTACAGCACCCGGGCCCTGCGCAACTCCATGCAGGCCTGCCGTGAGCAGGGGATGGAGAACGTGGAGGTGTGCATCTTCGGTGACGACGGCGGCGAGTGTCCCCGCTTCTCCGTTATGCCGGCGCTGTTCTACGCCAGCCAGATCGCCAAGGGCATCACCGACGAGGACGAGATCAAGAAGAACTTTGAGGAGATGTTCGGTATTCCCTACGATGCCTTCCTGCTGCTGGACCTGACCCAGCGCGAGGAGGAGGATGAGTACTGCGTCCATCCCACCCGCTACATTCTGTACAACGATCCCTTCCTGGGCTTGATGGACCTGACCCTGCCCGACCACACCCGGGCCGACCACGAGGAGCTGGTGGAGCTGCTCAAGCCTTGGTGCAGCCACCCCGAGTGGGGCTATCTGTTCCAAACGGCCCACGACCTGTGCGCCGTCACCGCCGAGAAATGCGACATCGGCCCCCGTATCCGCAAGGCCTACGCCGCCGGCGATAAGCAGAAGCTGGCCGAGCTGGCCGGTGAGCTGCGCCGCATCCGCGGCCTGGTGGAGCAGTTCCACAAGTCCTTCCGCAAGCAGTGGATGATGGAGAGCAAGTCCTTCGGCTTTGAGGTGACCGACGCCCGCGTGGGCGGCGTGATGCTGCGCCTTTCCACCTGCGCCGACATTTTGGAGCAGTACATCCGCGGCGACATCGACCGCATCGAGGAGCTGGAGATGGAGCAGCTGGACCCCCGTACCCCCCTGGATCCCACTTACGGCGTGAAGAAGTACCAGACCTACTGGAACCGCAACAGTCGCTATTATTCCGACATCGTGTCCGCCTGCGTGACCGACAAGCCGGAGAACTGAGCCAAAACAGGAAGCAGGCCGTCAAGCATTCGCTTGACGGCCTGCTTTTGCTTATTTGTCCAGTTTTAAGATGCGGATGGCATTCTCACGTACCAGCTTGCGGTAGTTTTCCTCGCTGATATTGCCGTCCAAAACCATCTTTTCCAAGAAATCCACGAAGGGGAAGGGGTGCTGGTTGGTGGCAAAGCAGATGTCGCAGCCGTACATGATGCGGTCGGAGAACTCCTCGATGAACCGGGCGGTAAAGTCCGGGTCGCGCATCATGGCACCGTGGCCGCTGCCGGCGGAGATGTCGCAGTACAAATTGGGGTACTTGCGCATCAGCTCCACGATGCGGCCGCCCTCGGTCACGGGGGTTTTGGGATACTGCCCGCGGGACGCCTCCGTCACGTCGCCGGAGATCTCCGTCCAGAAAACGGTGGAATGCCCGATGAGCTTCAGGTCGGGCATATCGGCCAGCAGCTTTTCGATGCGGGGCAGGCCCAAATCGTCGTACATGCCGTACTGCTTATCCAGGGTGAAGTTGATGTGGATGATGGCAGGCATATCGCACTTGGCGCAGGCGGCGAAGAGGTTGTACATCTTGGGGTCGTCGATGTTCAAAGGCGCGGTGATCTCGCCCACGCCCTTGGCACCCAAGGCCTTATAGTGGTTGATGAGGGAGACCAAATCGCTGTCCGGGGAGTTGGGGAAGGCGCGGGGGTCCACGTTGCAGAACCACTCGAAGTGGCCGGGGTACTTGTCCACGATGTACTTGGTCATCTCGGTGGGGGTAGGGGAGATCTGCCCCTCGGCGGACACGATGGGCAGCAGCACGCCGGCTTCAATACCCAGCCGATCGTACATTTCGATCAGATCTTCGGCGCAGATCCACTGGCTCTTCGGTTCTCCGGGCTTGTAAAAGGGGGTGTACTCGGGGAAGGCCAGCACGTGGGCGTGAATGTCGATTTTCTTCACAGTTTTGGGGTCGAACATGATGAACACCTCCGAAATTTGGCTTATGCCATCATTATAAAGCCGAAAAAAGAGAAAAGCAATGTATGTAATTGTTCAATTTTATTGCGTTTTGGGAAATCCGGCGCCAAAAGCGGCGACGCGCACAGGAGGGATTTGACAAGATTGGCAAACAACTATCGCAATATTCTATATTTACATTGCACAAAGAAAATGGGAAAATAGAAGCAAAGATAGATAGTACAATAGGTGGGGTGTCGCATGGGGTGTCCCGCCGAAACAAAACAGAGGAGGACAAAAAATGAAAAAAACAACCTCGTTCCTGCTTGCGCTGGTGATGATTGTTTCCCTGATCCCCGGCGCCGCGCTGCCCGTTGCGGCGGTGAAGGCAGAACCTCTGCACGCCTATTACACCAACGAGAACGTATCGGTGGACGGCGCCCTGCGTGAGGAGCACTGGCTGCTGCGGGATAAGATCGGCAGCACCCCCATCGCCCTGCTCAACGCGCAGAACGCTCTGTACATCGCCCTGAAGACCGAGGAAAAGCTGATTGATGTGAGCGTCAACGGCAAGGCGTTCCAGGTGGATCTGTCCGCCGGCGCCGTGCTGTACAACGGGGAGAAGATCGGCGTGGCCGCCCTGGATCTGCAGAACGGTACCGCCGAGATCGAGATCCCCATGACCGCCATTGGCCTGATCTACGCCGTGGGCCGTGAGGTGGACTTTGCCATCACCGTGGGCGCCGACCGCTACGACGGCACGCTGATCATGGCGCAAAAGGCGGTCAAGCTGGCCGAGAGCTTTGACGACATCACCGCCCTGACCAAGGGCGGCACCACCAAGTTCGGCGGCGCCACCGCCGAGGTGTACGCCACCCAGGGCGAGGGCGGCTCTCTGCACATCCAGACCGGCGATATGACCGACAACGGCTACTCCTTCCACCAGCCCAACTGGAGCGCCGAGAAGCTGGGCATGGACCTGACCCGCGGCTATGAGCTGTCCTTTACCGCCGACTTCAACGACCTGAACGTGCCCGCCGACGACCAGTTGGCCTACGTGGCCATCGTGGGCTTCGCGGTGGACGTGCGTGCCGAGGTCTATCTGCGCCACAGCTTCACCGCCGACAAGAACGGCAACCTGATGGTCAGCCAGTACGAGAACTATGCCGACCAGACCAAGGTCATCGACACCGGCTATGACCTGCCTGCCAAGAATCTGTTTGTCAAGTTCGTGGTGGACGATAACTTCAACGTGGACGTGCAGATCAACGGTGAGAGCGTGGCCAAGTTCGGCCAGACCACCCGCCGCGTGGCCTCCGGCACCGTGATGTTCAGCACCTGCACCGGCCGCCGTGACCTGGCCAGTCCCCGCAAGAACGACGTGGCCATCTACGACCTGCTGATCACCCAGGACGCCCCCAACGAGCAGATGAGCGTCAGCAAGCTGGCCAACACCGCCGACCTGAAGCTGGACGGCGCTCCCAACGAGATGCTGTGGTCCATGCCCTACGAGGTGGGCGGCACCCGCTACGGCCTGCTGTATGACGACGAGAACCTGTACGTCGCCCTGAACACCGACAAGTCCCAGGTGGAGTTCACCCTGGGCGAGCAGAAGGCCACCGCCAAGCTGGGCAAGAAGCCCACCGTGGCCATCGGCTACACCATGGGTTCCACCATTGCAACCGACGGCAAGGGCGGCTATGAGATCAAGTTCCCCCGCAGCCTGATCGCCGTGGAGGGCACGCTGCCCTTCGCCGTGACCTCCGGCAGTGAGACCCGCACCAGCGACCTGAACTTCAGCGCCACGATGCTGTCCGTGGTGGAGCAGGCCATCACCTCCGGTGACGGCAAGCAGGACGCCATTGCCTACCTGAACACCGACAAGGTGACCCTGGACGGCAAGCTGAAGGAGAACCACTGGTACAACCCCTACTTCACCCAGGGTCCCTCCGGTGCCATTGCCACCGGCGCCGGCTTTATGTGGGATGCCAACTACCTGTATATGGGCGCCCAGATGTTCAGCACCAGCCGCCCCGAGGCCATCAACCTGACCGTCAACGGCAAGGCCATGTCCGCTGACATTACCGCCAACACCGCCACCGTGGGTAACGTGGTGGGCGACGGCCAGACCATGGAGTGGCGCATCCCCCATGCCGAGCTGGGCCTGACCCCCGGCAACGGCGTGACTGCCGACTACAAGCTGGAGGTGGTGGGCGCCGGCGGCACCAGCGTGGCCCAGGGTACGCTGACCATGCAGGCCACCGTGGTGGTCTTCGGCGACACCTGTGACGACATGAACACCAAGGACTACTCCGTTGCCAACAACAAGTTGACCGGCACCGAGGTGGTGCAGGGAAACGGCGCTTATGATATCAACACCGAGGACGGCTTTACCGGCAGCGAGTATTACCAGATGCATACCCCGCTGATTAATTACCAGGGCGGCGCATACGAGTTCGTCATCGACCTGACCATCGAGTCCCTGCCCCACAACACCCGTACCCTTGGCTGGCGCGGTCTGAACTGGGAGATTCGTCAGCCCGGTCTGCAGACTCGCTTCTGTCTGCGCAGCGATGGTAACAAGAATGTTATCATGGATGTGCTCAACCGCCGTTACTATACCTCCATGGACACCGGCATCGACTTCGGCGAGCGGGCGGTGATCCGCTTCTCCGTGGACGAGAACCTGAACCCCACGTTATTTGTCAACGATAAGCCGGTGGGCGGCTTCCCGGCGCTGGACCGTACTGCCTTTACCATCAGCGACAACCTGCACATGCCCCGTCTGATTTTGCAGGCCATGAACTATGACCGGGATCCCGACGCCGATGGCAAACTCAGCGGATTGAATGTTGAGGTCCACGATATGCTGTGGACTCAGACCGTGTTTACCGACGCCCGGGGCGCGGCCGAGAGCGCCATGGAGACCATCACCCAGGAGGGACTGCTGCTGGGTGCTGACCCCGAGGACGTGACCAAGCTGTATTTGGTGAAGTCCATTTCCGACACCAACACCGGCGTGACCAGTGCCGTGACCTGGAAGGCCATTGACAAGGTCACCGGCAAGGAGGCCCCCAACGTGAACACCGACACCGGCGTCATCACCCGGGCCGCCGACCCCCTGTACTTCGACCTGGTCGCCACCGTGACCTACGACGGCGTGGGCGTCAGCAAGACCTTCACCTTCCAGACCAAGGGTACCGCCAACACCGGCAAGGTGGGCTTCATCCCCTGGGACAACGACCCCCGCACCGGCCACCCCGAAACCTGGGGCGGCAGCAGCTTTGAGTACTTTGACACCACCCACAACAGCCTTGTGGTGGACCAGGGTTCCTCCAAGCCCGTCAATACCATCACCCTCTACGACTTTGACGACGTGTCCCGGGTGAACAAGCAGCACCTGAGCGTCTACGTCAGCAACGACGGCAAGACCTACACCAAGGTGTACAACTGGCTGCTGCACCAGGATGGCGAGGTTTACACCATCTACAACCTGAACGAGACCGCCCGCTACGTCAAGATCCACAACCATCAGGACGACCTGGACGAGATGGGTGTCAAGCCCAGCTTCTACAACGCCGTGGCCAACATGATGGCGGTCAGCTACAACGCCAACCTGCCCGGCGCCAGCGGCGCCTTCGCCCACAAGGCCGACTACACCGTCAAGAACACCACCGGCAAGGCGGTGAAGGACTACCCCGTGTACATCAGCCTGGCTGACCTGGGCGCCAAGGCCGGTCAGTACAAGAACGGCTGCGCCGACTTCCGCTTTACCATGGGTGAGCAGATGCTGGCCTACTGGTACAACGGCGTGGACGGCTTCTACGTCCGTATCCCCGACATGACCGCCGGCGGCTCCGCCACCGTTACCGCCCACTGGGGCTGCAGCTCTGCCGAGGACTTCTCCGACGCCGAGTCCGTCTTTGAGGTGACCTACGGCAACATCACCATCACCGACTTCACCCGGGACCACGGCCTGGGCTCCCATGGCCGCCCCGTCACCATGCCCAACGGTGACATCATCGTGGCCGGCCGTACTGCCGATACCCGGGGCAACACCGGCTTCGTCCGTTCCACCGACGGCGGCCGCACCTTCAGCACCGTGCCCGAGTTCGTTATGAAGGACGGCGACTACTCCGGCCGCGCCCTGGGCTTCGGCGGCTTCCTGGTGGACGAGGAGATCGGCCGCGTGTGGGCCATCTCCTACAGCGGCAAGAACCTCAAGGACGGCAGGACCGAGTACCGTCTGGTCCT
>SVLO01000011.1 GCA_015067885.1 Oscillospiraceae bacterium | reverse complement strand
GGCGTTGGCGGTGGAAACGTCGATGCCGCCCTCCAGCACGACCCAGCCCTCGGCCTGGGTGGTGCCGTGTTCGAAGTTGTCGTAGCCGCCGCGGGTGCGGGTGAACCACTTGTCAAAGTCCTGCACGAACATACGCAGGAAGGTGCGGGAACCGCTCAGATCACCAAAGGTGATGAACATATCGGTCTCATTCACCTTTTCGAAGGTGCCGTTGGTGATGGTGAAGTTGCGGTAGTCGTAGTTCTCCATCTCGGACTCAAAGAACAGGTTCTGAATGTTGCGGTAAGTCTCGCTCTCGTTGGCGGAAACGGCCACGTTCAGGGGGTTACGAGTGTAGCTGCGGCCGCCCAGGGCGGTGTTGCCGCCCCAAATGGACAGGTCGGCGGTCTTGCCGTTGACGGTGTAGTCACGGATGGTGGCCTGGGTGTTGGTGGAGTACATCTTGGACGTGGTGACTTCTTCCATCCAGGTCACGCCAGAATCCAGGGAGTAGGACACGCCAAAGTGGTCCATAGAGTCGTACTGGCAGCGGGTATACAGCACCAGCACGCCGTCGTCCCGCTCCTGAATGTAGGCCTCGGAGGTGCCGTTCTCGGAGTTGGTGGCGGGCTCGGGGTAGATAATGAGGCTCTCGCTGAGCTGCCAGCTCTCGCCGCCGTCCTTGGTGTAGGCCACGCGGGTGCAGAAGCCGCCCAGGTTGTTGTACTGGGAGCCCATGGGGAAGACAATGTCCACCTTGGGGCCCTTGCCGTCGTAAGTGGACAGCACGGTACCGCCAGAGTAGGTCAGCATGTAGGCGGACTGGGGATCGTTGACGATGTCACGGGGCAGGGTGTCCACCAAATACCAGTTCTTGCCGCCGTTGTCGGAGGCGATGATCATCTGCTCGCAGTGGGACAGGGTGATGTCCAGCGCCTCGAAGGGATGGGAAACCCAGTAGCACATGAAGTACATACGGCCGGTGTGGGGGTCGAAGGTGAAGGCGCCGCTGCCGCCGATGCGCTCCACAGGGGTCTTGAGCATGGGGGCGGTGTTCAGCACGTCGGAGTGGATGGCCCAGGTGCGGCCGCCGTCGGTGGAGGCCATGAGCTTGTAGCCCATAGCGTAGACGGTTTCCTGCTCCAGTTTGGTGCCGTTGGCTAGCTTGGTGCCGGCAGGCAGGGCAAGGATGTAGCGGTTGTTCTTGGTGTTGGAGTTGTCGGTGTACACCTCGCGGCTGCCGTAGGTGATCTCGTAGACGTTCTCCTTGCTGGCCAGCTCGATGGCGCCGGCCGCGGCCTGCTGCACGTAGACCTTGGCGCTGGAACCCACAGTCAGCTCGGGGTAGCGGACGTAGAGCTTGCCGCCGTCCACGTAGTGGTACAGGAGCTTGCCGCCCTTGTCGAACACGCGCAGACGGGCGGTGTCACCGGTAAAGCCGTCCACGGCCAGGGTGGCGTCGTACTGGACGGTGGTGTTGTTGGTCACGGTGTACTCCGTGGTGCCGGCCTTGACCAGGGAGGCATCGTAGCCGGCGGTGATCATAATGCCGTAGGCGCCGGTGAAGGAGGTGGCCGCCCCACGGAACTGGGTGTAGTGGACCTTGACGTACTTGGCCCGGGCATCAAAGCCGTACAGATACCACTTCTGACCGATGTGGACCAGCTTGAAGTCGCGGATCTGGGTGTAGGTGGCGTTGTCGTCGCTGACCCACAGGGTCAGGGACTCGGCGGTCAGGCGGGCCTTGTTGTCGGAGTCGGTCAGGGTGACCAGGTTGACCCGGTCGGACTTGTCCTGCACGGCGATCAGGCTGTTGTTGGTGGTGTCGAAGGTGAACAGCATCTCGTTGTAGGCCACACCCGCGCCGTGGGCGGGGTCCAGGTCGTTGACCAGGTGCAGCACCTTGCTGTTGTCCATGGACTTGCCCATGATGATCAGGTCAAAGTCCTTGCTGTGGCCGTCGATGGTGGCGGTCAGGGTGGCAAAGGCGATGCCAACGGCGGGCTGGGTCACCACGCCGGTGCGGGTGACCACGCCCTCGTCGGAGCTGGACCAGGTGATGTTGTAGACATTGTCCAGCAGACCATCGGTGATGGTGGTGGGCAGGGTCAGGTTGCTGCTGACTTTGTCGGCGCTGGGGTTGCCGTTGGCGATGTCCGCAAAGGAGAGCTTGCCCAGCAGACCGGCGTCCTCGTTATAGGTGTTGCCGAAGGCCAGGTTGCTGATGGTGACGTCGTAGCTGTCCTCGGGACCGGAGGAGCCGGGCAGACGCTCGTTACGGACGACGTTGAACACCACGGACTGGGCGGCGGCGCCCAGCTTCCACATGGAGGCGGCGGCGAAGGAACCCTTCTTCACGCCGTCCACGTAGACGTCCAGGGTGTCGTCCAGATTCCACTGCACGGCCAGGTTGAAGGTGTCGCCCACGTTTTTGTCCAAAGCGATCTTGTGGGCGGCGTCGTTACGCATGATGAAGACCAGGCCCTCTTCCGTGTTCACGATGCCGCAGGTCACGGCCCAGCTGTACTTCGTAGCGTCGGCCGCGGTGCCGAAGACGAAGGTGAAGCCGGCGTTGGAGTAGGAGCGCAGGTCAAAGTCCGGGTCATCCCAAATGCCTAGGGGCATCTTGTCGGCACGGAACTCGAACTCCAGGCGGGTGCCGGCGGTGCGGTCGTTGAAACCGGCGTTCTGATACATCACGTAGGTACGCACACCGGCGGGGTTGGCGCCGTTGGGGTTATACAGGTCGTACATACGCCAGCCGCTTTCCAGCTTGGTGAAGCCCTGGTACCCCTCCACGGGGGGATTGTTGGTGACCTTGGTCTGGCTGGCGGAGCTGGACTTGGGGTTGTTGTTGCGGGTGAAGGAGGTGAACCAGGCGATATCGCTCAGGGTCAGGGTGTTCGCCGGGCCGTCAAAGCCGCCGGCGGTGACGTGGACGGGCATGGTCTTGCCGTAGGTGGAGATCTTGCTGCCCATGCCGATGGCACTCAGGGGCAGGGACAGCTCCACGGCGTTGGTGCCAACGGCCACCACGGCGCCGGCAACCTCCGCGCCGTTTTCCAGCAGCTTGCCGTTTTCCACGGTGAAGGTATGGCCGTTGAAGGTCAGGACCACGGGGCCGACGCCGTCCACGAAGTCCACGGCGGCGAACAGGTGGGTCTGGTTCCACAGGAAGCCGTACTCGGCCACCAGGGTGTCGGCCTTGTTCAGCACGCGGCCGGCCAGGCGCCAGCCGGACTCATTGGGCACGCCGTCCACGGTCACAGCGGTCTTGGCAAAGGCGGCGGTCTCCTTGGCGGCGGAGGCGTAGACCGCGTCGGGGCCACGGACGATCAGCTTAAAGGACTTGGTCTGGGAGGGATCGTTGGTCAGGGCGGCGGTCAGGGTGACGGTCTCGTCCTTGGTGACCTTGCTGATCTTGCCGTCGGTGCCGATGATGTCGGGCCGGTCGCTGGACCAGGTCAGGGGGATCAGCAGGGGGCCGGGAATGGAGGACACCAGGTCCAGGTCGGAGTAGATGGCGGTCTGGAACTCGTTGGTACCCTTGATGGTGGCGAAGGTCAGGCCGTCCATCAGCCGGGCAGGGTCCATGACCTTCTGGGCGCCGATGGACATATTGGAAACGGTGATGTCAAAGCCGTTCTTGCCGTTGACCACGAAGTCGTTGCGGGAGTAGGCACCCACCTGCAGCATGGCGGGGTAGCTGTTCTTGGCGTTGCGGAAGGGGTTGTCGAACTCGGCGTTCTGGATCCGGGCCACGCAGGTGTCGTCCACGAAGACGTCGATGGTGTCGTTGGCGGCGTCGTAGTTCAGACGCAGGTGGAACTGCTCGCCCAGCTTCTTGCCCAGGTCAAAGGACAGGGGCAGTTGGGTGGTCTCGGCGTAGATGTCGCCGTTCTTGAAGTCGGTGGCACGGACGGACAGGATCAGATTTTCGCCCATGTAGGTGATGCCGAAGGTCATGCCGGAGGTCAGGGTGTTGGCCACGGTGCCGTCGTCACAGTAGCTCTTGCCGGTCACGGAGAAGTACAGACCGGGGCAGATCTCTTTTTGGGCGGCGGAGGTGTAGTGGCGCTTGAACTCGGGCAGGTAGTCCACCTTCACGTCAAACTCGAAGGCCACGGGGGGATTGGCGGAGTCGATGATCTTGAACATATCACCCACCGCGGCGTTGTAGATGCCCGCCTTGTCGCCGGCAAAGCCGTTGTGGCGGACCAGCACGGTCTCCGAACCCTCACCCACGAAGTGCAGGGTCTCGGTCTCTTTGTTGTAGGTGACGGTGGCGTCGGTCTCGGTCTTGGTGGTGGGGAACTGGTTGACGGCGCCGCCCTCCACCGAGTCAAAGACCAGGGTACCCTCCCAGGTGGCGCCGGCCGCGGTGACGGACAGCTTGACGGCGGGGTCGAAATCGTCGATGTTGATGCCCACCTCACTCAGAGGGATGCGGATCTCACGGGCGGCAGCACCGGCGACGCCGGCCCGGGTCACGCTCTTGCCGTTGACGGTGATGGCGGTGGGGGCAGCGGGGGCGGCGGTGCCGGCGAAGCCCAGATACAGGGTCTCGCTGTCCCACACGGCGCCGAACTTCACCCCGGCGGACAGGGTGATGTTGGTCTGCCACGGGGCCTCCGTCAGGGCGCCATCCTCAACGGTGGCGGCGGAGTACTTGGCGTACAGCACCTTGTCGCCCACGGCCAGAGCGGCCGTGTCGAACTTGGCGGGTCCTGCCGCGGCGGTGGCCGGGATCATACCCAGCACCATGGCAAGAACGAGGAGTACGGAGTACAGTTTCTTCATGGTTGGTTCCTTCCTTTCTGAAATTGGGGTTTGGCGGTTCTTTCTCCTGTCATCTGTGTTTGCGTTATCGTTAACGGTATACAGATTTTATCAAACGGAGGGGCGGGCTGTCAATACTTGAGGCGCTTTTTTTGCACACAGCTTCCACTCCACCTTATATGATAGCAGAGCCGAAAACTTCGAGCAAGCCACATCGCCGTAAAAACCGGTCAAATATTGCGCTTTTTGGTGGGGCGTGGTGTTACCGGACGCTGCAGTGGACAGAAAAAGGCCCCATGGCAGCCGATGGGGGGCTGCCATGGGGCCTTTTGACAGATTTGGTATGTGCGGAAGAAATCAGATCTCGCCCAGCCGCTCCATAATGGCGCGGGTGTCGGCCTTTTGCTTGTCGGTGGGGTCGGGGTCGTAGTCGTGGCCGAACTTACCCTCGCAGCCCAGCAGGTTCATGGCGTAGGAGAACATGGGCCACAGGCCGCCGGCCAGCATCTCGTCGCGGGCCTGCATCATCTTTTTCAGCCACAGCTTGGCGCCCTCGTGGTCGCCGGCGTCAAAGCACTGCTGCACCTTGCCGATGGTGGCGGGGAAGCAGGAGAAGATGCCGTCCAAAATGCTGTCGATGCCGTACAGGTTGGCCACGGCGAACAGGTCGGAGCCGGAGAAGATGGGCTGGAAGTCCGCCTTGATCTCCGGGTCGTCGTGAAGGGACTTGATGAGTACCAGGTCGGCGCTCTTGATGCCGCGCAGGTTGGGTACGGCGGTGAGCTTTTTGACCAGGGGGTACTTCAGCTTGTGCTGGGTCAGGCCCAGGTGGTCGTAGAGGTACACATCCTTGTCGGTCATGGCGGCGCATTTGGTGAAGAACTCGCCCAGCAGGGCGTCGCCCAGCTTGTCGTAGTAGGGGGCGGTCAGCACCACCACGTCCACGGGGTAGCGGTTGATGATGTCCATGCGGGCCTTCACCCGGGTCAGGGAGTTGTCGGTGGCGCCCACCATGACGCGCACGCGGCCGGCCACGGCCTCGCAGGCGATACGGATGGTGCGCTCGTACTCCGCCTCAGGCACGCAGCCCAGCAGGCCCATGGTACCCATGACCAGCAGGCCGCTGGCGCCGGCAGCGATCTGCTGCTCGATCTCCTTGCGGAAGCCGGCCTCGCACAGAGTGCCGTCAGGCAGGTAGGGGGTACCCAGCGCGGTGTAAAAACCACTTTTCTTCATTGTCATTTCCTCCTGTTATCCCAAAATTTCTTTGATTTTAGCAGCCAAAGCCACGCCAAGGCTGTGGTGGTTCTCCGCATTCATGTGGCAGCCGTCGGCGGGGTCGGGTACGGCGAATTGGGCCGCGTTGAGCCAGGGCATTCCCAGCTCACCGGCCAGCCGGGACACCGGCTCCACGTAGGGGGTCTCCTCCGGTACGGCGTAGATGGGGGCCACCAGCAGCAGCTTGGGTTCACCGGGGAAGACGTCGGAGGTGCCGGGGAAGAGCTTGTTGGCGTTGAGGATGCGGCGGGACAGCATAGAAAGGCCGTCGTAAAAGCCGTTGATGTCAGTGTAATGCTTGTCATTGGTACCCAGCATCACCACGGCCAGGTCCAGGGGCTTGGCCCGGTACAGGGTGTAGCCGATGGCGCTCAGTCCGTTGCGGCACTGGTTGGCGGGGTCGTCGTAGGCGGTGGTGCGGCCGGGGATGCCGTCGTCAATAATGTTGTACTCCGGACCCAGGATGTTCTGCACCACGCCGGTCCAGCGCACGTCCTTGGGGTGCCGGGTCAGCACGCCGGGGACGCTGCCCCAGGTGTTGGAGTCGCCGAAGCAGAGGACGTTTTTCATAGATATCGTCTCCTTTACAGAAAAATCCGGCGCGACGTGCCTGTCGGCACGGGGCCACAATCTGCCATTAAAATTATTATAAAACATTTTGGGGACACTGTCTATTTCATAAGGTGACAAAAGCGGGCAGGAAATGGCGCAATCGAATAAAAAACGCCACAAACGCAATAATCGAATAGGGAACGCAATCGCCGGACGGGGGGAGGAACCCTTGCGTGGTCCGGGCCGCCCCTACGGACACGGCGTACCTCTTGCGGGTGCGGGGGACGGGCAGACGGCAAAACCCCGCAGTCCGGTTGGACTGCGGGGCCTCGCCGTTGGGAAATAGGAGAATGAAGAAAGCGAATTAAATGTTGCGCAGGTAATTGGTCAGCATCTGAGCTGCCTGCGCACGGGTGGCGTTCTCGGTGGCGTTGGTGAAGGGGACGTTGTCCAAAATACCCTCGGCCACCGCCCACTTCAGGGCGTCGGCGGCCCAATCGCTGTGGTTGCCCACCTTGCCGAGGTCGCCGTCGCCGTTGGGGGCGCCGGAATAGTTGCGGAGAATGACGGCTACCTGCTCGATGGTCACGTTGTCGTTGGGCTTGAACACGCCGCCGCCGAAGCCGCTGACCACCTTGTTGGCATTGCCCCAGGTGACCGCGTTGTTGAACCACTGGTCGGCGGGTACGTCGGAGAAGCTGTGCTTCAGGCCGTTCAGCAGGGGCTGGCCCTCCTTGTTGTACAGAAGCTGCACCACCATGGCACGGGTCAGGGTGTCGTTGGGGCCGAACTTCTCGGCGCTGTAGCCGGACATGATGCCGTTGGCGGTGGCGTAGGCCACCGCGTCGTAGTACCAGTCGCTGACGCTGACGTCCTTAAAGGTAACGGTGCCGGCGTAGTCCATGAGTACCTCGTAGTAGTTGACCATAGCCTCGGCCACGGGAACGCCGGTCTTGCCCACCACGTCGCGGTCGATGAGATCCTGCTGGGTCTGGGTCAGGGCGGCGTAGGCCTTACGGACCTCATCCACCTTGGCCACGCGCTCTTCGGCGGGCAGGTTGGCCAGGGCCTTGATCTGCGTCAAAACGGCGTCGGCCTCGGCCTTGTCGGCGGCGGTAGCCTCCAGGACGGGTTCCAGCTCGCTGGTGATGAGGATCTCGTCCACCCAAATGTCGCTTTGGGTGTTGAAGGTGAGGTAACCCACGTAGTCGCCGGCCTTGGACAGGACGTCCAGCTTGACGGCCTTGCCGCCGTTGACGGACAGGGTGGCGGCGTCATTCGTCAGCTCCAGGTCGAAGGTCAGGGTGTTCCAGCCGCTCTGCAGGTTGGCGATGGCCTTACCGGAGTTGTTCATGTACAGCTTGCCGTTTTCCGCACGCAGACCGATGGGCATGGCCACGTCGGCGTAGACGTTGCTGAAGGCGCTCTGCAGCTCGAAGGTGAAGCTGGCGCCGGCGGGGACGTACAGGTCCATGGACACGGTGCCGTTCTGCAGGTAGGGGACGGTACGGGTGACCACGGTGTCCTTGTTGACCTTCATGGAGTACTTGTCCCGGGCGTTGACGGTGGAAGGCTCGGTGCTGCCGGACATGGACACCCAACCCTCGTACTTGGTGGTGCCATGCTCGAAGTTGTCATAGCCGCCGCGGGTGCGGGTGAACCACTTGTCAAAGTCCTGCACGAACATACGCAGGTAGTACCGGGCGCCGCTCAGATCCTGGAAGGTGATGAGCATATCGGACTCGTTGACCTTGGCCGCGGTGGGGTTGGTGACGGTGTAGCAGCGGGCGCCGTAGCTGGCCATCTCGGACTCGAAGAACAGGTCCTGGATGTTGCGGTAGGTGCCGCTGCCGTTGGTGGAAACGGCCACGTTCAGGGGGTTACGGATATAGCTGCGGCCGCCCAAAGCGGTGCTGCCGCCCCAGATGGACAGGTCGGCGTCCTTGCCGTTGACGGGGAAGTCGGCGATGGTGGCCTGGGTGTTGACGGCGTACATCTTGGACTCGGTGGCCTCTTCCATCCAGGTCACGCCCTGGTCCAGGGAGTAGGATACGCCGAAGTGGTCGGTCTCCTCGGCCTGGCAGCGGGTGTACAGCACCAGCACGCCGTCGCCGCGGTCCTGGATGTAGGCCTCGGAACAGCCGTTCTCGGAGTTGGTGGCGATGTCCTTGTAGGTGATCAGGCTCTCGCTGAGCTGCCAGGTGGCACCGGCATCCTTGGTGTAGGCCACGCGGCAGCAGAAGCCGCCCATGTTATTGTACTGGGCGCCCATGGGGAAGACCATGTCCACGTTGGAACCCTTACCGTCGTAGCTGCTCAGCACGGTACCGCCGGAGTAGGTCAGCATATAGGCGGACTGGGGATCGTTGACCACGTCACGGGGCAGGGTGGAGGCCAGATACCAGGTCTTGCCGCCGTTGTCGGAGGCGATGACCATCTGCTCGCAGTGGGAAACGGTGATGTTCAGCTTGTCGAAGGTCTTGTAAACGTAGTAGGTCTGGAAGAACATACGGCCGGTGTGGTGGTCGAAGGTGAAAGCACCGCTGCCGCCCACACGCTCCACGGGGGGCTTGCCCTCGGGGGCGGTCTGCACCACCTTGGAGTGCAGGGTCCAGGTGCGGCCGCCGTCGGTGGAGATATTCAGCCTGGAGCCCATGGCGTAGACGGTTTCCTGAGCCAGGGTGGAGCCGTCGGGGAACCGGGTGCCGGCGGGCAGGGACGTGATCCAGCGCTGGACCTTGTCGGAGGAAACGTCGTTGACCACCTCGCGGTTGCCGTAGGTGATCTCGTAGACATTCTCCTTGCTGGCAAGCTCTATGGCGCCGGCCGGGGCCTGCTGCACGTAGACCTTGGCGCTGGAGCCGATGGCCAGCTCGGGGTAGCGGACGCAGACCTTGCCGCCGTCCACGTAGTGGTACAGGAGGTTGCCGTCCTTGTCAAAGACACGCAGGCGGGCGGTGTCGCCGGTAAAGCCGTCCACGGCCAGGGTGGCGTCGTACTTGACGGTGGTGCTGTTGGTCACGGTGTACTCGGCGGCCTCGCCCTTGACCAGGGCGCTGTCATAGCCGGCGGTGATCATGGTGCCGAAGGCGCCGATGAAGCAGGCATCCTCGCCCTTGTACTGGGTGTAGTGGACCTTGATGTACTTGGCCTGAGTTTCGAAACCGTACAGATAGGTCTTCTTGCCGATATGCACCAGCTTGAAGTCGCGGATCTGGGTGTAGGTGGTGTTGTCGTCGCTGGCCCACAGGGTCAGGGACTCGGCATTTAGGCGGGACTTGTCGTCGCCGTCGGTCAGAGTGACCAGATTGGTCTTTTTGGAGGAATCCTGCACGGCGATGATACTGTTGTTGTTGATATCCAGCGTGAACAGCAGTTGGTCATAGGACTCGCCCGCGCCGTGGGCGGGGTCGATGTCGTTCTGCACCTGCAGGGCCTTGCTGTTGTCCATGGTCTTGCCCAGCACCACCACGTCAAAGCTCTTGCTCTGTCCGTCGGCGGTGGCGGTCAGGGTGGCAAAGCTCACGCCCTGCTCGGGGCGGGTGACCACGCCGTTGGAGGTGACCGCGCTCTCGTCGGAGCTGGTCCAGGTGACGGGATAGGTGTTGTCCAGCAGACCGTCGGTGATGGAGCCGGTCATCTTCAGGTTTTGGGTGACCTGGTCGGCGGCGGGGTTGCCGTTGGCGATGTCGGCAAAGGTCAGGCGGCCCAGCAGACCCTCGGGCTCGTTATAGCTGTTGCCGAAGGCCAGGTTGCTGATGGTGACGTCGTAGCTGTCGGCGGCGTCGGCGGCACCGGCCTTTTGGGGGTCACGGATGACGTTGAACACCACGGACTGGTTGGAGGCGCCCTTCTTGAGCATACCGGCGGCGGACATGGTGCCCTTCTTCACGCCGTCCACGTAGACGTCCAGGGAGTTGTCCAAATTCCACTCCACGGCCAGGTTGAAGCTGTCGCCCACCTTCTTGTCCAGGTTGACCTTGTGGCCGTTGTCGTTGCGCATGGCCAGCACCAGGCCGTCTTCGGTGTTGACCACGCCGCAGGTCACGGAGATGGCCTGCTGATAGTCGTCGTACTTGGTGCCGAAGGCGAAGGTGAAGCCGTAGTTGGAGTAGGCGCTGATGGCGCAGCTGGGGTCGTCCCAGATGCCGATGGGCATCTTGTCGGCCCGGAAGTCAAACTCCAGCCGGGTGCCCACGTTGCGGTCGTCAAAGCCGGGGTTCTGATACATGACGTAGGTACGGATACCGGCGGGATTGGCGCCCTCGGGGTTATACAGGTCGTAGATGCGCCAGCCGTTGTCCAGCTTGGTAGCGCCCTGATAGCCGGCCACGGGGGTGTTGCCGGTCACCTTGACCTGGCTGGCGGAGCTGTACTTGGGGCTGTTGTGGCGGTTGACGGCGGTGAACCACACCACGTCGGTCAGGGTCAGAGTCTTGGCGGGGCCGTCGGTGCCGTTGACGGTGACGCTGACGGGCAGGCTCTTGCCATAGCTGGAAACCTTGCTGCCCAGGCCGATGGCGGTGAAGGGCAGGGACAGCTCCAGCGCGTCGCTGCCCACGGACAGCTTGGCACCGGCCACGTCCGCGCCGTTTTCCGTCACCTTGCCGTTTTCAATGGTAAAGGTGTGGCCGTTGAGGGTCAGGGCCACGGGAGCCACCGCCTCGGCAAAGTCCACGGCGGCGAACAGGTGGGTCTGGGTCCACTGGAAGCCGTACTCGGCCACCAGGGCGTTGTCACCGCCCAGCACGCGGCCGCCCAGGCGCCAGCCGATCTCGGTCAGCTTGCCGTCCACGGACACGGCGGTCTTGGCGTAGGAAGCCTCCGCCGTGGCGGGGGAGGCGTAGACCACCTCGGGGCCCTTGACGGTGACGGTGAAGGACTTGGTCATGGAGCTGTTGCCGGTCAGGGCGGCGGTCAGGGTGACCTGCTCGTCTTTGGTGACCTCGCTGACCTTGCCGGTGTTGCTGATGACGGCGGGGTTGCTGCTGGTCCAGGTCAGGGGTACGGTCAGGGGACCGGGGATGGAGTTGACCAGGTCCAGGTCGTAGTAAACGGCGGCCTGGGAGTCGTTACGGCCCTTGATAGCATCGAAGGTCAGGCTGTCAAACTGCTTGGCGGGGTCCACCACCTTGTGGGCGCCGATCTGCAGATGGGAAACGGTGATGTCAAAGGCGTTGTCGCCGCTGGCGATGTTGCCGGGGAAGGTGTAGGCACCCACCTGCAGGTGGGACAGGTAGCCCTGAGAGGCGATGTAGCGGAAGGGGTTGTCGTACTGGGCGTACTTGATGTGGCCCTTGAACACGTCGTCCACGAAGACGTCGATGGTGTCCTCGGCGGCGTTGTAGTTCAGGCGCAGGTGGAACTGCTGGCCCATCTCCTTGTCCAGCAGGATGGTCTGGGGAGGCTGGGCCGCGGCGGTGTAGGACTCGCCGAAGGGCAGGTTGGTGGCACGCACAGCCAGGGCCAGGCCCTGCTCCAGGTTGGTGATGCCGAAGGTCATGCCGGCATCATCGGGGTCGGCCACCTCTTTGCTCGTGTTGACGATCTTGCCGCCCACCACGAAGAACAGCCCGTAGCAGGTTTCCTTGCCGGTGGTGGAGGCGTAGTTGCGCTTGTACACCGGCAGATAGTCCACCCGGCAGTCGAACTCAAAGGCCACGGGGGGATTGGCCGGGTCGATGATCTTCAGGGGGACGGCGATGGTGTTGGAGGTAGTAGCCTTGGCGGCGCCGGAGTGGCGGACCAGCACGGTGCTGTCGCCGGAGCCGGTGAGGTGCAGGACCTCCGTAGCCTTGTCATAGGTGGCGGTGGCCTTGGTCTCGGTCTTGGTGGCGTCGAACTGGTTGATGGGGGTGCTCTCCACCGAGTCGAAGACCACGGTACCCTCCCACTTGGAGGCGCCCAGGGTCATGCTGAGCTTGGCGGACAGGTCGTAGTCGGAGATGGTGATCTTGGCCGCGCTCAGGGGGATGCAGATCTCCCGGGCGGACTCACCGGCCACGCCGGAGCGGGTCACGGTCACGCCGTTGAGGGTGATGGCCGTGGGGGTGGCGGTACCCTCAAAGCCCAGGTACAGGTTGCCGCTGTCCCAGATGGCGCCGAACTTCACGCCGTCCAGGGTGGCGTTGGTCTGCCACTGGGCCTCGGTCAGCTTGCCGTCCTCGGCAGCCTCGGTGGAGTACTTGGCGTACAGCACCTTGCTCTCGGCGGCCATGGAGTCCGGGGCGAACTTGGACGCGGCGGCAGAAGCGGCCGGGACCATGCTCAGGACCATGGCCAGGACAAGGAACGCGGAGCAGAGCTTTTTCGTTGCTTTCATGGTTGCTGTCTTCCTTTCACTGTATTTGATTATTTGGTTTCGGTGTTGCTGGGGGGTTGGTACTTGCGCCGGTACTGGGCCGGGGAGGTGCCGTGGTGCTGCTTGAAATTTGTGTAGAAGGTGGGTTCCGAGGTGTAGCCCACCTGCTTGCAGATTTCGGAGGTGCTTTGCTGCGTGGTTCGCAGCAGCCAGGCGGCGTAGTCCATCCGGGTGTCCAGCAGTTTTTCCCGGAAGGTCATGCCGTAGAGCTTGGGGATCAGGCGGCAAAGCTGCCGCTTGGAGATGTGGAGCTTGTCGGCAAGCTCCTGCATGGCGCCGTAGCTTGCCATGTTCTTGGTGAAGAATGCCTCGATGGTGGTGACCATGTCCACCATGTCCTCGGAAAGATGCCCGAACTCGCCACGCTCGTTTTGCCGGATCTGCGTTTCCAGTACGGCGAACTGCCGCAGCAGGAACACCAGCAGCTGCCCCAGTTGGAAGCGGAGCAGGGTGTCCTGATACAGCTCCTCGTTGCCGTACTCACGCAGTATGGCGCCGCACAGGCTGCGGATCTCCGGCGGGGCCGTCATGCGGGCGTAGGGGTTGATGACCCGCTGCAGGGTGGGGGTTAGGGAGGACTTGGGGGCGGCGAAGGTCATGGTGAACCGCTCGAAGGGGCCGTCGTCCGCCAGCGCCCCATGGTACACGCCGGGGGCGACGATCAGGGTGTCGCCCGCGGAAAGGGAAAAGGTATCCTCCGCCACTTCGACGGTGCAAGTGCCGTGGAGGACGATGTGCAGCTCGTAATTGACGTTGCTGTGGCGGGGGGAGTCCCAAAGGTGGCGGTGGGGCAGGAAGTTGGGGCTGAATCGAAACAGGACCCGGGCGGTATCCACGGCCAGCTCGATGTCGTGATCCACGGTGGCACCTCCTTTGTGCGCGGTGTACAAATTTTAGCGAGGACGTATTCAAGTTTATAGGAAAAGGATATCATAATCGGGGCTTGCAATGTTATAAAAATGGTCCGAGGTTTTATATTTTTGGTTGCAGGAGGAACTGCGTGATACGATAGTATATACATTATACCTTCTTTGGCTTTGAGTGTCTATTCTACAAAAAGACGGAAAAATCCGACATTTGGCGCAATCGAATAATGAGGCGGCAAGAGTGGGGCGGTGGCCGTGATGTGCCGGAAACACAGATTCGGCCATGTACCGCGAAAAGATGTCCGGTTTGAGCAACGTCGCGGGCGGAGAATGTGGTAATTGACCTGCAAAAGTGGCTTGTATTTTCGGGAAAAATAGTGTAATCTATACAATGAGAGGATAGCAACCGGGATGGTTGCTGAAAATGGGAGGAATACGTATGAAACGGAAATTCAACAAGATACTTTCCGCGATGTTGGCCCTGGCGCTGTGCCTTGGCATGGTGCCTGCGGTGGCTACCCCCGCCGCCGCGGCAAGCAGCGTGGGCAGCAGCGAGTGGGTCGTGCGCAACGACGACTTCAGCAGCTACACCACGGGTACCGACACCTTCTGGGGCAACACCCGGTACGGTAAGGTCACCAGCAGCAGCCACGGTGTCTACGGCAGTGACACCTACTCCACCTATAATATCGTGGAGGAAGGCGACAACAAGGTGCTGGAGCTGGTCAGCGTGAACACCACGCCCAACTACATCAACCTGCCCGAGATTTCCGGCGCCTGGTCCCTGAGCTTTGACTTCGCAATGCAGAAATCCACCTCCTCGGTTCCCGGCCTGGCTATGCAGATGTTCACCGGAGTGTCCCCCAGTCTGCCTGCCTCCGTCGTGGCCTATGCCGAGCCTTACGGCGTGCGCCTGGTGGAGTACGTCAGCACCGGTTCCAAGGTGGAAACCTATGTGACCAAGGCGGACGGTACCACCATGACGGTGCCTTACGATACCTGGTACACCATTAAAATATCCGTGGAAGCGGGCAAGTTCATTCTGAAGTCCTGGCCCCAGGGTGAGGCGGAGCCTGCCGACGATTCCGCCGCCGGCGTCATCGTGTTCGAGCACGAGTGCTTTACCCAGGAGCGGCTGGACAGCGGCATGACCCCCTACATCCAGCACCGCGCCCGCAACTATGAAGGCGTGTCCCAGGTCACCCGGCTGGACAACCTGAAAATGGCCAAGCCCTATGAGAGCATGACCCTGTCCGCCCTGAGCGGTCAGGTGGGCGACCGGCTGGATGTGAAGCCCGCCTTCACCGGCCAGGATCTGCTGTCCCAGCAGCCGGCCCCCCGATTCAGCTACACCGTTTCCGACTCCGCCCTGGGCCGTGCCACCCCCGGCGGTTACCTGGCCCTGAACGGCGCGGGTACGGGTACGGTCACCGCCGAGCTGCTTACCATCGACGGTGAGAGTACCGGTATCACCGCCGGTGCCGCCCTGACCGTCACCGCCTCTACGGCGGGGGAGCAGCCCCTGCGCATCCTGTCCATCGGCAACGGCTACAGCCGTGACACCTTCTATTATCTGGACGAGCTGGCCGCCCTGGTGGGCGAGGACGTAGAGAGTGCCTATCTGTCCATGACCGACGCCACCCTGCGCTACCACGCCCACAACGTGGCCATGAACACCGCGGACTACAGCTACTACGCCGATGCCTCCGGCGATACCGCCGTCACCAGCACCATCAACGACGTGGTGGAGGGCGAGAACTGGGACATCATCGTGCTGCAGCAGGGCGTGGAGGCGGCCGGTATGAACAATACCTTTGCCGGCGACCTGCGCTACCTGCTGGACTACCTGGCCGACGCCCAGCCCGAGGCCAAGGTCTACTGGAACATGAACGCGGCCAATCAGCAGGACACCCAGAACCGCAGAGATTACTTTGACGACTATTACGACGGCAGCCAGGCCCTGATGTACAACGCCATCGTGGGCTGCCTGGATATGTTCATCGTGGGCGAGGATGCCCGGTACGCCGCCGACTTTGACGGCTGGTTCCCCACGGGCGCCGCCATTCAGAGCCTGCGCGCCACCGCCTTTGGCGACAACCTGACCCGTGACGGCTATCAGCTTTCCCTGCAGGCCGGCCGTCTGGCCGCCGCCATGACGGTGCTGCGGGTGCTGTTCCCCGAGGCGGATCTGTCCGCCATCACCGCCGACGCGGTGAGCGACTTCCTGGTCACCGATAAGACCGATTTGGGTACCACCTTCAGCGGCGACCCCGCCTACACCAACGACGACGCCAACATGGCGCTGATCCAGCAGAGCGTGACGGAGGTCTGCGCCGACCTGACCACGGCCCCCGATACGCTGGCCGTTACCGTGGCCACGGTGGAGAATACCACCCCAGACACCGACGACGTGACCGTGGGTCAGACGGCGGCCCCCCTGAACCTGCGCTTTGCCGATATCGTGGTCACCAAGGACGGCACTGTCTATGCCGGTGCCTATGAGTCCGTGACCCACGTGCCCGCCCGTGAGACCCTGCACTACACCGAGTACTGCCCGGAGGGCTACGGCCGTCTGAAGATCTGGAAGGGCAGCGCCGACGGCAAGAGCTGGGACTTTGATGATCCCGTTCTGACCATTGACCAGCAGGAGCTGCAGGATTGGGGCATTTCTCCCAACCTCTATAACCGCTACGAGCTGCTCAAGACCGGCGTGCAGGACTACGCCTTCTTCAACGACGCCCGTGACGCCAACCTGGGTCTGATGTACTACGACATGGATGGCAACGGCACCGAGGACGAGGTGCTGCTGTTCACCTTCTTCTGCAACGACTACAACGAGTCCGGCACCAGCACCTTCCGCGGCACCTTCCTGATGCACTCCATCGATGGCGGCCAAACCTGGTCCGTACCCCAGCGCATCGTTTCCAAGGCCCTGGGCAACGGCGGCGGCAAGCGCGGCGACATCGCCGTGTTCTCCGACGGACAGATTTTGTTCCCCATGTACGCCCACCCCCATGTGTCCGGCGTGCTGCTGCAGTGGAACGTGGACACCCAGCATTGGGACACCGTTGCGGATACCGAGATCCCCAACTACGTCCCCGATAAGACCACCGACTTTACCGAGCCGTCCTTCATCGCCCCCGACCCCGACGGCGACACCGTGTACGGCTTCGTCCGTGACAACGGCCAGGCGGTCATCTCCTACGACCGCGGCCGCAGCTGGGAGCATATCCACACCATCGACGGTAACGTCCAGCAGCCCGGCTGGGCCTACATCGACGAGAACCGCGCCTTTGCCACCTGGTCCTTCTCCAACGGCCCCGCCCGTGATACCAAGGGTCAGATGGTCTACTTCGACGCCGGCTGGGACGCTACCCTGCCCGAGGTGGTACACTACAACTACTACCGCACCCCCCACGACGCCGGCGACCCCTCGGCCAAGCTGCTGCAGAACGGCAAGCTGCTGACCATCATGTACGACGTCACCTTCCGCGCCATCAACGGCAAGTTCCTGGACCCCGATGCCCCCCAGTTCCAGCTGCCCGAGCTGAATGAGGAGGCCGCCCAGGTCACCCTGCAGGAGATCACCCCCGAGACCGTGGATGTGACCGTCAGCGACCTGCCCAACACCCACACCCTGGACTTCTCCGCCACCTTCTCCGCCGGCGGTGAGCTGACCGTCACCGCCGCCAACGGCACCGTGGTGGAGCTGGCCGCGGGTCAGGGCGTTGTCCGCGTGGGCAAGGAAGTCAAGGTGCGCGTTGCCGTGGTCAACGGCGCCACCTATACCAAGGCGTGGCTGGCCAGCAATTCCGAGCCCACCGAGTGGACCGCCGTGGAGGGCGGCACCGCCACCAACAGCGGCACGGCCGTCTTTACCGGCAGCGCTGTGACCCTGGGTGACGTGACCGTTACCCGCAGAGCCTCCATCACCATGGGTGAGGGCGGCACCACCTCCGTGGGTATGGAGGTCAAGGCCCCCCTGGTGGTCAACCCCACGGCCATGGCCGAGCAGGTGGAATGGACGGTCAGCGACCCCTCCGTCGCCACCGTGGATGAGGACGGTGTGCTCACCTTTACCGCCACCGGTGAAGTCACCGCTACCGCCACCCTGGGCGGCAAGAGCCTTTCCGTGGCCTACACCGTTATGGACGCCCCGGCCGAAATTACCGGCGAGGGCGAGACTCGGGTGCTGTTCCAGGACGACTTTGAGGACTACACCGTGGGTACCAACACCTTCTTTAACGAGATGGTTGACCACGGCTATGTGGCTCCCGGCGGCTCCATGGCCCAAACCGGCTACAACATTGTGGAGGCCGACGGCAACCAGTACCTGCAGTTGGTCAGCAAGAACGACCTGTCCGCCTGGTGCGTGGTGGACACGTATATGGTTGGCGACTACACCGCCCAGTTCGACTTCTATCAGGTGCCTGACAACACCAAATGCTCCACCTTTGTCAATATGTGGCACGATGCCGGTATCTACTCCATGATGCAGATGGGTGCCGATGATTTCAATACCCAGCACGTGGATGGCATCACCGGCAACTACGTGAACTCCCCGACCTTTGAGAGCCACCAGCCCGGCGCCTGGTACACCATGAAGCTGGCCCGCGTGGACGGCGGTATGTACGCCAAGGTGTGGCTGCAGGGCACCACAGAGCCCACCAACTGGCAGTACAGCGCTTTTGCCACCGAGATGGATACCGACAACAAGACCCGCTTCCGCTTCTCCATCAACTGCCAGGAGGAGACCGAGCAGACCGTTTGGTTCGATAACCTTATCATCACCAAGCAGCGGGCCGACGTGGGCGACAACGAGTGGATCGCGCGCCTGGACGACTTTGAGGACCGCACCGTGGGTACCGATGCCTTCTGGAAGGACAGCAAGTACAGCGGCTTCAGCAGCAGCTACCACACCCTTACCGAGGGCAGCTGGTTCTGGAAGGAGACCTACAACTCCGAGTACAACATCATCCAGGAAGACGGCAACAAGATGGTGGAGCTGCTGAGTACCTACAAGGTGGCCAACTACTTCACCACCGAGGAGGTCACCGGCGCCTATTCCGTGACCATGGACCTGTATATGCCCACCTCCACCGGCTCCTCCGTCCCCGGTGTGGTGATCAATCCCTTTGTAGGCGCTTCTCCCGCCCTGACCGGGTCGGCGCAGGTCTACATTGACGGCGGCGACGGCGTGCGGCTGCGTGAAAACGTCAGCACCGGCGAGGTGGTGAACACCTACGTTAGCGATGCGTCCGGTACCAAGCTGCCCTTCAAGCTGGATAGCTGGTACACGGTCAAGGTGGCCGTGGCCCCGGGCGAAATCATGGTGAAGATGTGGACCAAGGGCGAGCAGGAGCCGGCCAACGATGCGGCCTCCGGCGTGCTGGTCTTTGCGTACGACGAGATCACCGAGGAGCTGCTCTATAACGGCCTGGCCTGCGGCATCCAAACCCGCAGCCGCAGCGAGAAGAACGTGGACTACATCGTCCGCCTGGACAACCTGACCATTTCCAAGCCCTACAACAGCATCGGTATGCCCGGCAAGCTGCAGGGCTATACCGGCGACACCATGACCCTGAGTCCCGCCTTCACCGGCCAAAGCCTGATGGGTCAGAAGCCCCAGCCCCAGGTCCGATACACCAGCTCCGACTCCGACGTGGTCAGCGTGACCTCCGCCGGTGCCGTGACCCTGGGTACGGCGGGCGAGGCCACCATCTCTGTGGAGCTGCTGGACGTGGACGGCGAGAGCCACGGCGTGGCCCACACGGTCAACGTGACCGTCACCGCCAGGGCGGAAACGGAGGACCCCGACGAGCCTGATGTGCCCGTGGAGCCCGACGAGCCGGAGGAGCCCGCCTCTACCCTTGGCACCTTCAGCCTTGAGGCGATCAAGTACATTACCATCAACGGCGAAGAGGTGGCTATCTGCCGCTGGGTGTGGACGCCCCTGAACAAGCAGTAATCGCGCCATAAAAAAATAAAACGCTGCGCAAAGGGTATCTGCTCTTTGCGCAGCGTTTTTGTATAACGGAAATCGGCCCACGCCTCTCTTGTGATGAGGGCGGCGTTTTTGGGAGCGCGGTCCTTATACCTTCCCCTCGGGGGGAAGGTGGCTGCCCGAAGGGCAGACGGATGAGGGGGCGTGTAACGGGGCGTGTAACGAGTGGGGCTGTGGGGGCGACCCCCCTTATTACCCAAATCGGCAAGTTTTGAAAGAGAATAGTGAAGAGGGAAGAAGTAAGAGGTAATAAGTAAAATCGACAAGGCTCTGTCGAACCTTGTCGATTTTGGTGGAGGCGGCGCGTGACCCTCCATTCTCACGCCTAAACCTATATGGATATGGAGGCTATCCCGGGCACGGGAGGGGTGGATAGTAAGGAAATCCATTCTTGATTTTAGGGGGCAAAACAAGCTTTTTAGTGGGATGAATGAGGGGTGGAGAGGGAACGGCAGGGGAGTAATGAGGTTAAAAGCTGTGTTACAGCGAAAAAATGTTGCGCGAATGGATGGTCGAGGTACCGCACCACCTTTCATTCACGCAACATTTTTAGTTCTTGTTTTGCCCTTCATCGGCTTGGTGGTTCGGGGGTGCAGTTTTGCGGTTGGCCCCATTTCCGCGCCGTTGGTGGAGGGGTTACAGCCCGGCGGGGTTGACGTTGCCGTTGATGGTAATGCCGCCGTCGGCCACGATGACTGCGCCATTGATGTAGGCGCCGTCGTCGCTGGCAAGGAACAGGGCGGTTTTGGCGATCTCCTCCGGAGTGCCCCAGCGGTGCAGGGGGGTGATGCGGGCACGGAAGAACTTGTCGCTGAAATTGGGGTCGTCCAAATTGCTCTCGGCCACCATGGGGGTCTGAATGGCGGCAGGGCAGATGATGTTGGTGCGGATGTTGAAGGTTCCGTACTCCACGGCCATAGAGCGGGTCATGGCCAGGGTGCCGCCCTTGGTGGCGGTATACGCGTCACAGCCGGGTACGCCGGTGACGGCGGCGGAGGAGCCGGTGTTGATGATGGAGCCGCCGCCCCGCTTTTTCATCAGGGGGATGGCGAACTTGGAGCAGTAGAAGGTGCCGTACAGGTTGATTTTCATCACACGGTCAAAGATGGTGGGCTCCAGCTCCGCCACCCCGGCATCGCGACCGCCCAGAAAGACGGAGGCGTTGTTGTACAGCACGTCCAGGCCACCGTGGTCGGCGTCGATCTGCTCGAAAACGGCCTTGACCGCCTCGCAATCGGAGATGTCCACGGGGTAGGCGAAGGCCTTGCCGCCGGCGGCGGTGATTTCGGCAGCGGCCTTATCGGCAGCGTCCGCTTTCAGCTCCAGAATGCAGACGGTGGCGCCTTCCTTGGCAAAGATGTCGGCGGCCACACGGCCGATGCCGCCGCCCGCGCCGGTGATGGCGACAATTTTGTTTTCCAAACGTTTCATGGGACAACTTCCTTTCAATGATACGGAAAATCAAAGACCAAAAGGGGCGCGGACGCGCCCCTTATTGGCTGTATTACTTGCAGATATTGCAGATTTCTTCCTCGATGAAGGGGGCGGTCAGGTGGTAATACTCGCGCAGCCACTGCTGAGAGCCCACCTCGTGGACGTTCACATCGGGCAGAGCCATGCGCTTCATCTTCACATTCAGGCAACCCTCGTCGGCCAGTACCTCGGCCACGGCGGAACCCAGACCGCCGGAGAGGTTGTGCTCCTCCACGGTGATGATTTTGCCGGTCTCCTTTGCAGCCTTGACAATGGCCTCGCGGTCAATGGGCTTGATGGTGTGCATGGAAATCAGGCGGCAGTTGATGCCCTTTTCCCGGGCAGCCAGCACGGCCTTCTGTGCCTCAAATCCAATGGGGCCGCAGAAGATGATGGTGCAGTCGTCGCCCTCCTCCACGGTGATGGCCTTACCCAGCTGGAAGTTCAGCTGCTTGTAGTTGTCCACATGGTGGATGTCCTTTTCGTTTTTGTAGCCGCAGCGATAGAACACAGGCCCTTCGTAGTCCTCAAAGATGGCGTGGGTGGCGGCCTCGGCTTCGAAATTGTCGCAGGGAACCACTACCACCATATTGGGCAGGGCGCGCAGGATGGCGATATCCTCGGTGGAGTGGTGGGACACGCCCAGAGGGCCGTAGGAAACGCCGCCGCCGATGTTGACGATCTTTACGTTGGCGTTGTGGTAGCACACGTCGTTGCGGATCTGCTCCAGACAGCGCAGGGTGGGGAAGTTGGCGATGGAGTAGGTGACCGCCACATTGCCCTCCATGGCGATGCCGCAGGCGACACCGGTCATGTGCTGTTCCATGACGCCGCAGTTGTAGTAGCGCTCGGGGAAGGCCTTGGCAAAGCCTTCAATCTCACCGTAACCGATGTCGGCCAGCACCATGTGGATGCGGGGATCCTTCTCGGCAATTTCAAGCAGAGCTTTGTTAAAAATCGTTCTCACAGTTCTTCAACCCCCAATTCCTTACATGCCTCGGTCTTCTGCTCGGCAGTCAAGTGCCAGTAGTGAGAGGCGACGGTGTTTTCCAGGAAGGACACGCCCTTACCCTTGATGGTGTTGCACACGATGAAGGTGGGCTTGCCCGGCTCCAAAGGCAGAGCCTTGAAGGTATTTTCCAGATCCATAAAGTCGTGGCCGTCCACGGTCTTGGTGGCCCAGCCGAACATGGCGACCTTGTTGGCGAAGTCGCCCAGATCGCAGATGTCCTTGGAGAAGCCAAGGGCCTGAATGCGGTTGTAGTCCACGATGGCCACCAAATTCTCCAAATGGTGCTGACCGGCGAACATAATGGCCTCCCAGGTGGAACCCTCGTTGCAGTCGCCGTCGGACATCATGCAGTACACGCGGTGCTGCTTGCCGGCCTCCTTGGCGGCCAGCGCCATGCCCACGCACACGTTCAGGCCATGGCCCAAGGAGCCGGTGGAGTACTCCACGCCAGGGACGTAGTGGCTGATGTGGCCCATGAGCTTGCCGTT
This sequence comes from Oscillospiraceae bacterium, assembly GCA_015067885.1. GTDB lineage: Bacteria > Bacillota > Clostridia > Oscillospirales > Oscillospiraceae > Lawsonibacter. The sequence goes on along the minus strand of SVLO01000011.1, from coordinate 36,824 downwards.
GTCGCAGTAGTAGGTGTCCATCCAATCCTTGGGGAAGAAGCCCAGCTCGCACAGGGTGGCGTACACCACAGCGCCGGCATGGCCCTTGGACAGGATGAAGCGGTCACGGTTGGGATCCTTGGGGTTTTTGGGGTCGATTTTCACGAACCCACCGCCGTACAGCACGGCCATGATGTCAGCTGCGGACAGCATACTGCCGATGTGCCCGCTTTGGCCCACATACACCATGTGCAGACAGTTTCTGCGGATGCGTTTGGCCAGGTCTTTGTATTGCTCGTACATATTGTCTGTCAAGCCTCCTGATCAATATTTGGTTTTCATATATATTGCGGCGGCGTGAACCACCGACTATATGACGAGCAAATTAAAAATCAATCAATCCAAACTGAAATGGCGGTCAAAGGCATAGGTGCACATACCGCTCAGAGCCAGCTGCTTGGTTTGGTCGGAGAAATGCAGCTCCAACCGCCGCAGGTGGGGGCCGGTCACTTTGCTGCGGACAGCCTGGGTCAGCAGCAGTTGTTGGGCCGGGGTCAGTTGATTGATATAGGAACCCACCAGCATGACACAGCTGGGGTCGGAGAGGTTAACAGAGGCGGCGATGCCGACGGACAGCAACTCCAGCACCTCGTCCGTGATGATGCCGCCGGAGCGGAGCATGCGGTCATTGACCACGGCCTCCAAACAGCCGGTCTGTCCGCAGGAGCACAGCACATCCTCGCCGGTTTTGATATGACCCAGCTCGCCGTGCATGTAGTTGGCACCGTGCTGACAGCTGCCCCGGAAAACAGAACACACGCCGATACCGTCGCTGCCAAGCAGGAACAGCTGGAAGTGGGTGGCGGATTTGATATCCTCCAGTGTGCCGCAGCCCAAGGCCATAACGTTGGCGATACGTTCCGCGAAGACGTCCATGCCGAGGGTCTGCTGCAGCAGGGCGGTGATGGGCACGTCCTGCCAGCCAAGCTCTACCGAGTAGATGACCCGGCCGCTGCGGCAGTCAATCAGACCGGGCAGAGCCAAACACAGGCCCACCATATCCTCGGCGGGACAGGGGTGCCGGGCGGACATGGCCTGCACCTGGGCGGCAAGGGCGGCGGCGAAGGCGGTGGGTTGCAGGGGCCGCTCCAATGCGATGGGGGCCTCACACAGCACCCGACCGTCCAAGTCCAGCAGAGAGAGCTGACGGGTCAGCCAGTCGAAAGCGAAAAATCGTTTGCCCGAGCCGCAGAAAGTTAGATACTGGGGCTTGCGTCCACCGGTGGACTGACCCAATCCGGTTTCGGAAACCAACCCGCTTTCCTGCAGTTGGCGTATGACCTGCGTCACCGAGGCGCGGCTGATGTTCATGGCCTCCCAAATATCGGTGCGGGAGAGCGGCTGATGTTTCTTTATAAAGTGTAGAATGTTGTTTCGGTTCCGTAGGGCTGCATCGGCGTGGGAAAGGAAAGAATGCTCCATGTTTTAAGGCTCCTTCCGTGGGATGTAGGGGTGTTTGCCCCTATTTTAACATCCAAACGGCCTGGGAGCAAGATGAAGATAGCTGATGTTTTTGCCGACTTAATTTAGTCACAAAAGAAAGTATAGCCGAAAGGAGCCGGAATGTAAAGAGGAAAAATGAAGAAATTTTCTGCATAGCGGAAGTTTGTGAAAAGTGAACAGAGAAAAGTCGCGGGATTTGTGGGGAAATTCAAGTTGACAAAGGGGAGGGGGTTAGGTATTATTAGTTTAATCAGCGAATTAAGTTTGCTGTAATCAATAGGATATAAGGGTGATTATTATGGCAATCGCAAGAGATAAGTTCTGGTTTTTCGGTGTTCGTCCCCATCAGGATGATATCTATTTGGGCGCGAACGAGAAAATCGGCCGCAACTACCCCTGGTCCCGCATCACTGCGACCGAGGGTGCCCACATGCTGGACGTGCCCAATATGATTTTGGTCAACTGCGAAGGCGTGCCCGCGCCCTATTCGGCCGAGGCCTACGGCTATGCCGAGAGCTTTTGCCGCATGGACAAGGTGCTGTGGAGTGCCACCGGCTCCGCCGGGTTCCGCACGGGCATTGAGGAGAAATTTATCTGCGATCTGGCGGAGAAGTATCCCAACATTGTCGGTGCCTTCTTGGACGACCCCTTCCATCAGCTCAAGGATGACCCCGATTCTATGGAAAAGGCCGCGGCCATTATGAATGAGGTGCGTGCCGGTCTTGCCAAAGCCTGCCGCCCCATGGACATCTATATGACCTGGTACACCCATCAGATGGACAGTGCCGACATTCAGACACTGAATCTGGTGGATGGTATCACGCTGTGGACCTCCGACTATAAGAAACTGACGGAGCTGGAGCAGCATTTCCAGCGCCTGGAGCGGGAGTTCCCCAATCAGAAGAAGATGCTGGGCATTTATATGTACAGCTTCCTGGAGTTCATCCCCGTACCCGACGAGTATATGCAGATGCAGTGTGAATTCGGCCTGCGTATGCTGAAGGAGGGGCGCCTGGACGGCATGATTTTTGAGGCCAACTCTGTCATGGGCATCGGCCTGCCCAGCGAGAAGTGGCTGCGCAAGTGGATCGACGAGGTAAAGAACACCGAGATCCCCGACTGATTGGGGTGAACCGATATGCCGAAGAGGGAAGAAGCTTACGCCTTTCGCAAGGATTACTGCCGGCCCCACAAGCGCATCCACGGCGCCAAGCAGCGCATACCCAATGCCGATGAACTGGTGCTGACCGACGGTTTGACCATTTCCGTTGGCACTTTGGGGCAGGTGGCGAAGCTGGCGGCGAAGGACTTTGCCGCCTACCTGAAAACCGCCTTTGGCCTGAACGCCAAGGTGGTGGATGGCAAGGCGGATATTACCGCCTGCGTTGACCCGGATGCCCTGAACGAGTGCAAAGGCTACATGGGCCGCAAGACCTGCGTTGTGGCGCAGGGTATCACCATCGCTGCCTTTGACGAGCGGGGCGTGGCTCAGGCGTTTTACGCCCTGGAAGACCGGATGAACCTCCGCCGGGCGCCCTTTTTGACCCACGGTACCACCGAGCAGATGGCGGCGTTCTCGCCCCGTATGATTCACTCCGGCGTGGGCCTTGACTACTACCCCGACGAGTACCTGTCCACCTGCGCCCACTACGGCTACGACGCGATTTTGGCCTTCGTGGAGAATGGAACCAAGGGCGCTCACGGCGTGGAGTACGACTTCCGTGACCTGTGCCGCCGGGCCGCCAAGTACGGCATCGACGTGTATGCTTACAGCTATCTCACCAACTACGTCCACCCCGATGAGGAGGGCGCGTGGGAACAATACGATGCGGTCTTCGGTCAGGTGTTCCGGGACGTGCCGGAGTTCAAGGGTATTGTGTTCGTGGGTGAGTCGGCCAACTTCCCCAGCCGGGACCCCCGGGTCATCGCCAGTGAAGATTTGTCCACCACCTCCAACGGCCTGCCCACGGGTAAGCCAAACCCCGGCTGGTTCCCCTGCTGTGACTATCCCGATTGGCTGCGGCTGAGCCGGGATGTCATCCGGGCGGTGAAGCCGGATGCGGACATTATCTTTTGGACATATAACTTCGCCAATGCCTCGGTGGAGGAACGCGTGGCCTTCGTGGAGGCCATGCCCACCGATGTATCCTTGCAGGTGAATTTTAATATCCCTCATACCTTCCAATTCGACAACGCCCCCAGCAAGATCCGTGACTACACTGTGTCCCGGACCAAACCCAGCATTCCTTTCCTTGCGGAAGCGGAGGTGGCCAAGCGGCGTGGGATTCGTCTGTACTCCATGGTCAACACCGCCGGCCGCACCTGGGACTTTGGGGTCGTGTCCTACGAGCCCTTCCCCTGGCAGTGGAATGACCTGCATCAGGAGATTTTGAAGGCCCGGGAGAAGTACGGCCTGTGCGGCCTGATGGAGTCCCACCACTTCGGCTTTACCCCGTCCTTTATTTCCCGACAGGCCAAACAGGCCTATACCGTCGGTGGAATGAGGTTTGCGGACTATTTGGACGCCTGGGCCGATCGGCTGGCCGGGGCGGACAAGGAAAAGCTGCTCTCTGCCATGAAGCTGGTGGACGAGTCCATCCACTACTACACCCCCAGCAACGAGAACCAGTACGGTCCCTATCGCATCGGTCCTGCCTTCCCGTTCAACGTGTTGGGGAACACCCACCGCCCGGATCCCCCGGGGGTGCACTTCGGGTATGAGATCTGCTTCGTGCAGAACTATCACGATGATGGCAGCCAGGCGGCACCCTACAGCCTGCGCCGCCCGGATGAGATTGCCCGCAGCAAAAAAGCCCGTTCCCTTATTCAGGATGGCCTGCGCATCATGAAGACCATCTCCGTCAAGGGCGAAGAGCTGAAGAAGCTGATGAATATGCTGGAGTATATGTGCTGTACCCACCGCACGGCCATCAATTTTAAGGAGCTGACCATCCTGCGGGAAAAGATGCAGTTGGAGAGTAACCCCGACCGGCTGTACCGCCTGACGGTGCAGGTGGAGAACCTGCTCAAGCGGGAGCGCAAGAATGCCGAGGCGGCCATCCCCATGGTGGAGCGGGATTCTGCCCTTGGTTTCGAGCCGTCCATGGACTACATCGGCGGTGCCGATGCCATCCGCTGGAAGCTGCAGCACTTGGACGTCATGCTGGAAAAGAGCCTGCCCGTCCTGCGGCGGAGGTAATGAAAGTGACTACGGTTACCAAACAGGATATTAAAAATGCCTTGACTCGACTGGGGATTACCTCGGGAGACATGGTGGTTTTTCACTCGTCTTTGAAGAGCATGGGACACGTGGAAGGTGGAGCGCAGACGGTTATTGATGCGTTTTTGGAACAAGTGGGGGAAGATGGGACGGTGTGTGTGCCTACTCTGCTGAGCCAAAGCTATTCCATCGCCTATGAGATTTGGGACAGGGATACCACTCCGTCTGAAGTGGGGCATATCACCGAAGTGTTCCGCACTATGCCTGGAACGCTGCGCAGCAATAATCCGACCCACTCGTTGGCGGCCCGGGGTAAGTATGCCAACGAACTGACCTGTGAGCATGATGGTTACGGCCCGCGGCCCGGCCCATTTGGCGAGTATGCATTTTCGCACTCCTCTCCATGGCAGAAACTGTACAACTATGGCGGGAAAATCGTCTGGGTAGGGGCAAGCACTCTTACCGGAACCCATCGACATCTGGCTGAATATGTGGCGGCGGAAAAGGGCTGGCCAAGCATCCGGAAGCGGCGGAGGTTTTGGCTCGTTACGGTGGCCCGGAGGATGCGTTCTTCCCCTGGTTGAAGTGGCGTACGAAAGACTCGGTTTTTGAACTGCTGTTTCGCGAAAGGGGACAGTTGCTGTCTACACGTTGCGGCGAGGCTGAATTTGCAGCTATCGATGTGCGAACCTTTGTGGACACGGAGTTGGAGTGTATGCTGCGCGAGCCGACCACTTACACCGATGTGAAGGAAGCTCGTTGGATTCAATGGCTTCTGGATGTAGACGACTGCAATATGACCGTGTGGTAAAACGAGGAATCGGCAGATAGTCTTGGCTGCGACTGACCTTTATGCTGAACGTCGGGAATCGGTACCCGCCTGCGCACCATCCGCCTAAAAAACAATCCCCCGGATTGTTTTTCTTCGCGGCGGATACCCTCTCAGGGTTCGACTCCCCACCGCATAAAAACGACCGACCCGCATAAAGCGAGTCGGTCGTTTTTGGTGGAGGCGGCGCGTGACCCTCCATTCTCACGCCCAAACCTATATGGATATGGAGGCTATCCCGGGTGCCGGAGGGGCAGATGGCAAGGAAATCCATTCTTAATTTTAGGGGGCAAAACAAGCTTTTTGGCGGGTCGATTGAGGGTCGGAGAGGGAGCGGCAGGGGAATGGTGAGGTTAAAAGCTGTGTTACAGCGAAAAAATGTTGCGTGAATGGATGGTCGAGGTACCGCACCACCTTCCATTTAGGCAACATTTTTTAGACTTTGTTTTGCCCTCCATCGGCTTGACGTTTCAGAGTTGTGGATTTGCTTTTTGAGCCGTTTCCGCGCCGCTGGTGGAGGGTGTCTGTGCGGCGGTCAGTAAGGACGAATCAGGTTGAGCATGATGCAGTTCAGCTTCCAGCGGAAACCAGGGCGGGTGGAGAGTTTGATGCGAATCAGCTCGTCGTACTCTTGGATGATGGGAATGATCTCGCACTGGTAGGTGCCTTTGGGGACGACGTTGCCGCCGATGGTGCGGCTGTTGTCGCAGGTGGTCACGGTCACGCTGTCTTCGTTGGAATCACCGGAAATGACAAGAATTTCATATTGACCGCGAGGAGCCTCGATGATGAATTCTGTGTCCTGTTCGCCCTCGGCAAAATCAGCGCGCAGAGCATCGGGGGCAGGGGAGGCGGCGATTCGGAGCCCATCGGTGCAGGCAAAACCAAAGCCGCGCTCGGGGGTGAATTCCTCGGTGCCGATGCGGAAGAAATCGAGGGTATTCATGTGATGACCTTGGTTCACGAAGCTCTGCATAGGGAAGAAATCGACGTATTTCGTGCTCGGTTCGTTGGTGAAGTCGAACTTGTAAACGGTTCGGTTGGACATTCTGGCATTACCGAGGTAGTAGTCGCGGGTGAATGTATCCAGCTTGCGCTGGTACTCGGTTTCTGCATTCTCGCCGATGGAGATGGTGCGGTGCGTGTGGGTGCGGTGGGTGATGATGCCGGGGTCGGGGGTGTTCGGTGCGGACAAATCAACTTCAGCCGACTTGGCGATCAGGTAGCACGTTCCGGGTTCGGTTTCAAAGCGCAGAGCGGCTTCATCCTGCACGGCGGAAACTTGTTTGCCGTCGCAGAACACGCAATGAGCCTCGGTGAGGTAGGGGCTGGTAATATTGACCTGGCCGCCCTTCTTGCTGTGAACCAAAATCCAAACCAACTCGTTATCCTTCAAGCAGGCGCTGACCTCGAAGGCACCCTTGGCAAGAAGTTTGTCAAAGCGCACATCCTGCCAGGCGTCGTAGTCGGTGTAGCGCTCGGTGTAGTCGTAGATAGACTCGCCGTTGCGGATGGCACGGCCAAAGTCCCGCTTGCCGTCGGGCAGGGCGGGAAATACGCGGATGACCCCGTTGTGGGACTGCAGCAACATCTCGTTGACCGCGGCCAGCATTTCCCCTGTGAATTCCATCATGCAGGGGTAATAGAGGGGCTGGCGGCCGATGAGGCAGAAGTTGGTGAAGCGGTCGGTGTCCTCGGCACTGAGGCCGTTGGTGCGCAGCATGTGGTCGATGCCTCGCTCGTACAGCAGGCGAAGGGCCATCTGCCCCTTGCCCATCCGGGCGGCGGAGGCGGCGATCCAACTGCCGCCAAAAATGCCAATCTCGCTGTTTTCTTCCAAATAATCAAGGGTATTGTAGACTAATTGTTTGGTTTCCTCATCGCTGGACAGGTCGAACTCGCCAATGGGGAATACGGGCATCAGCAGGCTGGGATGACGCAGCCAGGTGTTCTCCGGGGTGTCGGGGGAGTCCTTCAGTCGCACGCCGTATTTGCCGGGGCCGCTGACGGCATAGCCGGGAAGCTTGGGCAGGACAGCCTTGATTTGCTCCAATAGGGGGGTGGTGTCGCCCAAAATCTCTGCTGCCTGCAAGGTGAAGCGGAGCAGATATTTGGTGCAGGCCACGGTGATGGTGGTGTTGTGGGCGTAGGGACCCTGCTCCGGGGAAACATCGGGATAGACGTTGTAGGTGTCGGTATTTGCATCGTACTCGAAAATACCCAACGCAAACTCGCAAAGCTTCAGGAACAGAGGATATGCTTCGGTTTTCAGATATTCCTTGTCCAGGCTGTACTCATACAGAAACCAAAGATACTGGGCGCACCACATCCAGCAGCTGTAGTAGAAGTAATAGGGGTAATCGCTGGCTGCACCGGGCAGGTTATGGATTGCCTTAGCAGAGTATTCTGCAAGCTTTTGATAGGAGAGAAGCCCGTCGGAGAACACCTTGGCCAGTTCCAGCCGATTGCTGGAAAATACCCCGGCAAAGGCGGCTTGGATGTTCACGTCCCAGTACCACATGCTGCCCCAAATATTCGGGTGGCGGACGGCCCACAGACCGTTCAGACCGCAGGCGTGGTGCTTCATGACCCCGTCCTTGCCGCTGCAGCAGTCCAGGGCGTACTGGTTGACGAGATACACCTTTTCCAAAAACTTGTCCGGGAGGGTGATGGAGGAGCGGGCAAAGAAAGCCTCCCAGTATTCCCGGTGCTCGGCCAGCAGGGCAGACCTGTTGGCGGCAAAGTCGCGGACGTTGGAGCACGCCGCTGCCTTGGTATCGGTGTACTTCCAGTTGGTTGCGATGGTGGTCAGGACGGAGAGTGATGTGGAGGCGTTCTTGAGTTTGAGAGTGGCGCTGTTGCCGGCGGTTTGGCAAAGTTCGCATTCAGAACCCACCAAATGGATCGCGCCTGAGAATGTAAAGGATTTGACCTCGGACAGGGGGCGGGTGACGGTGTAGATCACGGTGCGGTTGTCCGCTTGCTCGTAGGTGACGTGGAATGTGCCTGCTTTCCGATAGCCGGGGAAAGAAACGGTAATGGTATCAAGCAAGCCAGCCTCCTGCTGCCGGATGTCGCTGATGATGCAGTCCGGGCGGGCAACGATGGTTTTGACGTTCACTGCCTCAATCATGGACAGCTCACCTATGGCATCCTCCACGCACATGGACAGCTTGTGGGGGGTGTCGTTCAGCTTATCGGAGAAGGAGAAAACCAACTCGCCGGTTTGAGGGTATGTGTTAGACAGTTCCCCAATGAAGGGCTTTTCGTTGAACGAATTGGCCCGGTCACGCAGATAGAGGCAATAGGGTTCGCCCTCGACCTGGGCATTGGCGTTGGCACGATCGAGAACAGCCTTGTGTCGAGCGCCGGGTTCCTTACACTCGGGCAGACCCTTCCAAATGCCCTCGGGCAGAACCTTGTCCGAGATGTTGTAGTACACCTCGTAGTGGTTCATGGGCATATGCAGTTGGCCCTTTTCAAAAAAGAGCATACAACCAAACACGCCGTTACCCAGGGGTAGGGCGTTGTCCCAATGATTTTCCCGATTGTCAAAGGTGATATAGTGTTTCATTTGCAACCCTCCGTCAGGATGCACATTTGGCCGCAGCAACTCTCATTACTGCGGCCAAGGGTGTTTTAAGCCATGTCGGGTTCCAGGAGCAGCTTTTCCAAAGCGGCCCCGCGAAATCCCTTTTCGTATACGTGTTTGACTGCGGTCAGCACACGCTCGGCGCAGTCGGGGATGTAGATGCGGTAGTCGGGATAGAAGTATTCCTCGTGGATGATCATACTGAAGATGCCTTTGTTGGGCTGCATAGCAAGGCAGCGATCAATCCAAGGGATGATTTGGTCGGTGGGGATGTCGCGGTGCATATTCAGCACCATATCCGTGTGGCTGAAGATCAGGTCTTCCTTATTGTCCTTCCATACGTCGCGGCCAAGGGTGCCCTCGGCCACATCGGAGGCCACGGCGTAGGCGTCGGGGGCGCAACCACGGATGTAGGCGGGCAGGCCGTCCCGGCCATAGTAGGAGATGTAGGCCTCTTCATTATTCTCCATGCGGAAGGAGGCGCATTGGATGCGATAGCCGTTTTCACGGAAAGCCCGCAGAGCCTCCACATACCCATTACCCCAGTGCATGGTGGTGACGGGCACCAAAGACTTGGGTCCGGCGAAGCGCACCACTTCCTTATGCACCTTGCGGATGGCATCGCCAATGAAGTCGGCAGACAGCACCCGGTTGGGCATGTTGGGGTAGTTGGCATGGGCGTGGCAGGAAAGGGTCAGCCAGTCGGCGTTTTCCTCCCATTCGCTTTTGTAGCGGTCGGTCATCATAGATAAGTTGAAATATTCCTTGTGCTCGGTGAAGTCCGCCGCCGATTCGTTATTGAATTCGTAATACAAATTCAGATGCACGTGGGCACCGTACAGGTCGTGGGCCTGCTTGAAGGGCGCCAGGAAGGGGTGCAGGAACATGGAGGGGTATTTGTCGGGTCTCTTAGTCAGCTCCTGCAGGAAGAGGATGGCGTCATCCACGGTGAAGTAGAACTTATTGACCGTGTCCAGTTTCTTATACACCACGATTTCTGCCCGGTAGCCGTTTTTGGAGTCAATGGCGCACAGGGTGTTGCGGTAGGTGTACAGAGGGACTTCTGCCACGAAGGTGTAGTCCGTTTCGTCAAAGACGGCGGGAATGCCGTTGATGGTAACCACGGCGTTGTCAGCGGCCTTGACCTTGGCGGTGATGTAGAGCACATCCCCTTCCACGCGCCCGTCAAACCCGTTTACAAAGTCACCGTCAATGTTGGACACGAAGTAGATGGGGTCGTAATTATGGAAGAAATCCCGCATAGAGATACCCTCTTTCTTACTGTTTGGCGTTATTTGGTCATGTCAAAGCGGAAGAATTGCTCCCCGGACTCTTTGATTTTCTGCAGCAAAAGACCGGCGCAGGCTACATCCAGCATACCGGTGCCGATAATCTGGGCGTAGATACGGTGCTTGGGGTTGGTTCGAGCCACCGCTTTACCTGCCAGCACATCGGGGATGACAATGTCGAAGGAATTCTCGTCGATCTCGCCCATTTCGGCCAGTTCCTTTACGTTGCCGCGATGCAGGGACTGTCCCACTTGGTCGGTGGCGATTTTGTCGGCCTTGCGCACCACATCGAAGGAGGTTTCGCGGAACGAACCCATGGTCATGACCAAACCGCCTTCCTTGACCCAAGGCTCCTCTACCAGGTCGGCGTTGGCGTTGGTGACGGTGATGATCACGTCGGCGCCGCGACAGCCTTCCTCGTTGGTGGCACACTTGACAAAACGGAAGGGCGCATCGGGGAAACGGGCGATGAACCGGTCTTTGGCTTCCTCGCTGACATCGCACAGACGGACTTCACGGATGTCCACGGTTTTAGACATACACAGCAGGCTGTAATATGCCATCAAACCGGTTCCGATAAAGCACACCACATCGGTGGACGCGGCCAGCAGACGGGTCATAATGGCGGGTTGGGCACCGGTGCGCATATCGTTGATATAGTCACCGCTGACCAAAGCTTGCAGTACGCCGGTACGGGGGTCGGTCAAAATCACATTGGCCTTAATGAAGGGTAAACCCAAGGCGCGGTTTCCGTTGTAACCGCCGACCAGTTTCAAACCTGCGGCATCCAAGGGGGCGATGTAGGCGGGCATGGAGTTAAACCAACCGTCCACGCCCAAGCCGGACATATCGGTGGTGATTTTGTTGGGCATGACGACGTTGCCTTCGCCATACCAACGCCAAGTTTTTTCGCAAATATCAATCACATCTTCGGCGGAGAGGTACTTTCGGACGGTTTCTTCGCCGATGATCAATGCCTTTTGTTCCATAAAAGTACTCCTTTGTAACAGTTGGGATTAGCCGCGAGGCTCCAAATTAGCCGGAGTGACGGACAACAGGTAGCTGACCGCACGGGGCATGGCTTCCTCGCCGGTGGAGGACAGACGCTGCTCGGTGAGTTCCGGCAGTTCGGTGATTTCCCCCCGCAGATACTGACCCAGACGATGGGTCACGGTCTCGATGCGGGTCATAAGGGCGCCGTAGCGCAGGTCCTCTGCCTCCCAACCCAAAGGTTTGTAATCATTATACCACAGATCGCGGTGGCAGATATACAGTTCTTTTGTGATGCGGGCCAGTTCGGGCAGCTCCTGCTCCACGATGGTCTTGAGGGTGGACAAATCCCCCTGCTTGTAGGCGGAGGCGATGCGCCAGCCCGTGGTGGCTTTGATGGCCATGGCCCGGGCGCACAGGGCACGGGTTTTGAAGTACTTGCCGTAGGAACCGTTGCGGGTGGTGGCTTGTTCCAAGGCCGCAGCCGCTTTGGTGAAGTGGGCGGTCAGGCTATCATCGTGGATGTGGTAGTCATAGCGGCCAAACAGCATGTCCTGCCACAGCAGGGAGCGGGAGAAGTTCGTATAGCCGGGGCCGGGTCGGGGTGCCTCGTCATAGAGGTGGTCCACGTAGGACAACTGGAGGAAGTCCTCCATCTCACAGCCGGTGCAGGCCAGGAACCGCGCGGCCAGTTCGGCATTGTCGGGTTCGTCGCCGTAGCAGTATTCCGCAAACAGCTGCAGACCCAGCAGCAGATCCTGCCAGAAGTTATCCGAACCGGTATCGTTGCCCCAGGAGGCCACCATGGCGTGCTTGATATTGCATTTCTTGGCGGCTCGCATACCGGGAATGACGGTGGCGAAGGTCTTGTCGTAGTCCACGCCGAAGCCCAGCCAGTTCCAAATACCGGTCAGGAAATAGTCGCATTTGCCGAACTCCCGATAGCGCATAAAGAGGTTCTCATAGGTGGTTTCCTCCAAATGGCTGTAATCCCACATACAGTAGTTGACGGGGAAGTTGGCGGCAGCCACAATCTCCGGGGCGATGGGTTTATCGGTGTTATAGAGCCGGTCAAACACGCTGCCGGTGGGGTTGTTGGCCATCATGAACATATCGCCGTAGGTGACGAACTCCAATCCCCGCTCCTGACACATGGCTACCAGTTGGTCGATGTGCTCTTTCAGGATATCAAAGCTGGGACGGTACACACCGGTGCGGTTTAGGGATTCACCGCGACCAAGTTCAAAGGCCTCATCCAAGGCGATGAAGGCACGTTTGCTGTCAAACGGCTTGGTAGCGGCATCCAATACATGGTTGAGGTACTCGTAGGTGCGAGGTTCGCCCACCAGTACGGTGCTGGCATTCTCCTGCATCTCGCCGTAGGGAGGCCAGCGCAGAACGTTGTAAAGATGCGCCAAACCCTCCACCATGGCGGCCACTTCGATGCCGTACTGCTTGCCAAGCTCGCCGATAGTGCGCAATTCCTCCTGGGTGTAGCGGCTGCGCATATAGCCGAAGTAGGGTTCGCCGGGTACTTCGAAGGTGTCCTCCATGTACAGCACCAGCAGGTCAAAGCCCATCAGCGCCATGCGGCACATCAGCTTGTGCATTTGGTCCAGTTTGAGGACTTGATTGGTCTGGCTCAGGTCAAACTGCAGGCCGCAGCTTTCAAAATGTGCCTGCTCCTGAATGGGCTTGCCCTCGTTCAAGAAACCGAGAGCACGGAAGAAGTGGGCCTTTTGATGGTACTCGATGACCCAGCCGTCGCCTTCGCGAGCAAGACGCATACCCGGCGTGTCGGTATGCTGAACCCGGACGCAGGTGCCGGAGTCGGTCAGCTCCCAGTCAAGCAGACGGGCGATTTCCGAAAGACCGGCCTGAAGGTCGGCCAAATCACCGGTAAAGTGGAATTTCATACTAAAACCTCCCGATGGCGGCATCAGATGCCCTTCTGCATCTCGTCAATGGACTCCAAAATGGCATCGGCCATGTAGTCGATCTGCTCCTTGGACAGGCCGTAGATGGGGAAGTGGGTGAAGCGGCGGTCGAAGACCTCCTCGGTGACGGGGCAGGTGGCGGCAATGGCGGCCTCGTCGTAACCCAAATCTTTCAGAACCTCGAACCGGTACAGGGGGCCGAAGTGGGCGATCTCAGTGACACCCTTCTGCGCCAGCTTTTTCTTAAACAGCTGCACGTCGCCGCCGGCCTTTTCGGGGTCAATGACCACGCTGTACAGGTGGAAGGTGGGCTTGATGTCCTCATTGCCCAAATCCTGAGGCTGGATGGCGTCGCAGACGCTCAAACGCTGGGTCAGGTAGGTGGCGACACGGGTGCGCTCGGCCAAAATCCCGGGGTAGCGCTGCAGCTGCAGCTGCAGACCAAGCCCCTGAATCTCGGTGGTGGAGAAGTTGGTGGCCACGAAGCGGCTGCCGTCCTTGCCGGGGATGGCGCAGACGTCGTACAGCCAGTTCTTGATCTGCTTGCTGAAGTCGGCACCCAGGAATCGGGCGCGCTTCATGTGGGGGCGGAACTCCTTGATGGTGGTGGTCAGGATGCCGCCCTCACCGAAGGAGGTCATGTTCTTAACCTCGTGGAAGGAGAAGGAACCGAAATGACCGATGGTGCCCAGCTTCTTGCCCTTGTACTCGCCGCCAAAGGCGTGGGCACCGTCCTCCAGCACGATGATGTTGTGCTTGGCGGCCAGCTCCATAATGGGATCCATATCAACCGGGTAGCCGCCAATGTGGACGGGAATGATCATACGGGTCTTGTCGGTGATTTTCTTGGCCACGTCGGCGGGGTCCATATTCAGGGTCTTGGGATCCACGTCGGCAAAGACAATCTTGCAGCCTATGGACAGGGGGTAGGCCATGGTGGCGGCGAAGGTGATGGCGGGGACAATGACCTCATCACCGGGCTGGAGATTGGCGTACTTGGAGGCAATCTCGAAACCGGCGGTGCAGTTGGTTACGAACAGACAACCCTCGGTGTTCAGGAATTCGTCGCACATCTCCTCGGCCTTGGCTACCTGAGCATCCAGACTCAGCTTGGCGGGAGGGGTGGAAACCTTGTCCAGAGTAAAGACGGCGTCCTCGACGGCCTTGATGGCGGCATCGTACTCGCTGCCCTCGCCATCCATCATAAACTTGACAATGGACATCAAGTCCTGGGCGTTGTAGTTCTCGCCCACGGCGGCCCAGGGCACCTTAGTTTCGCCGGTGTTGTATCGAAAATCAGAATCCTTTTTCTTTTTTGCCATGATGATGACTCCTTTGCAGTATGAAATAATATGGGGGCTTCTTGACCCAAGCGTACCACACCGACCCCGGTCAAGTCAATGGATATTTTTGCAATCTGCAAAGAATTGTTTTTTGCACAAAACGGGAAATTGGAAACTGTTCAAGATAGACAAACTGGGAGTGCGGAAGGGTTTTGAGAAAAAACAGTTGATTTTACGGCGCAGAAACGCGATAATAGGGGAAAGGATTTTGCCGAAAGGAGGAACTGCCATGTTGGAAATCGGTAATACGCGCCAGCGCAATCTGCTGATGTTGTTGTATGCTATGGATGATGCCGGTGAGGCCACAGCGGCCTATTTGGCGGAGCAGACGGGACTCAGCGTTGCCACTATCAGCCGTGGCCTTTCTCTTTTGAAGGCAAAGACGCTGGTGGTTCAACGCCGAAAGGGAACCACCGAGGTGGGGCGCCGCCCGGACGTATTCAGCATTAACGGCGCCTATGCCCACTGTATGTACTGCTACCTGAATGCGGATGCTTTACAGGGCTATCTTCTGGATTTGCGTGGCAAGGTGGTGTCCAGGCACGCGGTGGAGGTGGATTGCTCCCTGACCGTGGCGCAGTTCCTGGACAAGCTTGCGGATTTGAAGGCCGTCATGATGGAGAAAAAGCGCAGTTCCGGTTGCGTTTTGACGGTGAGCCTTGCTATTTCCGGCCTTGCGGACGTGAACGATGGCATCATCAGTCAAATTCCTAATTTCCCCAATTTTGCAAACGTGAATCTGTCGGAGCTGGTACGGGAGAAGTTGGGGCACCCCTGCTTTATCTACAATGCGGCCCGGCTTTCCGCTGTGGGCGCATATCTGCAGGATGCGGATGGAGCCAAGAATTTGGTCTACATGGACGTGAACGGCGATTGCGGCGTCGGTGCCGGTATTATTTTAGATGGTCGCCTGTATGAGGATCGCACCTGTCTTGCCGGTGAGGTGGGACATATGGTGATTGGAACCAATGGTGACAGCGGGAACGGCCCCATGGAGCGGGAGGCCGGACTGGACAACGTATTCCGTCAGGCCAAGCGTTTGCTGGCGCATGGTTCTGCACCTGAATTGCAGCGGCTTTTAGACAAGCAGGGCAGCGAGCAGTTGTCCCTCTCGCTGCTGGAAAAGGCGGCGGCTGAACTGGATCTGGACATCTACAGCCTGCTGGATCGCACGACCAAGGTGTGGGCGGCAGCCATCGCCAATATCTATGCGGTGCTTGCCCCGGATCAAATTATCGTGGGTGGCACCGTGCATCAGGGTCACAAGCTGATCGAGAAGATGCTGCGGCACCACTTGAGCCATATGTACCACCGGCCAATCTCCCTGCAACTGGCAAAAAAAGGCGCCGACACCCATGTACTGGGCGCGGCGCACTTGTCCGGTCGGTTCCTGTTGGAGATGTCCCTTGCGGATACGCAGGTAGTATAATTACTCCAACACCATCAGACCGAAATACTCCGGCTGGTGGAAGTCGACGATGTCGTTTTCGATTTTGTTCCAGGAAATGAAGTGAGGTTGTGCGGTTTCGTCTCCGCATTTGTAGCAGTTGGCGTAAAGGTTCCTGCCGGACTTCAATTCGTAGCCGGGGAAGAAAAGCCGGATGACGGAAACGGGGAAGGTGAAGAATACCTCCCAGCCGTCGTCGGTGTAGTTGGCGCGCTTTTGCAGCAGGGCATCCTCGTCCTGCAGGGCAAGACGCACCAATTCCGGCATATTGGGGCCGAAGCCAAGATAGATTTGGGCGTTGGGGTTGATTTCCAGATTGAAGTAGCGGATATCGCCATCCACGGGGCGGAAGAAGAACTCCATGCAGCTGTCCTCACAGACCATGCTCATGGGCTGGGTCAGCTCGGCACGGATAGCCTGCTCCCATGCCTGCAGGTGCACGTGCAGACCGCCCTCGTCATAGCAGATTTGTGCCTTCATCCGGATGTCCAGCGGGGCACACCACTGGTAGTTGTCGACGTCCAAAGCGGGTACGGCGTCCCAATCAGGGGCGCCGGTTACTTTTTTGATGATATATTCTCTCATAAGCAGCCTCCAGCTGTTGCGTGTTGTGGGTCAACCTTACCACACGCGGGGGTAGATTGCAATCGTTTCCAGCGAAATAGGGGAGCCGGTCGATACTGGCTAAGAGCAACTTCATAAAATTATGAGAATTTGCTAAGTTTGTTTTTTATGGCGATTGAGGCCATCACAAACGAAAGCGGCTGATGGCCAGTAAAGGTTGACCATCAGCCGCTTTTAATTATGCAATTCTTAACTCAATATCCACAGCGTCATTCGATACGTTGATCTCCTTGATTGCGGACTGCAGGTAAGCCTTGACATCGGGATCATCGGAATGGATGAGGTAGTCTCTCAGCTTTGCGCAGACGGCCTTAATGTTCTCCGGGGTAATACCGGCTTTGTCAACCTTGGTTGCTTCGATGGCTCTTTCGATGGAAGCCTTTTCCGCTGATAACGCCTTCAAACGCTTTACCAGCTCCTCTTCGGGATCGCGCTCAATGGCGCTTATCACATGGACTATGGAGCGTTCTACACCGCGTTTCCTCTCACAGAGCTTTTTGTAGCTGTCGTTGTGTTTTAGCTGTCGGGAAATGGCGGGTATGTCATCACGCTGGAACAGGTCCTTGGCAATCAGGTTGGCTACCATTCTGTCCAAATCACCTGTGCGGATTTCTTTGGTGGAACATTCCTTGGCCTTGTGCTTGGGGCAGAGGTAGACGGTGTAGGTCTTGCCATGGCTGCTCTTCGCAGCGCCTGTTAAGTAGCTGCCGCATTCGGCACAGCGGAGTACCTTTATGCCACTGAGCATATAGTGGCGGTTACTCTTGGAACCTGCCTTGCCACGGGCGCGACTGGCCAAAGTTTCCTGTACTTTTTGGAAACGTTCCTTTGAGATAATCTGTGGACAGCCGCCATCCACCCTTATCTGCTTGTCGATGGGCTTACGGGCATGTGTATTGTGCCTGCCCTTGCTATCCTTCTCTCGAGCCTTGTTCCAGCAATACGTGCCGGTATACTTCTCTTGGTGCAGCAGCTCATGGAAGGAATTTTTAGTGAAGGGTTTTCGGCCCTTGGTTAAACGGCCTTCCTTGTTTAGAACCTCGGCCATCCGGGTGTAGGAGTAGTTCATCTCGAACATGGCAAAGATTTTACGGACGATCTCTGCCTCTTCGGCGTTTATGACCAGTTGGCCGTTTTCGCCGACATCATAGCCCAGTGGAGGTACTCCACCGCAGTGACCGGCCTTTTGGGCCTTGTTGCTTAGGCCAGCATGGGTGGTTCTACTGTTCTTGCGACTTTGCATATCGTCTGTGAGATGGCAAAGGTACTTTGAGGCATAGCCCTCATCGGAATTGCCAAAGTTCTGCGTTACACTGACGAGCTCGATGTCGTGATCGGCAAGCAGGTTTCCATACGTGACGGCGTCAGTCATGTTACGTGCAAACCGACTCAAGTCGAACACCAACAGAGTGTCCCAGACCGGCCATTCTTTAACATCGCGCATGGGCGTAACAGCCCAGAAAAGTATCCGTGGGGAATTTCAAACACGCAGCCGCCTGAAACATCCTTAGTTCGGCAACCAACAGAATAAGTTGACCGTTCTTTTGCCCGTTTGAGTTTAGATGTACCCATTTAACCTGTGGTAGCCAGTATCGACTAGCCAAAACTGGGTCGACCTTTATATAGCAAGGAAAGGCTGCCCGAAATGCTCGTTACCTTCCGCTAACCGGCCTTTTATGCCGAAGGTCGGGAAAAGGTTGTTGGACCCGATATAGCCAGTCGATGCTGGGCAGGAGCAACTTTGTAAGTTTGCGCAAACTCAAAAAGTTTGCATTTTATGCCGATACTGCCTATCACAAACAAATACGCCTCATGGCCAGCAAAGGTTAACCATGAGGCGTATTTCTGTAATTTTCCACGTGACGTGAGAATGAATGGTGGAGGCGGCGCGTGACCCTCCATTCTCACGCCTAAACCTATATGGATATGGAGGCTATCCCGGGTGCCGGAGGGGCGGATGGCAAGGAAATCCATTCTTGATTTTAAGGGGCAAAACAAGCTTTTTAGTGGGATGAATGAGGGGTGGAGAGGGAGCGGCGGGGGAGTCGTGAGGTTAAAAGCTGTGTTACAGCGAAAAAATGTTGCGCGAATGGATGGTCGAGGTACCGCACGACCTTTCATTCAGGCAACATTTTTTAGACTCGGTTTCGCCGTCCATCGGCTTGGTGTTTCGGGGTTGGAGAAACGCCGAGAGCAAGGTTTCCGCACCGTTGGTGGAGGGTGTTTGTATGGAGGACTCTTGCCTGAAGTGGATATTCGGATCGATTCTCTTGACATTTATGGCGGTCCACAATACAATGTTATAAATATATAATGAAGGAGTGCGCTGCTGCATCGCAGCAAGGAATGTCGCTATGTCAAATTTTGCTCCTGCCGTTGATTGGGCGGTTAAATTGATTGAAATAATTGCGGAATCCGATGAGGCGCTGGGGATTTCTGCAATCAGCCGCATTGCGGGCATCAACAAAAACATGGTGTTCCGCGTCATAAACTCTCTGGAAGCGGCCGGTTGGGTATACTGCGAAGATCCTGCTGAAAAGAAATACCGGCTCACGATGCGACCGTTTCAGATTACCCGAAAAGCTGCCGAACGGCTTTCCATCAATAATGTTGCGACACCCTTTGTCCATGCGCTGTGGAAGCGCCATGGTGAGAGTACGTACCTTGGTATTTTGCAGGAAGATAAGCTTCTTTATATTCAGCATTTCGACAGCGTTCAGGATGTCCGCATTGCGGGCGCCCTTGGTGGGGCGTACGAGCTTTATTGCTCTGCGCCGGGAAAAGTTATGCTGGCGTATGCCCCCGATGCTTATGTTGAGGACTATCTCTCGCTGCCCCGCGTACAGCGCACAGCAAATACGATTACGGATGCCGATGCGCTGCGGAGTGAACTGCATCGGATCCGTGAGCAGGGGTATGCGCTGGATCGTGAAGAGTTCGGTAACGGTATTATCTGCATTGCCGCACCGATTTTTGATGATTCCGACCATGTGATTGCCGCGATGGGATGCTCGCTGTCCACGGTGAACGCCTCTGCGGATAATATTCTGGAGGTCTGCGGGAATGATGTGATTGAAACCGCACGGGAGATATCCCGTTGCTGCGGACATAAAGAGTGATTAGTAAACCGCCCTCAGCTGACAGCTGAGGGCGGTTTACTATGTTTACAGTTCGATTTGAGCCAGCGTTGCGGGAAGCTCGTGTGCCGTATTGACAACGATATCGCTGGTTACCGTGTCAAAGCAGGATACAATCAGCTTTCCGTTCCAGATAATGGGTTCGCCCGGCTCGTCCAGTCCGCCGTCGAAACCAGTGCAATCCGGACTTTGAGCCAGCCGCTTACACGTTCCGTCGGGAGTTACTTTGACAATGGCATTTGCGCAGAAATCCGCGATATAGAGGTTGCCGTCATCGTCCATGATCATGCCGTCCGTGCTGACGAGTTCTTTCTCGTCCTTGGCCCATACCTCGTTCGACTTCACGGAGCCGTCGGGGTTCATCTTAATTCTGTAGACTGCGCCGTCACCAAAGTTTCCGACGAGCAGGTCTCCGTTTTTGTCAAACACGATTCCGTCCACGCCGTACTGGTCATCGGGATTTTCGGTCAGGAACGTGGCGAAAATGTTCTCGTCTGCAAGGGTGTTGGTGACTTCAATGTTCTCGGCATCCAGCGGGAATCTGTAAACACAGCTCAGCAGTTTGCCGGAGGGGTGCTTGACTAGCTCCATCGTGCTGTGCGTGAAGTAGAGGAAGCCGTCGCGAATACGGATGCCATTGGGATGCTCCAGATTCCGCACGACAACCGTGCATTTTTCAATCGTGCCGTCCTCGGCCGCACGGATACGCAGGATCCGGCCCTTGCGGACGAGGTTGGGCTCTCCAGACCAGCCTTGGTTATCACAGATGTAAAGGTCACCATCCGGTCCGAATTCGATTCCCATGGGACGGGCAACTCCGGTTTCTTCGTGGACGGGAACTTCAAACCACTTTTCGATGTTGCCCTCTTTGTCTATGCGAACAATGAGTCCGGGCATAGAGGGGATGGCGTAATTGGGGCAGGAAAGGATCAGTCTTCCTTTGGAGTCAATTGTCATGGCATCAGGGGTGCTGACGTAGTCCGGGAGCAACGTAAACAGAGTTGATTTTTTCATGTGTATCTCTCCTTATGTTCTTTTCTGCGCAAAACTGTGAAGCTTCGAGTCGATGTGCACCAGCTGCTGATAACATTCATCAAATATCGCCTTCAGCTCATCGTAGCGGTCTTTTTTGGTGAGATCGGGGCTGTAAGCGTACTCGTTGTGCAGGAATTTTTCGATGACGTTAAAGTCCCGGAACACACCTGCGCCGACACCTGCCGTGATTGCGGCACCCATTGAGGTGGCCTCCTCAAGGTAGTTGGGCACATCCATATGGACGCCCAATACGTCGGCGAGGATTTGACGCCAAATTTCATTGCGGACGCCACCGCCGATGGCGACCAGACGATCAATTGCTGCGCCGCTTTTGCGGTAAGTCTCGAGAATAATGGAAAGGTTCATGGCCACGCCCTCCATCACCGCACGGAACATATCACCCGTGGTGTGATCCATGGTAAGACCGACAAACGCACCCTTGGCTTCGGCATTCCAGCGGGGACTGCGCTCGCCCATCAGATAGGGGAGATACACCAGTCCTTTCGCTCCGACGGGGGATCGTTCTACTGCGTCGCAGATGGCTTTGTATGTGGCGGGCTTGTCTATGGTGTTTTTGTTTTTGGCGAACGTGGCCAGCTGTTCGTATGCCCAACTTAAAGAACCGCCGCCCGTCTGCATGGTGCCGCAAGGCATAATGTACCCGGGGACAATGTGGGCGAAATTGAAAATCTGCATTTCCTCGTCATAAACTGCCGTTTTCGATGCATAGGAGATCCAGGACGAAGTACCCAGACAGAGATTTGCGCGGTTCTCCACCACGGCTCCGGTACCTACGGCGGCGCAAACACCGTCACCTCCGCCGCAGACAACGGGTGTTCCTGCAAGCAGACCGCACATGCGCGCCGCCTCCTCGGTGACGTTGCCTGCAACCGCGACGGAGCTTATTATTTCGGGCATCTTGTCCTTTTGGATGCCGCACAGGGACAGCATATCCTCAGACCACGTTTGGGTATCCAGCTCCATGAGGCAGGTGGATGACGCGTCGGAGGGCTCTGTGACAAATCTGCCCGTCAGCTTCAGGATAATAAAATCCTTGGCGTTGAGCATTTTGTATGTGTTTTTGTAGTTTTCAGGTTCGTGCTCCCGCACCCACATAAGCTTGGTCGCGCTGTAAGACGGACTGGGACGATGTCCGGTAATGTGGTAAAAATCCTGCACAGGCATCTGCGCACGAATGACGGCTTCCTGCTCGGTAGAGCGCATATCTGCCCATATGAGCGCATCACGCACCGGGTCTCCGCTTTTGTCAACGCATACACAGCCCATCATCTGTCCGCTGAACGAGATCGCGGCAATATCTGCAGGGTTTATATCCGCAACCAGTTCCTTTGTGGAATTACATACGGCCTGCCACCAGTCAAGGGGGTTCTGCTCGGCGCAATTGCCGTTGAATGTGTGCAACGGATAACTGTGAGTAACATTTTTTATGAGCGCTCCGTCGGATGAATAGAGGGTCGCCTTGTTGCCGGAGGTGCCAAGATCGTGTGCAAGTAAGTAAGTTGCCATACCGTATCACCTATCAGAATTTGATAACCATTTTCATTGTCGGCTCGTGGTTTTCAATTTTCTCAAACGCTTTGTCGATGTCCTGGAAATCAAAAACGTGGGAGATGTAGTCATTGGGGTTCAGGATACCGGCCTGAATCCAGCTTACCACCTGCGCGTGGGCCTCTGCCTCTGCCTTTTTGGAGGGGAACTGGTGGAAGTGAAGCGTCCAGTTGTACGGACACTTGCTCCAGTCTACCAGTTGGGCCATTTCTTCGGAGATGCCGTACACACAAATCTTTGCATCGGGTTTGATGATCTCCAGCGCGGTGTTGATAAAGCTGTTAACACCCACGGCATCCAAAGCAAAATCGACGCCCTCCGGCAGGATTGTCCTGACAGCAGACACCACATCTTCGCTGCGGTTGTTGATGACGTAGTCTGCGCCGAACTTTTTCGCCAGATTCAACTTTTCTTCGGATCTGCCGATAGCAATAATGGGACCCATGCCGCTGAGCTTTGCAAACTGGATAAAGGCAAGACCTACCGGGCCCAGACCCAAGACCACAAGGCTCCTGTTGGGTTCCATGCCGAAACGGCGCATGGTAGACAGCACTTCACGGAACGTGATGATCATAGCGGAACTGACCGGATTGAAATCATTGGGCAGCTTGCACTGACCGTAGGAAAACTCTGCGGGAATGATGCCGTCGGCTTCCTGCGCGTAGGCATCTGTGACGATGTTGTATTCGGAGTATGTACCCCAACCGCTGCTGTAGCCTTCGGGTACATCGGACCAGTAGGGCATCAACACCAAATCGCCCTTTTTGTAGTTTTTGACCTTTGCGCCGATCTCTACCACGCGGCCGACGCCTTCGTGACCGAGAACAACGGGATAGTTCTCAATTCCTTTGAATTTGCCGTGAATGATTTTGGAATCAGTACCGTTACATACACCGCAGCTTTCGATTTTGACAAGGGCATCGTAGTCTCCGATGCTGGGCATGGGCATACCGTCGACGATCTTTTTGGTTCCGTCTTCAAATACTACGTAGCTTTTCATGACCATTTCCTCCAATTTTTAAGTATCAGGATTGCTGGTTATACTCCTGCATGATCGCAACGCTGGCAGAGCAACCGATGCGATCGGCGCCCGCCTGCAGCATGGCCTGCGCGGCTTCCAGCGTCTTGACTCCGCCGGCGGCTTTGACCTTTACGTCATTGCCAACGGATTCCTTCATCAAACGGACATCCTCCACGGTTGCGGAGCCGGTTCCGAAGCCGGTAGAAGTCTTGATAAAATCGGGCTTCACTTCATGGGCGATCTGACACATCGTGCGCTTTTCGTCATCGGTCAGATAGCAGTTTTCGAAAATCACCTTGCAAATAACGCCGTATTTGCGGCATAGAGCAACCATGCGCGTCATCTCGTCACGGATATACGCCGTATCCCCGCATTTGAGACGGCCGACATTGATCACGTAGTCCACCTCGCCGGCACCGTTTTTGATCGCTTCCTCGGCTTCAAACAATTTGCACTCTACCGTGGTGATGCCAAGGGGGAAGCCAACGGCGGCGTCTACGCGTACGTCGCTGCCTTTTAGGTATTCTGCACACAGTTTTACCATTCCGGTGTTGACCGCTACCGAGCAGAAACCGTAGGCGTTTGCGTCGTCGCAGACCTTTTTGAGTTGTTCCGGTGTCGTAGCTGCCGCGAGGATTGTGTGGTCAAAGATTTTTGCGAACGTATTCATATAAACCGTCTCCTCTTGTTATATATTTATTCTTTAGGGATAAATATATGTTAGCATACCGAGGGGGCGCTGTCAAGTAAGCGGAATGTCAAAAGGCCTTTTGCAAGATGGGTAGGAAAGCATGGCTAAAATGGGGTATTAGCTTCGGGGAAGCGGTGTTTTATGCCGAACGTCGGGAAAAGGTTGCCGTGGCTGATATAGCCAGTCGATACTGGACAGGAGCAACTTTGGAATTTTACGAAAAACCAAAAAGTTTGCCTTTTATGCCGATACTGGGTATCACAAACAAATACGCCTCATGGCCAGCAAAGGTTGACCATGAGGCGTATTCTTGTTATTTCTCACCGGACGTGAGAATGAATGGTGGAGGCGGCCCGTAACCATCCATTCTCACGCCCAAACCTATATGGATATGGAGGCTATCCCGGGTGCCGGAGGGGCGGATGGCAAGGAAATCCATTCTTGATTTTAAGGGGCAAAACAAGCTTTTTAGTGGGATGAATGAGGGGTGGAGAGGGAGCGGCAGGGGAATGGTGAGGTTAAAAGCTGTGTTACAGCGAAAAAATGTTGCGTGAATGGATGGTGGCGGTACCCCACGACCTTGCATTCACGCAACATTTTTGGTTCTTGTTTCGCCCTCCATCGGCTTGGCGTTTTGGACTTGGAGATTGGGTTTGCCCCCATTTCCGCACCGCTGGTGGAGGTTTGCGGAGCGACGCGGTTATGGCGCGGACACCTTGAAGATGCGGACGGTGCGGGGCATGGATTTGAACGAAATCGTGTCCATAACACCAAGATCCTTCTTCGCCCACAGGTCACGGACCGAAGCGGCATCATCCAGGAAAATGGCTGCATCTTCTGTGGTTTCGCCCAAGTTGAAGTACGCGAAGGCATAGCTGCCGTCGGCCAGCTTCTTGCGGAAGCAATGGACGAGCTGGTTGCCGTTTTCCAACATTAGGTGGGGTTTGACGGTGTGGAAGCCGCAATCCTGATTGATGGCGAGAATTTCCTCGTTACAGTAGAGGGAAAGCTCGAACTCGCCGGCGTGTTCCAGCGTGCTGCTGATCTGGATGGGGGAGGAGAGGAATGCGCGCATGGAGAAGGCCACAATCTGCTCGTCCTCGGAGAAGGTGGAGGACTTTTTCCCGGGGGAGAGGAACAGCTCGCAGGTGCCAATGTCCAGCATATCAAGGTCGAAGAAATGACCCTTGCTCATATATGTTGCAAAATCGAAATAAGAGCGGTAAATCTCCAGCAGATTTTCCCAGCTGCCGTGGGAGTCACCGTTGTTGCGGTAGCTGTTGATATAAGTCTGCCAGTAGTTGTGGAAGTCGGGATGGGCACGGGTGGTAATGCTCAAACCGAAATCACGGTCGGTTGCAACCAGTTCCCGGCGCATCACCTCGGCATTGTAGGTGTCGGTGGGAACCCAATCGTATTTCAGGTAGTCAAAGCCCCAATCTGCCCACTGCAGAGCATTGTTTTTCTCCTTGCGGATGGTGCCCACACCACCGTTGATATCGCCGAAGAGGATGTCCGGCTCGCCGCAGGTGGTGCCGGGCAGGTATTCAAACTCCGTGGGACAGCCCCAGCAGCGCAGGGTGGGGGCGGAGTAGATGCCGCACTTCAGACCATAGGTGTGGATGTTATCGCAGAACCGCTTCATATTGGGGAACTTGTAGTTTGGCATAACGGCATCGAATGTGCCGCCATATTGACCCTGCCAGCCGGAGTCAATATTGATGTAGCTATAGCCGTACTCGGTGATGCCCAAATCCACCATACGCTTTGCCACGATTTCCATCTTTTCCTGGGTGACATCAGGGCCAAAGGCATTCCAACTGGTGAAGCCCATCAGCGGGGTGAGAAGAACGGCATCCTGCTTGATTTCAAAGGTGAGTTCCTGCTCCGCCTTGCCCAAGGCATTCTCGGCGGTCAGCATGACGGTATAGAATCCTTCTGCGTCCACTTGACCGGTGATGACCCCACCGTTCAAAGTGAGGCCGGCAGGCAGGTTGCTTGCGCCGTATGTGATGGGACGCTGGCCGGTGACGGGGATGCGCAGTGTAATCGGCTTTTTGGGGGATGCACCGTACAGGGCGGGGAGATTAATGCGGGGCGCTCCCTCAAACGGGGATGCGATAGCAATTTCAGTATATCTCATAATATCACCTCATCGAATAGTATAGGCCTTGCAGGCAGAGAAGAACATTTACAAACCATACATATTTATGGTAATATCATAGGTGAGAGGTGAGGATATGAGATACGTAAGAGCTATGGACATCCCGGACGAGCGGCTGTTTGTGGGCGGCTTTGGTGTGGAGGATATCTCCGAACAGGCGCATTGGGGCAGAGGCTGCCGTGACGGCTACCTTATCCATTATGTGCTGGAGGGGGAGGGCTTTTTCAACGCCCATCGGGTGCGGGAACATCAGGCCTTCCTCATTAAGCCGGAGCAGCTGCACGAGTATCACTCCTCTGCCGATAAGCCGTGGAAGTACTTTTGGGTGAGCTTTGCCGGCGACGGTGCGGAAGAGGTTTGCAATCGCTATATTTCCGCAGACGAAACCGGAATTTTTGACGTGCCCTTCAAAAGCGAATTGCTCTCCTTTGTGGATATGGTTTTTTCTGAGCCGGAGAACGTCAGCGGCACGAAACTGCTGGGTTACTTCTATCTGCTGATGTCCCACCACGCAAGAGAGCCGGAGAAGAAAAACCCGTACATCAGTGCCGCAGAGGTGTTCATCAAGATGAATTACCAGCGAAAAATCACGGTGACGGAGGTGGCTGAGGCGCTGAACATCAGCGATCGGTATCTGTACAATCTTTTCGTTGAGCACACAGGGGTTTCACCAAAAAAATATATTTGCGATATCCGCCTGAACCGAGCCAAAGCCATGTTGGAGCGTACCACTTGCAGTATCGGCGAAATCGCCCGCACCGTCGGCTTTGAAAATGTGCTGGATTTTTCAAGGTTTTTCTCCAAAAGCATAGGACTCTCCCCCAGCGAGTACAGAAAGGACCATTTGCGTATCGGCACATCCCACAATTAAATTCCCCTGTAAAGCAAGGATATTTCTCCAAAACGGTTGTGCCGAAAATACTATATATTGGGGTGAGAAATCTATATTCTTGGGCCACGTGCCTATGTTAAGATAAAACAGGATTTACACCCTGTGTTTGCTTGTCCTGTCCTTCGGCTTGACATTTGGAGGTGAACAGCCGCTTTCGCTTCAGCATTTCAAGTTGATATAAACTTCACAGGCGGTATGGATATGGGCATCGTTTTAGTTCAGCAAAGAGGCTGCATTCAACGTTGTTTTCGTAATCGGAAACTCGATTTCAGCCATTGCCGGAAGCTGAATGGTACATTGCTTCTTCGGTAAGTATGCAGAAATTGACATATTTTATGAAGAAAATTCCATAGAAAAAGTGACTTCTGATATGTACAATGAAACTGTATTTATATCCTCTGCAGAGACGAGAACGTCTCCGTAGCGCGACATAGCAAAGGAGGAAACCCGATGAAGAAAGTAACTTCGTTCCTGATGGCATTGGTGATGCTGATGTCTATGCTGCCCACTGCGGCTGTGCCTGTAGCTGCGGCGGAGACCGCGACGATTCAGGCCTACTACACGGCGGCCAAAGTGACCGTGGACGGTAAGCTGAGCGAAGATGTGTGGCTGCTGCAGGATCGGATCGGCAGCACGCCGGCTATGCTGCTGTGCAATCAAACGAATCTTTATATCGGCCTGCAGACCGCGCAGAAAACGGCCGAATTTACCATCAACGGCGTGACGGCGCAGATTGATCTGACCGCCGGGACGGTGACGGTCGACGGAGCTTCCGTCGGCACCGCCGTGGCAGATGCCGGTACGGCGGAGATCTGCATCGCGCTGTCTGCGTTTGACCTGGTTTATGACATTAATTTGGAACTGCCCTTCACCTGCAAGGTGGGTGGGGACAGCGCTCAAGGTAAGGTGCTGTTTGCCCGGCGAGCCGTGGTGCTGGCGGATGATTTTACCGACACCGCCAACAAGGGCTACGCCAAAAACCTCAACAAGGACAGCGCAGAGCTTTACGCTGTGGCAGAAGAGGGGTCTTTGCACTATAAGACCAACGAGATGAGCGAAAAGGGCACCGAGGGGCCGGTAACGTGGACGCTGTCCGAAAGCGCCAACGGTGTGGCCTTCAACGAGGGCCACGAGTTGACCTTCAATGTGGACTTCAATGACCTGATTGTCCCGGCGGAGGATATGAAGGCCTACTGGGGTGTGACGGGCTTTTGCGTGTATTATGGCACCGGTATGCTGCTCGGTCACGGCTTCTATGCCGATAAGGACGGCAACATCTACGTGTCCCAGTACGAGACCGGTCACCATATGGCCCTGCGTTTCGATACCGGACTGGATTTGCCCGCTAAAAATGTAAACATTCGCATGGTGGTCAATGACTCGTTTGAAGTGGAGGTCTATGTCAACGGCAAGAGTGCGGCCAAGTTCCCCACCACCAGCCGCACCGGCAGCCAGGGCACCTACAAGTTCCTGACCGCCACCACCCGCCGAGACCTGACCGCCACCCGTAAGAATGATGTGGTGCTGCATGATTTCATCCTGACCCAGCAGGCACCGGCCGCCAAGCTGACGGCTGGACAGTTGGCGCAGAACGGTGTTCTGACAATCGACGGCAATTTGGCGGAGAACTATTGGACGCCGGACACCATGGTCGGCAACACCAAACTGGCGGCCCTGTGTGACGAAGAGTATCTGTACATTGCGCTGGATACAAAGGAAAGCGATGCCACGTTCGACTTTGGCGATATTAAGGGTGTGGCCAAGCTGGGGAAAAAGCCTACCTTTGCGTTGGGCTACACCATGGGCAGCACCATTGCCGGCAACGGCAAGGGACAGTATGAGATTCGAATTCCGCTGAACTTGATTTCCCAGCCAGCTCCGGCAGGGCAGAGTGTGCCGATTTCCATTACCTCCGGCGGCAAAACCCGGCAGTTCCAGCTGATTTTGGGCGGCGGCGCGAAGCTGCAGCAGCTGATGTACGCGCCTACGGCAGGGGATGGCAAGAACGATGCAACGGCCTATCTGGATGCTGCCGGGCTGACCTTGGACGGCCTGTTGAAGGACAACCAGTGGTATACGCCCCATCGGGCTGCCGGCACGGGGAAAGCTCCCGGTGCCGAGGCCGGTTTCCTGTGGGATGCGCGAAACCTGTATGTGGGCGCGCAAATCTTTACGGACAGCCGTGCCAAGGCGGTGACCCTGACGGTGAACGGCAAGACTGTGGCGGCCGATTTGATTGACGAGAAGGCGGACGCCGGTCAGGTGCGTGCCAGCGGCCAGACCATGGAGTGGTCCGTCCCGCTGTCGGCATTCAATATTTCCGAGGGTATGAACGCCAAGGTACCTTACCGACTGGAGTTTGTGGATGTGGGTGGCACATCCGTGCTGTACGGCACGTTGGAGCTGGTGGGCAGAACGGTGATTTTGGGCGATACCGCCAGCGACATTATGACCAAGAACTATGTGCTGGGTTCCAATGCCGCTAACACGACCTGGGGACAGGGTGACGGCGCCTACGCCATTCGCACCGGCGATGGCATCGGACAGGCCAACGAGCTGGTGGAGCACTACGTCAAGGTGGATTACGTCAGCGGTGCCTATGACCTCACCGTGGATTTGTATGTGGATACCCTGCCCACGGTGTCCGGCAGCCACGGCTGGCGCGGTTTGGGCTGGGAGTTCCGTCAGGAGACGCTGCAGGCCCGTTTCTGCCTGCGTGATGACGGCAAGGGCAATATCATTATGGACCTGCTGCGTCAAAACGGCAGTGAAAGCGCCGACATCGGCGTGGACGTGGGCACGCGGTTTACCCTTACCATTTCGGTGGACAACAAGAGAGTTCCTTCCGTATACGTCAACGGCGAATTGGCCTATGTGTTTACGGCGCTGGACCGCACGGACTTCTTTGTGGGCACGGCGCCCCTGCCCCGGCTTATTATGGATGCGGTGAACTACACCCGTATGGCCAACGAGGCCGGCGTCTGGACCAATGTGAATGCGGATATTTACAGCATTCTGTGGACGCAGGCGTCGTTTGAAAGCGACCAGTCCATTGCCGATACCGCCATTGAGGCCATTACGGCGGCGGATATCCTTGCCGGGGCGCAGACGGAAGATGTGACCGCCCTGAACCTTGTGAAGGAAATCGAGGTCGCCGCGCTGGGGCTCTCCATTCCCGTCAAGTGGACGGCGGTGGATAAGGCCACCGGTCAGGTGGCGGCCAATGTGAACACCGAAACCGGCATCGTCACACGCAGCACGAAGCCTTTGTCCTTCGACCTGACCGCCTCCATCAACTACAACGGAGCGGGCGCATCCAAGACCTTTACCTTCGGCACTAAGGGTCAGTCTGCCACGGGCAATGTGTCCCTGATCGTGCAGGACGAGAATCCCTTTACCGGTCAGGCCAATGACTTCACCGTAAACGTCTATGAGTACTTCGACACCACCCACAACAGCCTTGTGGTGGATCAGGGCAGCAGCAAGCCGTTCAACACCATCAAGCTGTATGATATGGACGAGTACTCCCGTATGAGCCGCCAGCATCTGGGCGTGTTCATCAGCGAGGACGGCAAGGATTGGACCAAGCTGACCGACTGGATGCTGCACAAGGGCGGCAAGGAGTATACCCTGTATAACCTGAACGCCAAGGCGCGCTATGTGAAGGTGCATACCTATCACGATGAACTGGACATCACCGGTGAGGTGCCTTCGTTCTATAACTCCATCCAGGAAATGATTGCGGTGAGCAACGAGCCGTACCTGCCCGGCGCCGGTGGCGCCTTCGCTCACAAGGCTGAGGTCAAGGTGAGCGACAGCGACAAGGACGTCCCCGTGTTCGTGTCTATTGCCTCTTTGGGTGCCAAATCCGGCCAGTATAAGGCGGACGGAAGCGATTTCCGTTTCACTGTGGGCGAAACCACTCTGGCTCACTGGTACAACGGCACCGACGGCTTCTATGTCCGTGTGCCCTCTGCCCCTGCCACTGTGACCGCCCATTGGGGTTGCGGCAGTGCCAAGGATTTCTCTGACTCCGAGGCGGTGTTTGAGGTCAGCTACGGCAATGTGACGCTGGTTAATGTGACCAAGCAGACCTATAGCACCGCTACCGACGATGCCATGGCCGGCGGCGGCAGACCCTTTACCTTCCCCAACGGCGACGTGATCGTGGTGGGTCGAAGCATACTGGAAAACTGCCATATCCCCGTGTATCGCTCCACCGATGGCGGCCGCACCTTTGACCCCACCCCCGTGATGGCGCTGAACGATTGGGACGAGAACAAGAAGAGCTTGAGCGGCGGCCGCGGCAGCGGCTTTGGCGGCTTCCTGTGGGACGAGGAGCTCAATCGTCTGTTCCTGATTGCCTACAGCGGCAAGTCCGGCGCGACCGACACCGACTACCGCATCGTGCTGATTTACACCGATGACTACGGCTACACCTGGAGCGAACCCCAGTACATCAGCTACGAATTCTTCCCCAAGGTCAAAGAGAATGACATCATCCTCGGCAATCCCCAGCCTGACCGTCTGCGTCATATGACCTACAGCGACGGCATCAAGCTGCGGGACGCTGACGGTGACGGACCCAACGTGGACTATGTGTTTATGCACGCCAATGCTATGTGGGAAGCGGATCAGAACGTATCCTCCGCTATGTTCTCCGCCGATGGCGGCAAGAGTTGGACCGAAAGCAAGGACATCTTGACCCTGAACACCCCCATTGTCGGTCCTGCATCCCCTCTGGGCAAGGAACTTGACAGCCGAGAGAATGGCTGCACCGAAGCCTGCGTGATTCAGCTGGACGACGGCAGTTTGTATGCCCTTGTCCGTGCCCAGCAGGCCGGCAGCTTCTACCTGCTGGAGGGTCGCTCCTATGACTACGGCAACACCTGGACCACCGGCTACTCCAAAATCATCTCGGCCAACTGCTCTACGGTGCTGACTGAGTACGGCAGTGACCGCTTGGTGCTGCACGCCAGCCGCAACTCCATCGGTATGAGTGCCTATCGCCGCACGCCGCTGTCTTTGGGCGTGACCAGCGACAACTTTGAGTCCTTTGACCACTATCTGAACCTGATTTTCGGCACGTCCTTTGACAGCCTGCAGTATAACGACCTGCGTGTGACACAGCAGGGTATCGGCTTCTCGCCTGACGGCAACGAGGCCTTTATCTGTTGGACGGATGCCAACTACAAGGATCCCACCTTCGAGTCCAGCCAGCGCACCATCGGCTGCCTGATCGAAGAGTTCGACGAGATGGTCTACGGCAACAAGGGCGGCTACGACGACTTTGAGGCAGCCTCCCTGAAGTATCAGGGCTGGATGAGCGACAGCAGCGACACGCTGGAGCTGACCCAGACGGCCTCTGTGTCCGGAAAGCGTGCTATGAAGGTGCGGGACACCAGTATGTCCGTTGCTGCTACCGCGGTGCGTCAGGTGCCTGCTATGAAGGCCGGTACCGTGGGCGCAAAGGTTATGGTACCCACCACAAACAAAAACGAGTTTGTTCTGGAAGTGAAGGCGGCCTTTAACTTCTCCTACCTGCGCCACGCGCTGGCCGCTGTGGCCATTGCCCCCGACGGCACCGTCAGCCTGTGCTACAAGGATGGGCAGAAGGCGGTTGCCAAGGTGGAACCCGGCACGTGGAACGACATTGCAATCAGCTTTAACATTGCCGCCGATATGGGCAAGCTGTATATCAATGGCAAGGCGGTCTGCGATATCAAGCTGGAGACCAGCCAGCTGATGACGCCTTTGACGCGAGATGGCTATGTGGATATCCTGCACGAGGATGTGGTGCGTGAGATTTGCGCCATCCAGTTCAACCAGTCCGAGGCCACGGCGGCTACCGGCGACTGCCTGTACGTGGATGACTTCTATGCCGTGGAGTTGACCAAGCCTCTGAACCGTCCCGCTGACAATATCAGCTTTTCTGATGTCAAGAAGGGCGATTGGTATTATGATGCCGTCAGCTTCGCCGTGGAAAATGGTATTATGAGCGGCTACAACGCTACCAAGTTCGGCCCCAACGACACCCTGAACCGCGCTATGGTGGTGCAGGTGCTGTACAACAAGGAGGGGCAGCCCGCCTTGAACGGCCTGAAGCACAGCTTCTCCGACGTGCCTGCCAGCCAGTGGTTCAACAACGCCGTTACTTGGGGTTCTAACCGCGGCGTGGTCAGCGGCTTCGGCGGCGGTGTGTTCAAGCCGGAGGATGCGGTCACCATTGAACAGGTTGCGGTCATCCTGTGGAACTATTCCAATACCCCTGCCGGCTTTGGTGATTTGAGCAAGGTTGGCAACCACAGCGATTGGGCGGCTAACGCCCTGAAGTGGGCGGTGGAGAAGGGTATCTTGAACAACGTTCCCTTCACCAACGCAACGGAAAAGGCCACCCGTGCCCAAACGGCACAGATACTGACCAACTACCTGCGTGGTAACTAAACACAAAGAAAAAGACGGCCACCCCATAAGGGGTAGCCGTCTTTTTTGGTGGAGGCTATTGTTTTAATGCTGCTAATTCAACGAGGTGCTTTTGCCGGAGATGTTGTAGTTTTTCTAACTCCGAACGACAGCTTGCAGCAACAAAACTTCCTGAAAACATATACTCATACTTTAGCGCATGAAAATTCATGCGGTCGATTTGTGGGGACTCGCTTACCACCGCATAATTCCCATCTTCGTTGTCGATATGCTCTCTTGGCATGAGCACATAGGCGCATTGAGGCGAAATCGGGACAACAAAAACTGCAACATTTTTTCTTGAGACGCAGTAATAACAGTTTTGTGGAACAACAAAGCTGCGATTTGATCTGTTTACAAGAATGGTCACAGACAAGTCGTCTAAAAGTTGGTCGAATGGTCCAACCGCATTCATACCAAGCAATGAAAGCACATCGTGATTTTGTTGTTCCGAAAAGAATCTTGCTGTTAAGCTGTGTTCCATCAATGCGTTATAGGAAAGAGTGCTCCTAACTGCGGCTGCCTTGATATAGCGTTTTGCCAAGCGCATGTCATCCGCCGTAACTAAAGCGTTAATTTTTAGCAAGAGGATTTCTTCTGGATTGGCCAAATATGTTTGCACGGCATCCGAAATCATGCGGCAAAACTTAGACTTCACAGGGATAGGGAACGTGTCGATTTCGTAGTTGTTGATGTGATTGTTGCTGCTAGACAGTTTGAAGAACCAGTCGATTAGCGGTGAATTCAAAACGCCCAGGAGGAAGAACTCGTCCACTCCATCAGCGTTTGGATCGACAGACAAAAAGTTGCAGCTGTTTCCTAAAACAACATTGCTAGGGACCA
Organism: Oscillospiraceae bacterium; assembly: GCA_015067885.1. Classification (GTDB taxonomy): domain Bacteria; phylum Bacillota; class Clostridia; order Oscillospirales; family Oscillospiraceae; genus Lawsonibacter. The sequence goes on along the minus strand of SVLO01000011.1, from coordinate 2,257 downwards.
AGGCGAAAGAAACTCGACGCTTTTTCGCCATGTTTGCAATTTGCTGACACACAAGACGTGTTTTAGAAATGAACTTTCTTTTTGTGGTACTTTCCACAAACTCCGGTTCTGCAAAATCGGCATCCTCGGTTTCAATCAATTGGTAATGGGAAATGTTTCTGCCTCGGAGCAATTTGTAGGGGGTTTCACTTTTTGTGATATGCCGCTTATGCAGGGTCAAATCTAATTCGCCACGAAGGTTTGAGATATAAGGTAGCGATTTTATGGTGGGGTGCTTTTGCATTAACTTTCGGATATGATATTCGTTTTGAGTTAAAACAAGAACGGAACTGTCTGCAGTTTCGTCGACCATATCCTTGAAAGGGATTAAAGTTGGCATCTGAATGTTGCCGTTTAGGGAGCCGGAAACAGCAACGTTTGTGTTGGGCATTCCTTTATGAAGCTGGACAGCACAGAGCGCCTGTGATGCATCTACGTAATCACTGTCTTCGGAGATTAGACGCACTGATTCTAGCTTCGAGCGCCCGAAGATAAACTTACGCAATTTGCCGCAAGATTTATCTGTAAGAATGGATGCGGGAATTAACAGAGAACAACGTCCGGAAGCCGATGTGTATTTATCAATAATCTCTTCCACAAACATCTTGTAAATGTTTAACGTGCCAGTGGTAGAATACTTTAAGTACATCTCGGCTAAGCGGCCAATAGCAGTATACAGTTCTTTGTCGGTGCCATGCTGTCCGTCATTTTTGTAGTGGCTACGTTCAGCCTTGAGGTTTTTGTAGGGAGGGTTAGTTACAACAATATCGAACCCCTTCGAAGAACTAAAGCCGGGGATGCGGTTTTCGATGGGGATATATTCTACGTGGTTACTATCTAAATCAAAAAGCAAACCTGGGAATACATGGTCGGCGAAATATGTATCATCTAAATCAATATCAAACAAGTTGTGGACCAAAGTAGTAAGGTTGTTTTTATATAGCTCGAGTGCCCGGCTGTTTATATCGCAAACATAGATATTGTTAATCAGTTGACGATACTGTTCCGTGCTAAAACCGAGGCTCTTGCATACTACAAGGTACGCAAACACAAAATTCCCGGTTCCGACACAGGGCTCAAGGAAGGTCATACCGTATAGCCTATCACGTTCTTCGGGACTAAAGCTTTGGACTAGGTCCTGCATCATGATATACGTTAACTCTAACGATGTGTAGTAACTGCCTGTGCGCTTGCGGTGAAGCGGATCCATGGAGTGTTCAAGTTCGTAGCTTGACCGGGCGAGGGAGTTCCACAGTTGCGAATTTAAAATATCCAAAACGGAATCACATCCTTCGAGGGTATTATACCACAGCGGTCAGCCCAAAAGCAACACGAGACCGAAAAAATGAGACGAAGAAAAACGGATGGGCGGCAACGGTGATAAGAGTATTATCGCATGGTGCAAGTACAATAAAACGGACTGGGGTTTAGCGCGCCTGTTGTGATGCGCGTGGCGTGGGGGCGTGGAAAACTGTGATGGCAAGTATCGCTTGGGTAAGATTGAGTTGACCTCTGCTTGATGTGGAAAGCGTAGTTAAAATAGGTTATTAGCTCTAGCTAACCGGTGTTTTATGCCGAAGGTCGGGAAAAGGTTGTTGTACCTGATATAGCCAGTCGATACTGGGTAGGAGCAGCTTCGTAAAATCATGAGAATTTGGAAAGATTGTTTTTTATGGCGATGGTCGCCATCACAAACGAAAGCGGCTGATGGCCAGTAAAGCTTGACCATCAGCCGCTTTTCGGTAATTTCCCACGTGACGTGAGAATGAATGGTGGAGGCGGCCCGTAACCATCCATTCTCACGCCCAAATCCATATGGATCGACTGGGTAGGAGCCGTGTCACAGCCGGGATGGCAAGGAAACCCATTCGCGATTTTAAGCGAAAAAACACGGTTTTGACGGCTCGGCAGGCGCGTTTTCGAGGTGCTTCCGGGGAGCAACCAGCGAAAGACTCATTTCATAGCAAAAAAATGTTGCCTGAATAGATGGTCGAGATACCGCACCACCTTTCATTCACGCAACATTTTTTGAATTCGGTTTTAGCCTCTATCGGCTTGACGTTTCAGGGTTGCGGTTTCGCTTTTTGAGCCGTTTCCGCGTCGCTGGTGGAGGGCGGACTTATTCGATCAGCCCGTACTTCACCTTGATACGATCCAGTTTCTCCAGCATCGGTTCTGCTGCCAAAAGCAGGAAGATGACGGTGGCTCCGGCGTGGAC
>SVLO01000036.1 GCA_015067885.1 Oscillospiraceae bacterium | reverse complement strand
GCCGAAACCGCCGTTGTTGCCGCCGCCGAAGCCGCCGTCGTTACCGCCGCCGAAACCGCCGCCGAAGCCGCCGTCGTTGCCGCCGCCGAAACCACCGCCGAAGCCGCCGTCGTTTCCGCCGCCGAAACCACCGCCGAAGCCACCGCCGAAGCCACCGTCGTTGCCGCCGCCGGTGCCGCCGAAGCCGCCGGTGCTGTCAAAGCCGATGTTGGTGAAACCACCATCACCGAAGTTGAAGGTAATGCCGTAGATGCCGTTAAAGGCGGAGTAGCTCAACTGAGCCGGCATTCCGGACACGATGTTCTTCTTCGCGCCGTTGGTTATCGGGGCGTTGTTGAACTGCACCGCGGCACCGTTGCCGGCGGGCGGAATGTGCATCCGCAGAGAGCTGCAGTTCTTGTCTGCCGCCTCCAGTTGGATCTTGCCCACAAACCCGGCAATGCCTTCCAGCGCCTGGGTATAGGCCGTACTCAGAGTCAGGTTGGAGGCCAGCACCGCCATCAGGGGTACCTTGCCCTTCTTATTCAGAATGGACAGGTCGATCTCGGCCTCGGGCGGAGTCAGCGCAGACAGCTCGCTGGGCATGGAAACGCTGATTTTCAGCGTACCCTTCAGCCGGGGGGCCGTGGCCTTCTTGATAATGAACACGAGCGCCACGATCAAACCGGCCAGCAGAATGATCAGAACGAAGGGTACCCAGCCGGGAATCACCGTCAAGCGGACGGTGTAGGTCGCATTCTGACCGAAGGAGTCGGAAACATTCAGGTCCACGGTGGCCGTACCGGACTTCTCCGCACGGATGGTTGCCGTGGTGCTGGGTTCGTCGTAGTCAAAGCTGCAAACGTCCGCCCAGTTGCCGGACACGGCGTTGACCTGGATGGGCTTTGCATCCTGGTCCCAGGTGAAGTACTTGCTCATGGGCAGCTCCACCTTGTTCATCAGCCGGATACCCAGGAAGGGGGAGAAACAGGTGGCGCGCTTGATGGTGTTGGACTTCATAGCCTGCAGTGGCTGGGGTTCCACCGTGATTTTGATTTCCTCGGTAATTCTGTCGTAGCTGCCGTCCTTGCCCACAATGTGCGCGGAAACGGTATAGGTGCCGGCCCGGGTAAAGGTATAGGCGCCGGTCATCTCCGTGGAGCCATTCCAGTTCAGGGTGGGCTTGGGGTCCACATCACCGGTCATGGGGCTGGTAATGTTCAGCTTGCCCTCGGCACCGTCAAAAATCTCGCCGCCGGCACCGGTCGCGCTGAGAACGCTGAAGGAAACCGCGCTGTTGTTGGGGACGGTGGTGCGGTCCGCTGTCAGCGTCAACTGCATGGCATGGTTGTTGACCAGGTTGATGATGATTTTATCCTTATTCGCACCGGTCAGAGTCAGCTTCCAGGTTCCCTTATTGGGGTTTTTGATCTTGATCAAATCGTAGGAGTTGGAGCGACTTTGCAGCACCTTGCTGGAAGGAATTGCGACATCGTTTCCGCCGGGTTCCTGCAAACGCAAGCCGGAAACACCCTTGGAGGAGAAGATAATGATGTTCGCCTCGTAAATACCATCACTCGGAATTTCCACATCAACGGTCTGCGGGCCGCCGGTACCCTCAATGTTGGCGATTTCTTCCTTTTTGGTTCCCACCAGGTTGGCCATGATGTCGGTCAGAATATCGTCCAAATCGCTGGCCTGGTCCGCCGTAAAGCATATACCGCCGGTGGCGTTGGCGATTTCCTCCATGGTCTCCTCACTGGTGTCGCCGTTTTTGCTCATCACCGCGATGGTATAGACCGGGATGCCCGCGTTCTTCAAGTCGTTTAGAACGTTGGCGTAGGCCTGATCGTACTGAGCCTCACGCACAGGGTCAAGGCCGTCGGTCTCGCCATCGCTGACCAAAATGATGACAGGTACGCGGTTGGGATCCTTGGCCTGAGCCGTCACCAGCACGTCCGCGGCTTTTTCCAAGCCCAGGGCGATGTCGGTACCGGCCCGGTTGGTGTACTTGATGCCGTTGATGGCGTTCTTCAACGCCCGACGATTGCTTTCGCTGCTCAGGGACGTCAGGCCCTGAACTTTCGCCTGGGTGTCGTAGGCCACGAAACCGGCCCGGGCCTCGTCATAGTCGCACATATCAGCAAACAGGTTGCTGGCCGCCATGGCGATACGGTTGGGGTCGGTGCTGAGCATGGAGCCGCTGCTGTCAACGACGAACATGACGTCCAAAGCGCGGGCTTCGCTGTCATCGGCGGCCTGAGTCGGCACCACCAGCGTGGAAACCGCCAGCATGACTACCATGCACAGTGAAAGGAATGCTTGCAGGTTTGTTCTCTTGTGCATAACTCTCTTCTCCTTTGGGATGGCATTGTTTGGTGTTGCTTGTCCGGTCTGTGGGCCAACCCGGCGGTTGGCCCACAGACCGACGTATGGATTTTATTCGGTGATCGCGGTCCAGCGGGCCGTCAGGGTACCGCCGCTGGTGTAGTTCCAGGTGCCGCTGTTGCTGATCTTCTTCCCGTCGAAGTACCAGCCCGCGAACTGGTAGCCGTAACAGCTTGGCGTGGGCAGCGAGTACTTGGAACCGTAAGTAACGCTCTTGTACGCCGGGGACACATCGCCAATGCCGGCGTCAAGGTACAGGGAATACTCTTCCGCCTTCCATTCCGCCTCAAAGGTCAGGTTACGCTCCCACTCCCAGTACAGATAGCCCGTGACACAATTGAGTCTGACCGAGGAGTTGGACCAGCCCAGGAAACGGTAGCCGGCACGGCTGGGTTCGGGCAGGTAGAAGCCGTCGCCGTACAGAACGTCCTGGCTGGACTGCTTCGTGCCGCCATTGGAGTCGAAGGTCGCGGTGTATGTGGAGCGCCGCCACTTGGCCGTCAGGGACACGTTCTCCGCCTCGGACCAGGTACCCTTCTTGGCAAACTTGGTGCTTCCCTCGTACCAGCCGAGGAAGTCATAGCCCACACGTTCGGGCGTGGGCAGCTCGTACTTGGAGCCGTAGGTGACTCGCATACTGCGGGAGGAAACGGAACCGCCGTTGCCGTCCAGATAGACGGTGTAGGTATTAGCCTCCCACTGAGCGGTAATGTTGAGGTTCTTATCCCAGGTCCAGGTACCGGAACCGGCCATGGTCCTGCGGTCGGTCGCGTTGTACCAGCCGTCGAAGGTATAGCCCGTGCGGCTGGGCTTGCCCAGATCGTAGGGCGAGTCGTACTTGTAGGGAGTCCTGGTGGGACTCTTGCCATTGCCGTACTCCACGGTGGCGTAGTACGTATTGGCACTCCACCGTGCGGTCACGGACACGTTGGCGTCCTTGTTCCACGTACCGGAGCTGGCGAGGCGGGTGCTGCCCTCATACCAGCCGTCAAAGCTGTAGCCCTTCTTGGTGGGCTTGGGCAGCGTGTAGTCGCTGCCAAACACCACGTTCACCCGGTAGGGAGAAACGCTGCCGCCCTTGGGATCCAGGCTGACCGTATGGGGGTTGCCCTGCCACTTGGCCGTCAGGGTCACGTTGGAGGCAATTCGCCACGTGCCGGTGGTATCCACACGCGTGTCCCCATTATACCAGCCCTGGAAGGAATAGCCATAGCGGGTGGGGGTGGGCAGGCTGCTGTATGTAGCGTCATAGGTCATGGTTCTGGACTGCTCCGACACGCTGCCGCCCTTGGGATCGAATTTGACGGTGTACTTGTTGGCCGTCCAGCTGGCGGTGACGGTCACGTCCCGGTCCACATCCCAGGTGCCGCTGTTGTTCCATTTTTTACTGTTTTCATACCACCCCTGGAAAGAGTAGCCCGTGCGGGTGGGGGTGGGTATGGTGAACTGGTTACCAAAACGCACGTTGACCACCGTGGACGACACCTGACCGCCCTTGGGCTGCAGGGTCAGGGTGTGGGGGTTGCCCAGCCAGACCGCCTTGAAGTGAATGTCACCGACGGAGTTGTTCTTGATGACAAAATTCTTCTTGGCCTTGGCGTTATTGGCCGACCAACCCACAAAGCTGTAACCGGTTCGGCCGGGCTCGTTGATGGAGATGTCCGGGCTGAGTACGGTGTACTCCGCGGGGTTGGTCTGATTCTCTTTCAGCGCACCGCCCTTCAGGTCGTAGGTCAGCTTGTAGTGGTTGAGCTGCCACACCGGATAGACGGATACGTCCTTGGCCGTCTGCCAGACGCCGGTCAGGTACTTATGGGCGTTGGCCGCCTCGTCGGCGTTCTCGCCGCTGCCGTTGTCATCAGCGAAATTTTGCTCGGTCCAGCCCAGGTGGGTGTAACCCCGCTTATCAAGGCTGCCCAGCTCATATTCCGCGTCAAAGGTGACGGTCACGGGATTTTTGATTTTGTTTGCCACGTCGGGGTTCATGGAAACCACGTACTGGTTGGCGTTCCAGGTGGCGATGTAGGTTCGGTCGCCGCTGCTGCCCTGGGGAATGACCACCACAGGCAGCGCATCCTCGATATCGGTACCCTGCCAGGCCACAAAGCTGTAACCCTCACGCGCAGGGGACTTCAGAGTAAAGCTCTCGGTTTCGTAGGTGTAGCTTACAGGATTCTCGGTGGTGTCCGAGAACAGGTCTGCGTACATGATCTTGTAAACCGTGGGTTCAAATATCGCATCCAACTTAACGATAAAGGCTTCGTCGGTCTTTGACGAGTAGTCGTACTCCGCCAAATCCCAGTTTTTGAAGGTGTAGTTATCTTTTCTCGCCTTGTACAAACTGGCAAAACCCACGCTGTCCGTCAGCAGGACCTTATCCCTGGAGTCCGCGCTGATAAACTCACCGCCGTTGAGGTTGTAGCTTATCTCAACGTCAATATCCTTGTTCAAAAGGGCGATGACGCCGGCCTCGATCTCGCCGCTTTCCATGGCGCTGATGGCCTTGGTAACGGCGACCCGCTGTCCCCCGCCGTACATACCCAGGCAGAGGTAATAGCACACTTGCGCCCCCTTGTAATTGCCGGCGCTCAGCAGGCCGTCACCGATGGCGCGCATGGCAAGCGGCCCCGCCGCAATCAGGGCGACCAGCGCGGCCACCGCGGCCAAAAGGATGATCTTGCCCTTGGTCAGCTTTTTCTTCGTCTGAGGCTTTGCCACCTCACCGGCGAACATATTACTCTCATCATCCGGCGCCTCGGCAAATATGTTGCCCGCCGTCGCCGTATCTCCAACCCCCTCAAAGGGGTTGGGCTGCTGAGCGTATTGCTCCGGTGTCAGCTCGCCCAACTGACCATCCTGGTCATTTTCATGTTTCATAATGGTATTATCCCCTCTTGATCGCGTATATCAGAACTTCCACTTGTCGCCGGGATTGCTGTAGCTGCTTCCGGGGAAGCCGCCAAATCCGCCGCCCGAACCGGCAGGAGACGCGAAGTTGTTATAATTCGTATTCGCCGTCTCCTTGGAGGTACCCAGCAGCAGCGCCATGGTGATACACAGCAGCGCTCTGGCCAGCGTGCCGTTCCAGCCAAAGATGTTGATAAAGAACTCCGGCGCCAGGGCGCCCAGGGCCGCGCAGGCGATAAAGGTGATCAGCGCCACATTGTTTCGGTCAAAGGTGCTGAACATGAACACCTTGATCAGCACAAAGCCCGCCGCGATGATCAGCAGGAACAGGCAGCGCAGGATGCCAAACAGCACCGTATGCTCGGTGAAGGGTCTGTAACCCAGCAGGTCGCGGGAGCTGGTATGAATGGTGGTGGCCGCCGTACTCATAGCCTGAGACAGCTGGGAGATGTCGTTCGCCCAGACAAACGCGCCGCTGGTATCCTCGGCCACGCGCTGCAGCACAGCAGGATTCGCCCCGCCGAAGCCGACGGTACTGACCGAAATGCCGTTGGCGCGGCAGGCGGAAACAGTGGACCGATACTTCTCAATATCCGTAGGGGCGCCGTCGGAGAGGATCAGAATTCGCGGGGAGTTGCCCGCCTGCAGCCGACCGCTTTGGATGTCGGACAGCACAAATTCAATGGCGGAGAACATCTGTGTCAAGCCCTCGCTTGCAAATCCGTAGTTTTCCTGTTTCATATCCTTGGCCGCGGTAATGGGCAGCGCCTGATGACAGAGGTCCGCAAAGATATACACCGCACAGGGGAAATCCGCGTCGCAGGTCTTGGCCACCTCGTAAATGGCGTCATTTCTCGTGCATTGAGGGTCGGTGCTGGTCATGGAGCCGGAGTCGTCCACCAGGAAGATGTAGGAGGTGGGGGTGCCAATGTTGAAGTGGGAGGGCTGCAGCTCGTAAAGGAACTCGAACAGCATGGTACACAGGAACAGCGCCGCAACAACGATGGCCGCCTTTTTATAGTTCTCCGCCCGGGGCTTGGCATTGTTGCCCACGGCGTTGGAAACGATGATCGCCAGCAGCAGGAACCCGGCAAGGCCCAAAACGTACAGCGCGATCAGCAGGGGCGTCCACAAAAGGCCCTTCAGTCCCGTATACAGCAGGCCGCCCAAAACGCTCCAGGCAAGGCCAAAAAGCAGCGAGAATACAAGAGTCAGCGGATTAAAGCGAAACGTTGTTTTCATGGTAAATCTCCTTTTCTGCGTTAAAATGCGCCCGGCGGGGACACTCACTCCGGCCATTTTCAATGGACATCATGCTCTATCAGTCGATAGAGCATGAGCCAAGGGCCCTTGACTCATATTTTGCGGGTATTCCGTTAACAACCGTCGTCCCGGCCCGTAATTCCCGGCGGAGGATGACATCTGGATATGTGAATAGACATTGCCATATTACTACAAAAACCAATAAATTTCAACTGTTTCCGCAAAAATATTCTGCTGTTTTTTAACAGCGCGGACAAACGGATATTTGTTGACAAAAAACATAAAACTCTGTTATATTCTAACTACCAAAACAAATGTGGAAGAGGTGCTAAATTATGGCAAAAACAGTTCAGGATATCCTTGCAATGATCAAGGAACATGACATCAAGATGGTGGACTTCAAGATGGTGGACATCAACGGTCAGTACCGCCACGTCACCATCCCCGCCGAGAATTTCTCCGAGGACACCATGAAAAGTGGCATCGGCTTCGATGCCTCCAACTACGGCTACGCCGTGGTGGAGAAGAGCGACATGGTCTTCATCCCCGACCCCGACACCGCCGTCATTGACCCCTTCTGCGACATTCCCACCCTGTCCATGACCGGCAACGCCATGATCATCGACACGCCGGAGAACCGCCCCCTGGCCCAGTATCCCCGCAACATCATCAAGGCCGCCGTGGAGTATATGAAGGCCAGCGGCATCGCCGACGAGATGAAGATCCTGCCCGAGTTTGAGTTCTACCTCTTTGACGACGTGACCTGGAACGTGGACGGCCGTTACGTTGGCGCCACCGTGGACGCCAGCCAGTCCTACTGGAACAGCGCCACCCAGGGTCAGGGCGTGGTGGTCCCCAAGCAGAAGAATTACCACATCGCCAAGCCCTTCGACACCTCCTACGAGTGCCGCAGCGAGATGTGCCTGCTGATGAAAGAGGCCGGCATCGACATCAACTACCACCACCCCGAGGTGGCCGCCTCCGGCCAGTACGAGATCGAGCCTCAGCTGGGCGAGGTGGTCCACATGGCCGACGCCACCATGATGATCAAGTATATCATCCATAACGTGGCCCTGAAGTACGGTAAGAGCGCCACCTTCATGCCCAAGCCCATCTACGGCGAGGCGGGCAGCGGTATGCACGTGCACATGATCCTGTTCAAGGACGGCCAGCCCGTCTTCTCCGACGACAACGGCTACTCCCACCTGAGCGAAACGGCCCACTACTTCATGGGCGGCCTGCTTAAGCATATCGGCTCCCTGTGCGCCATCACCAACCCCAGCACCAACTCCTTCAAGCGCCTTGTCCCCGGCTTCGAGGCGCCCGTCACCGTGGGCTATGCCACCTCCAACCGCAGCGCGGTCATCCGTATCCCCGCCTACGCCAAGAGTCCCGACAAGCGCCGGTTCGAGCTGCGCAACCCCGACGCCACCTGCAACCCCTACTTCTGCTACGCCGCCATCCTCATGGCCGGCCTGGACGGCATCAAGAACAAGATCGACCCCCACGCCAACGGCTGGGGTCCCTACGACATGAACCTGTACCACCTGCCCGAGGAGGAGAAGGCCAAACTCCAGGGTCTGCCCACCTCGCTGAACGAGGCGCTGGACTGCCTGGAGAAGGACTACGCCTACCTGACCGAGGGCGGCGTCTTCCCCGAGGAGCTGCTGCGCAACTTCATCAAGGCCAAGCGGGCCGAATGTGCCGAGCTGGCCAAGATCCCCCACCCCGCCGAGTTCGACAAGTACTACAACCTGTAAGTTGATAAACGGCTCACCGTCCAAGGATGGTGGGCCGTTTTTCTATGCAAAATCCGGTTGTCAACCGCCGCTCACCGCACTATAATGGACGGGAGATCCCATTTTGAAGGTGAGTAGAATGTATTTCGAGGACTTTGAGCCGGGCCGCGTGGTACACACCGCCCCCACCCTTATTACCAAAGAAAAAATGATGGCCTTTGCCCGGGACTACGACAACATCCCCCTCCACACCGACGAGGACTACGCCAAGACCTCCATCTTCGGCGACCTCATCGCCCCGGGTGTCATGTCTTTCATGTCCGTGTGGGTGAAGTTTCTGGAGCTGGACCTGTTCGGCCGGGAGCTAATCGCCGGCAAGTCCACCAAAATCGAGTGGCACAAGCCGGTGTACGCCGGCGACGTGCTGACCGGCACCGTCACCGTCACCAATTTGGTCCGCCGTAGCGCCAAAAACGGCATTGTGGAGGTCACGGTGGAGGTCCGCAACCAGCACGGGATCCTTGTACTGACCGACGTGACCGAGAGCGTCATCAAATGCAGAGAGGTGACACCATGAAAGCACTCATTACCGGGGCCAGCTCCGGCCTGGGCCGGGACATGGCCGCCGCCCTGTCCCGCCGGGGTTACGACATCATCGCCGTGGCCCGCCGCAGGGACCGCCTTGAGGGGCTGAAACAGGAACTGAAAACCGACGTGGAGATCCTCTGCGCCGACGTTACCGACCCCGCGGGCGTGGAACAGATCGCCGCCCGCCTTGACGAGGTGGACGTATTCATCAACAACGCCGGCTTCGGCGTGTTCGGCGACCTCTGCTCCTCCGATTTGGAGGCTGAGCTTTCCATGATCGACACCAACGTGAAGGCGGTCCATATCCTGACCAAACGGGCGGCGCAGACCTTCAAGGCCCGCAACCACGGCCACATTCTGAACGTGGCCTCCATCGCCGCCTTTTTCCCCGGCCCGCTGTTCTCCGCCTACTACGGCTGCAAGGCCTACGTCTTCCGCCTGACCCAGGCCCTGCACGAGGAACTGCGCCATGAAAAGTCCGCCGTCCGTGTCAGCGTCCTCTGCCCCGGCCCGGTCCGGACCGAATTCGAACAGGTAGCCGGGGTCAGCTTCGGCCGGGGGGACGAGCCGGGCCGCGACCTTATCATCGCCGACAGCCGCAGGGTGGCGGAATACGCCGTCAAAAAGCTGCTGAAAGGCAAGCTCTTCATCATCCCCGGCGCCCTGATGAAGATCGCCGTCTTCTTCCGCCGCATCCTGCCGGAGAAAACCCTCTGCAAGGCACTCTACCTGCTGCAAAGCAAGAAGTTTGTGCAGAGCTGAAAACGCCGCCCTGCCGTCTTGTGCGGCAGGGCGCATTTATATAACAAGTACTGTCCCGGCGCGCAAATTCTGCCCCCATTTGTTCTACCTGCCAAAATTCAAAAAACCACCCTTTCGCCGGCAGAAAATGATTGATTTTATCCGTGGGAACTGTTACAATATATAAGATGGGTGCAGAATGTTAACATCCACCCTTGTTAACATCACCGCACACCCGCCCCGGCGCATGAAATCCCGCTCCGGGCGGCATCCTAACGTGTAAAAAATAAATTTTTATAGAAGAGAGGTAATCACTATGAATCTGGATCTGACCAAGTATGGCATTACCGGTGTCACCGAGATCGTCCACAACCCCAGCTTTGAGGAGTTGTTTGTCGCCGAGACCGATCCCGCCCTGACCGGCTTTGAAAAGGGTCAGGTGACCGAGCTGGGCGCCGTCAACGTTATGACCGGCATCTACACCGGCCGCTCCCCCAAGGATAAGTTCATCGTCATGGACGACACCTCCAAGGACACCGTGTGGTGGACTTCCGACGAGTTCAAGAACGACAACAAGCCCGCCTCCAAGCAGGCCTGGGACGAGTGCAAGCGTCTGGCCATCGAGCAGCTGTCCAACAAGAAGCTGTACGTCATGGACGTGTTCTGCGGCACCAACAAGGACAGCCGCATGGCCATCCGTTTCATCATGGAAG